>NZ_JACOFV010000020.1 GCF_014284255.1 Cognatundibacterium jejuense
AGCAGTGGTAACAGAATTGGTAGCAGTTTTTCTGTTTCCTTTTATTAATAATGTTGCTAAGTCCTTGATTTTATTGGTTAAAAAAGTTGATGGGTGAGTTTTTTTCACAGCCCCGTCCGCTCCGCCAATAAAAGAAAAAACGAGTTGCTTAGGCGGCTCGTTTTTTTTTGCATTTTTCAAAGCAATACTCAGTTCAATTCAATTCTCAACAACTGATTTTTAGGCCAAAAAAAAGACGAGTCCAACTCGTCATTTTTATTAAACTTAAGAAAGTTTATGCCGCCTTTGCTGGTTCCAGTTCCCCATCCAAGGCGAACACTATGTCATCCATCATCTTTGCTAGTTCGGCGGTCATCAACATGAAGTCTGCATCAAAGCGTTCTTCTTCGTTGGTACCTTTATCTTTATCTTCATCCAGAATATCTAAAGGTTTAATACGCTTAATCGTCAAGGTATCGGTCAGTACAAAGCTAATGCGGTCATCCCAGGTCAATGCCAGTTTTGTGCACTGTTTGCCTGCCGCAATATGCTTTTGAATATCATCCGGTTCCAGTGTGTAACGTACGTAACGCACGGTTGCTTTGTCTTCGGTGGACGATTTCAGTTCTGTATCCTGATCGATCGTAAAGCCCTTAGGAGCTTCGTTACCAGCTAACCACGATGTCATCGCTGCTTGCGGTGAAGATTTAACGCGCAAGCCCTCCAATGGCAGCTTATCGCAGCACTTGAGCAAAAGTTTAACCACTTCGTCGGCACGGGAGGGGCTGGACGCATCAATCACCAACCAGCGATTGACCGGATCAATCCAGACCGAGGTATTGCGTTTAACGCCAAATGCACGTGGCAAAAGTTCATCGGTGACTCTTTCTTTCAAGTCTTTCATTGCTTTACGACCAGGGGCAAAGCCTTGTTGCTCTTCTAACTCTAAAGCGCGAGCTTTTGTAACTTGATTGATGACACTTGATGGCAATAACTTTTTTTCCGTCGCCAGTGAAATTAAGAATTGTTTATTAACGCTATGCACCAGCATCTCATTATTGCGTGGTGGCGCCCAACCCTGACTTTGCATTTCATTGGAAGCACATTGTGAGAATGCAATACGGGACAGTTGTGTATGTAACTCCTCAGCAGTGATTTGCCATGGAGAGGTAAGACGAAATATCTGTAAATTCTTGAACCACATAGCGTTTCCAAACAAAGAAAACCTGACATTCTACACGCGTCCCCTATGCAACTCACGCCGCTTACACATCATTTGACGACTTTAATTTACGGCTCATCGCAATCTTCATGACGTGCTAAAAATGACTTGCCATACTAGCCTCACTTTCTGATTCAACCACACAAGGAGATCAACATGCTGCAAGAAATTCTGACACACACACCTTTATGGGTGTGGTTTATTCTTTTGTTTTTAGTTTCACGCGGCATGAAGGCGAGTAAGGATCGCGTGATGAGTTTTAAATCGATGGTGATATTGCCAGTCTTTATGTTGTTGTGGTCCTTGCAAGGGATTTACCAACATTTTGGCCTGCAAGCGGCTGTGATTGTATGCTGGAGCACCGGATGCTTGCTTGGATTAGGTCTGATATTAGTTTTTGGGAATAAGCAAGCGATGAGCTTGCTACCAGACGGCCAGTTACATTTGCGTGGTAGTTGGAAACCGATGATATTGTTGCTGACCATGTTTTCAATCAAATATGTAGAGAACGTCATAGTGGCGATGAATCCTGCACTAAAAACAGAAATCGGTTTTGTGAGCACTACCTGTTTGATTTATGGACTGATGAATGGTTTATTTTTAGCTAATTTACTGCGCGTGATTTATCTCACTAGTATCAAGAACGCTCCAACGCCACCACAAACTGTGTGATCACAAGCATAAGCAGACGGACATGGCGCGGGGGAGACAGTATAATGACCGCTGTCCTTATTAAGATTTGTTGCGCGAAACGCAATGAACACGATGCGCTATGTTAGCTGAACAAAAACAAGAAATCCTGAATCTCCTCAAAAACGCGATTGCTCCGATATTGGAAGGCAGTGACTTAACACCTTCCATCTTGTTGGAGCGTCCTCGCGATCCAGCCCACGGTGACATTGCTTGCAATATCGCAATGCAAATCGCTAAGCCCTTGCGCAAAAATCCACGCGAAATTGCGAACACCATCGTGACCAATCTCCAGGCACTCAACAACCCGCTAATCGCAACCGTTGAAATTGCCGGACCTGGGTTTATTAATATTCGTGTCGCTACCGCTGCGAAACAGGCTGTGGTGAAAACTGTATTGCAGCAGGCCGCAAATTATGGCAAAAGCCAGCGTGGTGTTGGTCAAAAAGTGGTGGTGGAATTTGTTTCTGCCAATCCTACCGGCCCTCTGCACGTAGGTCATGGTCGTCAAGGTGCGTTAGGCGATGCCTTAGCCGCGCTGTTAGACGTACAAGGCTACGATGTCACTCGTGAATTCTATTACAACGATGCTGGCGTGCAGATTGGTAATCTGGCTTTGTCGGTGCAGGCACGTGCCAAAGGCCATGCGCCAGGCGATGCAGCCTGGCCTGAGTCCGCATATAACGGTGACTACATTGCAGAAATTGCACGTGATTTCTTAGATAAAAAAACGGTCTCCGCCAGCAATGGTTCACCTGTTACCGCCAGCGGTGATGTAGACGATATCAATTCCATTCGTGAATTCAGCGTGACTTATTTACGCCGTGAGCAAGATAGCGACCTGCAGGCATTTGGTGTTAAATTTGATCATTATTACCTCGAATCTTCTTTGTACACGGACGGTAAAGTTGAGTCTACCGTCAAAGCACTGACCGCCGCCGGTAAAACCTACGAACAAGACGGTGCACTGTGGCTGCGCACAACCGAGTATGGCGACGATAAAGATCGCGTCATGAAAAAGTCGGATGGAACGTATACTTATTTTGTCCCCGACGTTGCGTACCACGTGACTAAATGGGAGCGCGGATATCGCCAGGCGATCAATATACAAGGTAGTGATCACCACGGCACCATCGCGCGTGTTCGCGCCGGTCTGCAAGCCTTGAATGTTGGTATCACACAAGGTTATCCAGATTACGTGTTGCATAAAATGGTTACCGTCATGAAAGATGGCGAGGAAGTTAAAATTTCTAAACGTGCTGGTTCTTACGTCACAGTCCGTGATCTGATCGACTGGTCAGGCAATGGCGATGTGGTGAAAGGCCGTGACGCCGTACGCTTCTTCCTGATTTCACGTAAAGCAGATACAGAATTCGTATTTGACGTTGACGTGGCATTGGCACAGTCTGATGAAAACCCGGTCTACTATGTGCAGTACGCCCATGCACGTATTTGTTCAGTGTTAGCGCAATATTCGACCGACGAAGCAGGCTTTGCTGGTCTGGTAAATGTTGATTTGTCACCTTTGGTCGCACCACGCGAAGCAACTCTGTTGGCAAAGCTGGCTGAATATCCAGAAGCATTAGAACGTGCACTTGATGAGCTAGGTCCACATCAAGTGGCATTCTATCTGCGCGATCTGGCAGGCGAATTGCATAGCTATTACAATGCCGAACGTGTATTGGTTGACGATGAAGCGACCAAGATGGCACGTTTGGCGCTGATGCTGGCTACACGTCAGGTCATTCGCAATGGCTTGTCTTTGATCGGTGTATCAGCGCCAAATAAAATGTAATTGTTTAATATCCTTGCATGCTTGTGTCGGCATCAAAGGCGCAGGCGTGCAGGTATTGACCTCAAATTTTCGTACTCTAGCAATGACACCAGCGTAATTATTTATTCTTCGGAGACGCATGAAATCTCATCATTCAAGCCTGCAAGGCCAACGGGGCAATACTTTAACGGGACTAATTATTGGTCTGGTCATTGGTCTTGGTATAGCGGTTGCGGTTGCACTATTAATTACCAAATCGTCGACGCCGTTTACCAACAAAGGATTGAAATCAGATAAACCGGATCAACCAGTCACGCAGTTACAGGATCCGAATAAGCCTTTGTATGGAAATAAAGAGACGACGAAAGAGGTAGCCAAGGAGTTTGTAAAAGATCCGAATGCACCTAAGTCAGCCGAAACGGCGGCTACGCCTGCTGGGACCCCACCGGTATCCACTATTTCCGCAGCTACTAAAACAGCAGTTGAAACAAAAGCAGAAACCAAACCTGCAGTGGATAAAACACTCGCAGAAAAGAACGACAAAGCTGCTGATGTTGCAAAGAATGAAGCGAATGACGACAAGTACATTTACTTCTTGCAGGCGGGTGCCTTTAAGGATCAGGCAGATGCTGAGGGCGCACGCGCTAAACTTGCATTAATTGGTTTTGAAGCGAAGGTCAGCGAAAAAAATTCTGACACAGGAACCATGTATCGCGTCCGCGTCGGGCCATTTAATAATGCAGAAAGTATGAACCGAACAAGAACTAAGTTGTCTGATAATGGCGTTGATGTTGCCGTTGTGCGAACTGTTAAGTAATTTTGTAAAGGAAGAATAATGCGTTTATTTAGTCATATTGTACGTAGTGTCATGCTGCTGGGATTGGGTTTAATTGCAACTGGTGCCGGTGCTTCACCTGCTGCGCCACAAAATGGCACTGAATATCGTGTCTTGTCCCGTCCCCAGGGAACGGACAGTGGGAAAAAAATTGAAGTCATTGAGTTCTTTGGTTACTTCTGTCCCCATTGCAATGCATTAGAGCCACATATCGAAGCCTGGGTCAAAAAGCAAGGCGATAATATCGTTTTCAAACGTATACACGTCGATTTTCATGATCTCGTTACCCAACAAAAATTGTTCTTCACTCTGGAAGCAATGGGAAAAGTGGATGAATACCAACCTAAGGTATTTGCTGCTTTCCACGTTGATCACAACAGCTTGAGAACCGATGACGACGTGATGCGCTTCGTTGCAAAATCCGGTCTCGATAAACAAAAGTTTTCAGAAATTTATAATTCTGTATTTTTTACTCAGAGTAAATTGACCCGTGCCAAACAATTGGCGGACGCATATCAAATCGATGGCGTTCCAACCATCGCCGTCGATGGACGTTTTGTGACTTCTCCTGCTCAGGCTATCAGTACCGTTGGTCGTGCTTCGGAAGACGCACAAAATACTGCAGTACTGCAGGTGTTGGATTTCTTAGTTGCCAAGGCGCAAAAAGATAAAGGCCTGACGCCAACTGAGCCAGCGAAAAAGAAATAAGCCATAGTTACGATCGCTACTACGATCATCAGTCCGCCGCATACTTTCTATCCGGCGGACTTTTTTTATTGGATCATATGAAAACTGTTTTCATTACCGGTGCGTCATCAGGCATAGGTGCTGCGTTGGCTAAGGCTTATGCACAGCAAGGCGCAAGGTTGGGTCTGCTCGCCAGACGCAAAGAAAATCTCGAACAGCTACGCGCCAATTTACCGAATCCGGAGCGCCATCACATCTACGCAGTGGACGTGACCGACCACGCCGCAGTGGCGTCAGCTGCTGAGGATTTTTTGAAACAATGCGGACAAGTTCATATTGTTATTGCCAATGCCGGTATATCGGTCGGTACCTTGACCGAGCATCAAGGTGATTTGCCGGTCTTTGACCGTGTCTTTCAAACCAACGTAACTGCAACTGTCGCGACTTTTGCACCATTTATTGCTGCCATGAAAACCTATTCAAAACAAGAGAATTGTCGATTGGTTGGGATAGGCAGCGTGGCTGGCATACGTGGCTTACCTGGCGCCGAAGCATATAGCGCTTCCAAGGCCGCAGTGATTAGTTACTGCGAATCTTTGAGGGTGGAGTTGAGAAAAAATCGGATACGCGTGGTAACCATCGCCCCAGGCTATATTGATACGCCGATGACCCAGGTGAACTCCTATCCTATGCCATTTTTGATGCCTGTCGAAAAATTCGCGAACCAGGCTATTCAGACGATCAATGCTGGACGTTCTTATCGGGTTATACCCTGGCAAATGGGCTTAGTGGCAAAATTATTGCGACTATTACCTAATCCTGCCTATGATTTTTTGTTTTCCCGCGCGCCGCACAAAGCACGCGTCGAAGAAGCCGGAAAATAAAGATGCTGGCGACATCTGATTTGGTCGACGCGATAGGTCAACGACACCCATTGGCGAATAAGGCAGATACCCGCATTGTCAGTCTGGTGCCTTCGATCACTGAATTATTGTGCGATCTTGGTCTGGCTAGTTTGATTGTTGGTCGTACGGGATTTTGTATTCATCCCGTACAGATCGTACAAGCGATACCAAAAATCGGTGGTACCAAAGATGTGAATATAGAAAAAATTCGCAAGATGGCACCAACTCATTTGATCGTCAACATTGATGAGAATGAAAAGCCAACGGTAGATGCTTTAGCAGAATTTATTCCCAATGTGATCGTGACACATCCAATTACGCCCATGGATAATCTGGATCTATATCGATTATTAGGACATATCTTTCAGGTGGAAAAAGCGGCGACAAAGCTGATCCGCGAATTTGAAGGAGCAAGTAAAGCTTTATCTGAAATGAATGCTTTTAAGCCTGAAAGAGTCGTGTATTGTATTTGGCAAGATCCGTGGATGACGGTGTCTCAGGACACCTATATCTCAAATATGTTGCGCATGATCGCGTGGCAAACCTGGACGCCAAAAGACGCTACAAGCAGATACCCCGTTTTTCACTGGAACGATCAAATGGTACAAGAAATTGATCGTATTTTATTGTCTACTGAACCTTATCGATTTAATGAATCACATGTCGATGCCTTGGAACGACAAACCGGAAAGCCAGTGCAACTGGTGGATGGCGAAATGCTATCCTGGTATGGTAGCCGCGCTATCGAGGGTCTGCAATATCTGGCTACACTCGTGAACACCTGAGCCACAAGCATTACTTCAATAAAAAATCCCCCAGCATTCGTTGTCGGGGGATTTTGATAAATTGCCCAAATAAACTACGTATCAGCTAAGGGTTATACCTTTGCATATAGTTTTTCTATTGCAGCCATCAGGGCATCTTTTTGCAAAGGTTTTTCTATCGTACCTAAAAAATTCTGGCGTGCTAACTGCGCAACCAGCGAAGCAGAATACAAAACTTTTGCGCCTTGACCAGACATCAATATCACGCCACCAGTGTAGTTGCGTTCTCCCAATTTTTTCATAAATTCGAAACCATCAATATCTGGCATTTGTATGTCACATAAAAGTAAGTCTGGCTTGGGATTGGTGTGATCAAAAATGGTGAGTCCACTTTTTCCGCCCAAGGCAGTGACGATATTTTTTATACCGCATTCTGCCAGCAAATCAGAAACAAATTCGATTTGAAAATCGTCATCATCGACAATCATCACGTGCAGACGTGCATTGTCGGAAGGAGAGAGAGAGTCGTCCATAATTTCACCTATCTAAAAACCAGTTAAATTAATTTGTTTGTTGCGAATCTTGTTTAAGCTTCAGATCCCATTCTATTTTCCAATCCATAAATTCCTTCGCTGCCATTGGACGGGCGATAAAATATCCTTGTACCTCATCACAACCTGAGCCAGCGATTAAATCCCAATCTTGCTGTTTCTCTACACCTTCGGCCACTAAATTGAGCCGGAATATTTTTCCTAATTGAATACTGGAACCCAGAATAGCTCTGGCTGCTTCATCTTTGGTCGCGCCATTGACAAATGCACGATCGACTTTGAGTTCGGTCACAGGTAATTGTTTAAGATTTTCCATCGTCGAAAAACCGGTACCAAAGTCATCGATAGACAGGCCAAATCCCTTCAGGCGCAAGCGCGTTAAAATTTCCAGGCTCACTGTCAGATTTTCCATTAAACGACTTTCCGTTAATTCCAGTGTAATTTGATTTGGTTGTACACCTGCGTTACAGACGATACGTTCAAACTCCTCAGGCAAATCGAGTTGATCCAGATCGTCCATAGAAACGTTAACGGATAGTTTAAAGTCGTGCCCTTCTTTGAGCCATTTTCCGAGTTGTAATGAGCCCTTCTTGAGCACTTCATGGGTCAGGACATCGATCATTCCGTGTGCTTCCATGACCGGCACAAATGAAGCCGGGCCTATGATGCCGCGCTCAGGATGACGCCAGCGTGCGAGGCATTCGGCACCGACCACTTGTTTGTTAAAGACGGAGACTTTAGGCTGATAGAAAACTTCAACACAATCGTCAGCGATACCTTGCTGTAATTCCGCGATTGTCAGTACGGCTTCTTTTTTGTATTGAACACGTTCTGGCCGTGAATGCTTCTGATGTGCCAGAGCGAGTTCCAGAGAATCCTGCAACAATGGTTTTTTCAGTGCGGCCAGTAGATTCAAACCATAGGCCTTCACCAGACTTTCCGCTGCTTTCAATAAGTTATGATCGACACCGCTAAGTAAGATGACCGAACCTGAATAACCGTGTTCTGCGACTAAACGCAAAAAAGTGATCCCATCCATGCCGTGTAAATGCAGATCACACAACAATAAATCAGGATTGTAGGTGCGTATCATCGTCAGTGCCTGATGCCCATCCATGCAAGACATAATGCGAGTGACACCGAGTTTGCGCAACGTCGTGCTGGCGATTTCGATGTGGTTTGCATCGTCTTCCAATACTAAAACGTGTAAATCAGAGTGAGATGCCGTACCGATCGAGTCAGTTTTTGGAATAATTAAATCCATATTGCCTTTGGATTTCAAATAAAGGCTAACAAAGGACTCAATTTTTTCAAACCATTCATGCATTTCGCTCACGATTTCAAGAGAACGATGCAGATTGGATTTATTTTTTAATTCTTCCAATTCGTGACACAGGTCGGCAAATTGATGTGCCCCGACAGTACGTGCGCTGGATTTTAAACGATGTCCTAATGCTGAAAGAGTAATCTGATCTTTAGCATGGCAAGCCTCGTCGAGTTCTTGTAATCCTTTGCGTGCGGAGTCGACAAATTTTGACGCAAATTTTCCAATTTTTTCAGGTACCGCACCTAATTGCTTTTCTAAAACGCGTAAATCGATGCATAAATTTTTATCGAAGACAACTTGCTGCGGCGTTTCATACAACTCTGTGGTTTCATGCACTTCATTGTTATTTGATAGCCAACGTGTCAAGGTACTATATAAGACTTCGGGTACAAATGGTTTGGCAATAAAATCATTCATGCCGACCCCCAGGCATTGCAAACGATCTTCGTTCATCGCGTTGGCGGTCATGGCGATGATTGGTAAGCGAGCGAATTTTTCTATACTGCGTAATTTGCGGGTTGCTTCCAGCCCATCCATGATAGGCATCTGGATATCCATCAACACGCAATCGACAGGCTTTTTTCGTAAAATATCGATGGCTTGCTTACCGTTGCCAGCCAATAAAATGGTGAGCCCGGCAGCTTCCAGTAGTTCGGTGGCAATTTGTTGATTGAATTGGTTGTCATCGACCACCAATACTGTCAGTCCGCCGCGTTCTTTGGACAGTAACTGCAAACGTGTGTTGTTGAGTGCATCTATCTTCGCTTCTGGTATAGCGGCAACTTCTTTTGCAGCTGACAGGTGTACCGTAAACCAGAAAGTGCTGCCTTTACCCAATTCACTGTGCACACCAACATCACCTCCCATTAATTTTGCAAGTTGCTTGCTGATTGCCAGACCTAATCCGGTTCCCCCATATTTACGCGTTGTCGAATTATCCGCTTGTTGAAATGAGCGAAATAATTTGCTTTGTTGTGCCTGCGTCATACCGATGCCAGAGTCCTGTACTTCAAAGCGTACCAGCCAGCCATCTGCTGCATCCTGTACTTTTCGCACCCTGACGATGATCTCACCTTGCTCGGTGAATTTGATGGCGTTGTTGGTGTAATTAATCAAAATCTGACTGAGGCGATGCGGATCTCCATGCATGTGATTTGCTAATTCTTTATCGACATCGAAATTCAAAGCAATATTACGTCCGATGAGTTTATTACTCATCATGCTCGACAGATTATTCAGAATTTCCTCTAACCAGAAGTCCACCGCTTCCAGCGTCATCTTGCCTGCTTCAATTTTTGAAAAATCCAGAATGTCGTTGACGATATGCAGCAAGTGTTGACCGGATAGCTGAATCTTCTTCAGATAATCACGTTGTTTTGGATCACTGGTTGCTGCCATCGCCAGATATGTCATACCCAGAACACCATTCATGGGCGTGCGAATTTCATGGCTCATATTAGCGATGAAATTACTTTTCGCTTCATTGGCAGCTTCAGCCTGACGCCTTGCTTCCGCTAACTCAGTGGTACGACTGACCACCAACTCTTCAAGGTGGTGACGATGTTTATCTAACTCTTCACCGAGGCGTTTTTTATCGGTGATATCTTCTTGTACTGATACATAATGACTAATCGTGCCATCCGGCTGGCGTAGCGGAGTAATGATCGCATATTGGATAATCTCGCTGCCATTTTTGCGTTTATTATGAAACTCGCCCTTCCAGATATTTCCTTGTGAAATCGTTGGCACCAGAGACAATAAATGGTCGTCGTGATATTCATTGCAGCGGATAATTTTCGGATCTTTTCCGATAATTTCGTCGCGCGTATAACCGAAAGTTTTTAAAAACGATTCATTAACGTATTCAATGTGACGATTGACGTCCGTGATGATAATCGTCTCTGGGCTTTGCTCAACCGCCAGAGATAATTTGTGCAATTGTGTTTCCGCGATTTTGCGCTCAGTAATATCCTGAATCTGAAAGACAAAGTGGATTGCTTTTTCGGCCTTGTCTCTGACAACACTCACATTGAGTTGAGTCCAGACATCTTGCTGACGGCGATGCAGGTAGCGTTTTTCTAGCTGGTAGCTTTGACGCACACCATTCACGATTTCAGAAATTAATCTTTGGTCAGATGCCAGATCCTCGATTGGTGTGAACAGGTCAAATCCCTGATTAAGAATATCGTTTTCGGACCAGCCAAGCATGTCACAAAATGCGTGATTGACTTTCAAAAAACGCAGATCGAGTCCTACTAACGCCATTCCTATTGGTGAGGCGACAAAAGTTTGCTCCAGGCGCTCTTCACTGACATGTCTCACTGCGTCGGCGAGTTTGCGTTCGGTAACGTCCTGCACAATGCCTGTCAGCCGCACGACTCTGCCGCTGGCATTCATGATGCGATTTCCGGGCATCGCCCAGATATGACGTATGCTTAAATCGGGCAAAATAATCCGGTATTCAAAAGCGGATGCCAGACTATGTTGTTTAAAGGTGTCTTTTTGGCGATTGATAATATGTTGTTGATCTTCTGGATGTACTGTATCAAAGATCATTTGCGCAATGTTGCCGCGATATTGCGTCAGGTCACGTTGCCAGATGCGTTGCATTTCATCCGACCAGGTGACTTTGTTGATATCCGGCTCCCAGACCCAATGCCCTACTTGGGCAATATGCTCTGCTTCACGCAAATCCAGCTCGCTTTGCCGTAATGCTTCTTCAGCATGTCTGCGCTCAGAAATATCACGTGTGACGCCCAACATCATGATGCTGGATTTGATGGCATCGCGAATCGGTACCGCATGGGTTTCCAGCCAGCGACGGGTGCCCCTTAAACCAGTTATTTCAAACTCCAAAGTACCACTATTTCCAGATAGCACGTCTTCAAACAGAGTTTGGAATGCATCCCGGTATTTCGGGTGGATGAAAGAAATTAAGCCGCGTTGCCGCACTTCGTCGATGTCCCGCACTTCTAGCATGGCAAGACCAGCGGCATTGATTTCGATGAGATTACCATCTCGATCAACGACATTTACACACTCTGGTTCTGCTTCAAAAATTGCGCGTAAACGCTGCTCGCTTAGGCGTAGTTTCTCTTCGGCACCATGTTTGTAGATGGCGAGTTCCAGACCGGCACGCAATTCACGATCGGTAAATGGTTTGATGATATAGCCAAATGCTTCGGATTCTTTGACACGATCAAGGGTGTCGTCTTCTGTTTGGGAGGTCAAAAAAACGACAGGAAGTCCTAATTCAGCGTGGATGGTATTGGCCGCTGTGATACCGTCGATTTTGCCGGCGAGCATGATGTCCATCAGGATAACGTCCGGATGCAGTTCGCGTGCGAGCTCGATTGCCTCTTCGCCGAAGGCAGTTGATGCAATGGCTTGGTAGCCAAGAATTTCCAGCTTGATCTGGATTTGCAAAGAGACTAATTCATCATCTTCGACGACCAGCACCTTAGACTTTTGTTTGGGTGAAAGCATTTCTTACTCCACGGCACAAATAGCGTAGGATTGACCACAAAAATAATCCTGTTACTAAGGACACGGGTGCATTAATTTGCAAAAACACTCCGTTATCGTTTTTATAAAATGGCTTATAACCAGGTGGGTTGCACATTGGCGGTAGGTGTATGGGAATAAATTCCTATGACGTGGACTTCCTATGTTGCCAGTTCTGGTTGAAGCTATTTTGCGTAAAGAGACTGTTGATTCTTGAAAATACAGGTAGGTCACCAACCCTGCGCTGCTTTTATTGATTGAAAATCAGAAAAAAGTAATTTCGGTTTCATCAACAGTACTAGCTTCATTATCTTGTTGATGATGCCTATATTCATCGTTCATGGTGTAAGTCTTTTGCAGTTCCTCTAACCACTCACTGGTTGTTGGCAATTCACCATGAGCAGCAAAGGAAACGTTTTCCTGCATTTTGTTGATATCGGTACGCACGACATCCAGCATTTGTGCGATACGGTCTTGAAATTGTAAGCTAACTAACAGTTGCTCAATATTGCTGCGGATGACATTCCCATGTTCGCGCATTTGTTGGGCGGAATCCCCCATGATTTCAACGTGAGATAAGACATCTCGTACCACTGCACCAGAAATCTCTAACACCTTGCTATCTTGAACGGAGGCACGGTCGGCCGTCGCCAGCGCTGTTTTCATTACGCTAGAGACGTTTCGTACGCGCTCGCCCATGCGTTTGCCGGTTTCTGCGGACATATGCGAAAGCTTACGTACTTCACTAGCGACGACCGCAAAACCACGCCCGTGCTCTCCTACCCGTGCTGCTTCGATCGCTGCATTGATAGCGAGAAGATTGGTCTGTGCAGCAATTTGCCCCACTTCTTGCGCCATGGTGTTGAGTTCATTAGTCGATGCAGCCAAATCTCGAATACAGTGGAGCAGCTCGTCCTTGCTCTCTATCATTTTTCCCAGTGAGTCAATAACAGGAGTGAGTTCTTTTTTACACAGCTGCAATAAAGTAATCGTTGCATCAGCCTCTTTCGATTTGCCAAGATCACTGACACCACCAAAACCGGCGGCGTCAAACTCATTAACCATCGATGAAAAACTTTGGATTAATTGCCCAACGGCATTTTCTGTTTGCTCTTTGACTGAAGTGACGTGGGCATTCCAGAGCGGCAGTACATGATGTAATAAATTCGGTAACTCAGACGCCGGCTCGATGGCATAGAGCGATTCGGTTTGATTTGTTTCGTCAGATACACTTTGTCGGCGTCGTATCAAAGCCCAGCCCATATAACCAGCAGCAGCCATAATGAAGACGGCGGCGAACAGATTGACAATGCTTATTTGATTCCATAGCAGAATGACCGTGCCGGTGAACAGCATTAGAAAAGAAATCAGCAGGTCGCTGTGTGTACGAAGAGAAAAATTCTGCATGTTACATATCCCAGATGAAATACGACATGGACTTCTAAACTTGAAAAAATAACAGCTTTGTAATTTTGGGTTAATACACAACTCTATTGTGGACTGAATCGGATGAAATGCAATCAATTTGTTAATAAAATGTGGATTTTTTTGTAATGAAGTGATTACATTTTATTGATTTTTTAATATTTGGTTACAAAGATTTCTCAACGTGAAATTAAGTTGGTGTGTATCAATAATTACCTGTTTACATGGCAATTTGATGACGGCACAAGGTTTGTGGGTTTGGTAGGGCCCACATGGTTTTGTGCCGCTTAAAGGAAAGAGTAACTTAGCGGTTGGTCAGAGAGACCCCGGCAATCACCAAGATGCCGCCAAAGACCATAGAGATTAAAATCGGTTCATTGAGCAACAAAGCACCCAATGTAATACCAAATACAGGCACCAAATTATTGAATACCGCGGTTCTGGCGGGGCCTATGGTTTTGACGCCTTCGTAATACCAGACAAAACCAATAACGGTACCGAAAGCACCCAGATACACCAACGCCGCGAGCACTTGCCACGTTAAATGGCTGACATCAAATTGTGCCAGTTCTGTCGTTGCACCGCAGACTAGTAATACTAATCCCCACAAGGAGGCATATGTCGTCGCAGCAATTGGCGACAAGCCCTTCAGGGCTTGTTTGCCGATAATCGTGTAAGCAGCCCATGCGCAGACCGCGCACAGCATAAACAACTCACCTTTGCCGATAGACTGTGACAAATCATGCAGCGCGCCGCTCACATCGCCACGAGTGATGACAATGCTGGCGCCAATAAATGCGATCACAATCCCTATCCAACGCCGCAGTCCTAAACGCTCACCAAACAGCGCCGCCAGGATCAAGGCAGTGACGATAGGATTGAGTGCCACGAACAAAGCAGTGCGTCCGGCAGGCATGCGTTCTAATGCCGAAAAGAAACAAAAGTTGTACAGAAAGATGCCGGTGGCGCCGAGCGCAAACGTCGCGTGTAGTTGTTGCCGGTTAAGCTTAGGTAAACCACCTTCGAGTTTCCATGCCAGCGGCAAGAGCAAAGCGCACGCGACCGTAAAACGCATTGCTGCCGCCATCATGTGAGGAATTTGCGGCGCAACCAGGCGTCCAGCGATAAATGTGCCACCCCAAAACAGAGCGACGGCGACAAGTTTCAGATAGGTGGTAAGGGCGACTTTTTGCACAATGATATTAACTAAAAGAAAATTGGAAAGCCTACACTAAATGGCACGGTATTTCAGCGAGGGATTGCATTTTGCGTTCGAATTTCAACCGTCGGTAACCACGCCTGAATCTGAGAAATCACCCAATCCCCATCGTCAAATGGCAAATCATGTCCGGCCGTTGGATGAATAGTTAAAGGACAATGCCACAGATTGGCCAGAGTTTTTGAACACTGAGGGTTGACCAATTGGTCACCATCCCCGACCAGCAATAACATCGCTGAGTGAGGCGTTTGCTGAGGTGCGTGATAGCGCAGTGCAGCCAGTAATTGACGAATGATATTGCCGCGACTAATCGGGTATTGCCGCGCATAGCTGACCCAATTTTGTACCGCCGTATGTATCATTGAGGTCGCTTTTTGACTGCTGGTCAGGTCGAATACTAACTGCTCGCGTTGTTGCACATTCCCGAACAACATCGTGGTGAGTAAACGTGGGTAATTACCTGGCCGTAAGCGGTGATAGAAAGGATTGTGCGGGGCCAGGCTGGTATTGATCAGCACCATCCTTGCTATTTCTTGCGGATAGCCGCGTGCCCACGCGACTGCAACCATGGCGCCCAAGGAAATGGCCAATAAATGGATCGGGGATTTTGCGTTTGCACCACGAACTTGCGTACGCGCGAATTCGACCATGTTTTCAATGTTGCTGGCGCTGGTTTGCTGGTGTAATTCACCGTTGCCAGGAAAATCAATCGTAATAACCTGGTCGTTTGGAAAGGCGGCTTTAAACGCCGCTAAAAAGTCTCCCCAATGCCTTTTTTCACGCATCAGGCCGCGCAACAAGACCCAGGTCATGGGCGATACCAGCGTGCAACCGCGCGCTCTTGCAGCCGCAATCGCGTAGGGCCTTGTGCCATCCAGTCCTGGTGACCACACGCAGCCCGCATTAGAAAATCCAGCCACGATGTATGCCGGCGTAACACCCTGTGCAGGCGGTGTTCTGCAACGGGATTGAACATACCATGACGCGAAAACAATTGACGTGGATTTTTTTTCACCCAAATCCAAGACCCCATTTCCAGTGTTAAAGGCAGAAACGTCTTTTCTGGGCTTTCCAGCGCCTGCAGATACAGATAATCCCAGACGTCACCATGGGTCTGGTATTGCAAGCTTTGTGGCTCAAACAGGTAATGGTGATTCGGATGTGTTTGCTGAAATAATTCTTCCAATGCCAGGATATCTGCCAGATTTGGAATAGGATGAATGCTGTGCGCATGCGGAAACCAGACCCGGTCGCGTAAGCCAAAACCTGAATGGCAGTCTATTGCCAGACTAAATTGGCGGGACAATAATTCTTCTTTGACGGTCCGGCACAAGGCGATATTTTCGGCCTCCATTTCCGCGCCCTCTGGGCCGCGATACCACGGCAAATGCGGACTGAGTCTATGTCCCCCCAACAGAAATGGGACTTTATTTTCCGCTTGCACTGGTGCATTACGCATCAGATCAACGCCGTTTGGATTACTGCGGGTTGCTCGCCACATACCACCGGGATTGATCAACGGCATAAAGACCAGTCGGACTTCTTGCAGCATGTGCTGCAAACCTTTGTCCCACGATAGGCGCGTAATCAGCCCGCGTAAAAATGACAGCAATACTTGGGTGCCGATGCGCTCAAGTCCGTGAATTCCACCAAAAAAACCGATCGCCGGTAATTGGGGATCTGGATTGCCCATCGTCAGTTTGTACACCGGAAAGCGTTTATGCTGGACGTCAATTTCACACAAGATATCGACGTCAAGATAGGGTTTTCCCAGCTTAATGATGCGTTCTAACTCTCGTAATTCAGGCAATGCTGGCATGGGAAGCTACGCTAGAAATTTAACTCGCTCATGCTATTGGAGGCGGACTAAGAAAGCAAGAACATAGGAATGTAATTTTTACGACGCGAATTTACGACAGATTTTGTGGCAATACCCTTGAACGCTCTACCATTTCTAAATTTATATGCTTTAATGCAAAAAAGCCGCCACTGATTTTGCTGATGAATATCGCTGTACGTATGGCGACAAAATAAAGGTGAATGATGAATAATCTGAAAATAGATGAGGCGATGGCGTATGTTCGTAAGATTGCAGCGAAAAATAATGGAGATGTACCTGAATGGAATAAATATCAGGAGTTGCTAAAAGAGCATTTTAAAGATCCATTTAATACCAAATTTAAAATGCCGCAAGAATATTATTACGCCTACTTACGTGGCAAGAACATGAGTCATGAAGAAGCGTTGGAGCGCATGGGAATTTCCATAAAAACCAAAATCAGTCAGGAAAAGAAAAAAAGTTTTTGGAAATTCTGGTAGACCAGTTGGTCCTTGTTAGCCACCCTCTGAGTTTTAACGCTCCAGCAAACAAATAGCTGCTCCTAATTTCAGGGTGGCTATAGAGCTTAATTTTCGCAGCAAATTTGGCTCGAAGTGCGCGAGCGATAATCGGTAATAAACTCTTCAAATGTACCGATCTGAGAGGCTTCCATTGTCTCTTGTTCAGCAATAGACGCTTTGGCCAAATCTTCAAAATAAGCAATTTCTTCTGGGCTTGGTGGGCGGGCGCGGAACTGTTGCGCCAGTATGGTGCTTTGCTTGAGGGCAAATTGCGTAAATGAACCATTCTCAGCCTGAATTGCCCGTAATACTTGTGCAGACGGTGTCAGATCGCTGTTCAATAATTTTTCTTTCTGTACCTGCATAGACTCTGCATGCGCTGCAGCACCATGTTGTTTATCAAGTAAAGCGGCAACTGGAGTGATTTTTTCCAATAATTCTAGGCCCCAAGTCTGTAAGGAAACTGTTTTGCCGCCGCGCTTGAGCATTAAACCAGGGCGACGACCTTCTTTCACTGCCAGTGCAAAATTTTCAGAATTTTCCTGCCCTTCAGCCTCATTGGTTAATGGACTTTCATCCAGCGCGCAGAACAGTAAAAATGCATCCAAAAAGCGTGAGGTTTCCAGATTGATGCCAAGCGGATCAAACGGATTTACGTCCATACAGCGAACTTCCACGTATTGCACGCCGCGCGCACACAAGGCTTCTATCGGACGTTCACCGGTGCGGATTACACGTTTTGGGCGTATGGTTGCGTAAAACTCGTTTTCGATTTGCAATACATTGGTGTTGATTTGTACCCATTCGCCATTGATTTTGGTACCGATTTTTTCATATGCTGGATAGGGCTTACGCACAGCGATGGACAAGCTGCGCATGTACTCCATCAAATTGTTATACGGCGGCACCAGACCATCCTGGGCATTATTTTGATAGCCGAGATCACTCATACGCAAACTGGTGGCGTAAGGCAGATACAAGGTATCGGCGGACAAGGTTTCTAATTGATGTGGTCGACCACGCAAAAAGGATGTGGTCAAAGCAGGCGACGCGCCAAACAAATACATCAACAACCAGCTGTACCGCTTAAAGTTGCGGATCATCGATATGTAGTTTTCGGATTGCACATACATCGCGTCGCCCGGTGTGTTCTCGGCTTGCTGTAAGACTTTCCAAAGATTTTCTGAAAGCGAATAATTGTAATGAACACCGGCAATACATTGCATACTTTTGCCGTAACGCAATGCCAGACCGCGACGATAAACATGCTTAATCATGCCGATATGCGAATTACCATACCACGCGATCGCAATCTTATCTTCTTCAGGAAGAGGGCAAGGCATGGATTGGCTCCACAACATCTCATCACCGAGCTTCGTGTACGCAAAACGGTGAACCTTGTCTAATTTGTCTAGCGCTTGTGCAATGTCGCTTTCTGCTGGCGTGATGAACTCCAGTAAGGCTTCTGCATAGTCGGTCGTAATTTGCGGATGTGTTAATGTCGAACCCAACGCTTTTGGATGTCCATGTTGCGACAAATGCCCTTGCGGATTGACCCGCAAAGTTTCGCGCTCTATGCCTCGCAAGCCTTGTCCCAGCAAGGGGCGATGCTCATTGCTATCGAGTAGCGCCAGACGTTGATTTAACAAATTACTCACAGAGTTTCCTTCAAGATATGATGTCATCACATTAATGCAAGATGCAATTTTTTGAGCAAGCATAGCCGAAATTTGAATTTGACATCGGATGCCATATCAAATCATCGTCATGTTTAACAGGTTGCTAAAAAGCAATGTGTGGTAACCGCGCGTTGCGCCCTCGACCACTGACCCGAAAAACCTTTATTTTCCTTGTCGCGTTGAAATTCGTTGTTTTATTGCTAGCCGTAAAGATCGATCAATCAACTGTATCATTGGTTTTTTGGTAAGCTCTTGCCGTAGTGTAACCATGTTTCTTATTGCCTGCTGCCTGGGCAGAAGTTGAAGTGTAGGCATGATATGTTTCAGGCGTATTGTTGATACAGACGGACGCGACAAAAAAATTTGTTTTCATTGAAGTCAACCAGGAGCCATTGCAATGAAATTTGGATACACCATTATCTATGTCCCTGACGTAGCCGCATCTCTCAGTTTTTTTGAGACAGCATTTGGACTTCAGCGGCGTTTTCTCGATGATTCGGGCATGTATGGCGAGCTGGAAACGGGCGCGACCGCGTTGGCGTTTGCCGCGCATGAAATGGGCGAATTTAATTATTCTACCGGGCATGTCGCAGCACATAGTTCAAGTAAGCCGCTAGGTTTTGAAATTGCCCTCGTCACTGAGAATGTCGCGCAAGCCCATGCCCGCGCCGTAGCAAGTGGCGCCAAAGAATTGGCAGCACCATCGCAAAAACCTTGGGGACAAATTGTTTCGTATGTCCGCTGTCCGGATGGCGTGATGGTTGAATTGTGCACGCCAGTGATCGGCTGAGTCTTAGCTTTAAAAAATCCTTGAAAGAAATGGCATGTCTGATGTTGCTTTAGAGTTGCAGGATTTAACCAAAGTCTTTGGTCGTCCAGCAGTAGATCACTTAAATTTATCAGTGAAAAAAGGCGAATTGTACGCTTTATTGGGGCCTAATGGCGCTGGTAAGACGACGACCTTACGCATGGTAGCGGGCTTGCTTTTGCCTGATAGTGGCACGATCAGTATTTTGGGACAAGATCTGTTAAGTGATCCTGCAGCCGCTAAGCAAAAGCTGGCGTATTTACCAGATGACCCGATGCTGTATAACAAACTCAAGCCAATTGAGTATCTGGAATTTGTCGCTGGCTTATGGGGTATAAAACCTAGTTTTGCTCAAACCAAGGCGGCCGAATTGCTTGAATGGCTGGATTTAAGTAAACATGCCGACGAATTAACCGAAGGTTTTTCACGGGGCATGAAACAAAAGCTGGCGCTGGCCGGTGCCCTGATCCATCAACCTGAATTAATCATTCTCGATGAACCGCTGACCGGCTTGGATGCCGCAGCAGCGCGTCAGGTGAAAGATTTATTGCTTGCCCATGTTGCGCAAGGTGGCACTGTCATTCTTACTACCCATATTCTCGAAGTCGCAGAGCGCATGGCGCAGCGCATAGGGATTATTCAACACGGCAAACTGATCGCCGAAGGTAGCTTAGATGAGTTACGTCATCTGGCCGATAAAACGGACTCTGGTGCAGACCAAGGCGCACAAGTCGCGACGTTGGAGCAAGTCTTTTTGCAATTAACGGAACCAGCCTGATATGCGCGGAGTTGAATTTACACCAGGTAGTTTTTTGTGGCTGTTGATGCACGAATGGCGCATGTTTTTTTATGAAATGGGTGATGCCAGTAAATTGAATGCCAACTCAAAAAAGTCGGCGCGCGGCATGCCGCTTAAAGGAAAGTTACTGCTGGCAGTGGTCTGGATACTGATGCATTATCTAGCGTGGGAGATGATGTCTGATCTCCCTGCATTGACACGTTTCCCATCTTTCTTATTGTTAGTCGGAATTAGTTTTGTGCTGTTGATTTTGATGACCTTCATGTTATCGTCCGCACTTAATCGCAGTATCAAAGCCTTGTTCGAACGGGGTGATCTCGACTTGTTATTGTCGTCACCGATTTCTACGCAAACGATTTTTAATGTCCGGCTGACCGGTATCGTTTTGGGTGTGTTGGCGATATTTGTTTTCTTCCTATCACCGGTGATTGATGCTGGGTTATTCCTGGGGCAGATTTATTGGCTTGGTGCTTACCCAGTATTAGTTGGTATGGCGATGCTGGCATCTGCTGCAGCGATGTTATTGACATTAAGTCTGGTGAAGTTCATCGGCGTGAAACGCACCCACACCGTCGCCTATTTGTTGAGTGCACTTAGTGGTGCTGCGATTTTTTTGAGCAGTCAAATTTTTTCACATGTGCAAGAAAGTACGCGTCAGAAGGTCATTGGTGGCTCGCTGTCTTACTTAGACCACCATCATTTATTGGCGGAAACTAGCCCGATCTGGTTGCCAGCCCGCGCAGTATTTGGTGACTGGCTTAGCGCTCTGATGATATTTGCTAGTGGTTTGATTATTTGTTGGCTGACGACCCGCTACACGCATCACTTTTTTGTCCGCGGTGTACAGCAAGCTGGCGGGGTCAGTCCAAAAGTCATACCGGACTCACGAGCACGTAAAGTGCGACGCTTTTATAGCGGTGTTTGGTTAGTTATATTTGTTAAAGAATGGCGTTTGATATTGCGTGACTTCGAATTGTTGGCGCAAATCTGCCTGCAATTGTTGTATATGCTTCCGTTGTTTTTTGTGGTTTTTAAAAATGGTGTGATGCTCCCGGGCGTTGTATCAGGGCTGACCTATTTGGGAATTTCCTTGGCCGGATCGCTGATCTGGGTGATTCTGTCTGCTGAAGATGCGCCGGATTTATTGCAATGTGCACCACTTTCGATGAAACAAATCATCTATGCAAAACTTATAACCGCAGTGTTGCCCGTATGTGTGTTAATCGCACCAGCTGTGCTTGGCTTATCTTGGCACGATCCGCTGTCAGGGGTGTCACTGGCAATTGCCAGTTTCGGCGGTATTTTCTGTGCGTCATTGATCCACCTGTGGCTTAGTAAGCCTGCGACACGAGATCATTTTAAACGGCGCGGACAAGGAAATCTCATCCCGACGTTGTTGGAAACTTTAAATGCTTTTTCCTGGACTGGTATGGCATTTGGTTTGCAGACTGTAGGAAAATGGGCCTGGTTTGGTGCCCTTGGCGCAGTAGTTGTGTTGATCATCGCGTGGCTAATGAGGGTGAGGCGACTTTGAACTGGTGAAGCAAATCGCGATCATCACATAGAACTGACGCAAAACCGCCCCAGCGGCGTTATAGCTTCTTGCCGTACCCTTGTAATGTCGTCGTCGCCATGCCTTGCTGGAACGATTTTTCGTCAGTCCTAAAATAAAAATATGTTGTAATTTTTGCTACTCTTGTTTATATTCACAGAACTTCGACGTTTTTCTGTGCGCCTTCAAAATAAGTCATTAGAAAAAGTTTGCTCTGTCGAGAAGAAAAAATATTTTAATTAGTCCAGAAGTAATTTCAGGGGTATTCATTGTGAGTGAATCAGTTCAACAAATGATTTATTGTCGTGCCTGTGGGCAGCAAATGCATGTCAGTGCAGCTGCATGTCCGGGTTGTGGCGCGGTTCAGACGCCGGCAAACGCTTCTGATAAGCGCATATTACCCGCGATGTTATTGTGTTTCTTTTTCGGCTTTCTCGGTGTGCACCGCTTTTATGTAGGCAAAATCGGCACGGGCATACTGCAAATTTTAACTCTGGGTGGTTTTGGTATATGGGCTCTGATCGATTTTATTTTGATTGTCGTCGGTGCCTTCACGGACTCTGACGGTCATAAAATTACCGAGTGGACCTAAAGCTATTTTTAAATAGTACTGTGTGATAAGTAAGTTTTTTGTTTCTGTTCAATTGGGAAAAAGTGATGAACTTTCAAGATTCAATCAAAACCTGTTTCAATAAATATGCGTCTTTTGAAGGACGAGCATCGCGCTCTGAGTATTGGTGGCTCGCGTTGTTTACATTTTTAGTTGCGTATATCGGGATGTCGCTAAGTTATACCTTGTATGTATTGATTGCTCTGGCACTTGTTGTGCCTTCTACTGCGGCCGCTACCCGTCGTCTGCATGACACGAATCGTAGTGGCTGGTGGCAATTAATTGCCCTTCTTCCTATCGTGGGCATTATTGTTCTGATCGTGTTTCTGGCGCAGGAAAGTAAACCTGAAAGCCCTGCGGCCATCAGCGCCTGATAGGTAAGAATTCAATGGGCACTGATTCGTTAATGTCGATGTGTCGGTGCCCACTATCACGTTTCTTTCAGTAAAGTAGATCTCTTTTTCCCCAACTTGCCATCTCATGCATTCTGAAAGAGCATGGTCACCATCCGTGTCAATAAACGACATTCCTGATTCATCATTAGGAACTTTTTGTGTTTCCCGTCTATGCTTTGATTGATGTATAAGTACAACGCCCTTCAATTGCTTGCCAATTTAGACATGTGTAAGATACGCCGTACATGTTAATGAATTCGCGCCTTTGCAGCGATTTCAGTCTTTTGCAATATTGTCTCGCAGCTGAGTGATGGCTCTTATGCAGTGCATGAATATTTTCATCATGTATCGCCGGAACGCTGTTGTGTCAGTCCCCCGATTGAAATTAAGTGTGAAGAGGAAAACCTATGGCGTCTCCACCACCGCTCGCAACTGAAAAAATTCCCGCAGACGAGGCCAAATACATTCGTGAATTGCGTAAGCGTTTGCAAGCGAAAATTACTCAGGAATATCCCAAAGGCATCATGCGGCGCGATGCGCATCCAAAAATGCATGGGTTGGTACGGGCTTACTTTATTGTCGAGCCCGATTTACCCCCGGAGTTGCGAGTTGGTGTTTTCAAAGAAAATCGGCGCTATAAAGCATGGATACGATTCTCCAATCAAAACGGCACGATACAACCTGATATTAAAAGCGATATCCGCGGCATGGCGATCAAACTCATGGGCGTCCCGGGTAAAAAATTGCTTGAAGCAGAACAAGACGAACAAACCCACGATTTTATTCTGATCAGCACGGATGTGTTTGTGACTGCCGATGTAAAAGAATTTGCCGGATTGATTAAGGCATTCACTTCCGGCGCATTGTCGATCATATGGTTTTTTATGACGCATTGGCGGGCGGCATACAACCTATGGCATTCAATGTTGAAATTTGCCAATCCTTTGCACATCAGCTATTTCAGTACGACGCCGTATATGTTCGGCGATAAAGCGGTGAAGTATTCGGTGGTACCAACGACTCAGGTGATCGACACGTTGCCAGCGCAACCCAAGGTCAATTTTTTGCGTGATGCGATGGTCGCCCAATTATCACAAGAAGATGCCGTGTTTGACTTCCGGGTTCAGATACAAACTGATGCAGTGCAAATGCCGATAGAAGACCCGGGAAAATTATGGCCAGAAGCCCTGTCGCCTTTTCGTAAAGTGGCGACGATACGCATACCAAGGCAAAGTTTTAATAGTGAAATACAGCGCGAGTTTGGCGAAAATATGTCGTTTTCTCCTTGGCATGCTTTGCCTGAACATCGACCGCTTGGTGGCATCAATCGCGCACGAAAAATTGTCTATGATGCGATTTCTAAGTTCCGTCATGAACATAATCATGTTGAACGCAAAGAACCGACGTCATGGGAAATTCCGGGCATGGATCTGAATGAACAACAAAATCAGAACAGCCGTTTTCAGTGGGGAAATACCACGACTTTCCAGATTCACGAATAACACGAGACTGTAGACATATCGCTGTTTTTACGAAGATCGAAGATAAAAAAGCGGCTTTGCATCTATATAACGATGCAAAGCCGCTTTTTGATTTACTTCATGTTATTTTTTTGAAGACTTTTTGCTCTTATCAGCCTTCTCGCCTTTTTCAGCTTTCGCAGATTTTTCTGCGTTTCTGCCGTCTTCGCCGTTCTCTTTCAAGAAAATTTCGTAATACTCGGTCGCCATTTTGCGGATCGCCTTACCGATGTTGGCGTAGTCGTATTCATTTAGATTAGCTAATGAAACACGACCCGATGGATGAGTCGTACCGAAACCTTTACCTGGCAATAAAATGACGCCGGTTTCTTCAGCAAGCCGGAACAATGCTTCATTTGGTTTCATTTTCTTCAGTAACCATTTAGCAAACGGTTTTCCATGCATTTGTTCTGCCAGTGATTCCATATCCAGCAAATGGTAATAGCGCACAGAATTTGGATCATGCGGCATAGGCAGACCAAGTTCGCGGTACAGAGCTTGTTTGCGACGCAAAACGATGCTCTTCATCTCCGCTTTATAGTGACCCGCTTCATCCATTAGCGAAAACAGAGAGAACAAGGCCATTTGTGCCTGCACCGGTGTAGAGAGACCCGCCGTGTGATTTAAAGCAACGGTGCGGCTATCAGCGACCAGTCTGTCGATGAACTTGAGCTTACGTGGTTCGGTGGTGATGGAGTGATAGCGGGTATCGAGCTCTTTGCGCAATGATTCTGGCAAATTCGCAATTTTTTCATCCAGAACATTGTTCTCATGCGTAGCGACAACGCCCATACGCCAGCCAGTGGCACCGAAGTATTTCGAGAACGAATAGACCAGAATCGTGTTGTAAGGGCACAGTGCAAACAAGGATACGAAATTATCAGCAAATGTCGCATAAACGTCATCGGTCAGAATAATCAGATCTGGGCGTTTCTTGACGATCTCAACGATGTAAGCCAGCGTTTCATCATCAATTTTTACTGAAGGCGGATTGCTAGGATTGACCAGGAAAAACGCTTTGACCTTAGGATCAAGTAATTTATCTAATTCCTTCTTAGTAAATTGCCAGTTGTTTTCTTGCGGCGCATCGATCATCAATTCGACCAGATTGTAGTCATTGAGTAATGGGATTTCGATGTACGGTGTAAAGATAGGCATGCCAAGCGCAATTGTGTCACCTTCGTTGATCAGGTGGTTGGCCTTGAGACTGGCGAACAGGTAGGTCATCGCCGCCGTACCGCCTTCAACTGCATACATATCAAAATGACCGATGAATGGATGCTCACCAACCATTTCGCGATGAATGTATTGTGCAACCACTTTTTCACTGAGGCGCAACATACGATCTGGTACAGGATAATTGCATGCCAATATCGCTTCGCACATTTCGTAAATAAAATCACCAGCGGATAAACCAAGCTGATCGCGTACATAGGATACCGCCGCTTCGATAAAGCGTACGCCAGGAACGCCTACATTGTTTTTGGCAAAAATTTCAAACCGGGCTTCGATGCCTTCGCGTTGTGGGAAGCCGCCGACGTCTTGCATGTAAATGTAAGAACGCTCTGCTTCCGTCATGGCGAACAGGCCGAATTGGAAAAAGCCGTGACGTGGCGTTGTCGCCAGAAAATTCGGGTTACCACGCCCCGCATTGAGCATCATACGATTGCTTTGCTTTGCGGTCTGGATAAGTGCGTCTTTGAGTTCAAAAGGGCTCAATAAAGCGAGTTTGTCGGGATTGCTAAAGTCCATGTTTGTTACTCCTTAATGGTAGTGAATCTATCGAATTGATTGAATTGATTGAATTGATTGAATCTCTTTAATCAATGCAGAATAGATGTTGAACATAACTTCATTACCCGGTGACTGGCCGGGTGATGACTGGAAACAAATTAAACCAGGGCGACGACCAGCGGCCCAAGCAAGGTCAAAAACACATTCGCGAGCGCATAGGTAATCGCAAACGGTACCGTCGGAATTGCATTTTCGGCTTTATCCAAAACTTCACCGAATGCCGGATTGGCACTGCGTGAGCCGCTCAAAGCACCGGCAAAAATCGCCGTATTGTCATAGCGCAGCACATAACGGCCGATCAACATGGTCAGGATCAATGGCAAGATGGTTACAACGACTCCGATCAGAAACAGCGAGATACCGTGTTCTTTAACGGTTTGTACCGCTTGCAAACCGGATGATAAGCCGACCACCGTAACAAAACCTGCCAGGCCCAGATCTTTGAGAATTTGAACAGCACCAGCGGGCATCGCACCGAGTGACTGATGTTTGGAGCGATACCAGCCAAACAGCAGGCCTGACAATAATGCACCGCCGCCACTGCCCAGCGTGAGCGGTATTGATCCGATCTTTGCAGTCAATAAGCCAACCGCCAACCCAACGACCAGACCAGCCCCCATATAAACAAAATCCGTTTTTTCACTTGGAACAATCACATATCCAGCGATACCAGCAACCCGCTTGACGTCTTGTTCTGAGCCATAAATGGTAATCACGTCACCCAACTGGACGATTGTATCTGCCAACATAGGTAAGATTTTTCCCATCCGACTGATTTGTACAACGTAGATACCGTGGCTGACATCGCCAGCGGTCTGAGCACGAATTTCGCCGACTGATTTGTTATGGAATGCCTTATTAGTCAACGCGATATCCTTGCGTTGCATGGTCAGCTCCATACCTTCCACTGCATACAGTTCTTTGCCCAGTTCTGTGGCAACATCAACCATTGCTTCACGGCGTCCGACCACCAATACGATGTCGTTAGTTTCCAGGACTAATTCAGGCGTGACTTCGATGAATTGCTTATTGCGCTGAACTCTCTCAATGGTAATCGTGACCTTTGAATTTGCTTGTTCCAGAGCTAATACCGTTTTGTTGTTTGCTTGGGTGATTTGGTAGATACGACCGGTCAGATCAGGTGCTGCCAGTTGTTGACCTGATGCCAAAACTTGTACGCCTTGTTGCATCGCAGATTCCGCTTTTACTGCATCTTCTTTGATACTACGACCCATCAGTCTAGGCAGTATATTGACGCAAACGATGATGGCACCGAAAGAACCAAACACATAAGTCACCGCATAACCAACGGCGACATTGCCTTGCAAGCGGGTGACTTCATCGGCGGCCAATCCTAATTTGGCGATGGCATCGCTGGCGGTACCAATGATAGCTGATTGCGTCAGACCACCTGCGGCAACACCGGCAGCAAGGCCTTTGTCGAGTCCGAAAATTTTCGCCATGATGACAACGGTCGCTAACGCGGTTACCGCTAACACCACCGCAAGAATAATTTCGCGTATGGATTGTTTACCGAGAGAATTAAAAAACTGTGGTCCGCTTTCATAACCAACCGCATAAATAAACAAGGCAAACAGTACAGCTTTCACGCCAGGATCAACATGTACGCCGACCTGACTGACGAGCACCGCAACCAGCAATGAGCCAGCGACGCCGCCGAGTTGAAATTTCCCAAACTTAATTTTCCCTACGTAATAGCCAATTGCCAGAGATAAGAACAAAGCGATCTCGGGCGATTTGGCAAATAAGGCATGTAGACTTTCCATATTCAGCACCTTTCATTAAAAATTATTCACAGTACATCAGGCGAGTTTAGTTCGTCTGATGCCCTGCTAAGCTGCATGTTGCAGCATTCCTGCTAAAGCTACGATGAGTGGCCCCAGCAATGGCAAGACGATATTTGAAACCGCATAAGTGATCGTGTAGCCCAGCAAGGGGGTAGAATTCCCTGCCACTGTTTGTATGGCGCTGATCGCTGGTGTGCTGCACTGTTGACCAGCAATCGCGCCTAATAAAATGGGCGCTTTTAATTTCAACAAAAAGTGCCCCACGAACAAAGATGCACACGCAGGCACCAACGCGACTACAACACCGATGAGTGGCAACGAAACACCATATTGTTTTACCAGTGTGATTGCTTGCGGACCAGATGACAAACCAACACAAGCGATAAACCCAGCCAGGCCCAGGTCTTTTAATAAAGCCAAAGCAGATTCGGGAATACCAGCGACTTCCATGTGCTTGTCCTGATACCAACCAAACAGCAAGCCGCTTAACAGAGCACCGCCACCAGTGCCGAGTGACAATGGGATAGTGCCAAGTTTGATGCTCAGCATACCTATCGCAATGCCACTGACGATGCCTAGAGCCGCGAAGCTGATATTGCTTTTATCTGTCCTACGAATTCGCTGCCCCAATTTTGCAATCGCTACAGTAGAGTCTGCGCTGCTGAGTGTATTGCTGATACAGACTTGCAATACATCACGCAGTTGCAAATGCAGATCCGGCAACGGAGGCAAACGATGCTCACCGCGTTGTACACCGATAATTTGCATACCTGTTGGCAGTTCCAGGTTGGCAAGCGTGGTCTTATCGAGATCAGAATTTTTTAGTATGACCTCAGTGCGATATAAAATCAGATGAAAGCTATCCGGATCCGCAAATTCTTCGCCTAACAGCGGCGCTTTGTTAGCCAATACCTGACGCAGTCCAAGAACCAAAATTTCATCTGAACGTAATAGTGTCAGTTCAGGAGTGATTTCCTGATAGATGCCATTTCTGCGTACTTTGATTATCGTTGTTTGTGTACCCAATTGTTGTTGAAGCACACTCAGACGTTGACCATCCACTTGAATCTTGTAGCTGCGTCCTACCACGTCAGGGACTGCAGATTCAGCCTCTGCGCTGACATCTTTCCCTCCCATTTCCTGCCATAGTTTTTCTGCTTCCTGACGCAAGTTAATACGTAACAACAAAGGAAAAATTTGACTGGTCACGATCACGATGGTGACTAATCCGAAAATATACGTAATCGAATAGGCAGTCACCACATTGGCTTGTAGTTGGCGGATTTGCGCTACGGGTAAGTCCAGTTTGGAGATGGCATCCGTCGCTGTTCCTACTACCGCAGATTCAGTGGCAGCACCTGCCAACATGCCAGCAGCTGTTCCTTGATCGAACTTGAACCAATAGGTCGCGAGTAGCACCAGCGACACGACTACTATCACTTCGATGAGGCATAACAGTGCCAAGCGTAGTCCCTCGGCGTTCAGATTGGCAAAGAATTGTGGGCCGCCTGCATAACCGAGGGCAAAAATGAATAAAACAAAGAAGATGTTTTTGATGCCAGGATCAATCGCAACTTGTGCCTGACCCATGAGCAGAGCCACAATCAATGTACCGCAGACGCCGCCTAACTGAATAGAGCCAAACTTGATTTGTCCGAGTGCATAACCAATCGCCAGCGCTAAAAAAAGGGTAATTTCTGGTACCAGCTGTAATACGTGCACAAACGAAATTGGCATGCCTCATTTTTCCTGACTAAGTAAGATGCGGAGGTGCGGTCAAAACCCCTTTTATCTACAACTCGCAAACTGCGACTTTCGGAAAGACTTGATGCTGAAACGAAAAGCTTTTTTGATCTGTGTCGAAAAATAAGATCAAAAGATAACATACCAGTTCACCTACGCAAAAGTATTTTATAGGTAGGGACAAATGAGCATCTTGACCAATATCAACTATTTGCGTTGAGCAATATTTGGCCTTGATCAAGATTTTTACTAAAGCGGTCGATTATCTTCGTGATTACTTAGAGCTTAGAGATCAAGTTGGATCAATAACGCCACGCGCAATCATACGTAATGCGGTCAGGCTAGGGATGAAAAAATATTCGCCGCCACGTGTTTCTACAAAGCGCGGAATTTTCGCCAAAATGAACGGCACCTCTTCACTTGCGGGGTCTACTTGCAACACGGCTTTACTCGAAAAATGCGGATCATGACTGTGGTTGCCGAGGATGATTTCTTTATCGTTACCAGCCTTAAAATCATTGCCGTAATTGACCCACTGTTGTTGCACAAATTCAAATTGGCGATTGATGTCGGCGTTGAGCATCATGATAATAATGCCGTGATTGCCATCGTCTCTGCTACGGTCTTTGACGTCGCCGTAAGGTAAACCACGGCGTAAAATGCGGCGTCGGTTACTTAAGGCGCCAGGCGTATCAAAGGCACCGGTAATTGTTTTGTAGGAACCTGGTATGTCGCCGGGATCTCGTCCCATTTCTAAAGAAGCGCGCGGATTGATGCGGCGCAAATGTGCGCTGAAGGGGCATTTGGCGCCACTCATATCATCGTCATACGTAAAGTCGCTTAACATCCGATCTTGTTCTGCGGGGCTGGCTTGCGCAAATTTTTCATCAAACTTTTTCTTGCTCGCAGCGTCTGGTGCACTGACCAAAGGTGCGCCATTGTCACGCCAGCGGCCGACAAATTTTGCTGCCAATAATTCTTCTCCGCCCAGATATTTTTGTCCTTCTTGCTTCAGGTATTTATCAAAGCTGGCGACGTTTTCATGCAGCTTTCTATAGACCATATAGGTGCCGTTGCGCGCCAATAAAATGGGACGCGGCGCTGGTGGATATTCTTGCGCTTCATCGATATGACCTAATAAAAATTCGCCGGTCGCTAAAGGTGCCCAACTACCATCTGCCATTTGTTTGCCACGGCCACGCACGCGTGCTTCGTCATACGGTACGCCTTCAAATACGGGGTCGCCTATACCGTCGGTGTAACCGAAATGTTCTTTGGCTGTCGGCAGACCGTTTTCCATCACGACCTTGACGTCCTGATAGTCAAGCAACGCACCATTGTCACCGCGATTGCCGCCGAGAATGACTACGCCAGCTTCCGTCTTCTTCACTTCCTCAAGCAACCATGCATACGCCTGTTCCAGAAACACATCGCATTGCGCCATAGCTTGTTGTATTCCGGCTAATCCAGTTTCTGGCGAGGGTGGTGCCAACGCGTTGAGGGCAATAAAAATATGAACGTCTTTGTCACGGGTTTCGCGATTGTCGCGCCAGATTGGATCCCAGTGTTCCGGCGCGCTCGGACCATCGTCACCGAGTATATCTTTGCGGTGCTTCATCCCTTCGACAAACTCGGGTGAAAAACCGATCAGTGATGCGCGTGGCAATTCCAACTCTTTCAAACCCTGATATGTGAAGGCGATATTCACCGTCCATTCAGGCGGTGGTAAATCATCTGGGCCTTTGCCCCAACAAACTGCCGTTGTGACACGTTGTGTGATTGCATCCACAAAGCGACGTGCCCGACTACTATTGCGAATATTCAAAAATACATAGCGTGCTTTGGGATAACCGAAACGACCATAAGCACGTAACACATGGCCTTGAATATCTAATAGATCGAGTTGTTTGCTCATGACAGACTTTCTGAATATAGACGTTGCTTGATCGATGATTCAAAGCCGGTATTGACCTGGCTGCCAACTTGGCGTTTGCAAATCATTGAGTTGGGTTCGCAACATAAAAGCACGGTAATTTGCACGAATTGCCGTAGCACTTAAACCTTGATTTTCAATCGCGAATTTGGTGAACTCCTGCTTCATGTACAACGCCTTTAATTGTTCCTCTAAGGGCTGATCAGTAGAGCCATTAAAAAATAAAGATGTCGTCACCTGACACTTCTTCATGTAAGTAATAAAGTCACTGGCATGGTGGACGTTTTCAAAGCCATAGCAGTTATCCCAGATGTCATGAATGCGGCCATTAATTGCTTCCCACATACCACGCAAATAGGCGTCAGGTGTGCCTGCTGGACCGGCGTAAAAGTTGCAGCAGAACACCAGATAACGCGATTGCAAACGATCTTGCTTAGGCATGACATCACGGCGCAAACTATCTGGCACGACCGGCAGAATATCCGACCAGGTATCCGGTAAGCTTCCACCGGGTAGTGATTCTGTCACCACATCATCAAGCACATAAAAGCGGCACAGATAGGTTTGTGGCACCAGTGCCATGGGGCTGTTAAATTCGCTATTCCAGGCTTGCAATTTATCGCGCACCAAATCGGCATACGCAATTTCTTTACCCGGTACACGACCGTTTTTAATCGGTGAAAGTATCGATAAGCCGTAGGCATTTCCGGCGACATTAGACATGACCTTGCTCCTGATCAAGCTGACCCGCGTGCCAGCGTTCACGTTTTTCTACCTGATAGGCAGACATACTGATAATCGGTGTCGGATGCATCGCCCCTAAATCGTGTTGTAAGCCACGAAGTACGCCGTGATAGCGCTTTAAGAACTCTTCGTCGCTTCCTTCTTCGACAGTCTTATTAAAGTCACTCAATGTGTCTTTGACGGTCTTCGCTGATTTCACATCATTTGAGGTCGCCAGCGGATAGGCGTTGTAGTAATGGATGGTTTCCAGCTGGTTATACTGGATATAGTTGTGAAAGGGTGTCAGCGCCACTGATTTGGAATAACGCACATTCCATTTCCAGAATAAATCCAGTCCCCCCGGAATCGCGAAGGTAAACGAATCAACGTACTGATCCCAACTGCCATTGAAGTTACTAAAGAACAGCATGTAGGAATAGTTGAGATTTTCTTTTGGCTGATCCGGTGATAGATGCGGAAACTGTTTGCGTCCAATAATGACCCAGCGCGCATAGTGAATCAACGATAGGGTTTGTAAACCGCTGAGGGTGCTCGGACGCTTTAAGGCAACCCAAAAAAATAATTTATTGAGCCACGCGGTGTACCAGCGAACCGGCGTGATGACATTCATGGCATAAGCTTTGCCAGCGATATTAGACATGCACAGCCTCCCAAAAAGAATACGACGGAGATTCGACAGGTGTTTTTGTTATGATAGCGAGATGTTATTTTAGAATAACATAATGATAATTTCTGTGCAGCTATTTTTTGTGAGGCGTAATTTATTTGCAAAAAATAAGTGGCGAAATCGTACTGTCCATATGCCCATGCCAGCAAGGAAATTTTTGTACCAACATCATCTGTAAGCGATATGATTTTTCAATAGAATCATGAGTCCCGCGCAATGTGCGACCCTCAAAAAACAGGAGGCAATTTTGAAAACCATAGGTTTAATCGGCGGCATGAGTTGGGAATCAACGATCCCTTACTACCGTAAAATAAATGAAGTCATCAAACAAAAATTGGGTGGTTTGCATTCGGCAAAAATCATCTTGTTGAGTGTCGATTTTCATGAAATTGAGCGCCTGCAACATCAAGGCGATTGGCATGCTGCTGGGGCATTGTTGGCGGAGGCCGCATCGACCCTGGAAAAAGCCGGTGCTGATTTTCTGGTGCTGTGTACCAATACCATGCATAAGGTCGCTCATGATATTGAAGCGGCGGTCAGTATCCCGTTGCTGCATATCGCTGATCCGACTGCGCATGCCATCAAACAGGCTGGTTATCAAACTGTAGGCCTGTTAGGAACCCGGTTTACGATGGAACAAGCGTTTTATCGTTCTCGTTTAATTGAACAACATGGCTTACGGGTCATCGTGCCTGAACCGATTGAAATTGATGTGGTTCATAGGGTGATTTATGAAGAGCTATGCTTAGGGGTCGTATCTTCCGAGTCACGCAAAGTGTATCAAAAAATTATCGATAATCTGGCTGCGCGCGGCGCAGAAGCAGTGATTCTAGGTTGCACAGAAATATCAATTCTGATCAGTCAGGAAAATTCGACATTAAAGTTATTTGATACAACGGCATTGCACTCGACAGTGGCAGCTGAATTGGCGCTCGCTTAAGTTGGATTGCAGATGAGCTTCTGCAGCAGACTTACCAAAGCTTTCAGGCTGGCACCATCAGTATGCGCTGCTTACAATTTGGCGCGAGTACTTAAGTTATCTTACTGCGCAACGACAAAGCGCATCACGCCATCGTCCCCCAATTGACGAACCAGTACGCCATCGAACCAGAGCTTGTGCAAATGCGCGAGCGCTTCACCGATGGCGAACGTCAGTTGATGCGAATCGAGCGGACGTCGGAACATGATAGGCACGATGTCGCATGCGGATTGCGGCGTAGCGCAGGCGACGCGCACCTCTCCCAGTCGTTCAGCGTGATGCTGTTGCAGTTGCGTGATGCGCGTGTGCATGCCTTTAAACGGTTTGCCATGGGACGGCAAAATCAGTGTGTCGGCAGGTAAGGGCAGATATTTTTGCAATGAATCGAGGTATTGCTGTACCGGATTGGCTTCAGGCTCAATCGCAAATACCGAGACATTGGTGGAAATACGTGGCAGCAGCATGTCGCCAGAAATCATCAAATGTAATTCCGCGCAAAACAGCGATGCATGCTCAGGAGAATGTCCAAAGCCAGTGATGATGTCCCAGCGTCGTCCCAAGATCGTCAATGGCGTGCCTTCTTGCAAGCGACGATAAGCTGCCGGTACGGTTGGTACTAAACGTGTGTAGTGGGTTTTACGTTCCTGAATTTGCTCCAGCATTGCCGGGTCAGTCAGGCCATGTTTGCGGAAATGCGGGAACATCGCAGTCCCATCTGCGCCTGGCAAGCTGGCGGACATCATGCGGGCGAACGCATATTCACCCGCGGTCATCCACAAAGAGACTTTCCAACGGCTGCATAAAAAGTCCGCCAGCCCCACATGATCTGGATGGCAATGGGTCACAATCACACGCACAATGGGTAATCCACGTAAGTGATTGTTCACATCGCCCAATAACACTTCCCATGTATCCCGCGTGGTATCGCTGGAAATCCCGCAATCCACCACGGTCCAGCCATGCACCCGCCCGGTGTCGGTTTCGATCTCGTCTTCCAATAACCATAAATTGATATGATTTAAGGCAAATGGCAATCCCATGCGTACCCACAGCACGCCAGGGGCGATTTCCATGGTTTTGCCGGCTTCTGGCAAGGTGTCGCCGAAAGGATAGTCGAGTTGCTGTTCAAGCTGATTCATGTTTGTCTCTTGGTGTGTTGCTGGTTTTGCTTATTTGGGACTGCTGCCAACGGGTTAAGTTGCTTTTCTATGGGTAGAAATTATTTTTTTCAGTCCGATGTGCCTTGATAGGACGCTACGGCAGGAATAGCCTACAATGCGTTTTTACTTAATTGACGTTAACGTCAATTCGAGATTGTAATCAGAAAACTGATTTTTGTATCTAAAACTATGGCCACCTACACCATTACCGAATTAGCACGCGAATTCGATATCACGCCACGAGCGATCCGTTTTTATGAGGATCAGGGGCTCTTAAGTCCGACCCGCGAAGGTCCCAGTGGCCGTAACCGCGTCTATACTGCTCGTGAACGTACCCACTTAAAATTGACCTTACGGGGCAAACGTCTGGGTTTGAGCCTGTCGGATATCAAAAGCCTGGTCGATATGTATCGCTCCCCCAAGGATACAGAGACGCAGTTGCAAAGTTTTTTGGTCGTTTTGGCAAGACATCGTGCGGCGTTGGAACAACAACGCGAAGATATTGAAGTCATGTTGGCGGAAATCAGTGCCCATGAAGAAGAAAGCCGTCAATTGTTGGCACAGGGGGCTAAAACGAGTCTGACCGAGTAAAAATACGGTCTAGCGCAAAAGCTGTGTAATTGACGTTTACGTTAACGTCAATTCGAAGTATCATTTTTGTTTCGAAGAATTCAGTTTGCAAGCTGGTTTTTATTGTAATAATTATCATTAACCAGAGAAGCCAGACGTTTAGTTTGAATAATTATGTTAATAGCACAATAGTTAATTAATGGTTAATTAATTCATATTCATCGCAAAAGACTCAATTCCATCATTCCAATATTCAGTGAGGACGACATGCTCCATCTCCCAGGTTTAACTTTCGATCACGGCGAAGACATCGCCGCATTGCGTGAAGCGATTCAACAATTTGCCGCAGCGGAAATCGCACCTCGTGCCGCTGAAATTGACCGTAACGACCAATTTCCTATGGATTTGTGGCGCAAAATGGGCGATCTGGGCATTCTTGGTATCACGGTCGGTGAAGAGTACGGTGGCGCAGGTATGGGTTACCTGGCGCACATCATTGCGATGGAAGAAATTTCCCGCGCTTCCGCCTCCGTTGGTTTGTCGTATGGGGCACACTCAAATCTGTGTGTGAACCAAATTAAACGCAATGGCACAGAAGAACAAAAACAAAAATATCTGCCAAAACTGATTTCCGGTGAACACATTGGTGCATTAGCCATGTCTGAACCAAATGCTGGTTCCGATGTTGTTAGCATGAAACTGCGCGCTGATTTCAAAGGCGATCGCTGGGTATTGAACGGCACCAAAATGTGGATTACCAATGGTCCAGACGCAGATACCTTAGTTGTCTACGCCAAAAATGACCTGGAAGCAGGCCCACGTGGCATGACCGCTTTCTTGATTGAAAAAGGTTTTAAAGGTTTCAGCATTGCGCAAAAGCTGGACAAGCTCGGCATGCGCGGCTCCCACACCGGCGAACTGGTGTTTGAAGATTGCGAAGTACCCGCAGAAAATGTGCTTGGTGGTTTAGGCAAAGGCGTCAATGTTTTGATGTCCGGCCTGGATTTCGAGCGTACTGTTTTGTCAGGTGGCCCGTTGGGCATTATGCAAGCGTGTATGGATTCCGTGGTGCCTTACGTGCATGACCGCAAACAATTTGGTCAGCCAATTGGTGAATTTCAATTGATGCAAGGCAAATTGGCGGATATGTATTCGACTATGATGGCATGTAAAGCCTATGTCTATGCAGTCGGTCAGGCTTGCGATCGTGCCACGACACCCGAAGCCGTCCGTGCACTGCGTAAAGACGCTGCTGGTGCGATTTTGTACTCTGCAGAAAAAGCGACCTGGATGGCAGGTGAAGCGATCCAGACCCTAGGCGGCAACGGTTATATCAACGAATATCCGGTCGGCCGTTTGTGGCGTGACGCGAAACTGTATGAAATCGGTGCCGGTACCAGCGAAATCCGTCGTATGTTGATCGGTCGCGAGCTGTTCGCAGAAACGCGCTAAAGGCTGGAGCAGTGAGCAGTTTTGCCGGTCACGCCGATGAAACTGCTCCCAATAGCTTGTTTCAGTTTTGCCGTGCAAGTGTCCGAAAAATGGCTTGCACACTTCTTGACATCAGCATTCGGAAAAATCAGGTATGACACCATTACATCTGAATACCCCATTGTTAGCTCATCGGGCTTTGTCTTCTGCGCTGGATAAACAAGTCTGGCTGAAGATGGACAACCTCCAGCCTTCCGGCTCGTTCAAGTTGCGTGGCATAGGGCTGATGTGTCAGCGTGCTGCGGCCAACGGCGCACGGCATTTTGTCTGTCCATCTGGCGGTAACGCGGGTTTTGCTGCAGCAGTTGCGGGCGTTGCTTTGGGCTTGCAGACCACGATCGTCGTGCCAGAAACCACCTCAGAGTCCGTACGTCATGCTATCCGGGCAATAGGCGCTACTGTTATCGTCGAAGGTAAAGTCTGGGATGAAGCGAATCAGGCGGCACTCGCTTTATGTGAACAAGCTGGCACGGTGTACGTACCTCCGTTTGATCATGCTGATATCTGGGACGGTAATGGTAGTGTTATTGATGAAGTTGCAGGTCAACTTGATTTTGACGTCGTGGTTTGCTCAGTTGGTGGCGGCGGCTTGATGAGTGGCATTGTGCAGGGCTTGCAACGCAATGGCTTGAAGCATGTTCCGGTTGTTGCGGTGGAAACTGAAGGTGCAGCTTCTTTGCATGCAGCAATGCAAGCAGGTGAACTCGTCACTTTACCCGCCATTAGCTCGATCGCGAATTCGCTCGGTGCCAGGCGCGTGGCACAAAAGGCCTTTGATCTGACGCGTGAGCATGATATCCGCAGTGTTCTTGTCAGTGACGCACAGGCCGTTGACGCGTGCCTGAAATTTGCAGATGACATGCGTGTTTTGGTTGAACCCGCTTGCGGCGCGACATTGGCAGTTGCTTATCAGAATTTATCTGTCTTGCATGCGTTCAAAAAACCACTATTTGTTGTTTGTGGCGGTATCGGCGTAGATTTAGATAAACTACAAGTTTGGAAAAACCAATTTCAGCTTGTCTGAGTAAAAACATGCCAAATACCCATTTCCCCAAACTGTTGTCCTCCCAAATTGCCTTCGACATCGCAAAGATGATCCTCGATGGCTTTGATAAACATTACCGCCTGTTTAGCGCGAGTAGTCAGGGAGCCAAACGACATTTTGAGACGGGTGATTGGAAAGCCGCACAAACTGCTGCACGTGAGCGTATCCAGTTCTATGACACGCGCGTACGTGAATGTGTTCAAGCGCTTGAGGACGAATATGACGAAGACGACCTGACCGATGATGTCTGGCGCGAAGTCAAACTGCACTACATGGGTTTGTTGACCGATCATTTGCGGCCAGAGCTGGCAGAAACATTTTTTAATACCGTGTGCACGAAGATGCTGCATAGAAATTATTTTCATAATGATTTCATCTTCGTACGTCCCGCGACCTCGACGGAATATATTGAACGCGAAGATACGCCACCGACTTACCGTGTGTATTATCCAGCGACCGACGGATTGAACTTTACAATTAAACGTATTGTTACCAATTTCCAGTTAAACGCCGAGTTTGAAGACCTGGATCGGGATGTTGCTTTGGTGGAGGCTCGTTTACGTGAAAACTTCGGTCGCGAAAAAATCGAGCCGAACCACCAGATACAAGTTTTAGCGAGCTTGTTTTACCGGAATAAATCCGCTTACATCATCGGCAAAGGCATCAACGGCAATCGCGAATACCCTTTCGTGATACCAATTATGCACAAGCATAAAGGCTCGCTGGTGCTCGATACCGTGCTGTTTGATACGATGCAAATCACGGTATTGTTTTCTTTTACACGCGCTTATTTCATGGTCGACATGGAAGTGCCATCAGCGTATGTTCAATTCATACGCAGCATTTTGCCAAAAAAACCGCGTAGCGAAATCTACACCATGATAGGCCTGCAAAAGCACGGTAAAAATTTGTTTTACCGCGATTTTTTGCACCACCTTAAATATTCTTCAGACCAGATTGCTGCCGCGCCGGGTATTCGTGGCTTAGTGATGTTGGTATTTGCATTGCCATCGTTTCCGTATGTCTTTAAATTGATTAAGGACAGCTTCCCGCCACCGAAAGAAACCACCAAAGCGCTGATTAAAGAAAAGTATTTGTTGGTCAAAAATCATGACCGCGTTGGCCGTATGGCTGATACGCTGGAGTACTCGGATGTGGCTTTTCCACGCTCACGTTTTTCTGATGATTTGCTCCACGAAATTAAGCAATATGCGCCATCTTTGTTGGAAGTGAATGATGACGAAGTTGTTATCAAACATCTGTACATAGAACGTCGCATGACACCATTAAACATCTACCTGACCGAAGCAGAGCAGCGCGGTGACATGGAAGCCATGGAACACGGTGTGCGTGAATATGGAAATGCGATTAAAGATTTGGTGGCAGCGAATATTTTTCCTGGCGACATGTTGTATAAAAATTTTGGTGTCACCAAACATGGTCGTGTCGTCTTTTATGACTACGACGAAATCGAATACATCACCGATTGCAAGTTCCGCAAAATTCCGGCACCGCGCAACGAAGAAGATGAAATGTCAGCTGAACCGTGGTATCCGGTTGCTAAGAACGACGTGTTCCCTGAACAGTTCGGGACTTTCTTGTTAGGTAATCAAAAAGTAAAACAATTTTTCTTGCAACATCACGCAGATTTGCTGACAGCCGACTATTGGGATGGACGCAAACAGCGCATAGTTGCAGGGAAAATTGATGATGTGTTTCCGTATCCGCAAGAGATCCGATTCTGTCATCAAACATAATTAAACGTAATAATTTTTTCGGCCATTTTTATTTTGGAGAATGTAATGAACGACCCTATCGTTATCGTTGGCGCAGCACGTACCCCTATGGGTGCTTTTCAAAGTGACTTTTCTTCTTTGACAGCGAGTCAGCTCGGTGCTGTTGCGATCAAAGCAGCGGTGGAACGTGCCGGCGTCAAACCAGAATTGGTTGAAGAAGTTTTATTTGGTAACTGTTTAATGGCAGGCCAAGGTCAGGCACCTGCGCGTCAGGCTTTGCTGGCGGCTGGTTTGCCGATGTCCACGGGCGCTGTGACACTGTCTAAAATGTGCGGCTCGGCGATGAAAGCCACCATGATGGCATTTGACGCTATCACAGCAGGCAGCAATGAAGTACTGGTCACTGGCGGCATGGAATCCATGACCAACGCACCATACCTGATCCCGAAAGCACGCGGTGGCTATCGTATTGGTCACGGTCAGATTTTTGATCACATGATGCTCGACGGACTGGAAGATGCGTATGACAAAGGTCGTTCCATGGGCACCTTTGCTGAAGACTGCTCCGCTAAATATCAATTCAGCCGTGAAGATCAGGATGCATTTGCGATTGCTTCCGTTAAGCGCGCGCAAGCGGCTACCGCCGATGGCTCATTTGCGTGGGAAATTGCACCAGTGACTGTTTCTGGTCGTGGTGGCGATGTGGTGATCGATAAAGATGAAGGTCCGTTGAAAGCTAAGTTAGATAAGATCCCTTCTTTGAAGCCAGCATTCAAAAAAGACGGCACGATTACTGCTGCGTCTTCATCGTCCATCAACGACGGTGCCGCAGCGCTGGTCTTGATGCGTGAATCCAAAGCCAAAGAATTAGGTTTAACACCCATCGCAAAAATTCTGGCACACACAACCCATGCGCAAGAACCAGGCTGGTTCACGACCGCACCCATTGGCGCGATTGAAAAACTGTACAAAAAAACTGGCTGGACGACTGACACAGTTGACCTGTTCGAAATCAACGAAGCCTTTGCAGCAGTGCCTATGGCAGCCATGAAAGACCTCGGTATTTCTCATGACAAGATCAACGTACACGGTGGTGCATGTGCTTTGGGTCACCCTATCGGTGCGTCTGGTGCGCGTATCATCATCACGCTGATTGGTGCATTGAAAAAGCAAGGTAAGAAGCGTGGTGTGGCATCGTTGTGTATTGGTGGTGGCGAAGGTACCGCGATGGCCATCGAACTGTTTTAATTGATGTCGTGCGCTACGCTCATTCAAACTCCGGGCGCATAGCGGCGTTGCAAATGCGCGCAATACCGACGTATTGCGGTGCTTTGTAACTTGCTTTGCATCGCGGACATTGAATGAACTAGCGCACGATATAAAAGCGACACTGCAAGAAGTACTAAAAGCATAAAAACGAAGATGCACTGTGCGCACAGATATAAGTTAAAGGAAGCAACATGCCGACAGCATTAATCATTGGGGCTTCGCGTGGGATTGGGCACGAGTTGGCTTTGCAATACAAGGCGGCCGGATGGCGCGTGATTGCGACGGCGCGAAATGCGGATCACATTGCGGTCCTGCAGTCAGACGGTTGTGAAGCATTGCCCTTGGATGTCAATAATCTCAACGATTGTGCTGGTCTGGGCTGGCGTCTGGATGATGAAAAAATTGATGTTGCGATTTTAAATGCCGGTGTTTATGGGCCGCATACCACTGGATTGACATCGCCACAGCAAGAACAGTTTGACGATGTGATGCACACCAACGTGTTAGCTGCGATGCGCATTTTGCCTATGGTTTTACCTTTAGTGGAAAATGCGCATGGCAAACTCGCTGTCATTTCTTCGCATATGGGTTCGATTGCGAGTCGCTCGGCTTCACAGGGTTGGCTCTATCGTGCCAGCAAAGCAGCCTTGAATTCAGTATTGAAAGATGTGTCGCTCAACACCAGTAAAGCCACCTGCGTGGCCCTGCACCCTGGCTGGGTGAAAACCGATATGGGTGGCGCTGGCGCTGATTTAGAAATTAGCGATAGTGCTCAACGCATACGTAAGCTGGTTGAGGGCTTACAAGCAGAACACAACGGCAGATTTTTTAATGCAGAAGATGGTGCCAGCCTGAGCTGGTAAGACCTGAAATAAAAACGAGAAATTGAAAAGAGACTCACATGTTACTGACACCAGAACACGAAATGATACGCGACGCCATTCGCAGCTTTGCCCAGGAACGTTTAGTGCCAAACGCGGCACGTTGGGACAAAGAACACCATTTCCCTGCTGAAGAATTAAAAGAATTGGCGCAGATGGGGGCGTATGGTGTGGCGGTGCCAGAAGAGTTCGGTGGTGCAGGCATGGATTATTTGTCGCTGGCGCTGGTGTTGGAAGAAATCGCTGCGGGTGATGGTGGTACCTCCACTGTGGTATCAGTTAATAATTGCCCGGTGTGCAGTATCGCGATGATGTACGCCAACGATGCGCAGAAAAAGCAATGGTTGACGCCCTTGGCGCGTGGTGAAATGTTAGGTGCATTTTGCCTGACCGAACCACACGCCGGCAGCGATGCCTCAGATCTAAAAACCACCGCCCGTCGTGAAGGCAACGAATACGTCTTGAACGGCGTTAAACAATTCATTACCAGCGGTAAACACGCAGATGTAGCAATTGTGATGGCCGTGACGGATAAAGCAGCAGGCAAAAAAGGCATCAGCGCTTTCTGGGTGTCCACCAAAACGCCGGGTTACATCGTCGCAGGTTTAGAACATAAAATGGGGCAACACTCGTCGGACACGGCGCAGATCTTATTTGAAAACTGCCGCATCCCAGCTGAGAATCTGATCGGTGAAGAAGGCATGGGTTACAAGATTGCTTTGTCTGGTTTAGAAGGCGGTCGCATTGGCATCGCGTCGCAATCAGTCGGCATGGCACGCGCCGCATTTGAAGCTGCGCTGGCCTATGCCAAAGATCGTAGCAGTTTTGGTAAATCGATTTATGAACATCAGGCCGTGCAGTTCAAGCTGGCTGATATGGCGACCCAGATTGAAGCAGCGCGTCAGCTGATCTGGCATGCAGCCAGTATGAAAGATGCCGGAAAGCCTTGTTTAAAAGAAGCGGCGATGGCGAAATTATTTGCTTCAGAAATGGCAGAAAAAGTGTGCTCTGATGCAATTCAGATTCATGGCGGATATGGTTACGTCAGCGATTTTCCGGTTGAACGTATTTATCGGGATGTACGTGTTTGTCAGATTTATGAAGGCACTTCTGAAATACAAAAAATTCTGATCGGTCGCGCATTAGCAGCGGGATAAATTCCGTTAAAAATCGTTCATTTGATGGTGTAACAAGCGGTGAAAGCAAGTTAATAAAAGCGAGGAGACAGCAATGAGCAAGACAATTGAATTCTGGTTTGATTTTGTTTCACCTTATGCGTACATCGCAAGTCAATCGATTGAAGTTTTAGCCGCAAAATACGGTCGCACCGTTGAGTGGAAACCGATCTTACTTGGCCAGGTATTTAAATCGACGGGTTCCGGTCCTCTGACAATGCGCCCGCCGATGATGACAAACTATTATAAAAACGATTTTTTGCGCTCTGCGCGTTACGCAGGCGTTCCATTTGTTTTGCCGGAAGTATTCCCGATTGGTACGCAAAATACAGCGCGTGTTTGTTTGTGGCTGCAAGAAACGGCGCCAGAGCGAGTGGGTGATTTTGTGCGTGGTGTGATGCGTGCGTATTTCTCAGGACCTGCAGCCATCAATGATCTGGCCTGGCTGTCGAATTTTGTTGGTAGCTTAGGACTCGATGGTACACAAGTGGCTGATGCGTGTAGTGATGTCGACCGCAAAGAGCGATTGAAACAAGCCTGTGAAGCAGCTGTAACACAGGGTGTTTTTGGTGCGCCTTGGATCGTTGTCGATGGTGAATCTTTCTGGGGTAACGATCGCTTACCGCAAGTCGAAAAATGGTTGGCGACTGGCGGATTTTGATCAAGCGAACGTTCATATACTGGAGCTAAAAAATGAAAAAAGGCTACAAGCAATTAGTCGACGAAGCAAATGCACAGATCAAAACATATAGCGTTGCCGAAGCACAGGCAAAGTTAGGTGACCCAGGGGTGCAATTTGTCGACGTTCGCGATATTCGTGAATTGGAGCGCGAAGGTATTGTCCCCGGTGCGTTTCATGCACCACGTGGCATGATAGAGTTTTGGGTTGATCCGGATTCACCGTATTTCAAACCTGTTTTTGGTGAAGCCAAAGAATTTATTTTATTTTGCGCAGCAGGTTGGCGCAGCGCGCTGACCACCAAAACCGTCCAAGACATGGGCCTGGAAAACGTGGCGCACATAGACGGTGGTTTCGGTGCCTGGAAGGCAGCCGGAGCACCAGTAGCAGTGAAAGAAAGTAAAAAGTAAGTATGAGTCGTAAAGACAGTAAAAACATGGTTGATAAAGCCCACAGTGATGCCTGTCCATGTGGTTCAGAGAAGCAGTTTGCAGATTGCTGCGGACTGTATTTGAGTGGCAGTGTCGTGGCACCAACCGCGGAAGCATTGATGCGGTCTCGTTATACCGCATACACCTTGAACGATGAAGCGTATTTGCGTGCCACCTGGGATGAAAGAACTTGCCCTCAGGACTGCATCACACACGATGATCCGACGAAATGGCTGGGGCTGGAAGTAAAGCAGCACACGCAAGATGGCGATGCGGCAACAGTAGAGTTTGTAGCAAGGTACAAGATTAACGGCAGGGCACATAAGTTGCATGAAGTCAGTCGCTTTGTCAGGTATGACGGCAAATGGTTTTACGTCAATGGGATCATTCATTAGACAGGCATAGTCAGACTGCTTTTTTGTTAGCAACACGAATAACAGATTTTTGGATAAATATACGATGACAACTTTAGATTCCAAATTGAATTCTCGCTCTGAGGATTTCAAAGCCAATGCTGCTGCGATGCAAGTCGTGGTCGACGACCTTAAGGCCAAAATAGAAAAAATCGCTTTGGGTGGTGGCGATGATGCACGTAAAAAGCACTTGGCGCGCGGGAAATTATTGCCACGTGATCGGGTGCAAATGTTATTGGATGCGGGTACGCCGTTTATGGAATTTTCGCAGCTCGCCGCCTACGATATGTACGACAACGCGGCACCGTCCGCTGGCGTGATTACCGGCATTGGTCGTGTGGCTGGTCAGGAATGCGTAATCGTCTGTAATGATGCCACCGTAAAGGGTGGCACCTACTATCCAATGACGGTCAAAAAGCATTTGCGCGCGCAAGAAATTGCGGAGCAAAATAATTTGCCATGTATTTATCTGGTTGATAGCGGTGGTGCTAACTTACCGAATCAGGATGACGTATTTCCGGATCGTGATCACTTTGGTCGTATTTTCTACAATCAGGCGAACATGTCCGCCAAAGGCATCCCGCAAATCGCCGTGGTCATGGGCTCTTGTACCGCTGGTGGCGCGTATGTACCTGCGATGAGCGATGAATCGATTATCGTCAAAAATCAGGGCACGATTTTCCTCGGTGGTCCACCATTGGTGAAAGCAGCGACCGGTGAAGTGGTCACTGCTGAAGACCTCGGCGGTGGCGATGTGCACACACGTTTGTCTGGCGTGGTTGATCATCTGGCACAAAACGATACGCACGCCTTGTCGCTGGCACGCACTATCGTCTCGAATCTGAACCGTCAAAAACCACAAACTGTGGTCATGAAAGACGTCGAAGAACCAAAATTTCCTGCCAGCGAATTGTATGGTGTGATTCCGGTGGATACGCGTAAACCTTTTGATGTGCGTGAAGTGATTGCACGTGTTGTAGATGGCAGTCATTTTGATGAATTCAAAGCACGTTATGGCACAACCTTAGTGTGTGGCTTTGCCCATATTTACGGCATGCCTGTCGGCATCATTGCCAATAACGGCATTCTGTTTTCAGAGTCTGCATTAAAAGGCGCGCACTTTATTGAGCTGTGCTGCCAACGCAAAATCCCGCTGGTCTTTTTGCAAAACATCACCGGTTTTATGGTGGGACGAAAATACGAAAACGAAGGCATCGCCCGCAATGGCGCCAAGATGGTGACCGCTGTTGCCACCGCGAATGTACCGAAATTTACCGTGATCATCGGCGGTAGTTTTGGTGCTGGTAACTACGGCATGTGCGGTCGCGCTTATTCTCCGCGTTTTATGTGGATGTGGCCAAATGCGCGTATCTCCGTGATGGGTGGCGAGCAAGCCGCAAGTGTATTGGCGACAGTTAAACGTGATGGTATTGAAGGCAAAGGCGGTACCTGGAGTGCTGAAGAAGAAGCCGCGTTCAAACAACCGATCAAAGATCAATACGAACATCAAGGTCATCCATACTACGCCTCCGCCCGCTTGTGGGATGACGGTGTGATTGATCCGGCGGATACGCGTATGGTCCTTGGGCTTGGCTTGTCGGCGGCATTGAATGCGCCGATTCCCGATGTAAAGTTTGGTGTGTTCCGGATGTAATGATGACGATGCGGCTTTCAATCAGATATGTTTTTTTTACCGCTATTGGTGTGGCGCTGGCAATGTCTTCTTCCGCCATGGCACAAGAGTCGAATACCAACGCGACGGCGCCAATAGTGATGGCGGCTGACTTATTTGAATCTGTGGTGAATATTGATGTTTCGGTGAAAGACCTGTTGGGACGTCAAGTGACAGGGAAGGTCGTCCTTACGCAGTTTAAACCGAATGGTGATGGACCTTTTCCAATCATGATTTTAAATCATGGGCGTAGTGGAACTAATCGCGATCAGCCAGCGCGATTTCGCTATACCGCACAAGCAAGATATTTCGTAAAGCGTGGTTTTGCTGTATTTGTGCCCACGCGCATTGGTTATGGTGAGTTGGGTACAACGCCTGATCCGGAAGATAGTGGTTCTTGCCGGAATAAAAATTATGCCCCGTCAGCAGAGGCTGCATCAACTGAAGTTATTGCTGTACTCGATTATGCAAAGCAACTGCCCTATATCGATCCTAAAAAAGTGTTGATTGTAGGGCAGTCGGTCGGCGGCTATACGACGGTTGCAACTGCCGCTAAGAATCCGCCTGGTGTACTTGCGGCGATTAATTTTGCTGGCGGCGCAGGCGGAGATCCTGACACACATCCGGGTGAGCCTTGCGAGGCTTATAAGTTAGAACAAATGTACGCAAAATTTGGTACTGCCAGCAAAGTGCCTATGCTCTGGGTGTACACCGAGAACGATTTGTTTTTTGCACCGAAATATAGCCAGGCCTGGTTTAATGCTTTTACCAAAGCGGGCGGCACCGCTGAATTTCACCTGATGCCAGCATTTGAAAAAAACGGTCACAGCTTGTTTGCGAAAGGCATCAAGCTCTGGACGCCTTTAGTTGACCGTTTTCTGGATGAACACGGCTTTGATGCCAACAATAAAAAAACGCAATGAGGAAAACATGTTTCACACTCTGAATCTGACGATGGAAGCACAGATGGCGACGGTAACGCTAAACCGTCCCGATGTCCGCAACGCGTTTAATGAAACCACGATCGCAGAAATTACGCAGGTGTTTCAGCAACTCGACGCCGATACATCGGTACGCGCCGTTGTGCTGGCAGCGAACGGTCCAGCATTTTGCGCCGGTGCAGATTTGAACTGGATGAAAAAGATGGCCGACTATACGCATGCCGAAAATCTGGCTGATGCAGGTCAGTTGGCAGCAATGCTGGCAGCGATCTATCGTTGTAGCAAACCAGTCGTTGCTAAAGTACAGGGCGATTGCTATGCCGGTGGTATGGGCTTGGTGGCTGCTTGCGATATCGCGATTAGTGTTGATACTGCAAATTATTGTCTGAGTGAAGTCAAATTGGGTTTAATTCCAGCGACCATTTCACCGTATGTGATTAAAGCCATGGGTGAAAGTGCGGCGCGTCGTTATTTCATTACCGCTGAACGTTTTGCCGCCAGCGAAGCACAGCGTATCGGATTTGTGCATGAAGTTGTGAATGCAGAAGCACTCGATAGCAAAGTCGCAGAGATCGTCAAAGCGTTGGTGTCAAATAGCCCGAATGCCGTAAAGCAAGCCAAAAAATTGGTGCAAGATGTCGCTAGCCGCGAAATCACACCGGGCTTGGTCGCCGCGACAGTGGAAGGGATTGCCCAGATTCGCGCATCGGAAGAGGGGCGAGAAGGCGTACGCTCGTTTCTAGAGAAGCGCAAACCATCGTGGTTGCTTTAAAGTAAAGATAAATAAAGATAAATAAGGATCGGTGGAAATAAGAGAAAACCCTTATTTAACCAAGCAATTAGCCATGAAAACGGATGCTGCCGGAAAAGTCGCATAAAATACGCGTCTTCTTTAACCAGACCTGCGGTACTGAATGTTGTTGATTTGTTGTTGATTGGTTGTCAATTTATACATTGAACGGGTCTGTCTTGTAGTCTGGAGTCATTTTGGAAACACAAAATAACTGGGTCACACGTAGCTTGCAGCATGTTTGGCATCCGTGTACCCAGATGCAGCATCATGAAACCGTGCCGTTGATTCCGGTCAGCCATGGACGCGGGATCTGGCTGTACGACATGGATGGCAAACGCTACCTCGATGCGATCAGCTCGTGGTGGGTGAATCTGTTTGGTCACGCTAATCCGCGGATTAATGCAGCACTCAAAGATCAGTTGGATAAGTTGGAACATGCAATGCTGGCAGGGTTCACCCATGCACCAGTGATTGAATTGTCTGAAAAATTATCGGCTCTGACGGGACATGCCTTAGGGCATAGCTTTTACGCATCGGATGGTGCCTCGGCAGTCGAAATTGCATTGAAGATGAGTTTTCATGCATGGCGCAATGGTGGTCAGACTGAGAAACAAGAATTTATCTGCATCCAAGGTAGCTATCATGGTGAAACCGTTGGTGCTTTGGCAGTCACCGATGTGAGTCTGTTCCGCGAAGCCTATGGTCCTATGTTGCAGCGTGCGCACGTGGTGGCGTCGCCCGATGCTCGCTTAGCGCAGGACGGCGAAACCGCGGCAGATGTTGCATTGCGCGCCGCTGCGGATTTAGAGCGCGTCTTACAGCAACGTCAGGGCAAAGTGGCGGCGGTAATTATTGAACCACTGGTGCAATGTGCAACGGGCATGGCGATGCATGATCCCATTTATTTGCGGCGCTTGCGTGAATTGTGCGATCAGTATCAGGTGCATTTGATCGCTGACGAAATTGCGGTGGGTTGCGGTCGTACAGGTACTTTTTTTGCATGTGAATCAGCGCAAATATGGCCAGACTTTTTGTGTCTGTCTAAAGGGATCAGCGGTGGTTATTTGCCTTTGAGTTTAGTGATGACGACAGACGCGGTATATCAGGCTTTTTATGATGCAGATGTGCGTCGTGGCTTTTTGCATTCACATTCCTACACTGGTAATCCTTTGGCTTGCCGCGCAGCACTCGCAACACTGGCGATTTTTGAAGAGGAGAATGTGATCGCGGCGAATCGTCAGAAATCACAAATGATTGCCTCCGCATTCGCTGGTCTGAAAGGCGATGTACGCGTTAAGCATGTGCGTCAGCAAGGCATGATCTTCGCGTTTGATGCAGTGGTCGATGACGCGGAGCGCGCAAGTACTTTTTCGCGGCGTTTTTTCAGCGCCGCTTTGCAACAAGAATTATTAATGCGTCCGATAGGTCGCAGTGTTTATCTGATGCCGCCGTATATCCTTAGCGAAGAGGAAATTACTCTGCTGGCACAGAAAACGATGAACGTATTTGAAGAGGTAATGGCATGAGTGGCAACCGTAGTAACCTGCATGTAGCAGCGGCCAGAACGCCTTTGTTGCAGTCTTTGCAGGACGAATTAGCAGAATTAGAACAGCAACATCTGATCCGCCGTCGTCGTACTGTGGATAGTGCGCAGGGCGCGACCTTGCAAGCCGAAGGCAAAGAATTACTGGCGTTTTGTAGTAATGATTATCTGGGTCTGGCGACGCACCCGCTGGTGGTACAAGCTTTGCAAAAAGGCGCGAGTTTGTACGGCGCAGGCAGCGGTGCTTCACATTTGATCAGCGGTCATAGCCGCGCGCATATGGCATTGGAAGAACGCCTGGCCGAGTTTATGTCACCCAATGTCGAACAAGCGCGTGCCTTGTATTTCTGTACAGGTTACATGGCAAACCAAGCCATCATTACTGCCCTCGCTGGAAAAGATGCGGCAGTTTTTTCAGAAGAGTTAAATCATGCGTCGCTGATTGATGGCGTACGTTTGTCGCGTGCAGCGACCAAAGTTTTTCCGCATAAAGATTATGCGGCGTTGGAGCAAATGCTCAAAGCATGTACCGCGCAAAAGCGCGTCGTCGTTACTGATAGCGTATTTAGCATGGATGGCAATATTGCTGACCTGCCGCCTTTGCTGGCGCTGTGTGAGCAATATGATGCGTGGCTGATCGTGGATGATGCACATGGCTTTGGCGTATTAGGTGAAAATGGTCGTGGTGTTTTAGAACATTTCAATCTGAAGTCACCCAATCTGGTCTACATGGGCACGCTCGGCAAAGCCGCAGGTGTTGGTGGTGCCTTCGTTGCGGCGCATGAAACAGTGATTGAATGGCTGATTCAAAAAGCCCGTACTTATATCTATACGACGGCGGCAGCACCAGCATTGGCACATGCGTTGTTGACGAGTGTTGACATTATTTCTGGCGCTGAAGGCAATGAACGTCGTGCGCATCTGAACAAACTGATTGCCATGTTTAGCCATGGTCTGAACCTGCAACTCTGGCAATTGATGCCTTCCATCACCGCGGTACAGCCGGTTGTCATTGGTGATAACGCGGCGATGTTAAATATTGCCGGTAACTTGATGGATCACGGCTATTGGGTCGGTGCGATACGCCCACCTACCGTACCAGTTGGTACCGCACGTCTGCGCGTGACCTTGTCCGCCGCGCACACAGAATTGCAAGTGCACCAATTGGCGCAAGCGATCAATCGTCTTGATCAAATGAGCTATGTCGCACAATGTTTTGCTGAGGTTGCCTGATGAGTAATAAGCGTCCTTACGATTTTTTTGTGACGGGTACGGATACCGAGATCGGTAAAACGTTCAGCAGCAGTGCCTTGTTGCAAGCACTCGCTCAACGCGGCACAAGCAGCGTCGGTATGAAACCCATCGCGTCGGGTGCAGAATTGCGCGACGGCGTTTGGCATAACGAAGATGTGGATAGCCTGATTGCGGCTTCCAGCGTAAAGACCGATACCGCTTTGGTGTGCCCGTATCTGATGCAGACCCCGGCCGCACCGCATATCGTGGCAAAACAAGAAAATGTCGATATCTCTTTGCCGCATATACTGGCGAGTTATCAACAACTGACACACGCCGCAGAGGCAGTAATCGTCGAAGGCGTGGGTGGATTTTGCGTGCCACTGAACGACACCGTCGATACCGCAGATCTGGCGCAACAATTAGATTTGCCCGTGATTTTGGTGGTTGGTCTGCGACTCGGTTGTATCAACCATGCGCTGCTGACAGCACAAGCGATCCGCGCCCGTGGCTTACGTCTGGCCGCATGGATTGCGAATACCGTTGATCAAGATATGTTGTATCTGGCAGAGAACATCGCTGCAATACAGCAGCGAATAGGTGCTCCTTTGTTAGGTCAGATTCCACGGCTGTCAGGTAATCCGACAGACAATATGAAGACCGCAGCGACATATCTTAATCTGAATATCCTGAAATAATTGAGTAGTAAACTTTGAAGTGAAGGAAGACAAATGCAAGCGAATGACATCCCGCAACAAGCCGTACAGTTTCAGGCACCAGTAAAAAAGATTGAAGCAGAAACCTGGCCGGTTGACGATGTGCTGGCACTGTTCGATCTGCCATTTAACGATCTGATGTTCAAGGCACAAAGTGCCCATCGCGCTAACTTTCCTGATGGTGATGTGGAATTGGCGACTTTGTTGTCGATCAAAACTGGCGGCTGCGAAGAAGACTGCGGCTACTGCCCACAAGCGGCACGCTATGACACCGGTGTCGAAGCCAAAAAAATGCTGGATGTGCGTGAAGTCTTAGATGCCGCGAAAGCTGCCCGTGAAAATGGTGCCACCCGTTTCTGCATGGGTGCAGCATGGCGCTCACCAAAAGACCGCGATATGGAAAAAGTCGAAACCATGGTGCGCGAAGTCAAAGCCATGGGCTTAGAAACTTGCGCCACTTTGGGTATGCTCAAAGAAGAACAAGCACAACGCCTGGCTGATGCGGGCCTCGATTATTACAACCACAATCTCGATACCGCGCCTGAGTTTTACAGCAACGTAATTTCTACCCGTGATTATCAGGATCGTCTCGATACCTTGGGTCACGTGCGTAATGCTGGCCTCAAAGTATGCTGCGGCGGTATCGTCGGCATGGGTGAATCTCGCCGTCAACGCGCAGGCTTAATCGCGCAATTGGCAAACTTAAATCCTTACCCAGAATCAGTGCCCGTCAATCATTTGGTACAAGTTGAAGGCACGCCTTTGCACGGTCTGGACCCGCTTGATCCACTCGAATTTGTACGCACCATTGCGGTCGCTCGCATCACCATGCCAAAAGCTCGGGTGCGTTTATCTGCAGGCCGCCGTCAAATGGGTGAAGCAGTACAAGCGATGTGTTTCCTGGCTGGCGCGAATTCGATTTTCTACGGCGACAAGCTGCTGACGACACAAAACCCGGAAGCACAAGATGACCGCGTTTTGTTAGAAAAACTCGGTTTGAAGACTCGCGGCAAAGTAGAAGCCAAAGCGGGTAGCTGCAGCTAACGATTAAGCAAAAAATTCATTTATTTAAAAAATTAACCAAGAGCGAAGAGACATGTTCACCAAAATCCTGATCGCCAATCGTGGCGAAATCGCATGCCGCGTTGCTGCGACTGCACGTCGCATGGGTATCAAAACTGTCGCAGTGTATTCGGAAGCGGATGCCAATGCGAAGCACGTGGCGGTCTGTGATGAGGCTGTGTTGATTGGACCAGCGGCAGCGAAAGAAAGCTATTTGCGCGCTGATAAGATTATCGAAGTGGCGTTGGCAACGGGCGCACAGGCGATTCACCCTGGTTATGGTTTTTTATCTGAGAATAGTGAATTTGCTGAAGCGTGCGCCAAGAACGGCATCGCCTTTATCGGCCCACCAGCATCCGCCATCGAAGCGATGGGTAGCAAATCCGCCGCGAAGTCTTTAATGGAAAAAGCCAATGTGCCATTGGTTCCTGGCTATCACGGCGACAATCAGGATGCTGATTTTTTACACGGTGAAGCTGATCGTATCGGTTATCCGGTGCTGTTGAAAGCGAGTGCTGGTGGTGGTGGCAAAGGCATGCGCGTGATTGAAAAATCCGCTGACTTTAAAGATGCGCTGGCCTCCTGCAAGCGCGAGGCGATTAATTCATTTGGCGACGATAAAGTACTGGCAGAAAAATATCTGCAGCGCCCTCGTCACATCGAAATTCAGGTGTTTGCCGATACACAGGGCAATTGCGTTTATTTGTTTGAACGTGATTGCTCGGTGCAACGTCGTCATCAAAAAGTATTAGAAGAAGCCCCTGCTCCGGGGATGACTACTGAGCGCCGCGCTGCGATGGGTGAAGCGGCAGTCGCTGCGGCAAAAGCAGTCGGCTATGTGGGTGCTGGTACGGTTGAGTTTATCGCCAACCAAGATGGTTCGTTCTATTTCATGGAAATGAACACCCGTTTGCAAGTAGAGCATCCGGTGACAGAAATGATCACTGGTACCGATCTGGTTGAATGGCAATTGCGTGTTGCTGCTGGTGAAAAACTGCCTTTGCAACAATCTGAATTGCGTATTCATGGCCATGCCATTGAAGCGCGTGTATATGCTGAAAATCCAGAAAAAGGATTCTTGCCTTCGATCGGTACTTTGCGTCACGCACGTACACCTGCTGCTGTGAATTTTGAGCTCGGTGGCAACGGCGATCCGGCAGCTTTCCGCATCGATAGTGGCGTTCGTGAGGGCGATACAATTTCGCCATTCTACGATCCTATGATTGCGAAAATGATTGTCTGGGGTAAAGACCGTCAGGAAGCTTTAGCCCGCATGGCGCAGGCTTTATCGCAATATCAAATCGTTGGTTTGAATTCAAACATCGCGTTTTTGTCCCGTTTGATCAAGAGTACGGCATTCTCTACCGCTGATTTGGATACGGGTCTGATTGAACGTAATCAGGATGAATTATTCCCTGTGGTGAAACCAGCCAGCATGCATCGAATGGCATTGGCGGTGGCTGCTTTGTTGACGTCTGAAAAAACCGGTGGTAGCGATCCGTGGCAAAGCAGCCACGGCTGGCGCATGAATAGCCATATGCAGCGCGGTTTGCAATTTATTGAAGAAACAACGACACATGATGTGACGGTCACTTATCTTGCGGATGGCTGGAAGATCAGCAGCGTCGATGTTGTCGCTCAGGTTAAACTGGTTTCAACATCTGGACATGATTTTGTGTTGGCGATCGATGATCAAACCGTCACTGGAACAGTAGTTCGTGATGGCGAACATTTCCATGTCTTTAATCAAGATGTGCATACCGATTTGCATTACCTCGATGCGCTCGCACACGCTGGCGAAAGCGAAGCGGAAGGTGGCCGTTTGACCGCACCCATGCCCGGTAAAATCGTTGCCGTGTTGGTGAACAAATCGCAAGAAGTCAAAAAAGGCGATGCCTTATTGATTATGGAAGCGATGAAGATGGAACACACAATTTCTGCACCACACGATGGTGTGATTGATGAAGTGTTGTATGCGGTAGGCGATCAGGTGACAGAAGGCGCGCAGTTATTAGCGTTTGCGCAGTAAGTTGTAGATTTTCTCCCCCGCTACCGTTTGCCGTAGCGGGGAGTAGTTTGCTGAATTTGCAAATCCGATTTGCGAGCGCAACAGAGAACGGTTTTGCGCTTTTGGGCCAATCAAAGGCACAGCGAGAGAGCAGCAGTGTCAGAAGCGAGTTATCACGCATTGCAAACCAAAAGCATACAATAAGGCTATAAATAAGGCTATAAATAAGGCTATAAATAAGGCTATTGCCTACTTGCCACAATGCGCCGTACACATGGTGCTATAAGGAATCGACATGACCTTACTCTCTATTAATATCAACAAAATCGCTTTGCTGCGTAATTCGCGCGGCCGCAATTATCCGGATGTCGACGCGTTTGCGGCACGTTTCCTGGATCTTGGTGCTGCGGGGATTACGTTGCACCCACGTCAGGATCAACGTCATGCACGTTATTCGGATGTTGAAAGTCTCGGCGCTTTATGCAAACAACGCGGTGCAGAGTTGAATGTAGAAGGCTATCCGGCACGCGAATTTATCGAAGTGGTGAAGCTTCACCGTCCGGCACAATGTACTTTAGTACCCGATGCGCCAGATCAGCTGACTTCAGATCATGGTTGGGATTTTAAAAAAGATGGCGAGATGCTACGCAGCGTCATTGCCGAGCTGAAAGCCTTAAACATACGCACCAGTTTATTTGTTGATTTTGATAATCCTGACATTCCAGTCGCTAAGGAGCTTGGTGCTGATCGTGTTGAACTGTACACCGAACCATATGCGGAATTTGTAGGCACAAAATTAGGCGAAGAAATTTTTAAAGGCTTTGCGGTGGCCGCGAAGCTCGCGCAGCAATCCGGATTGGGTGTCAATGCCGGACATGATTTAAATCTGAACAATCTCGGTAAATTTTTGCAGATACCAGGTATTTTAGAAGTGTCGATTGGTCACGCCGTGATTGTTGAAAGTCTGGAAATGGGTATAGACAGTGTCGTTAAACAATACATGGACATTATTCGTCAAACCCAGTTGGTGAATCAATAATTTGAGTTATGGCCAGCATCCTTTTTTATACCAATAGCCAGCACGAACAGGAATGGCTGCGCACGTTACATAGTGCCTTACCTCAGCATGCAATCCGTACCTGGACGCCGGGTGATAATGCCCCGGCCGATTATGCGATTGTATGGAAACCACCCGCAGAGATGCTTGTGGGGCGCAGTAGTTTAAAGGCGATCTTTATCCTCGGCGCTGGCGCTGATGCTATTTTGCAATTGGGATCTGCGTTGCCAACGGGCGTACCTATCGTGCGCCTCGATGACGCCGGTATGGGGGTGCAAATGGCGGAATATGTTTGCCATGCTGTTTTGCGCTATTTCCGTCGTTTTGACCAGTACGACGCACAGCGTGATCAGCAGCAATGGAATTTCTTAATGCCGTTTGAGAAAAACGAATTCAGTGTGGGTGTTCTCGGTCTTGGCGTGTTGGGACAGCGTATTGTCGATGCCGTGAAGCAGTTTGAGTTTCCTGTGCTTGGCTGGAGTCGCAACCCCAAACACATCGACGGTGTCACTTGCTACGCAGGTTCTGATGGCTTGGACGCCTTCTTGCGTGCCAGTCGGGTAGTTGTGTGTATTTTGCCGCTGACCAATGAAACGAGCGGGCTTTTGAATCAGGCTAACCTGCAAAAACTCCCACAGGGTGCTTACCTGGTCAACGTCGCACGTGGCGCCCATGTGAACGAAGATGATTTGCTGGCTTTGGTGCAAAGTGGGCATATTGCTGGTGCGACGCTGGATGTGTTTCGGCAAGAGCCTTTGCCAGTTGAACACCCATTCTGGCGTGAACCAAGGATACAGATCACGCCGCATATGGCAGCAATGAGTCTATTTAAAGAAAGTATTGCGCAAATTGCAGAAAAAATTCAGGCACTTGAACACGGCTTGGCAATTCGCGGAATCGTCGATCCAACGAAAGGATATTAATGATGTCGCTACCACAACAAGTCAAAATCGTCGAAGTCGGGCCACGTGATGGTTTGCAAAACGAAAAAGAAAGTATTCCTGCGGATGTCAAAATCGCGCTGGTGGATCAACTAACCGCGGCAGGTTTTCAAAATATCGAAGCAGCCTCTTTCGTCTCCCCCAAATGGGTGCCGCAAATGGCAACGTCAGCCGAAGTGATGGCGGGCATCCATCGTAAAGCGGGCGTGATTTATTCTGTATTGACGCCGAATATGAAAGGCTTTGAAGCGGCGTTAGCGGCGGGTGCGGATGAAGTGGTGATTTTTAGCTCGGCATCTGAAGCGTTCGCGCAAAAGAATATCAATTGCTCGATAGAAGAATCGATAGAACGTTTCCGCGATGTCGCAGCGGCAGCCAAACAAAACAAAATACGCCTTCGCGGCAGCATCAGTTGTGCCTTTGGTTGCCCGTATCAAGGCGATGTGCCCGTCAGCAGTGTGACTGATGTAGTGCGTCGTATGCGCGATCTGGGTTGCGATGAAATTGATATTGCCGACACGATCGGTGTAGGAACCGCACGTCAGGTGCAAAATGTGATGCAGAGCGCAGCCAAAGAATTTGCCATCACAGGATTATCCGGTCACTTTCATGATACGTATGGTCAGGCATTGGCGAATATTTACGCGAGTCTGGAAGTTGGGATTTCGATTTTTCATTCCAGCGTGGCGGGTCTGGGTGGCTGCCCGTATGCTAAAGGCGCGACTGGTAACGTCGCTACCGAAGACGTGTTATTCCTGATGCAAGGTCTTGGCATCCATACTGGTATCGATTTGAATGCGGTAGTTGATGCAGGGCAGTTTATTTCTCAGCACCTCGGTCGCAAAGCCGTGAGTCGCGCTGGTAATGCATTGGCTGCAAAGCGCGCGGGTTAGGGTTCTATAAAAAATTACATGGAAAACATGGTGGTTTTGCTGTCGCCGCCATGTTTTCTATTTTCAAGTACGAACCTACGCGACGATTTGCACGCCACGCCAGAATGCAATATAGCCAGTAATCTTTTTTGCGGCATCTTTGGGCTGTAGATACGTCCAACCCGCATTGGCATTGGTTTGCTCATCCGCCACGATATCAAAATAATTCGCTGTACCCTTCCAGTGACATACCGTCTGTTTGTCACTGTGCTTCAAATAATTTTGATCGACGTTTTGTGGAGGGAAGTACACATTTCCTTCCAATACGATAACTTCATTCTCAGAGGCTTCGGCAATGATTTTGTTGTTCCAGATTGCGGTCGGCATGGCTTACTCCTTTCTTTGTCAGTGGGTGGTTAATCGTCGGTATCGGATATTGAGCGTGCTAAGCGTATGCCTGTTCTTTGCCAACGCGCATGGCTAGGGAAGAAATTTCTGTAAGTGAGTCTGCTATGGTGCGGCGGCGTGAAGCTCGATGAACCACGCAATACATACTGATTCACCATAAATTTGCCGTTATATTCACCGATCGCACCGGCAGGAATTTCAAATCCCGGGTAAGGCGCGTAACTGCTGCTGGTCCATTGCCAGCAACTATCAAATAGCTGGTGCAGATTGTCGTCTTTTTGTGCTGCACATTCCCACTCCGCTTCTGTTGGCAAGCGTGCACCGGCCCAACTCGCATATGCAGCCGCTTCAAAATAAGAGAGATGACTGACGCTTTCATGCATATCTAAGGGCTGCAATCCGTTCAGGCTGAATTCCTGCCAATGCGCGTCGGAGTGCCAGTATAGTGGATGACGGATTTGATTCTGACGTAACCAATCCCAGCCCTCGGCCAACCACCAGCTTGGGTTTTGGTAACCACCATCCTGAATAAAGAGTAGATACTCCCCATTGTTGATGAGACGTGATGTCAGCGAAAAGGGCTCTACAAATTGCCGATGGCGTGGCTTTTCATTATCAAAGCAAAAATCAGATCCTTCATGGCCAATTTCTAGTAAATGCGCATCGAATCGATGCCACTCTAGGGGCGTATTGCTGATGCAATGATCGCTGACATCTGCTTGTTCAGCGTGAGGGTGTTCACTCAGTAGTGCAGGATATAAAGGATTGCATGACAGCAGGTGCTTGATATCTGTCAGCATCAATTCCTGATGCTGTTGTTCATGCTGTATTCCTAGTTCTATGCGCTCTGAGAGTTTTTCTGATTTGAGCGTGGTAAGCAAATGTTGCACGCGCAGATCAGTAGCGTGGCGGTATTCTAAAATCTCGGCCAGCGCTGGCCTGCTCAGCAAACCACGTTGTGCGCGTGGATGCTTTTCACCCACGCCGTTGTAATACGAGTTAAACAGTACCTTGAACTGTGGATGGAATGGGATGAAGTCTGTATCGAATGCTTCCAGCACAAAGGTTTCAAAAAACCAGGTTGTATGTGCCAGATGCCATTTCAATGGGCTTGCGTCTGGCATCGATTGCACGCAGGCATCTTCAGCACTGACCAGCGCAGCGATGTTCAGTGTATGCTGTCTGGTTTGCTTCCAACGCTCTGCTAAGGTAGTTGTCCGCATGATCTGATCCTCAATTTACAAAGCTTTGGCGTAAACCACCGCAAACCAGTTATTGCTATCCGTCCAGTATTGTGCGTGCCCAAAACCTGCCGAGTCGAGCAGGGCTAAGAATTTATCCAAGCTGTATTTATAGCTATTTTCAGTATGAATTTTTTCGCCTGGCAAGAAATGTCTGTGCATATTCTTCCACGTGACTGTTTGTGCAGTCCGCGCTTCTAAATGCATCTCTATGCGTGAATGACTTGTATTAAATAGAGCGTGGTGACGCCATTGCTGTACGTCAAAATTGCTGCCGAGTATTTGGTTGATGTGACGTAATACATTCAGATTGAAGGCAGCGGTAACGCCTAATGCATCGTCATAAGCCTGATGCAAGGTATCATGATCCTTTATCAGATCGATACCGATCAACAGTCCACCATCAGCATCGCATTCAGAACGTAAGTGCCGCAAAAAAGCATGTGCGTGACTCGGTTCAAAATTTCCTATCGATGAGCCGGGATAGAAAAATAGCCGTTTGTCGCTGCGGATCTCATCTGGCAGTGTCCATGGCTTCGAAAAATCCAGTCCCAAAGCTGTCATTTCTATATAAGGGAAGCGCTGTTGCAAACGTTGCACCGCGTCTTCCAGATACTTAATGGAGATATCGATAGGAACATATTGATTTGGATGCAATAACGGAAACAGTCGTGCCGCTTTACGACAATTTCCTGCACCGAGATCAATCAGCGTGCTGTGCGGTCCTATTGCATGGGCTATGTCGCTCATGTATTGAGTGAAGATGCTGGCCTCAGTGCGGGTTGGATAATATTCTGGTAGCTCGCAAATAGCATCGAATAGTACTGAGCCCACTGCATCATATAAGTACTTAGGGGACGTATGTGCGGCATCAGACAATAAGCCGATTTCTAGTTCGTGTTGAGAGGGATGCGGCAAAGCGATCACTTCCGCTTCGTTGTTACCAGTAAATGCAAGAGACATATACCACCCTTTTTGAGAGGAAACATCAACAGCAATGGGGACAAGTTGAGTGACAAATCAGCAAATCAGTAGATATTTAAAGCAGAATTGATAATTTGTTTATGCGCCCATGGTATATCGATTTAATGACCAGCGTTTGACTTCCTCGCGAACAAAGGCAGACGTATTTCAACGAATGGATATTTGTCTTCACAAGCGCTTCATCATTAATCTAAATTATTTTCAATTTTCCTTGCAATAGGCCAGTTAACTTTGCTATAGTTCGCCTCCCGCTAAAACGGGAGGCAAGAAGAAAGCAGCGGCCAGCAACTCCGGCGGTTTGATTTGATGAGATTGACGCGAAAGCGACAACATCTGCATAAGATGCATCGAAACGAACAGCAAAAGCAATCAGGAGTTGACAGGGTAAATAAAGTGCTGCATAATCTCGCTTCTCTGCTGCAAACGAACACAACGCTTCGTTGCTAAATCAAGTAAAAAATACTTCGGTTTGAGCGGAAAAGAATTTAAACCATTCGGTTCTTTAACAATTAACAGTCAATAAATGTGAGCACTTGATGAAAGCGCACCGATTAGTTTCTAACTGATCGGAATGCTTAAAAA
>NZ_JACOFV010000021.1 GCF_014284255.1 Cognatundibacterium jejuense
ATTTGATATTTTTTAAGCATTCCGATCAGTTAGAAACTAATCGGTGCGCTTTCATCAAGTGCTCACATTTATTGACTGTTAATTGTTAAAGAACCGAATGGTTTAAATTCTTTTCCGCTCAAACCGAGGCATTTATTTACCTGGTTTAGCAACGAAGCGTTGTGTTCGTTTGCAGCAGAGAAGCGAGATTATGCAGCACTTTATTTACCCTGTCAACTCCCTGATTGCTTTTGCTGTTCTTTCTGGTGAAACATGTCGCTTTCGCGTCATTTCTACCTGATCAAATCGCCGGAGTTGCTGGCCGCTGCTTTCTTCTTGCTTCCCGTTTTAGCGGGAGGCGAACTATAGCAAAGTTTAGTGCTGTTACGCAAGGGGAATTTGGAAAATGATTTATATCTTAAAGAAAGGCTAAGCCTACATAGAACCCGTCATCAAAACGAATGCTTAAACTTGGTCTACTATTCTGATTACTCATCAATTACTACGCTTTCATTAGAAATATGAGAGATCGAACAGCATCGTGAACTATTTACTATTCGACGAACAATTGGACACTCACTGGACTGAAACTTTATTTCCCGGAGCAGTCATACTAAGGCGGTACGCAGTTGAACGTGCGGATACGCTGATCTCTGAATTGGATGCAATACTTCGACAAGCGCCGCTACGCCAAATGAAAACGCCCGGCGGTCGCACTATTGCCGTTCAAAATAGCAGCTGCGGGGAATTCGGCTGGATATCGGATACACACGGCTATCGCTATATTCGTTTCGACCCAATCTCAAAAGCCCCTTGGCCAGCGATGCCACAGGGGTTCAAAGATTTGGCAATCGACGCAGCTCGAGCGGCGGGATTCGACAAGTTCATCCCTGATAGTTGCCTGATCAATCGCTATTTGCCCGGAACAAAACTATCACTACATCAAGATAAGGATGAACTGGATTTTAATCATCCTATTGTTTCCGTCTCATTAGGAATGCCTGCAATATTTGTGTTTGGCGGCTTACAACGTAGCGACCCACTCAGCAGTATTAAACTCGAACATGGTGATGTTCTGGTGTGGGGTGGTCCTGCGCGTCTGCTGTTTCATGGTGTCAAATCCGTCAAAGATCAGCCGCATGGCACACTGGGCTCTCAGCGCATTAACCTAACTTTTCGACGTGCAAAATAAGTCCGGCATCTATGCGATACTTGCAAACATATATACAACTTGAGACAGGCTCATGGCATTTTCACTCGATAATTTGCTGGTCATAGGAATTTCTTCACGCGCCTTGTTTGATCTGGAAGCGGAAGATGCAATTTTTCAAAGCCAAGGTCTGGACGCATTTCGTCAACATCAACTAGAGAATGAAAACACCATCCTTAAACCAGGTGCCGGCTATGCTTTAGTCAAAGCACTGTTAAAGTTAAATGCACTCATACCCGGGCACAGAATGGTAGAAGTGGTGGTGATGTCACGCAACTCTTCTGAAACGTCGTTACGTATTTTCAACTCCATCCAACATTACGGATTGGACATTACTCGCGCTGCATTGACTGGTGGCGCACCGCTGGCCCCCTATCTGAATGCGTTTAACGTCAGTTTATTTTTGTCCTTACATGAAGATGATGTGCAAGCAGCCATCAATTCTGGAGTCGCCTCAGCGATGCTTTACCCTATGCCTCCCAACGCTGCGGATATGGAGCAAATTCGGATTGCCTTTGACGGTGACGCGGTACTTTTTTCGGATGAATCCGAACGAATCTACCAACAACAAGGTGTAGAAGCATTTGAATCGCACGAGCGAGAAAACGCTAAAAAGACTTTACCGGATGGTCCATTTGCACGTTTACTGCGAGCGCTGTCGTATTTGCAAAATCATTTCAAAGCACCAGACGGGAGAGCATTCCCACTGCGCACAGCACTCGTCACGGCACGCGCGTCTCCAGCGCATGAACGCGTGATTCGCACCTTGCGCGCATGGGACATTGCCATCGACGAAACTTTCTTTATGGGTGGCGTGAATAAATCAGCGGTCTTATCCGCCTTTAAGCCGCATATGTTTTTTGATGATCAGCATGGTCACTGTCTGAAAGCATCCGATGTTGTTCCGACTGGACGCGTCCCCATTAAGCAAACACCCGAGCAAAAAAATTAATTTATTCAAATAAAAAAGCCGGAGCGTTTTTGGCGCTCCGGCTTCTTAAACAATCATCAAAAATTAACGCTGCGCTACAACATCCACTACACACAGTGCCGTCATGTTCACAATACGACGAACAGTCGCAGATGGCGTCAGGATATGTACTGGTTTTGCACAACCAAGCAAGATCGGACCAATCGCGACATTGTTACCCGCCGTTGTTTTCAACAGGTTATAAGCAATATTCGCCGCATCGATATTTGGCATCACCAACAAATTCGCATCACCTTTCAAACTGGAACCCGGCATCATTTTTTTGCGATAGCTAGCATCCAAGGCGGTGTCGCCATGCATTTCGCCATCAACTTCCAGATCCGGCGCATCACGTTGAATGATCGCTAAAGCGGCACGCATTTTTTGTGCGGACTCGCTGTTGCTGGAACCAAAATTAGAATGGGACAGCAAAGCCGCTTTTGGTAACAAGCCAAAACGACGCATTTCTTCTGCTGCCAGAATCGTAATTTCGGCGATTTGTTCAGCAGTTGGGTTTTCATTCACATGGGTATCAACTAAGACCAACTGACGATCCGGCAATACCAGACCGTTCATCGCTGCATAGACATTCACGCCTTCACGCTTGCCGAGGACTTGATTGATGTAATTCAAATGCAGGCCTGTAGTACCAAAGGTGCCGCAAATCATGCCATCGGCATCGCCTTTATGGATCATCATGGCACCGATTAAGGAATGGCGACGACGCATTTCCAATTTTGCGTATTGTTCAGTGACACCTTTACGGCAAGTCATTTCGTAGTACGCTTGCCAGTATTCGCGGTAACGTGGATCAAACTCAGGGTTAATGACTTTGAAGTCAACGTCAGGACGCAGACGCAAGCCGAATTTTTCTATGCGTTGTTCCAGAATATGCGGACGACCAACCAGAATTGGCGCTGCCAATTTTTCGTCGACGATCACTTGCACGGCACGCAATACACGCTCTTCTTCACCTTCAGCAAAGACGATGCGTTTACGTTCCATTGGCGCTTTTTTAGCGATCTGGAACAGTGGTTTCATGAAAGTGCCACTGTGATAGACGAACTGCTGCAGTTTTTCTATGTAGGCTTGCATGTCTTTGATCGGACGCGCAGCGACACCACACTCTTCAGCAGCTTTCGCAACGGCCGGTGCGATCTTGATCATCAGACGTGGATCAAATGGCTTAGGAATCAGATATTCAGGTCCAAACGATAAATTGCTGATGCCATAGGCCGATGCCACGATATCGGACTGCTCTGCTTGTGCCAGCTCAGCAATCGCATGTACCACGGCAATTTCCATTTCACGGGTGATCGTCGTTGCACCGCAATCGAGTGCACCACGGAAAATATACGGAAAGCACAAGACGTTATTCACCTGATTAGGAAAGTCAGAACGTCCGGTCGCCATGACAGCGTCATCGCGGACGGCTTTAACCTCTTCCGGCAAAATTTCTGGCGTTGGATTCGCCAATGCCAAAATCAAAGGGCGCGGCGCCATTTGCGTGACCATGTCTTGCTTCAATACGCCTGCAGCAGACAAGCCCAGGAAAATATCTGCGCCAGGGATCACATCGCGTAAGCTGCGCGCTGTAGTGTCTTGCGCAAAACGTTCTTTGTCCGGATCCATCAACTCAGCACGGCCTTTATAAACCACACCAGCCAGATCAGTCACAAAAATATTTTCAATTGGAAAACCAAGATCGACGATCAGATCCAAACAAGCTAACGCAGCAGCGCCAGCACCGGAAACCACCAATTTAGCTGTTTTAATATCTTTTTGAACAACTTTCAAGCCGTTCATGATTGCCGCGCCAACGATAATCGCAGTGCCATGTTGATCATCATGGAAGACGGGGATCTTCATGCGTTCGCGCAGCTTACGCTCGATGTAGAAGCATTCTGGTGCTTTAATATCTTCGAGGTTAATACCACCGAAAGTAGGTTCCAGAGAGGCAATGATATCGACCAGCTTGTCTGGATCAGGTTCATTGATTTCGATATCGAACACATCGATGCCAGCGAACTTTTTAAACAAAACGCCCTTACCTTCCATCACTGGCTTGGATGCCAGTGGGCCAATATTACCCAAGCCCAACACTGCAGTGCCGTTGGTGATCACACCAACCAGGTTGCCACGTGCTGTGTATTTGAAAGCAGCGGCCGGGTCGGCGACAATTTCTTCACAAGGAGCAGCAACACCAGGAGAATACGCAAGTGCCAAATCGCGTTGATTCGTCAACTGCTTGGTTGGCGTGACGCTGATTTTTCCTGGCGTCGGATGCTCGTGATATTCGAGTGCTGCCTGGCGCAATTGTTGACGTATTTGCTCTTTTTGATCTGCTGACGAATCCATGTGGTAGGCCTTTTTTCTATTTTGCTTACGGAAAACTGAAGTTTGCCTGTGATTCTATCAGAGGGAATCTTCTAACTTTATACGTATTTGTACGACTTCTATGCTTTTAGCGCATAAGGATATACATGATATTGTTAAATTGAAAACGAAATATCCTAAAAACAAGCAGTTTAAGATGTTGACGTGACGAACGATTGTGGATAGTCGGCTCGCTGTAAATTGCTCAGTACATTGCACGTCTAATCTACAACTTAAATTTCATCAACAATCTCAACGTAAAATGAGTTTTTCTAACGAATGAACGATTCCATCTGGACACCGCAACTTCCTTGAGTACAATGCCCGTATGCTCTCAGAATTCGATTTAATAAAGCGCTACTTTGCGCGACATACAAAGCCCGATGAACATCTTGCACTAGGTATAGGCGATGATTGTGCATTATTAAACATCACACCTGGCATGCAAATGGCGATCTCCAGCGACATGTTGGTGTCTGGGCGTCATTTTTTCCCTGATGCGGATCCTTACCTGCTTGGGCACAAATGCCTGGCAGTTAATTTATCGGATCTGGCGGCGATGGGTGCCAAGCCCGTCGGTTTTACGCTCGCATTTTCTTTACCAGAAGCCAATCCAGCATGGCTGGAGAAATTTTCGCAAGGTTTATTTGCGCTTGCCGATCAACACCAATGCCGTTTGATTGGTGGCGATACAACGAAGGGTCCACTAAATATCTGCATTACTATTTTTGGCGAATTACCGCTCTCGATGGCCTTGCGTCGTGACGCCGCTCAAGTTGGTGATGATATTTGGATTTCTGGAAATCTTGGCGATGCCCGTCTGGCACTAGCTGGTTACTGGCGTGAGCTGGAGCTTAGCCCGGCTGACCAATTGCAAGCGGCAACACGCATGCACCAGCCGACACCGCGGGTTGCACTCGGTATCGCACTACGTGGAATTGCCCATGCTGCACTCGATATTTCAGATGGCTTAGTCGGCGATCTCGGCCATATTCTTGAGTCTTCACGTGTAGGCGCTAGCTTAGCAATTGATGCTATGCCAGCAGGACCAATATTGCAGCATTTTCCGCCAGCATTGCGACGCCAATTCACGTTGTCGGGTGGGGATGATTACGAGCTATGTTTTACTGCACCAGCAGAACGGCGGGCAGAGGTCGTCGCGGCGGCGGCCTCTGCGAATACCCTGGTTACACGCGTCGGACGCATCGATGCGGAACCTGGCTTACGTTTTCTGGATCAGCATGCCAATCCGGTTTGCCTCTCTTTACAATCCTTCGACCATTTCACCACGCCATGACAAGTACAGCTCCAGCGCAAAGTAGCAAAATAAAAAAAGCGACAGCTCAATTTATGTTCAGCCATCCGGCACATATTCTGGCGCAAGGCTTTGGTAGCGGCCTTTCCCGCATTATGCCAGGTACGGCCGGTACATTATTTGCGTGGTTGATATTCGATCTTTTTAGCCAACGCTGGCCGGATATTTTTACGCCTAGTCATTGGTTTTGGATTATCTCCATCGGTTTTTTTGTGGGCGTTTGGGCGTGTAAGATCACCGGAAAAAATATAGGGGTGGCTGATCACGGCAGCATGGTCTGGGATGAAATTATTGCGTTTTGGCTGGTTCTGCTGTTAGTCACGCCAGCCGATCTCAAGACACAGTTTTACGCATTTATCATTTTTCGCTTTTTTGACATGGTGAAGCCACCGCCTATTCGTTATTTTGATCAGCGCTTTAAAGGTGGTTTCGGGGTCATGTTCGATGACATCGTAGCGGCATTTTTTACCTTGCTTAGTTTTGCAGTGTGGAGACACTTTTAGCAACGATGAGTAAATGTGCGCTGCAAATAAACTATTCATTGATAACAGACTTCAAATGCTGCGCACATGGTGGTAAAGTAAGTCTGCAATAGAACCAAAAAGCAGCCAAAAAACAGCTAGGGGAGACATCATGCTAAATGCTATTGAACTTGCAATACAGGTCGGTGAAGAACTCAAATCAAGAAAGCTCTTACTGGCTGTTGCTGAGTCTTGCACAGGCGGCGGGATTGCCTACGCTGTTACTGAGGTAGCAGGCTCTTCTGAATGGTTTGATTGTGGCTTTGTCAGTTACTCCAATTCATCTAAAACCGAGTTACTAGATATCTCTGCGGCACTAATTGCACAACATGGCGCTGTCAGCGAAGAGATCGCCGCAGCGATGGCTGAAAGTGCCATTGCAAATTCAGAAGCCCATGTCTCCTTATCCACAACAGGCATCGCAGGTCCTACTGGCGCGGTACCCGGAAAACCTGTCGGTACCGTCTGCTTTGGCTGGAAAGTTGGCGGTGTAACGCACACCGAACGTCGGATATTTTCTGGCGACCGACGTGCCGTTAGGGAACAGACAATTGCTCACGCTCTCGACAGGTTGCTGCGCTACCTGCGTGAGATGTAATTCGCAGATTTAACAGACTATCTTAGTGTCTGGAATCGTTCCGATACACTACGGTTTAACACATACTTAAAAACCAAGTTGTGGTCGCACGCTACCGAAGCTGATATTAATCACGAGATTTCATTAACAATTGATCCAATAAAACCGATTGAATTTTATCGGTTTTCATTTCCCGATTAAGTTCTACGCGTAATTTTTCACGAACTAAATCGAAGCCTTCTTCAGAATGAAGATCATTTGGATCGATTTTTGTCATGACAATCGGTAAAAGCTGCATCAAAGTTACTTTATTTGTGTTGAGCCACCCCCTATCTTTCTTTTCGACTTGTAAAGTAATTTTTATCCTGACCACGTTGTTGTCAACGTTCACCACGGTCTCAGGTAAAGTCAGGTAGGTCGGGGTCTCGCCGTCGTCAGCAATGACCTTGACGTAAAAAATAGCGACAAAAACTGCTAAAAATCCACATAACGCGACAATTGCAGCATACAAAGCAAAATTATCGCTTTTGCCTTCCTTTTTTTTCTTGCTTGATTTATTGGAACTATTCGATCTGGAAACAGACTTCTGCGGTTTCAGCAATTCTGGAACAACGGGTTCCTTGACAACGGTAGATGGAGTCCTCACCGTATTAGCAGAGCTTTGCGGCTCAGCAACAGGCGAATCGGGTAGCAGAGGTGACGGAAGATACTCCTCAAGCATATCGGTGCGCGCGTTAGCATCAATATCAAGGTCGAAAAAATCCAGTGCCTCAGATTTGGCTGGGGGACTAGCTACGCCTTCAAAATCTAGCTGCGCACTCAACAAGCTCGCTTTGTTCTTTTCGTTCGGCATAATGAAATCAGGAATTCATTCAACCAGCGATTGTAACCCAAATAAAATTTCACGAAGGAAACTTATCATAGCAAAAAGTTCATGAATTTTAAAGGAAGGGAAATTTCTATTTAAATAAGTCAATTGCTCAATAGCTAAGAATTTGCAAAGCGGCCGAATCTAGATGCAGCGCAGCACGTTACAAACTAAGGATATTATATCCTTCGCTGTTTCGATTATGATGTGCTGTTTTTTTTATTTGCTACAGTCCCGCCAATGCTTCCTACTTTTTCCTCAACAGAAAGAAATTCCGCTTTAGATAATATCAAAGGGGTACTGATATTTTTGGTCGTATTTGGACATTTCATCGAATTGCATATCGCCAATGATAGTTTTTTACGTCCAATCTGGATCTTTGTATATGCGTTTCATATGCCAATGTTCGCGTTGGTATCTGGGATATTCTCCAAAACAATCGTCGATGAAAAACAAGCATTACAACTCATCAAAAATATCGTTGCACCGCTGATTGCTTTTGAACTGATCTACGAATGCACGGAATATGTGTTAGTTGGCAAATTCAGTGTCTACGCCGGCTTAGTCGCTCCCTATTGGATGCTGTGGTATCTGATGAGTTTATTATCATGGCGCCTGATGTTACCGCTATTTTTGAGAATGCAGTTTCCGGTTGCACTGTCATTAATTCTGGCCTTGGGAACAAGTTATTCTGAACATGCAGGGTATTTGTTGAGCAGTTCTCGTACCTTGTTATTTTTCCCTTACTTTTTGGTGGGTGCAGTGATTGGTCCCGAATTATTCTCATCTAAAGAAAATGATAGACGATTGATCATCATCTCCTTGCTGATCGTTGCTATTGCAATCTCAAGCATTTTCTTCTTACCGCCGCTATTCGATTACCGTTGGTTGTACGGCAGTTTTTCTTTGAATCGCCTCGGGATGGCAAATATAACCGGGACGCTATATCAGATGCTGCAATACACCGTATCTTGCGTACTTGGCTTAGCATTACTCTACTTACTGAGCCGCAAAGACTTGGGATTATCGAGGATAGGTAAGCAATCGATGTATGTGTTTTTGTGGCACGGTATGACCTTAATCATTTTGCAGCAATCTGGGATTTTACCTGCCATATTGCGCATGGAGCCTACCGCCAGACTGTCAATTTCCTTGTTATGTAGCGCTGTGATCGTATACCTGACGGCGCACCCCTATTGCGAACGCCTGACGCAAAAAATAATCTTGCAACCAATGGCGGCATTATTAACAGGTCGCATAAAAAAACTCGCGGCGTCACCAGCAGAAACGCTACCGAAGAAATCGATCGCTGCTGAATAATTTTTGCTGCAATTGAGCACGCTTTTTACTTTTTTGCTTTTTTGCTTTTTACTTTTTTACTTGTTACCTGTTAAGCGAAAAAGACAAAACGCCCTCGCTTCAAAATTTCCATTTCTGAAACCAAGGCGTTTTTTATGTGCGATGACTGATCAATCATCAGTTTTTAATTCACTAACTGTTACTTAGTTTGGATATTATCGCCATCAAATTGCTGCGGATTTTTACCGTGGATACCACTGTAAAACTTCTTAATTTCTTCCATGTCGGCAAGCAGGTCACCGGTTGGCATAAACATTTTTCCGATACCGGCAGTTTTAAGAGAAAAATCGAGATATCCGAGTGCAATTGGTACACCAGCGCCCAAAGCAATATAATAAAACCCGGTTTTCCAGTGTGTCACTTTACCTCGGGTTCCTTCCGGTGGAACAATCACTGTCAGACGTTGATTGGCATGAAATGCATCAACTGTACTTTGTACTAGATTACCCGAGCGGCTACGATCAACGGCAATCCCGCCCAGCCAATGCATTACGTGACCGAAAACGGGCGGAAATAGGCTTGCCTTCCCCATCCAATAAACACGTAAGCGCAGCGCAAAACAAACCATCAAGGTGTATGGAAAATCCCAATTACTGGTATGTGGTGCCGCAATGAGCACGTATTTTTGCTCGATGGGAGCTTGCCCCTCAATACGCCACCCTAGCAAGCGCAACATAGTGACGGAAATCCAGCGTGCCAGAGAATTAATCAACGGGGTTTCAAAAATAGTTAAATGCATGCCGTAAGTCTTTGATATCAAAAGAGAAATTCGTCCCCTTCCAGAACGAGACGGCATTATAGGGAGATATCTTAAAAGGGGGAAATTTTTCTTTAGTACGACTGGACTATTTTTTTACCGATGAACGTCAATTTATCGGCAATATAGAAATTTCACCAAAAGCAAAAACGAGCAAAATCTAGCGAAAGCTTATTATTTATGTATCCAGTGAAGGATGTCATCCCACTGGAGTAAGTCTTTCTCTACCCGGGACGGTGCGACATCCCACAGCGTGGCTCCGTGAGCCGCGAGCTGGACATAATTCTGGGTATCACGCAAATAGCCTAATACGGGTAAATCTAATTGCTGCACATAGTGCGTAAGTTGATCAGCTGCGCGACTACGGGCATTGACTCGCATACCCAAAATACCGATTTCGCATTTTTGCTCACGCTTGGCTAGTTTCTTAAAAAACTCTTCGGTTGCCAAAATATCAAAGATAGATGGCTGTAATGGAACAACCACTTTATCCGCCAACTTTAATACGGCATCGAGTTTATTTCCTTTCAGACCCGCTGGCGTGTCCAAAACCACATGTGTCGTACCTTTCGGCGGTTTAGCAATCGCATTGGCATCAATTTCCCACGCCGAAATAGCAGGAAAATGTTCTGGTCTGAGAGCTAACCAGGTACGGGAAGATTGCTGGGCATCAATGTCGCCCAGCATCACTTTATGCCCTTGCGAGGCGAAATAGCCTGCAAGGTTGGTCGCAAACGTACTTTTACCTACGCCACCTTTAGGATTTGCTACGACGATGACTGGCATACGGACATTCCCCACAAGTTGAAATCAGATATCAATATTTACATGTATTCAGCTTGACTCAAAGAGAGCATGTTTGTAACTTCACCTTCTCAGATATTGGGCAACTAGATTTTATTGCCAGCATATTTTGCTAGTTTTGATCGGCAACCAATAACGCCATTTGCTCAACACTGAGGTAACACCATTCGCCTTCTTGTAAATTCAGAGAACTCAACTTCAGTTGCCCGATCGCTGTACGTTGCAAGGCTGCGCAATGATTACCTGCAGCAGCGAGCATACGCTTGACCTGATGATATTTACCTTGTTCCAGGACAATTTCTATCTGATTCGTATCCAATTGACGACACCACAGCGCAGCTAACGGTGCGGGTTCGTCATGTAATTGCACACCACTCAACAGAGAATTCACGAGTTCAGTAGTTACTGGTTCTGCCGTAGTAGCTTGATAAACTTTAGGAATGTGCCGTTTAGGTGAAGACTGTGCGTGGATAAAAGGCCCATCGTCCGACATTAATAACATGCCAGTCGTATCATGGTCTAATCGTCCGACTGGCTGCACATCGCGCCAAGTAAATTGTTCCGGCAATAAAGTCAACACTCCGGGGTGATGACTAGGCTTGCGAGAGCATTCAAAATTCGCGGGTTTGTTGAGCGCAATATATATATGCTCGCGATATTCCCAGTCTTCATCAAAAATACGAAATACCAAGCCTTCCGTCTCAACGGTCAGTTTATAGTCATCAACGAATTCGCCAGCAATACTGACTTCGCCGTCGGATATCAGTTCACGGCAATATTTGCGTGAACCAAAGCCCTGCGATTGCAGGATACGATCTAAGGATAATTTACTCATACTGCAACTTTAGCAGATCAGACCCACGCAAGGCTAGCGCGCAAAAGCCAAATCAATACTTCAAATCAATACAAGTGACAAGTATAAGTATTTAAATGACATTAGTTTTGCTCATCTGTAATTTTTGCAATGCGAGGAAGCACAATGGTAAAACTTGTTCCTTTGCCCACGATACTATCGACAGAAATATCCCCACCCAGTACGTCTTTAATCAGGTTGTACACAATATTTAAACCTAATCCGCTACCACCTTGCCCAAGCCGAGTTGTAAAAAATGGATCAAAAATACGTCCTAAGTTGACTGGAATTATCCCTTTACCATTATCTTTAACGATAATTTCAATTCGATCAATATCAAAAAAACGTGCACTGATCGTCACCGTTCCTCTACTTTCGCCCCCAAATGCATGAATGAATGCATTGTTAATCAGATTGGTCATGACTTGTCCCATCGCGCCCGGATAGCTATCCATCATCATTTTCTCTGGAATATCCGAAACCACTTCGTGTTTGGTTTTACGTATCATGGGGCCGAGGGTGAGTATCAGTTCGCTCACCATTTCATGGAGGGCAAAAACGCGCCGGTTGGCACTGGTACGATCAACCGCCACTTGTTTAAAACTAGTAACCAGTTCAGAAGCTTTACTCAAATTACGCAGAAGCAAATCTGTTCCCATTCTGGCATTTTTTAAATACTCTTCTAATGCAGATTTACGTAAGCCGTGACTGTACTGCTGCAAAATATCATCTGTTTGTTCTTGTAAGGTACTGGCAACTGTGACGCTGGTACCGATTGGTGTATTGAGTTCATGCGCAACACCTGCCACCAGTGATCCAAGAGCTGCCATTTTTTCGGTTCGCAATAACTCTTGCTGAGCGCGTTGCAAGTTCTCAAGCACTACTGTGAGTTCATTATTTGCTTCTTCCAGCTCGTGCGTCCTTTCTGAGACACGACGTTCCAGCGTAACATTCATGTTGAGAATGTCTTTTTCATTCTGACGTTTTTCGGTGATATCTTCTTGCACAAGTATCAAAAATGGCTCGTCACCAAAGCGAATTAAACGTCCGGATATTTGACATAACAACGTCTTATCTTCTGTGCCACAACGTAGCCATGCCTCAAACCCCTGCAACTCGCCATCTCGCTCAAGTAGCCGCAGGACTTGCGCATAATCTTCGGAATTGCGCCATAGGTCTTCTTGTATTTCCAGATTGCTGAGTATCGTTTCAGCCGACCACGCAAATTGCCTCACCCAAGCATCGTTAACGTCGACGATCCGGTACTGATTATTTTTACGCAAAACACTCATCGCTACCGGCGAAGCCTGAAAAATTCCTATGAATTTTTCTTCAGTGTCACGCAAGGCCTGCTCAACGCGTAAACGCTCTTTGAGTTCTTGTTGCAAGATAATATTTTGCTGTTCTCTTTCAGAAATCAGTTGCCCAAGATTGAGTCGCATTTGATTCAGACCGGATGCTAAATTTCCGATTTCATCCTGACGTTGTAACACTAAGGGCTCATCTAGTTTGCCGCTGGCGAGCTTTGCAGTAGCGGCTTGGAGTGCTTGAATAGGACGCACGATACGCCGGTCAAATAAAAACCAAATTAATACGAACGAGAAAATTACCTGTGCGACAAGACCTGCACCAAGTTTAAAAATGTCATCTAACAAATCCCGATTGACATATTCAGTTGTCATTTCCAGGACGACTTTACCAATCACTTTCGTTTCGAGGTAAATTGGACGTTCTTCTTTTAGGGTATGAATACCGGACTTGCGGACTTTATCACTGCGAACAAAAACATTACCAGCTTCGTCGGTCACAACCAGGCTGATCACCTCACGATTTCGCATGACTGCTTGCACGAATTGCTTACTAACTTCTTTATCGACGTTCCAAAGCGGAACTTCCATCGCTTTAGATAACATATCGGCATTTTGCGCCATCGGCACACGTATGCGCAGCTGTAATTCACGCTCATACCTCGCCACTGTCATGAAGTAACCGAACACCATGGCTGGCAATAAGATACCGAGTGCGACGCCTAATATAGATATTTGTCTTAACGAAAGTTTCCGCAAAATTAACCTCAATCTGGAAACCCTAGGATTATTTGGACTGCTGCTTACGCCACAATTGGATATTGAATGTCACCAATTTACTCATCAAACCTTGCTTGTCCAATACGTATAAAGCTTTAGCAATACGACCTCGCATTTCTGGTGTATTGCAGGGAGATTTATGCGCCATCGTCAAATATAAATTTTCGTTGGCAACCGCAGTTGGCAATGTTTTTACATCATTCATATTCAATTTAGCAACGTACGCCAGACCTGGGTCCTCTTCATAGATCAAATAATCCGCCCTGGATAGATTGAGCATAGCCAAGGCTTGCTCCAGACTAGATACGGTAACGATTTTCAGAGACTCTTTGGCATAGCGATCAAAATCTTCGCCAAAGCTATTATTAATCACGGTGATGCCATTTTTGCCAACCAGATCACTCCATTTACGGTAGACCAATTTACTATTTTTTTTGGTCCAGATAGCCGTCCTGGTTTCGCGAAACGCCGGATAAAAATAATCCATGTAATCAAGGCGCGGCAAGGTAAAAAACGCGCCGGCAATTAAGTCGACATGGCCCAATTTTGCTTCTTCCTGTACTCTGGCCCAAGGTCCGAGATACTTTACCTCAATCGGCACGCCAATTTCTTTCGATAAGGCTTGCATCAATTCTGCATTCGCACCGATCAAATGACTTTCATCTTGCGCATCTCGCCATAAAAAAGGCGGGTATTCTGGATTCCCGGTCGCTAACAACTTTTTACATACCTCCTGAGCCTGGGAGGGAGCAGCAAGTAGTTGTAAACTTATCAGAAAAAAGGTACTAGCCACGTATAACAACTTGCCTGCTCTAAAATATGGCCTCATTGCAACACCTCTTATTATGATAGAAGAATTTGATTCAGTCTAACGCCTGAATAGTCGCGAGGCAAGATGACAATTTCAAATAAAAAAGACACCTCCAACCAACTGTTCTTTCAAGCAACAATAACTCTGATATGCTTAGAGATCAACGCAGCACAAATTTGTAGTAAAAATGCAATGAAAGCTAATCCGATTATTCAATGAATTGACATAAAATTCCGCATCCTCTGAATAAAAAATGCATTGTTCAATGAATCCGCCAATATAAAAACCCGCTCAAAGCGGGTTTTTATATTTTTTTCTACCGAATTCAATAAGGCAATCTTCACATTTTGGCTTTAATTAACTTGCCCAATTTTTCTATACCTTCGTTGATGCGTTCTGGCGATACAGTAACGAAGGACAAGCGCAGCGTATTTTTTTCTGCTTCGTTGGCGTAGAAAGGACCACCCGGAACAAAAGCGATATTGTGTTGAATCGCTTCATCCAACAACAATTTGCTGTCGATGTGCTTAGGCAAAGTGACCCAGATAAACATGCCGCCTTCTGGACGGGTCCAAGTGACGCCTTGCGGGAAGAACTTCGTCATTGCCTCAAGCATGACATCGCACTGGCGTGAATAGAAAGTACGAATCGTCGGAATGTGCTCACCGAGGAAACCATCCTTAATCACTTCATAAACGACCATTTGCGTCAGTTGTGCCGTATGCAAATCAGCTGCTTGTTTCGCTTGCTCTAATTTACGAATAAGGGGAACCGGACCGACCACATACCCCAAACGAATACCTGGCGTTAATACCTTAGAGAACGACCCCATGTAAATCACGCCGTTAGGATTCATATTCAACATTTTTGGCAAAGGCTCGCCGCTGTAGCACAAATCACCGTAAGGGTTATCTTCGATCAGCGGAATACCCATACGTGCACAGGTCTCCACCAACTCCATACGACGTTCTATCGACAAGGTTCGGCCAGTCGGGTTTTGAAAGTTAGGCAAGGCATACATCAAACGTGCGCCCTCTCCTTTTGCGGCAACGGATGCAGGAATCAGACCATGTTCATCCGTATCGACCGATTCAAATTGCGGCTGATACACAGAAAATGCTTGCAAAGCACCGAGGTAACTTGGTGTTTCGACCAAAATTTTGCTGCCTTCGTCCACCAATACTTTACCCAACAGATCCAAACCCTGCTGCGAACCAGATACCATCAAAATTTGCTCGGGCAAAATTTTGCAATCTGCGGTGGACAATGAGGCTGCAATAAATTCGCGCAAAGGTGCGTAGCCATCGGTCGGGCCATATTGCAATGCCGTTTTACCTTGTTCTGACAACACTTTGTCAAACGCGGCTTTCATGCGTTCAACTGGGAAAGTTTCAGGTGATGGCAAACCACCAGCAAACGAAATGACTTCCGGACGCATGGTCACTTTTAAAATCTCACGAATAACGGAGCTTTGCAGTTGCTCGGCGCGTTCTGAGAATTTCCAATTGATAGGGGTAGGATTTTCAAGTTTCATGCTGGTCTCACTGGAAGTCATGCCATGTCTGGCAAAATATTGTTATCGTTCAAACTGAGACAAATATCTTGAAATTGCCTCAGTCATATTTAGTGCTAATTATGTGACGAATCTGATCAGTTAAGTTCCACGATCATTTCGATTTCTACACACGCTCCCATAGGGATTTGCGCTACGCCGAATGCGGAACGGGCGTGTTTGCCTTGATCACCAAAAATTTCCGCGATCAATTCAGAGGCACCGTTAGTGACCAGATGCTGTTCGGTAAAATCAGGCGTCGAATTAACCAGGCTCATCAGCTTCACAATGCGTTTAACACGATTGAGATCGCCACCGCACGCAGCTTGCAATGTTGCCATCAAATCAATCGCGACAGCGCGAGCAGCCAATTTACCTTCTTCTGTTGTAATATTTTTACCTAACTGACCAACCCAGACCTTACCATCTTTTTTGGCAATATGACCGGACAGAAACACGGTATTACCAGTCTGTACATACATCACGTAAGCAGCGGCTGGTGCTGCAACGGTAGGCAATTCAATATTCAGTGCTTGGAGTTTTTCGTAAAAGGACATGGTCATTCCAAAAAAGTGGTGGCGCAGCCAACCAGAGTGGTAAAAACAAATACGGTGCAATAATGCAATGCCAATAAGGCAATTTGAAACACACGTAGATGCTACGCATAGCTCTCTATTGTATGCCTGCCATTGCCCGATTCATACCCCCAAATTCAAGTGGTCTTATTGATTTTATTTGGTCAGCTTGCAATTTTGCCCTACTCTAACGATGAATCTTCATTTGTCGCCCCAGACTGACGGTAACGACCACCGCCACGGCAAATAGCATATTGATCAAATTCAAGGACTCGCCGACGATCATTGCCGCACCTAATAAGCTCATAAACGGCTGCAATAATTGCACCTGCCCTACCCTTGCAATACCGCCAGTCGCCAGGCCTTTATACCAGAACAAAAAACCGACAAACATAGAAAACACCGACACATAGGCGAACCCACCCCAGGCCGCAGTGGATGCGTGCAAGCCGTACTGTAAATAACTCCAGATACTCAGACTCAGGGTCACAGGAAAAATCAAGATGAGCGCCCAAGAAATGACTTGCAAACCACTCATACTTTGCGCCAATCTGCCACCTTCGGCATAGCCCATCGCTGCCAGAACGACGGCCCCGAACAACGCGAAATCTGCCCATTGCAAACGACCTGCACCTTGCATGAAGGCAAACCCCAGCACCAATCCGCTACCCATCACCGCCATCAACCAAAATCCTAAAGAAGGCCTCTCATGAAAACGTAGTGCCGCAAATAGTGCTGTCGCCAACGGTAAAATTCCCAGCACGATCGCGCCATGCGCAGCGGGTACTTGATGCATTGCGAGAGTACTCAACAAAGGAAAGCCTAAAACGACGCCGCAGGCTATGATAAATAATGATTTCAATTCAGATCGCTGTGGTAGACGTGCTTTTTGCAACCACATCATCAAGCCCGCCAAAATTGTCGCTACAACAGCACGTCCCATCGAAACAAACACGGGATTAAGCTCTGCCACGGCAAGTCGTGTGAAAGGCAAAGTCAGACTAAAAATAGCAACGCCCACAAAGCCCAGCCACATACCTTTGACTTCCAGTTTTTGTTGTTTCAATGCGAGGGTGCTCATATTTTTCCAATGCAATTCGATGTCAGTTTCAGAAATTGTTTATAGACTAAACATCCAGACCGCAGTCAACGCCAGCGATATCCCCATGCACAGGTTAAAGCGACGTAGGCGCTGCCCGACTGACAACCAATGACGTAATTTATCGCCCATCCATGCCCACGTAAGCAAACTTAGCGCACTAGGCAAAGCAAAACCCAGACTCATCCACCCCATACGAGCAAAAAATTCGCTTTGTCCTATTGCATAGGTTGAGGTTGCGGCAACCAACATCATCCATGCTTTCGGGTTCACCATTTGAAACACGGCGGCCTGTTTGACGCTCAACGGTTGCATGCTCTTGCTGTCAGACAAGGTAGCAGAAAAACACAAACGCCATGCGAGCCACAACAGATACCCGTTGCCTGCAATCTTCATGAGTAATACCAAGTGCGGATGACCTGACAGAACTGACGCTCCAACGAGGCCAATCGCCCACATCATGAGCACAAATCCCAACGGCACACCCATCACCTGCGGCAATGCCGCGCGCAAACCGTGATTGACGCCAGTAGTGGCAGCAATCGCCACATTCGGACCGGGTGTAAAAGAGCCTATCCAGGCGAAGATGGAAAAGGCGATAAATTCTGTAAATGGCATGTGGTGTTCTGCTTCCTTCGGCAAATTTCGCGCGTTTTGTTTTTAAATTATGTTCAATGCTAATGGTGTTTGTCATCGACGAATGCAATCTGAAACAGAATACGCATTGGCGACAGAACCATCTTCGGCACTGCACTCTTTTTCATCAGCGTTTGTGCTATCCTAAACGCAAAAACCAATACAGTACCAATACACAAAAAACGATAATCACCACACTGTTCTGGTCAATTCCCCAATACAGACTACCAATAACGAAGAAACGAAGAAAAGCTCATGCAAACGCCTACCTTTTATATTTCGCGCGACTCCGGGGATTCTCTGGTAGAACAAATTGTGGCAGCAGTTGCCAACCGTATCGACGACAAGTTGCTGCGTACGGGTGCGCGTATGCCTTCGATCCGGCAATTTGCTGATGAACAGCATGTTTCACGTTTCACGGTGGTCGAAGCCTATGACAGGTTGGTCGCCAAGGGCTATCTGGAATCACGTCGCGGCGCAGGCTTTTTTGTCCGTGAACGAGCATCGATGCTGAGTAGTGCCCCCGTCGCAACGCAGGTCGTAACTGGCTCGCAGCAAATGGATGTGGTCTGGCTGGTGCGCAATATGTTTCGCCAATTACCACCGCAAAAAATGCCGGGTTCCGGCGTGTTACCACATGATTGGCTCGATGGTGAATTGGTCGCGAACGGCTTACGGGCAATCAGTCGTCTGAATCAAAATTTGTTACTGCATTACGGTACGCCACAAGGGTTTCTGCCGCTGCGTCAGCAATTGCAACTCAAACTGGCTGAGCTGGAAATCGCGGCAGCGCCAGAACAAATCGTGATGACAACTGGCGTGACGCAAGCATTGGATCTGGTCGCCCGTGAATTTACACGTCCTGGTGATACCATTTTTGTCGATGATCCCGCATGGTTTCTGATGTTTGGATCGTTTGCGATTCTTGGTGCCAAGGTGATTGGCATTCCGCGCCTGCATGATGGTCCCGACGTCGCTAAATTGGCAGAGCTGGCAGCAATACACAAACCGAAGTTGTATATCATCAACTCAGTCATGCACAATCCGACCTCGACTTCATTGTCAGCGGCCAAAGCATTTCAAGTGTTGAAAACTGCGGAGTTACATGACTTCATTGTGGTGGAAGATGATATTTACTGCGATATGCATCCCGGCAGTGCCGTACAATCAGCGACCCGCATCGCTGCGCTGGATCAACTAAACCGTGTCATTTATCTGGGCGGATTTTCTAAAACACTGGCCGCCAATTTGCGCGTTGGTTTTATCGCGACTTCAGCAGAACTGGCTATACGCTTATCCGATCGCAAGATGCTATCAACACTCACGACAACGGAAATCGGCGAACGTGTCGTGTACAAAATTCTCTCCGAAGGTCACTATCGAAAACATGTTGATCGTATCCGTGTGAAGCTCGATGGGGTCAGAGATGACATCACCAAGCGACTCGAACATATCGGTATCAAAGTTGATTACCGCACTCCGGCGGGGATGTTTTTGTGGACAGAAACTGGTGTGGATACCAACAAGCTCACCGAGAAAGCCCTCGAGCAAGGATACCTGCTTGCGCCAGGTAGTTTGTTCTCCCCCCACCAGGCACCGTCGACCAAAATGCGTATCAACATCGCTGCGATGTCAGATGCAGGGGTGTGGGACTTTTTGAAAAAAGAACTGCGCTAAAAAAATTTTTAACCAAGTTGCGTGATGTAGAACAATTTAAGCAACCATAAAAGTCGACACTTTACCCTTGCCACGAGCATCGCCGGCACGATGCAATAAAGCTGACACATTGTCACCTTCGCGCATCGTTGCCACACCTATCGTGGCATCAATTTTAATTTCTTTGCCGGATACTGTCACTGGCATAGACACAACGGTGGTACGGGTACGTCCGGCGATTTTTTCTGCATCGTTTGCCGCTGCTTCAGGCAACAAAACACAAAACTCATCACTACCGTAACGCGCCAGATTATCGTAAGACCGCATAACCCGCTTAATACGGCGGGTTACCTCGACAAGAATAATATCGGCAGTTTCCGGGCCGTATTCATCATTAATTTTTTTAAAATCTGCAACATCCAGCACTAACATTGACATCGGTTTTGTCAAACGCGCATGACGTTGTAATTCAGCTTCGGCAATTCGCATAAATTCGCGCCAATTGGCCACACCCGTTACCGGATCAATACTTGCCTGACGTTCCAATTCTTGCTCGGCACTTAACAACTTACGGCGATAGCGATGCACGTAACTGGCAATGGCATGACCAGTCACAGCACTCGCTGGCAACATCATAGCAACGCCAAGCGAATATCCATAATAAAGTGCATGCTTGAATACCATCAGAAGTAGTGAAACAATCACAAAACTCACCACCGGTAGACGCAACATCTTCAGAGGCAGCGGCACCACAATGAAGGTCATCAGACAACCCCAAATATCGATGAGGTAATGTCCGAAGTAATCTCTTGGCGTGCAGGCGTTACTGACCAGTTGCATCAGCATGACCAGCACCACCCAACGGAGTAAATATTTATCGATGACAGGCGCCGTACCCAGCACCTTCAATTGCTGTAAAAACCACCAGGAACAGGCCAGAACAAAACCTCGCATCGACAACAACACTACCGAAGTCACAGAAAATTCGTGGAACAACAAATCGATAAAGCTAAGTGGCAGCAAAGACCACATCAATACCCGCACCACCAAGCGTGCCTGGATTCTGTCTTGATTCTGGAAATAGGTTCGGTATTGTTCATCAGGAATTTCTTGATACGTCGTTTGCATTTTAAATACCTATCATACTCAGGATTTATTATTAAAAAAACATTATTACAAACTATATCACTACCTAAGCTCAGATCCCAATGTTTATCGGATCTGCCGCAAATTTGCTTCGACAACGATGCGCATCATTCATTGCACTCACTCGCAAGTCACAGATATTCTGGCGGCGCACTTCGGTATTTTAGATAGAAAATTATGGTTTTTTAGGATGAAAGCACATATCTATGCTACATTCTCATCCACCTTTTTACGCGCTCACTATGCACATTATGCCCTTCACATCGCAGTTTGCTGACATTTTTACAGGTTTTCCACCTGTTTTCAGCAATGACTTGCGTTGTTGTTGCTGTTGAGTCTGCATTATCTATTGCCGATTAACACCGTGACGAAAATCCGTTAATCGCGCGCACCAAGTTCTTTCAATTTCTTACTCTTTTTCATTGTTAAACCAAGATGGACATACTTCTTTACGATAACTGGGAACGCCGCCTGCGCCCTTTCACACCTCTGCGTACTGATTGGGTCGGATTGTATTGCTGCGGCCCTACCGTGTATGACTACGCGCATATCGGTAATTTGCGTACCTATCTATTTGAAGATCTGCTGCGTCGCACGTTAGAATGGAACGGCCATACTGTCCGTCACGTCATTAACATCACTGACGTGGGTCATCTGGTCTCAGATGGCGATGACGGTGAAGACAAAATGGAAAAAGGCAGCCGCAAAGCCGGTGAATCGGCATGGCAAATTGCTGAGCGTTTTACGATTGCCTTTAAGCAAGACTTGCAGCGTTTAAATGTCCTGGAACCAAGCATCTGGTGCAAAGCAACAGATCACATTGCTGAGCAAATCGATTTTATTTCTTGCATCGAAAGCAAAGGCTTTACCTATCGCACCAGTGATGGCATTTATTTTGATACCAGCAAGCAAGATGACTACGGCTACCTCGCCCGTATCAAACGCGACGCCATCAAAGCTGGTAGCCGTGTTGAACTTGGCGAAAAACGCAATGCGACAGATTTTGCCCTGTGGAAATTTAGTCCGGAAAACGAACAGCGCCAAATGGAATGGGATAGTCCATGGGGCCGCGGTTTCCCGGGCTGGCATATTGAATGCTCGGCGATGTCAGCTAAATATCTGACACCGTGGTTCGATATCCATTGCGGTGGCGAAGACCATATTTCTATTCATCACAGCAATGAAATCGCACAGAACCAGGCTTGCCACGGCACGCGCCTAGCGAACTTTTGGATGCACGGTTATTTCTTGCAAATTGATTCTGGCAAGATGTCCAAATCCAGCGGTGATTTCCTGCGCTTACAAACCTTGCTGGATCAACACATCGATCCGCTTGCCTATCGCTATTTGTGCCTGACTGCACACTATCGCAGCCAGATGCAATTCAGCTTTGAAGCTTTGCAAGCAGCGCAAACCGCTCTACAACGTTTGCGCGATACCTTCTACGCCTGGCCAGCTGGTGGCAGTGTGAATGCTGAATTCAAAGAAAAATTCACGACTTTTGTGAATGAAGACTTAAACGTGCCGCGCGCACTGGCATTGGTGTGGGAAATGTTGAAAGCCGACATTTCTGATGCCGATAAAAAAGCAACGGTCGCTGAATTCGATCAAATTTTTGGTCTAGGTCTGGCCAACTGGGTGCCGCAAGCATTAGAAGTGCCAGCCGAAGTGCAAGCATTGGCAGAGCAACGTCAGGCAGCACGCGCAGCTAAAAACTGGGCAGAAGCCGATCGCTTACGCGCCGCATTGCATGCACTGGGCTTTGAAGTCGAAGACAAAGCTGGCAGCATGAATATCAAACGTTTGTAATCCCAGCACCAGCTCCGTATCGATAAAGCGCCGCGACTGAAAAGTCCGGCGTTTTTTTACGTCAACAAGCAAGGTTTATTGCATCGAAAAACTTGAAATCTCGTGCTACGTCCCCACCTCGGGAGAGCTAGTTTTTTGATTCACATTTAATTCATTTGATTCAATTTTATTTAAAACGACCTTCCTAACCTAATTTCCGAGGAAAAACATGTCAGAAAAACAAACTCTGGGCTTTCAGGCCGAAGTCAAACAATTACTGCAATTGATGATTCACTCCTTGTATTCCAACAAGGAAATCTTCTTGCGCGAGCTCATCTCCAATGCATCGGACGCGTCCGACAAACTGCGTTTTGAAGCGATCAATAACGCTGCATTGTTTGAAAACGATGCGGAGCTGCAAATCAAAGTGACCTTCGATAAGGCGGCACGTACCATCACAATTTCTGATAACGGTATCGGCATGAGCAAAGCCGATGCGATCGAACATCTGGGTACCATCGCTAAATCTGGCACCAAAGAATTCTTTGGCAAACTGTCTGGCGATCAGCAAAAAGACGCCGCCATGATTGGTCAGTTCGGTGTGGGTTTCTATTCTGGCTTTATCGTTGCTGACCGCATCACTGTTGAATCTCGTCGTGCTGGCGCGTCTGCTTCTGAAGGCGTGCGTTGGGAATCCGAAGGCGCGGGTGACTTCAGCGTTGAAGACATCACTAAAGCAGGCCGCGGTACTGATATCATCTTGCACCTGCGCGAAGGCGAAGACGAATTCTTGTCCGCATGGAAACTCAAGTCCGTGATCCGCACCTATTCCGACCATATCTCTCTGCCTATCAAAATGCTGAAAGAAGAATGGAACGAAGAGAAAAAAGAACAAGTCATCACTAATGAATTCGAAACAATCAATCAAGCCAGCGCATTGTGGGCACGTAGCAAATCCGAAATCACACCGGAACAATACGAAGAGTTCTACAAACATGTTTCCCATGATTACAGCGCGCCACTGACACACACGCACAACCGCGTTGAAGGTCGCAGCGACTACACCCAACTGCTGTACATCCCAGCGCGTGCACCATTTGATCTGTGGGATCGCAACAAGCGTGGCGGCATCAAGCTGTACGTCAAACGTGTCTTCATCATGGACGATGCAGAACAATTGATGCCAGTGTATCTGCGCTTCGTCAAAGGTGTGATTGACTCCAACGACTTGCCACTGAACGTTTCTCGCGAGATTCTGCAAGAAAGCCGTGACATCAAAGCCATACGCGATGGCTCTACCAAGCGCGTACTGGGCATGTTGGAAGATTTAGCGAATGCCGAAGGCGATGAAGCAGCAGCTAAACACGAAAAATACGCGACATTCTGGAAAGAATTCGGTCAGGTATTGAAAGAAGGCATCGGTGAAGATGCGACCAATAAAGATCGCATCGCGAAACTGTTGCGCTTTGCTTCGACACATAACGACAGCGACGTGCAAAACGTGTCATTGGCTGACTATCTGGCACGTGCCAAAGAAGGCCAGGACAAGATCTACTACGTCACGGCAGAGAGCTATGCGACAGCTAAAAATAGCCCGCACTTAGAGATCTTCCGCAAAAAAGGCGTCGAAGTCTTGTTACTGACCGATCGCGTTGATGAATGGATGTTGTCTTTCCTGAGTGAATTCGAAGGCAAAGAATTGGCTTCTGTGGCGAAAGGCGGTTTGGATCTGGGCACATTGGAAGATGAAGCTGAGAAAAAACACCACGCAGAAACTGAAACCGAGTTCAAGGATCTGGTAGAAAAAATGAAAGCGGCGCTGGCAGATAAGGCCAAAGATGTGCGCGTCACTTTCCGTTTGACCGATTCACCAGCATGCCTTGTGGCGGACGAACACGACTTGTCCGGCAATCTGGCGCGCATGTTGAAAGCAGCGGGTCAAGCTGCACCAGAGTCGAAACCAATTCTGGAAGTCAACCCAGATCATCCTTTGCTGCAAAAACTGAAATACGAAGAAGCCAAATTCAGTGACTGGTCACACATTTTGTTTGATCAGGCTTTGCTGGCAGAAGGCGGCACCTTGGCTGATCCAAGCAGCTTCGTAAAACGTTTGAATGAAATGCTGTTGAGTAAGTAAATAAGCGACACATAATCGGCTGCTAATCTAAACACAGCCATAAAATGAGAAAGCCCGGGGACAGAATTGTCGCCGGGCTTTTTTTCAGGCTAGCAAGAGAAAGAAAATAGGTGTGAGTTTAGGTGACCCACTATATCCTGTCCCTCTGAGCATATTACAATTTATTCGCTCACTTCAACAACGCGACCGTTCAGAGGTTGCACAGGACGTGCATTCATTTTGTACATTTTTTTGAATGCTGCGATCTGTGCTTTGGAGATCTCTACTGGCTGTTTCAGTACGTGCCAGCGAACGCCATCGCTACAAGGTGGTGTCGTTAAAGAGCCCATGAATTTGTAGTAAGCGAGCTTACCTGGTAAAACTTTGGATGGATCAAAACTTGCTAAACTAGTTGGTGTACCTTCTGCTGGAAGCGCAGAAAATATTGGAGCCAACGTCGCATTTTCTTTGCCAGCTTTAAACAGGACCGCAACTACAAATAATTTGCCATCTGCATTTTTGTGAACAAAGTGCGCCACCATTGGGTAATTAACGCCATCAATTTTTTCTTCACTTGGTGTATGGAAATGGAATTGCAACAGCGCCGCTTCGTCATTACCAACTTTCAAGCTGCTACCTGCTGGCAAATTAATCTGGATTGTATGACCATTATTAACGACTTCTGCTGTACCAGATTTATAAGAAAAATCGAGTGCTGGCAAAGCAGCTTTTGTCACTTTTGATTTAACGATATCAATTGGAGATTGCTCTTTACTGATTTTGCAAGCAGAGTTAGCCTCATCCAGTTCTGCCCATTTAGCCGGAGCAGTTTTACCGTCGTAACTCCAATGTGCAGGAGCACCTTTATCAGATGCATTTGCAATACCGAATGACAGGGCAAACGCAGTACAAGTCATCGCGGCGATTAATTTTTTATTCATTTTCAATTTCCATAAAATAGGGATGCAACATACCTTCAGCTAAAAACACAGACTCAAAGTCAGTGAGTTCAATTTCTAAAAATTACCTCGGAAGCAAATGAGTAAAAACGATCTTTAAAGATAACAATGTTTATACATGATTACTATTTCTGAACCGTGACTTCCGAATTATCTTTTTCAAAACATTTTACATTGTACATTATTGTAGCTATTTTAATGTTTTTTTTGCAATTTATTTACTCATCCTTTGGCAATCAATATGCTATGTGAAAGATATTTATTCCACGAACCTTAACTAACCATATTCCGATCGCCATCACATTGCGTTCTTTTTACTGTTGGGTGCACTGTTAAGGCACATTCTTTACCACAAGAATCGTAAAATCGACACGCCAGAAGCAATTTGCAGATCAAAATAGGATGCGAAAATGACACAAATTAACGGAAGCTTTGAAGTAAAACTAGCCCCCCCAACCGGCCGCAGAGGGCACGGAGAGTGCGCAACTAGGACGTAATCATATGCTTATTTTTGCAATACTTTGCTTGCCGTAATAACAATGTTGCGGTAATTTACTTATTTTCTGGAGCTTAAAATGCAAGAAATGAACATGATGGAAGTTGAGCAAGTTGGTGGTGGTTTTATTTTGGAATTGCTGTTGGCAGTTGCATTTTATCTCTACGCAACTGAATCTGGCATCGCTAGCGCAAGCTAATCAGTACGTTCACTGACGTAGAGCGTCAGATTGAATATGCAAGCCTTGTTTCTTTTTTGCAGCAAGGTCTGCTCATCACTTCAACAAAAAGTCGGCATGAAATTCCCAACATCTAGAACTTGCTATTCGCTTTTAAGTTTTCTCGTACCCTTAGCATTACCGTCCATTGTTAAGGCCCAAAACGAAGAAGCCGTACCGCAGTCAGTCACCGTTGCTTCGACAAGAGATCCTCAGTGGATGTCATATCGCAAAGCACATTACACCCTAGAGTGGCTTGAATCTTACCCGAAACCTAAGAATTTCATTAGGTTGACTTTTCAGCTGTGGCCGAAAGATTTAAACGAGTCAACCGAAGGCGTGCAATTCGAATTGGTCGGCGAAAAAACGAGAATGCTTTTGCCATTCGAACCTGGCTTGCATGTCACGATTCCAAAACTCAAAGAAGCTTACGAGGAAGACGCAGAATTCAGAATAAATCGGCGAGCTGGGACATATTTTTTTCAGAATACTGGATCAATTAAATTAAATGCTAACGGCGTGTACCCAGTAAAGGAATTGCGCGTGGCCTGCAATCAATTACTGTCTGTATTACGCGATGGAAGCATTAAGTATAGATTGCAATATATTGGAAAAGATTGCAAAGGGATAGAGTTCAGCTATCCAAAAACCATGGGAAATCCATCTATTTTTTTTCGAGATTCAGAAGGTAAATTAACTAAATTAGATAAATTAATACCTAGCTCAAAAAGATCCGAAGTAGGAGTTTTATATAAATTCCCAACTGAAGCTGACACTGGGGAAATTATTACCGAAACTACACCGCTTTTAATTGGTGGACTGTTTGAGTGAAGCGTAAAGACTGCAAAAAAAATATTTCTCACACTTTGTCACAGCCTTTATCCTCTGTCTCACTCTTATATTAGGAAGATATGGAAAGCTAGTCTACACACGAGCAATCCATTGCCTATTCACTGACTATCCTAAATCTGCAATAGCTTTCGGCAAGAAAATCCGAAACGCCGGAGAGTCTGTGCTGAGCTTCCTAAACACGGCAATTTCAGGCTCTGTAGCCTGGCTGAGGTACGCGGTCTGAATGGTTCATTGCTCATCGTCAGACAAGGTGTTGAACTTCTCCCAAGCCATCGCTTTCGCATTTTTTGCATCTTGGATTTTTGCGGCGCCTGCTTTTTCTCGTTCTGCTTCGGCATCCTTAACTGCCTTGCGCTTCGCCTGTTTTTCCGCCTCTTTGTTTTTGGCATTCAACTTTTCCTCGTGCCATCCTTCTTTAATCGCGGCAGTGAAGAATTGATTGGACTCAGTGGATTGATGCAAATAGAAATAAAAGACAATCAGCACTTTTATACATTTGATTTTTCATTGCCTGGAAGTTGATACAGGCGTGTGAAGCTTCATTAAATTGCCGTTAGCAATCGTGATTGGCGGGTTGCCCCTCCCAAAATTTTGGACGCTCCTGCTTATCGCATTTAAAAGCATTCTGTCATAGCAAATTGACGCTTGGTCTCATGTGCCTCGCCCTCCCATTTTTCGTGGATTAAAGTGACATCACCCCAACACGAAATTGAAAGGAAAAATCATGAACCTCAGCGCTAATATGGATGCCGTAGTCATCGCCACGATTGCTCTCGTCATGTTGAGTAATTTGTTACGTGTGATTGCAGGATAAAACGATCATGCTCACATTTTTGATCTGGCTGATGTTGTTTGTATTTTGCTGGCCGCTCGCACTAATGGCAATCATTCTCTACCCATTGATATGGTTGCTGCTACTACCTCTGCGGATACTAGGAATAGCAGTAGATGGCGTCTTCGAGTTACTGCTTGCGATAGTGCGTTTGCCAGCAAAAATGGTGAATAGTTTGTTGTGATCAGGATAGTGATCACAACAACAAATCACTACAAACAAAGCAACTCGCATTGCTGAAAATAGGATAGCTTTGAATGATTAGTGTACGTGATTAAAAATCTCGTGCAGCTCCTCAAAACAGTCCTCTAATTCGTCATGAGATAGGCCCAGAAAATCTGTGGCCAGTTGACCGCCTTTTTCCCATTCAGCAAGTGTTTCTTCACCATGGTATTTGTGGATGCTGTATTCAGCGACCAATGCCAAAGCAATCAAGGAACGGACCGTTTCTGAGGTCGCGCCATCATTCAGCACCTCGTAATCATGATGCAACAGAATAGCGGTAGATACCTCTTCAGGCAAACCCCAGGTACGCGCCATCAAAGCCCCAATCGAAGTATGGCTGGTGCTATGACGCTGTTGTTCTGTTTCGGTAAATTTATGCTCGAATTGTTGAGAGGCAATATCCAAAGTTTGCTGATAGTCTGGAAAACGTTCCATCAACAAGGGAATGCCGATGTCGCAAAACAGGCCAAAAGTATGCGCCATATCGGCAGAACAAATGCGCATCTGCCCGGCAAGATGCGACATTGCTTGTGCCCTTTTAGAAGAAAAATCCCAAAACTTAACCAATGACACTTTTTCTACTTGCACAGATTGCCGCGCGATAATGCCGGTCATCAACAAACCACATTGGCGCATTCCGAGCAGGTTCACGGCATGTTCGACTGAACTCGCTTTCAAACGCAAACCAAAAAACGATGAATTTGTCAGCTTCAACAGCGAGGCCGCCAATGCAACGTCGTTAGCAATAGTTGCTGCCAGACGCCGTGGATCGGGTTCCTTGCATGCCAATTCGGTTTGCACATCAATTAACATGCTGGGACGTGGTGGAATACGGATCGTTTTGATCAAAGAATCAACGGATTGATCATTGGCAGCGGAGGAAATGCTCGAAGGTGTCATGTTAAAACGAAGAAAGGGTCATTTCTGGCGAGCAGCATTTTAACGTATCCATTACTGTGAAGAAATTTATTGCTAATGGAAACCCAGCGTAATCAAGGAAAGCTAACGATGCTTAACATTTCGTTGGCATCACTAATCCGTCCTTGATCATAGCCCTGAACAATAGCACAACTTTATTTAACTGGAATGACGGTAGAGTGATCAACAGCGACTGCAGTCACACTATTTTTAGGTGAGCCGTCCACCAGTTTATCTGAGTATGTCAGATAAACCAAGGCGTTACGCTTTTGATCCACCATGCGAACAATACGCAATTTTTTGAACAAGATCGATAAGCTTTGATTGAAAACTTCTTCTTCCTGCTTCAATGGTCCCGTAAAACTAATAGGGCCGACCTGACGGCAGGCAATTGACGCTTCCGACTTGTCCTCGGCCAAACCTAAACCACCAGAAATACCGCCCGTTTTCGCCCGTGATACGTAGCAAGTAATCCCGTTGACTTTAGGATCATCATAAGCCTCAACCACCACTTTATGATCTGGGCCTATCAATTTAAATGCGGTATCGACACTACCAATATTTTCTGCACTCACCAACTGGGTGCTGGCAACAAATAATGACGCAAACAACGTAACAACCTGAACTGCTGATTTCATATTTATCACCATTTTCTGTTTTCCAATGAAGGAGTGGTATCTCGTCCGTTTTACTTATTCAATCTGGAATGTCGTTTGCTATAGATAAAATAAATAGCGACCGCCACTGACATCCAGATAAAGAATACCTTGAATGTGGTGTCGGACAAGTCTTTTAAAATATACAAACAAGCAAAAATACTCAAACCAGGAATCAGATACGGTCCAAATGGCACGCGAAAGCCGTCGCTGCCATGACCTATACCTTTACTTCGAATCACTGGTACCGCCGATGACACAACGATAAACGCAACCAAGGTACCCATACTGACCATGTCCCACAAGAAGGTAGAATCGACCAGACCAGCAACTATGGCCACCGCGATACAAACCAGTACTGTATTGACAACAGGTGCTCTGGTACGTGGATTGACGACTTGGAATGAGGACGGAATCAAACCATCTTTACTGATCGCATACAAAATCCGGCTTTGACCGTAAATAGTCACCAGCGTTACGCTGAACACCGAAATCACTGCTCCCGCAGATAAAATCAGGGCAGGCCATGCTTTGCCTGTGACGTTTTGCAAAATCACTGCCAGACCGGCTTCCTGGCCTTCAAATAAATTTGCTGGCTGTGCACCAACTGCAGCAACAGCAACTAGCATGTAAAACACCGTCACTACAATCAGCGCAGCCATAATGCCGAGCGGCACGTTACGCTTAGGATCCTTGACCTCGGCACCTGCAGTGGCCACTGTATCGAGACCAATAAATGAGAAAAACACAGTACCCGCAGCGGCAGTCACACCAGCCATGCCCGCCATGCCCTTGCTGTTATCCGTATTAAAAAACGGAGTGAAATGCTCAATATTAAAACCCGAGAAAGCAATCACTGAAAAAAAGATCAATATAACCAGTTTAATCATCACCATAATCGCATTCACGGTTGCCGACTCTTTGGCTCCACGCAAAAGCAAAATACAACAAATGGCGACCAAGGCGACCGGGGGAAGATTGAATTGTCCGGGATGTATTTCAACACCATGGGGGCCTGAAACAACCATAGGCGAACGTAATATTTCCGGAATTTGCCAACCAATCGCATTCTGCAAAAAATTATTGAGATAAGCCGACCAGCCGATCGCAGTCGCACTCGCAGCCAGACCATATTCAAGCAGCAAGCAAGCGGCCACCACAAACGCCGCAAACTCACCCACTGTCGCATACGCAAATGAATAAGAAGAACCGGATGCCGGTATCCGTGCTGCCAGTTCGGAATAACATAAAGCAGTCAAACCGGCAGTCATGGCCGCAATTAAAAATGACAAAATGACAGAAGGCCCTGCTTTGGGGACCGCTTCAACCATAGTAAAGAAAATACCGGTACCGATCGTGGCTCCGACACCTATCATCGTCAGGGAAAATATGCCTAAGGACCGGTGCAGACTGTTTTGCTGTTGATCTTCAGAAATAATGTCATGTGCTTCAACCGCCTTGGTGCGCGTTAATTGCTGTAAAAATGATGGTTGTCTCAAGATCTATCCTTGTTCTTATGTTCAATGCTGATGTTCAAGTTCAGGTGAATAAATGAATGTGCGTTTTAAGAGGCGCTTTCATTCATACTATGTACCACTTACGAACGCAGAATATACGTAACAATGTCATAGAACCGACAAAAATTCAGTCAATCCAACCTAAGGCTGACTGGCTTGATGCCTGAAGTATTTCATTTGTGTTACACCAAAACCGCAATCATAGCGGTAAATTTCCTTAGGATGCTGATCGACGACCTATTTTTAAGGTCTTTCGTCGATGCGCGCACCACAAGCACCTGGAATGCGACATTGTCTTTCAAAAAAATTGCGGTTCAACTAATTTACAGGTATGTGCTGATCCAGTGCCCATCGCACATGCTCTTGTACTATCTCCGAGGGATGAGAAAGTCTGGCTGTCAAAGCAGCAACGATCTCCGCATCACCACGCATTGTGCTTGCCGCATTGCCAAGACCGACCGCGATATTGCGTAGCCAGCGCTCGTGCCCGATACGGCGGATGGGACTGCCCTCCATCATTCGCAGAAACTGTTCTTCTGTCCATTGCAATAAATGTACCATCCGCGCATGATCAAGGCCATGTCTTACCTCGAAATCGTCAACCGCCGCCTCTTGTGCAAACTTATTCCAAGGGCAGAATAATTGACAATCGTCACAACCATAGACGCGATTACCGATCAGGGGACGCAATTCAAGGGGAATACTGCCATGCAATTCTATCGTCAGGTACGAAACGCAACGTCGCGCATCAACCTGATACGGTGCCACAATTGCCTTGGTCGGGCAAACATCCATACATGATTGGCATTGACCGCAATGGTCAGCTACCGGAGGATCCACTGGCAGCGGAATATCAATCAGTATTTCGCCTAAAAAAAACATCGAGCCCGCTTCACGACTTAATAGCAAGCTATGCTTACCACGCCAGCCCAGACCGGATTTTTCAGCCAGCGCCACTTCCATCACCGGTGCGGAATCGGTAAACACCCGATAGCCAAATTCGCCTACCTCCGCTTTGATTTTGTCGGCGAGCTGTTGCAGCCTGGTTCGTAATACTTTGTGATAGTCGCGCCCACGCGCGTACACTGAAATAACTGCGGTATCGGGAGCATGTTTTTTTTCCGCTTCCCGCCATTGTTCAGCCGAAGGCAAATAATTCATGCGTGCCGAAATCACGCGTACTGTGCCTGGCACTAATTCGTCAGGACGGCTGCGCTTGGTACCATGGGATGCCATATACGCCATCTCGCCATGGTAACCGGCGTCCAGCCATTGCTGTAATTCGGCTTCCGCATGACTTAAATCGACATCAGCGATACGAACTTCAGCAAAGCCGAACTCCTTACCCCAACGCTTTATTTGCATCGATAAATCAGCTAATGCTTGTTCATTCAAGTTCACGCTTTACACTCCGGCGGATACACAAGGGCTGGGCAATATGCTATGTTTAGCGAATTCATGGATAGAGGTCAGGCTGGAAATGTCACATTATAAAACTACACTGCACGATGAAGCTGCAACTCAGGCATTAGGTAAGTGTCTTGCGCATCACCTAAGTCCTGGCATGAGCATTTTTTTGCACGGTGATCTGGGTGCTGGCAAAACTTCACTGACCCGCTCTTTGATTCACGCTGCGGGTTATACAGGTACTGTCAAAAGTCCAACTTATACGCTGGCAGAGCCATATGCTGTACAAATCAAAGGTCAGGCAAGCACTATTATGCATTTTGACCTATACCGGATGATCAGTGCAGAAGAATTTACCGAAGCAGGCTTCAGAGAAGAGTTTAACGAAAAGAATGTTTGCATCGTTGAATGGCCTGAAAAAGCCGATGGTCTGCTACCCGAACCCGATTTGCATGTATTTTTAAGCGTCAAAGGCGACGGTCGTGAGGTAGAATTGCGGGCGTTGTCAGTCAAAGGTACCGCATGTCTCGCATCACTCCAATTTGCCCCGAATCTGTAAGCACAGAATTTAATCCTGACGCCACCGCAGCCAGCGCCACGCGCCTGGCAAAAACACGCCGCACTTTCATCAAAGCGGGTGGCACTTTACTGCTCTCAGTCTTTGTTCCGCAAGTGTCACAAGCCGCAAAAATCCTCGCAGTGCGCGTCTGGCCAGCCGAAGACTACACGCGTGTTACTTTGGAAAATGACAGTGAGCTGGTGACCAATTATTTTACGGTCAAAAATCCAGAGCGTTTGGTGGTCGATATAGAAGGTCTGGAACTTAATCCAACCTTAAAAGAGTTGGTCGCCAAAATTCAATCGAATGACCCGTATATCAAACAAGTCAGAGTCGGTCAAAATAAACCGAATGTGGTTCGTCTGGTATTCGACCTGAAAGAAGAAGTCAGCCCGCAGGTATTTACGCTACAACCTGTAGGTACTTACAAGCATCGCCTGGTATTTGATCTGTATCCGGCATCGGCACCAGATCCGATTATGGCAATGATAGAAAAAGGCGAATGGCAAAGCGACAACAAGCCAACTCAAGTTGCTCCAACGATCCCGAACGTCAATCCGCCGCTCGCCAATGTTCCAAAGCACGATACATCGACTACGATTGCCAGGAACGATAGCAAAGCAGAAGCAAAGATTGACCCCAAATTCGAACCTAAACCAGAACCCAAAGCCGATTTCCCCCCCCAGGAAAAATCAGCATCTAACGGCCGCATGATTACGATTGCGATTGATCCTGGCCACGGTGGCGAAGACCCGGGTGCGACCGGCCGCGGTGGCAACCGTGAAAAAGACGTGGTGCTGTCGATCGCTAAACGTTTAAAAGCCAAAATTGAACAACAACCAAATATGCGCGTCATGTTGACCCGCGATGCAGATTTTTTTGTTCCGTTGAATGTCAGGGTGCAAAAAGCACGTGCGGTGCAGGCCGATTTGTTTATGTCCGTCCACGCTGATGCATTTGTGAATTCTTCCGCACAAGGCTCGTCGGTTTTTGTCTTGTCTGACAAAGGTGCCAGCTCTGCCGCCGCACGCTGGCTAGCAGACAATGAAAATGCTGCCGATCTGATTGGTGGCGTCAATATCAAGAGCCACGACAAACAACTCGCCAGCGTCTTACTCGATTTGTCTACCACCGCACAGATTAATGACAGTTTAAAACTCGGCAAAGTCGTTTTATCAGAAATCAGCGGTATCAATAAGCTGCATAAAGGCTCTGTAGAACAAGCTGGTTTTGCAGTATTAAAAGCGCCAGATATCCCTAGTATTTTGATTGAAACTGCGTTTATTTCGAATCCGGAAGAAGAAGCCAAACTGACAGATGACGCCTATCAGGATCAAATGGCTGAGGCGATATTGAAAGGGGTCAAAAAATATTTCTCGCGTAATCCGCCGCTGGCGAAGAGTCGATTTACCTGATCTTCGTCGCTGATCATAGAAAAAAAAGCCCGGCTTGTGAACTGCAAACCCGGGCTTTTTTATTCAATCGTAGCAGATGAATCGCAAGCCACACCTGCAGCAATCCAACGTCTGACCCGCCGCGCAAACCAACTCTGCCAACGTAACGGCAGCCACACGAGATACGTTGAAGGCTGAATCAACATGCCGCAACGGTACATCTTCTGCGATTCATCCCACACCAACGCCTGACAACGACCAGTGCGTTGCCACAAAAAAAATAGCGCCACCGGACAAGGTTCGGCAGCGCAACAAACGCCGCAGCCGTTACAAGGCTGCCCGACTTCAGGCTTATCTGGCGCATACTGGTGCAGCCAGATCAGCTTGGAAGAAGTCGTCATGTTTTTCAAGATTGACCTGATAGCAATGTCGATACGTTGATATCGATACTTCGGAAGGGTGACACCCACCCTACAAAATCAGGATGTACGACGGAAACCCGTCAACAACTTCCACAGCGTACCCAATACCACCGGAATAATCGCCACACCGACGCCAAATAAAACGATGGTATTCAAATGATCACGAATCATTGGGATATTGCCAAAGAAATAGCCGCACAAGACCAAAGAAAAAATCCACAACAAAGCGCCAAGCACATTGAATGTCTGGAAAGTTTTGTGCGTCATATCAGAAATGCCGGCAACAAACGGCGCAAACGTTCTGACGATAGGAATAAAGCGCGCCAGCACCACGGTTTTACCGCCATGCTTTTCATAGAATTCATGCGTCTTCATCAGGGCGTTTTTATCTAGCCAACTGTAATTCTTTTCCAGAATTTTATGACCAATCAGACTACCTATCCAATAATTGACCGTATTGCCCAAAATTGACGCAAGTAAGAATAAAACAATGATGCCCCAGACGTTCAAAGAACCGGTAGCACTGAACGTGCCGGCGATGAACAATAAAGAATCACCAGGTAAAAACGGAAAAATAACAAACGCCGTTTCGCAAAAAATAATTACAAATAAGACAAAATAGACCAATGTCCCATATTGCTTGATTACCGCATCCAGCATTTTGTCGACATGCAAGATCATGTCAAATAATTGCATTAAATCCATTATCATCCTAGTCAATGAAGCCGACGCAATCATACACTATGGCGTATTACGCGCAAGCACAGACAGGTATAATCGGGGGATGAATACGAATTTACCTGCTTACCGGCCTATCCAGGCCCTGCCCGACAACCTGATTTCCCAGATCGCCGCTGGCGAAGTGGTAGAACGTCCGTCTGCCGTGGTCAAAGAAGTATTAGAAAACGCCTTGGATGCCGGTGCGACCAATATCACGATTCGCCTCGAAGAAGGCGGCGTCAAACGTATCGCCATTTGTGACAACGGGCGCGGCATACCGCCAGAGCAATTACCATTGGCAGTAGCGCGTCATGCCACCTCCAAAATATCGTCGCTGACTGAATTAGAAAATGTCGCCACCTTAGGTTTTCGTGGTGAGGCGTTGGCATCGATTGCCTCGGTGTCTTTGCTCACACTGACGACGCGCACCGCCGACGCGCCGCATGCGTGGCAAATCGAAGCCGGTAAAATTTCGCCCGCTTCTGGCGCTATTGGCACCACCGTTGACGTACAAGACCTGTACTACAACACCCCGGCGCGACGTAAATTTTTAAAATCAGAACAAACTGAATTTGGTCATTGTGCCGAAGTTGTGCGCCGAATTGCATTAGCGCGACCAGACGTCTCATTTTCATTGACCCACAATGGCAAAGCCGTCGACCACTGGAATGTCAGCGCGATTGATAAGCGTAGCGCGCAGATTCTGGGCGATGCGTTTTCCAGCGCCCGTTTGCCACTTGATGAAAGCGCTGGCCCTTTACGTGTACATGGCTTTGTCGGTTTGCCAACGGCCTCACGTGGGCGTGCCGATGCCCAGTTTTTTTATGTTAACGGCCGTTTTGTCCGCGATAAATTGTTGACCCACGCCGTGCGCGCTGCCTATCAGGATGTGCTGCATGGCGACCGCTATCCATCCTATGTATTGGCGCTCGATTTAGATCCGGCATTGGTGGACGTCAATGTACACCCCTCTAAAATTGAAGTACGTTTTCGCGATAGCCGCGCCGTGCATCAGTTTGTATTTCATGCCGTCAGCCGTGCATTAGCGCAAACCTCGGCCACGGCATTTGGTACAGTACCTGCGCCAGCCACGGCGGCATCTGCAACTGCCGTCCTGTCAGGTAAAACGCCGTGGATTGCTGGTGAGCAAACCACATTCGCCAGCCAATTTGCGACACCTTCACCGTATGCGGGAAATAATGGATCCGGCTTTGGTGGCAGTCAGAACTACAATCATTTTGGCAGCAAGAATGAACATGGCGTCGCCCAAAGCTTGCAAAGCTATGGTGCGTTTTTCAAGAGTGACAACACCAATAACTCCTTTGATGCTCCTTCAGCGGCATTAGCGCCATTAGCGCCAACCAGCACGTTGCCAGAAGATGATCATCCACTCGGCTTTGCACTGGCACAGCTGCATGGTGTCTATGTGCTGGCACAAAACAGCAAAGGCCTGGTGTTGGTGGACATGCATGCGGCACATGAACGCATCTTGTACGAGCAACTCAAAAACGCGCTCGATGAGAACGCCATGCCCGTTCAGCCCATGCTGATTCCGGTCACGTTTTATGCCGACGCCGTTGAAGTTGGCACCGTCGAAGAGCATCAGGAGACCCTCAAAACTCTGGGCTTTGATATGAGCGCCATTTCGCCCACCACATTGGCAGTGCGTGCCGTACCCGCGTTACTCAAAAACGCCGACGCCCAATCACTGGCACGCGATGTCTTGCGCGAAGTGCGTGAATTTGGCGGCTCGCGAGTGTTGATCGATCGCCGCAATGAATTGCTTGGCACCCTCGCCTGCCATACCGCGGTACGCGCCAATCGCAGCCTCACCGTGCCAGAAATGAACGCCCTGTTGCGCCAGATGGAACACACCGAACGCGCCGACCAATGCAATCACGGTCGCCCAACCTGGGTGCAATTGGGTATGAATGACCTCGATAAAATGTTTTTACGTGGGCAGTAAATCACCACGTTAGCACCTTCACGCCGCCCTGCACCGTTAATGCAGGGCGGCAGTTTCATACAGAAAGTCAGCATCATGAACCAGGCCAAAGTCATCGCCATCATGGGCCCTACCGCATCGGGTAAAACCGCTGCTGCCTTAGAAATCGCCAAGCATATTCCATCCGAAATTATCTCGGTGGATTCGGCATTGGTGTATCGCGATATGAATATAGGCACCGCCAAACCCAGTGCCGAAGAACTGGCCAGCGCACCACATCATTTGATCGACATCATCGATCCGGCAGAATCGTATTCCGTCGCGCAATTTCGTAAAGATACCGAACGCTTAGTCCAGGACATACAATCCCGTGGCAAGTTGCCCATCTTAGTCGGCGGCACCATGATGTATTTCAATGCCTTAAAAAATGGCCTGGACGACCTACCTGGCGCCGACCCGGCAATCCGCGCCGAACTCGATGCCGAAGCCGAACGCATAGGCGTACCCGGCCTGCATGCCCGCCTGGCAGAAATCGATCCCGACACCGCGGCACGCTTAAAACCCAACGATAGCCAGCGCATACAACGCGCCTTAGAAATCTATGCCATCGCCGGCGAAACCATGTCGACCTTGTTCGCCCGCCAAACCAAAGCAGGCCCCGCCTTTGATATGCTCGCCGTATCCTTAGAACCGTCTGATCGCAGCGTCTTACACCAGCGTATCGCGCTACGCTTTGATCTGATGCTTCAAAACGGCTTTATCGATGAAGTGAAAATGCTCAAGCAACGGCCAGCGCTACACGCCAATTTGCCATCGATACGCTGCGTCGGTTATCGCCAGGCCTGGGACTATCTCGACCAACTGATCAGCTACGACGACATGCGCGAACGCGGCATCATCGCCACCCGCCAACTGGCCAAACGCCAGCTCACCTGGCTACGTTCCATGCCAGAACGCATCGTCATCGACTGCCTGAGCCCCAATCCACCAGCGCAGATTCTGCAATTAGCGCAACAGCAACTTGACCTGCCAGCAACGAAATAAATCAGAGATAAAGCTTGTCTTTTTAAATATTCGCAGGCGTTTTCAGCAAAAAGATGGACCTCAGTATTGACACCACAAGCGCATCCTGCCATAATCTCAGGCTTCTTGGTGATATAGCTCAGTTGGTTAGAGCACAGCACTCATAATGCTGGGGTCGGTGGTTCAAGTCCACCTATCACCACCAGAATTTCGTTCTGACTAGTTCAGTAACGTACAAAAAACCCGCTTCTAGCTTAGGCTACAGCGGGTTTTTTGTTCTCTACGGTATTTTAACGTTCGTTGAAATCCGCAACTTTTGACGGTATATTTGACGGTATATTGTCATACCTTCAAAACCGATAGGCGGGGGAATCAGCGCCAACACTTTTTGAATTCTTAGAGATATCCAATAGCTCGTTTAGATTTTTATTAATTTCCGTCATCTATTAGTTCCCCAAAATATATTATTAATCATTATCTAAAAAAAACGCATCAAACATGCATCTTCGTTATCACCATCAAATGCAATAAGTAGTGATCCATGTCTTTACTTGATAAAGCTATGACTCACATAGATTTTTAATGTACTGTGACTTTTCGCTTTGTTGCTTTCTGGTTGCAAGATGAAGCTAACATGAAGGCATTTATTAGTATTTTATAATTTCACGATAAAATTGCGTCTATTCAGAACTGAGAAATCTCGGTTCTATATCTTCGGTTCTATATCCCATCTCATCTCATGGCTCCATCGTGAAAATTATTAAAATAAGTGCAATAACTCTGGTCTTGATTTCGATTGCCGCTGGAGCGGCGTTTTATTATCGGGGCAAGTCAGCCAACGTGCCTGAGGGTTCCGTCGTTGCGTCGTCGAATGATGTGGTACTTGAGAATCAATTGAAAGAGGTCCTCGCCAATTACCGCAAGATCATTGTTCTGGTGGCGGACGAGGAGAAGATGTCTAAGCCGGAATTGGCGGCGAGTGTCAACGTCGGTCAACAAGTGTTTCATGAGAATCAGGACAAAATAACTGCCCTGAAAAACGCGCTAGATAAGCTCTTTACGTCCGCTGATGCCAAGCGTTTTGAGACCATCAATCGTTTGCTGGATTACGTTGAGTCTGACAACAGCTTGTTTGACGCTGATCGCCTTGCGTTTAAAGAAGTGCTGACTTCGCTGCAAAGCTCGGTAACTAAAGATAGCTCGCTGACGGCGATCAAAATGCATAAGCGCATTTCTGAGGATCTGGATGCGTTAAATGAAATCGAGCGCAATTACGAAAAAGAATTGGGACAGATCTTCGGTCATTTTGATCAGCGCGGGATCGTTCTGAAACGTGAGAAATGGGACGCTTATGTTGCGCATCTGAAGGAGCAATATTCGCGTGAGAAAATCCTCAAGGACTACGGCACGGTGCTCCCTGCCCCCGTCAAAGATGACCCCACTGACGCCGACAGCAAAAAGGCTGAACGTGAAATCTTCGGCGACAAGCTGCCACCAAAAACGATCGCACTGACTTTTGATGATGGCCCGCACAAACAATACACCGAAGAAATCGCTGCGATTCTTAAACAATATGAAGCGCCAGCGGTCTTCTTTAATGTTGGTCAAAATCTGGGTACGGTCAATGCGGATGGCACCGCGACGCTGGCAGCAACAGCCAAGATCAGTCAGAAGCTACGTGATGCAGGCTTTGTCATTGGCAATCATAGTTTCTCTCATGCCCAGTTATCCAAATTAAGCGGCGACTCGCTGAACAAAGAAATTTTTAATACGGATGCCTTGTTGAAGAGCATGGATACGAATCGCTCGCCGCTCTTCCGCTTCCCGTATGGTGCACACAATCAGGAAGGTCTGCAAGCCCTGGAAAAAGCGCATCTGCAATCGGTGATGTGGAATATTGATTCGCTGGACTGGGCTGATCCCATTCCTAGTTCGATTGCGGATCGTGTTTTAAAAGCAGTTGAGAAGCAAGGCCACGGCATCATTCTGTTCCACGATATTCATGACCGCGCAGTCAAGGCGCTGCCTGTGATTATGGACAAATTGGTCGCTGATGGCTATAAGTTTGCCGGCTGGGATGGCAGCACATTTACGGTCGCTAAAAGCGAAAAAGCAGCCCCAGAAAAAGTCTCTGTCAGCGCAGGTTATAGCAACTCTTGGGCGATGGTGATTGGCATTAATGACTACGCGAAATGGCCTAAGCTGCAATATGCGGTACAAGATGCGCAGGGTGTGCGTCAAATCCTGATTGAGAAACTTGGCTTCCCTGCTGATCATGTGTTCTCGCTCCAAAATGGCGAGGCGACACGTAACGGAATTTTGGCGGCCTTCCATGATCGGCTGGCAAATTCTAGTATTCAAAAAAATGACCGGATTTTTGTCTTTTTTGCGGGTCATGGGGCAACTCGTAAGTTAAGTTCTGGACGCGATCTGGGCTACATCGTTCCGGTGGATTCTGATCCGAATGAATTTGCCGCTGATGCGATTCCGATGACGGAGATTCAAAATATCTCAGAAAGCCTGACCTCGAAGCACGTGCTCTTTGTGATGGATGCGTGTTACAGCGGGCTGGGATTAACCCGTGGCGGGGCTTCTAACTACCTGCGTGATAACGCCAAGCGTATCGGTCGCCAGATGTTGACAGCAGGCGGCACCGATCAAATGGTGGCAGACGGCGGGCCCAATGGTCATTCGGTATTTACCTGGACCTTGATGCAAGGATTGTCTGGTAAAGCCGATTTGAATGGTGACGGCATTATCACGGCAACCGAGCTTGCCGCTTACGTGGCGCCAGCAGTAGCGGCGGTATCAAAGCAAACGCCTGCTTTTGGTAGCTTGCCAGGATCTGAAGGTGGCGATTTTGTATTTGAATTACCGGTTGAAACGGAATACCTCAATACCTCTACGGCACAACTGTCCAATGACGCGATTGCGCTCAATAGCAAACTCGATTCAAGCAGACCTGAAGCCATTGCTGACAGCAAAAACACTGGTGCGAAATCAGCGCCAGTCGTCAAGATTAAAGATTTACAGGGCACGGTACAAACCATCGTTACACCTGTTGCCATCCCCGTCTCTGCCCGGCAAATGGCACAGCATGCGAATGATCGTGGGCTGCAGTTTTACAAAGAAAAGCACTACGATGAAGCCGAAGCACAATTTACGGAAGCATTAAAACTGCGCCCTGACTTTGCCCTTGCCGCCAACAATCTGGGCTTTGTTTATTACAAGCGCGAAAAATACGCCGAGGCGGCACGCTGGTTTGAAAACACCGTCAAAATCGATCCGTCGCGTGCGATTGCGTATCTGAATTTGGGCGATTCCTACTTCCATGTGGGGGATAACGCCAAAGCGAAAAAAGCATATCAGACCTATCTGGAATTAAACCCCAATTCACCCTCTGCGACCTATGCGAAACAGCAGATAGAAAAGCTCTGATAAATAGCTACCCTTCTTTCCAAAAAGCCACAGGTGGCGACCCTACCTGTGGTTATTATTTCATAAATATTTCTCTCACGATCAAACATTGTTAAATTTCTGATTGAAACTTATTTTACAAAAAAATCTGATATATACTGCCGACCATTGTCTCGATGACAATGAATGAAATTTCACATTTTTCAAATTTGAATTTAAGGCAAACAATATGAAAGCATACGGAGCAGAATTTATTGGGACCTTTTGGTTAGTGCTAGGCGGTTGCGGCAGCGCTGTTCTGGCGGCTGGCTTTCCTGGTTTGGGCATTGGTTTTGTTGGCGTCTCTTTGGCATTTGGCCTCACGGTATTGACGATGGCATATGCGATTGGCCACATATCTGGTTGCCATTTGAATCCGGCGGTATCCGTTGGACTTTGGGTAGGCGGTCGTTTTCCGGCTAAGCAAGTGATCCCTTACATCGTTGCACAAGTCATTGGTGGTCTGGCGGCGGGCGGTGTTCTGTATTTAATCGCCAGCGGCAAAGCTGGTTTTGATGTGGCTGGCGGTTTTGCATCAAATGGTTTTGGTGAACACTCCCCGGGTCAATACACGATGGTTGCGGGCTTTATCTGCGAAGTGGTGATGACCATGATGTTTTTGTTCATCATTCTTGGTGCAACAGATAAACGTGCGCCAGCAGGTTTTGCACCGCTGGCAATCGGTTTAGGTCTGACCTTGATTCACTTGATCAGCATTCCGGTGACAAACACTTCCGTCAACCCTGCACGCAGCACCACAGTCGCGTTGTATGTGGGTGACTGGGCTGTTTCGCAATTATGGATGTTCTGGGTTGCACCTATCATTGGCGCAGTGCTTGGTGGATTGATCTACAAATTTATCGGCAGTGACAAGTAATATTTAAATCCTGGCGTTTGCTTTAAAACGCGGAACACATTAAAAAAGCCCAGCGCTACTTATTGAGCGCCGGGCTTTTTAACTCTCTTATTGATACGGATCATGCTCCAAAAAATGGTCGATCCTGAAAAAATAATCCTTTCAAACGCTTGCGATAAATCGCCATCAGCAGCGCCATCAATACAACAAGCAGGTTGAAGCCGAGAATTTTGCTACCGCCAAGATCAACAAATGGAATAGCGTTAGAAGGCATGGTCGCGGCATTGAGGCCATGATCATAACTGGCACCAATCACTTGACCAGCATTATTAATCGCATTGGTCAGGTAAAGACTTTTACCACTAGGATGCATAGTAATTTTGTTGTCACGCCAGACAAAGGTGTAACGTATATCGGCAAGATCAACAATACCAACCACATGACCTTCTTTATTGATGCCAGTGGCAAAACTATCGCCATAGCCAATTTTTTCACCGAGATCGATCATCTGTTTGCCGTCATGAACAAACGCATGCCAGCGACGATCTTTGGTTTCTGCTGTTCCAACCACAACGCCCTGATCGTTGATGCCTGTGGCGGAGCTATAGCGACCACCCAGTGTTCCAAGATCTTTCATGCCGGTCGTTTTGTCGTATAAAAACGCATGGCGTGATCCATCTTCAGTCGTCGCTGTGCCAGCTACCTGCCCCTGATTATTGATTCCGCCTGCATAGCTCACTTTACCACCCAGGGTGCCCAGATCTTTTAAAGCCTCTCCCGGTGTGTACAAAAAGGCGTGCCAATCACCATCGACGGTGTCAGCAAAACCTGTGGCGACACCCTCGTCATTAATAGCAACACCGCAGCTGTTTGGGCCGCCTAATGTGCCAATCTCTTGTTGATGATGGTTACGATCACGGATAAATGCGCTGGCAATGTTGCCGATTTTTGAATAGCCAATTACCTCACCACGGTCGTTGATGTGCTTGGCTTCGCTTTCTGTTTCTCCAGGAAGCTCTAGCTTGATCAACTGACCTTTGTCATAGAAAACAGCATGCGGCGTACCATTTTTTTCTTTGATAACAGCAGCAATCTGACCGGACGCATTCATGTCGTAAGCGATTGACTCACCATACTGCTGACGCGAAATACCGACCGAATTGCTGATAGCAAAGGCTTCACTACTCAATACAACTAACGACAATAAAGCAAACCGGAATAAACGGTGATGCATGCGATTCTCCTTTTTTTGAGCGAAGTACTGATCAATATCTTGGACAGCACAAACAGCGAAAGAAACAGCAAATGCGAGCGAACAACTTTTAAGGCGGAAGCAACAGCGAAACGAACTGAGCGCAAATGCGCTCAGTTGATGGTGAAGAAAAAAATTAAGGTTGAACGGTATTCATCAATTGCAAGTTAAAGCGCAAATTTTCTGCGGCTTTGTCCTGGTCGCGCAATTGTCTACGCAAACTGTTACGTTCGTCATCGGTTTTGGCTTCGGATAATCTTCTCTCAAGATCACGGGAAGTCGAGGCAATATTACTTAATTGTTGGTTGATATTGTAGATCTGGTAGGCACGATCAAACGCCATCACAAAGCCAGGTTCACCAGCTTGTCCAGCGCAGGCATCACGTTTAAAACCGTTGCCATCCATACCTTCACGCCAACCACGTTGTGGCGTGCAGAAAGTCGCTATACCCTGATCCCATCCATAGTAATAGGCACTAGGACTAGGCGTTACGCCCACTTTAGCGCAATCTTTGGTGTAATCCGCCAGATTGGATCTGGACTCGCCCTTAGAACCATCTTCTCGTCCTGTACGCGCCCAATCTGCCACCTTGCATTGTTCAGGGCTCATGCTCTCGCAAGCACTGAGTAATAAGGCAGCAGAGGCTGAGAGCACGATAATCGCTGAGCGATAGAAATTGTTAGCCATGATAGTTAATAATAAATAGGTGATGGAACGAGAAAAGCAAAAGATGGCATGAAATTAACAATATTATAATCACGCTTATATCATTGGGGAAACATTTCTTTTTACCCGTCTATGTGCACCACAAAAATCAGATCACTCAACGAATTTCTGGCGCCTGGAATACATCAAAACAAAGGATAAATGAAGCCTTTATAGTAGTTTGGTGGCAATATTGCGTCTATATTGCGTCTATATTGCGTCTATATTGCGTCTATATTGCCACTTTCACGTAGGAGAATTCTATGTTGGGCAAAAAACTTTATCAATTGGGGGCGATTGCGGTACTTCTGTCTAGCTTATGTGCATGCCAAAGCTGGGGAGTCGGCGCTGTTAAACCCGGACAAACTGAAGCCGAAGTGATTGCGCAACTAGGACAACCTACGCATATTTACCGTCTTGGCGACCAACTCACACTGGAATACATGCGCGGTAGAATGGGCCAGGCGACCCATATGGCGATCTTTGGTACAGATGGTAAGCTCATCTCTTACCAACAGGTTTTAACGATGGAAAACTTTTCGAAGATTACCGTTGATGTATCCAATAAAGACGCCGTATTAAGACTCATTGGCGCACCTAGTCTGACTAATTTCTACTCCAGAACCGGACTGGAAGCCTGGTCTTATCCGTTTAAGCAAGACGGCGCATGGAATTTTCTGATGGCGGTGTATTTTGACAGTAACGGTATCGTCAGAAAATTAGAGAACGGCCCCGATCCAGCATTCGATCATGAAGAACGGGGACGTGGCAGAGGCCGCTGACAATGCTACAGTTAATCAATTCGTGAACAGCTAATTTGCCGGAAGCTGCCGCCATTGATTTGCACTGAACGACCAGAATCGGAGACGATTTCTACGGGCAAACTAAAGCCTATATTCGTGCTGATGTCAGCGTAGTTTTCCCATTGTAGTTTGCCATAGTTGACGGTGCCGTTGATCACCCGCCCCGCGGTACGGATCTGAATTTTTTCTCCGCCGTGTTTATAGTAGAGAGAAAATTTTCCGGTGTAACCTGGACATTCAAATTGCGTCATCGGTGCTGGTGCCGGAATAAAACTCTTACCAAAATGCGTGAACACAAAAATCATTAACCCTGTTAGACATAAGCCGCCGATGAGCAGGCCATTTTCACGCAATTTGCGGATTAGACCCGAAGCTTCCGATTGTTCCTCGATAGATTCGTCACCGTCTTCATATTCATCTTCTTCTGACTCATCTTCGTTGATTTCCTCAACGTCTGTCTTTGCGAAAATTGCTGGAGTAGGGAGCACTTGATCTTGTGTTCTTTCAGCATTCAAGCTAATCACACTATGTTCTGCTGCAACCGCATTTAAGGCTACAGTGGGCAATTCTATTGACGTTTCATGGTTCCTGGTTTGTTTTTCTTCACTGGCTTCAGATTCAGCTACTGGCCCCACAGCCTCAGGGTAGTTGTCTGCAACTGGCGTTTGCGTCATCGCTAAAATTCGCGCCGACATATCTGCTTTTTTATGGCTGTCCAAATTGATGCCCCACGCCTGCCTCAACTCTTTTACGATGCGGCTTTGCATCAAAACAAAAATAGCGGACAGCAAAGGCATGACGATCGTCAGTCCTGGCGATTGGGTATTGATCCAATCTGCAATCAATGGGTCAGCAACCGCAATATCCCCTGCGATCCAACCTAATAAAGCAGCCACAGCTGGAACCAAAATCGGGTAACGGTTCAATAAACCAGTAACAAAAAGGCTGCCATACATCAATAAGGGGATACTCAACAACAAACCGAACACTAAAAATGAGACATTGTCTTGTGCCACCGCAGCCAGCGCGACCACGTTATCCATACTCATCACCAGATCAGCAACCACCACAATGCCAACCGTAGACCATAAACGGTTTGTCGCATCCTGTTCAGATTCATGATTGAAGGTTTCACCATCCAGGCGATTTTGCTCGTCATCCACCAGCAACTTGAGCGCGATATACACCAGCGCGACGCCACCGATCAGGCGTAAAGAAGGCACCTGTAACAAGAAGCTGACGACCGTGGTCAGAACCACTCGTAAGAAAAACGCAAACCCAGTTCCTAGCAGAATCACCTGACGCATTTGCTTTTGCGGCAAGCGGCGACACGCGAGTGCAATCAACACAGCATTATCACCGCTCAATACCAGATCGAGAAAGAACACCTGTAGCGTCATCGCTATCGCGTGCATGATGCCATCAAATCCCATCACTTCTCCTTTGGATTGCCATCATCGAAACATGTATCATGTAAAAATTCCTGCTATCCCGGCATAGAGCCCAAAACCTGCGGTCAAGACAAAAAGTACCGCCACCAGTTTTGCGTAAAACCCTTGTAAGCGTAACGCTTGCGGTAGCTCTGTACGGGCCAGAGAATACAAAAATCCTAGTACGATCGGCAACAAGAGTGCATTAATGACCCCCGTCGCAATCGATAAATGAATCAAATTAATGCCAGAACAAACCAGTAAGCCGCCAGCGACTAACATGACAGCAAATGCCACGTAAAACCATGGTGCCTCCCGAGGATGTTGTTCCAAAGAGTGACGGACACCAATCACTTCACCGACCGACCATGCAGCCGTCAGGCACACAACAATGGTAGCGACCATGGCGCTGCCAGTCATGCCAATCACAAATACAATATGCCCGACCGTATGTCCCAGCACCGCCGTAAAAGCATCGGCAATTTGCGGCACGGTTTCCAGCGTCACACCATGTTGACCAAAAGAAGCGGCAGCGGCCACTAGTACTGCAGCCTGTACTAACTGGCACAAGGTTGCCCCGATCGCTGTTTCTGCTCTGGCAATTTTTAAATGAGATAAAGACAAGCCCTTATCAAGCAGCGCAGATTGCTGATAAATCAAGGTCCAGGGCATGATGCTGGTGCCCAGATTGGCCGCCATTAAATACAAAAACCGGTTATCTCGCATCGGCATTTCTTGTATTTGCTGTACTAGTTGTGTCATATCCGGATGGGCTTTCCACGCCACCAAAAGAAATGCCAGACCAAACAAACCAAACAGAATCGCAATTTTTTCAACGGAGCGATAGGAGCCTGTCCACATCATCGTAAAAATCAACACCACCACGATAGAAATGGTTTGCCAGATCGGAATGTTTAACAACTGTCCTGCCCCAGCCAACCCACTCATCTGCGTCAACAAAGCACCAAAACAACTAATGATCAGCGTCGACAAAGACAGAAACGCCATTCCACGTCCAAAGCGTTGACGAATTAGCTCGCCGTAGCCTTTACCCGTTCCCAATGCCAACCTGATCGATAATTCTTGCGCAATGTATAGCAGAGGAATCAGTATCACTTGCATCAATAGCAAACGATAACCCCACTCGGCTCCGCTTTGTGCTGCGGTGATCAAGCTACCGGCATCGGCGTCAGCGAACATCACCACCAAGCCGGGGCCGACCGTCATGGCGATGCGTAAAAAGCGTTTGCTGAGATTAGCTTGAGTTGACATCTGACCTGTTAAAAAGAGAAAGCCGAAAAAATAAAAAACGTTAATGCCCAGCTATTAATGCCCAGCTATTGATTAACGCTTCGCATTCGGCGCCTCTACCGGGCCAGTTTTGAAATCGCGTAAAAATTCTGCATCTGGCGACAACACCAATGTTGGCGCAGAGTCAGCCAATGACGTGCGATAGGTTTGCAACGAGCGATAGAGTTTATAAAACTTAGGATCTTTACCGAAGGCGGCCGCAAAAATCTGATTCGCCTGTGCATCGGCTTCACCACGTGTGATATTACTTTGACGTTGCGCTTCGGACAAAATAATCGCCCGTTCACGATCGGCGGATGCCTGAATTTGTTGTGCCCATTCAAAACCTTGCGCACGCAATTCTTTGGCTTCACGTTCACGTTCAGATTTCATCCGGTCATAAATCGCCTGACTCGTTTCCAAAGGCAAGTCAGCACGATGAAAACGTACTTCCGTCACTTCTATACCCAGGGGTTTAGCTTTTTCTATGACTTCTTTTTGGATACGTTCAACAATCTTAGGACGTTCTTTTGAGAGCAATGAGGGCAGCACGACCTGCCCTAATTCGCGGCGTAGCGACGAGCTCACCAATTGAGATAATTGCGTACCGGCTTGATCAAAAGTACGTACTGACTGATAAAAACGCAGAGGATTCACAATACGGAAATGGGTATAGGTTTCGACTTCGATCCGTTTTTGGTCGCCCAAAATAACTTGTTCAGAACGCGGTGTCAGCGTCTGCAAACGACGATCATAGTAGATCACCGTATCGAGCATAGGAATCTTGGTTTTCAAGCCCGGCTCACTGACGGCGCCCAGCGGTGCGCCGAGGCGCACGACCAGAGCTTGCTGATCTTCACCAACGGTATAAAAAGCCGAAGATAACAATGACAAGCCAAGCAATACCGAGAAAGCGGCACCTAGTCTGAGCGTATTTTTATTCATTTTTTAGTCTCGCCACTGGTTGCAGTATTGTTTGCATTCGTCGTGCTGTTCGCATTTTTTTCAGACACTGACATGTAAGGCACAACGCCAGAAACACCTTTACCGGAAGAATCAATGATCACCTTGCCAGATTTTTTCAATACCGCATCAACACTTTGAAGATATAAGCGCCAGGCGGTAACGTCTTTGGCTTGCGCGTAACTCTGATAAACCGACAAGAAGCTTTTAGCTTCACCTTCGGCTAAATTGACAGCCTGTGTTTTATAGGCTTCGGCATCCTGAATGATATGAGAAGCCTCACCACGTGCGCGCGGCAAAATGTCATTGTGATAGGCTTCAGCTTCATTACGCGCGCGCTCCTGATCGGCGCGTGCACGTTGCACATCGTTGAATGCATCGATGACCGCAACGGGTGGATCGACTCTTTGCAATTGCACCTGCGTGACGTAAATACCAGAGAGCTCGTTATCAAGCAGAACCTGCAATAGCTGTTTGGTTTCATCTGCAATTTGCTGACGCTTGTCAGACATTGCTGCCTGAATCGGGGTACGTCCAATCACCTCACGCAAAGCGCTTTCGGCAGCAATCTTTATCGCTTGTTCGGGATTTTTGATCTGGAATAAATAGCGCCCAGCATCTTTGACTTTCCAAAAAACCACGCAATCGGCTTCGACGATATTTTCATCGCCAGTCAACATCTGATCGTCATGCGAATTGGAACTATCGGCAGAACTGGCGCGTGTACGTCCCAACTTTAATTCATTGACCTGTGTCACTTTCGGAAAAAGTACGGTATCAAACGGATACGGCAAATGATAATGCAGGCCAGATTCGGTGGTATCTATCCATTTGCCAAAACGCAGAACCACCCCTTGCTCTTCCGGTTGAACTTTGTAGATACCTGAAAATATCCATGCCACGCCGATTAAAGCGGCGATCAATCCCAAGCCCTTGGCATTGAGGGCAATATAAAACCGTGCTGCTTTCATCTGCACGGTCTGCATCAAAGTATCTACCTTCGATAATTCAGGTGACGCAGCTTGCTGCTCTTCGGGTGAAGCTGAAGACATGATGGATTCCGTTTCCTTGAAGCATAGAATGGTGACGAGCCACTATCATAAACAAAAAATCAATTAAATCGGGCAAAACAGGTGCTGGCCAATGTAAAAGCCGATTTTTTTCTGTTTGTCGTAGGGAAATTCGCTTCCTGCACGGATAGCTTGCCAGACAACAGACTGATAGATCCTGCATGCCTTTCGATACCTTGGCGTGATGGATGTCAAACTATCTTAAGAGCAAGCATCTTACTACCCTACTGTTTCAGTGACAACCGGACAACAGTCCATTTGTGGTCTTGCTTTACTTGATCTTGATCAGGATCAAGTAAGCATTTCTATTCGCTGGCAATTATGTGGGCAGGTGCAACCCGCCAATTTCTGCCAAAACTAGGTGCGGCGCAGGTTGCGGCCACCGACAACTACTACATATATCAGCGACGTGATCACGACTAAACAGCAGCAAAGAAGATCAAAAAATCGAGCGTGCCGTTAAGGTCGTAAAACGTTCTAAAGCATATGTCCCGGCTAAAGAATTGCCAGTCGCATCCAATCCTGGCGACCACACGGCAACCGCCAATTCTCCTGGTACCAAGGCAAGAATTCCACCGCCCACGCCACTTTTTGCAGGCAAGCCAACACGGTAGGCGAAATCTCCCGCGGCATCGTAGGTGCCACAAGTCAGCATCAAAGCATTGAGGCGTTTAGCTGAACTTGGATCAAGAATGGAAGTATCGTTCCACGGAATCGTGCCGTGTTGTGCCAGAAAACTGCCAGCTTGAGCCAGTTCGGTACATGTCATGGTGATAGAACATTGGCGGCAATAGCTATCGATAACCAGATCGACCGGATTATGTAAGTTTCCAAAATCCTTCATCAGATGCGCTATCGCATAGTTACGGTGCGCTGTTGCGCGTTCTGACTCTGCGACAGCTGGGTCAAAATCAACGTTTGCCTGCCCTGAGATCATCCGGGCAAATTGCAACACAGCGATATCTGATTGCACAAACCGGGAAGACAAAATGTCACTGATTACCAAGGCACCAGCATTGATAAAGGGATTTCTGGGCTTCCCTTTTTCATACTCAATTTGCACCAAAGAATTAAACGGATTACCTGATGGTTCTCGCCCGACACGCGCCCAGATGCTATCGCCCTCGCGTGAAAACGCCAGCGCCAGTGCAAACAGCTTGGTAATACTTTGCAATGAAAACTTCTTTTCGGCATCGCCAATGGCGTAAGTCGTGCCATCAAGGCAATAAATCGCCATGCCGAATTGCTGCGGATCAATGGTCGATAACTGCGGAATATACGATGCAACCCGACCTTGAGACAGGAGCGGCCGCACTTCTGCATAAATGGTTTGCAATATAGCTTGGTAATCTGGGGTCATTCCATTGGATCTTTCTTTGCAAATTTTGACGGCCAACATCAACGATCAAGATTGATACCGACGACTTGCAAAGTATCCCATTTAACTACAAATTTTATTTCGAAATCTCTGAATTAGCGCCTGTAAAAAATTCTGTTTATACCAAGCTTTCAAGTGTAAAACCTTCATCAAGCCAACCGGTAATCCCACCAGGCATCGTTTTAACTGCTCTGCCTAGCTTCGCCAGTCTGATCGCGCCTCGGATTGCGCCATTGCAGTGGGGACCGGCGCAATAAGTGACGAACAATGTGTCTTCTGGATATTCAACGAGTTTCGAAGTAACAATTTTGCCGTGCGGCAGATTAATCGCTCCAGCAATATGTCCTTTTGCATACATACCAGGACTGCGCACATCGAGTAACACGAAATCTTGATTGTCGCTGGTCAGCGCATCATGAACGTCCCAGCAATCAGTTTCAAATTCGAGTAATGCAGAAAAATGCGCCAATGCGGTCACACTATCAGCAGCAGCAACTTCAGTAACAAAAGACATAGACTGACTCCATAGGTTCAATAAGAGCAATGATACGTAAAATCTTTTAGCGCTATTATCATAGCAGCAGATTCTGCCAAGGAATTATTTGCAACATAAAACCTTTCGCTGATATGGAACAGAAACCTACAACCAAATCGGGTATATCATCGTGCAAATCTTAAGAAGTCGCTTTGACTAACAACCCATGGGCATTTTTTACACACCAATTGATGCTGCCTTTGATCTGCTGATGATTTTGTTGTCAGTTGTTGTGCTATTCCGAGAAATTAAACATATCCCCTGGAAACTATGGCGAGAGCCCGGCGTATTTTCGGCGTGGTGCGCTAGCCTGATTGTGTTGACGTTAGTTTGGCGTATGCGGGTTCATGTCAACGCAGATTTGCATTTGCACTTACTCGGAGTCGCTATTCTGGCATTGATGTTTGGACGCGCATTAGCGTCTTTTGGGGCTGCCTTAGCGGTGATCGCTTATACCGGTGAATACGACGGGCTATGGCTTAACATCGGCACCAATATCATAATGCTGGCAATTTTCCCGTGCTTTCTCAGCGATTTAATACTCAGAAAAACTCAACGGTATTTACCGCAACACATGTTTGTCTATTTGTTTGGAAATGGCTTCTTTGGCGCATTTTTTGTCAATGCAGCGACAGGATTATTTGCAATCACTGCGCATAGTCTTTTATTGCCCTCCCCTCCCACATCAAACGATGCGTATGCTTACATGCTATTGTTAGCGTGGGGTGAGGCATTTCTGGTTGGTTTTCTGATTACTATTTTTGCGGTGTATAAACCGGCATGGGTCTTCACTTTTGACGATCAGATTTATTTGAGAGGAAAATAAAAACGCGCGATAAAGATGCGCGTTTTTTATTAAAGCTCAAATCATGCGAACACTTCTTCAGCCAAGTTCAGCAAACCAAGCACCAAACGGAGGTAAGTGCAATTGCGTACCTTTCAAGCTTCCAGGCAAACCGACTGCATCCAATTGCATTGCGCCTTCAAATTCAGGCAAATCAAATGCAACGGTCTGATCACTCAGGTTAAATGCAGCGACGATACTCTTGTGCCCAACCAGATCACGTCTTACTGCAAGGATAGGTTCTGGGGCATCATAAAAGAAGATATCACCGAGACTTAACTGAGGATATTGCTTGCGCCAGTGCAGGATGTGGCGTGCGTAATTCAAAGCAGAATCAGCTTGTTGATCCTGCACATTGGCAGCATTCGCCGCATGTTCTGGCGGCACTGGCAACCATGGTTTCGCGCTACTGAATCCCGCATACGGTTCAGAAGCGCTCCATGGCATCGGCGTACGGCAACCATCACGGCCTTTGAATTCTGGCCAGAAAGTGATGCCATAAGGGTCTTGTATGTCTTCGTACGCGATGCTTGCTTCTGTCAGTGCTAATTCATCGCCCTGATACAAGCATGGTGTGCCTTTTAACGCTAATTGCAGAGCTAAGATCATCTTGGCAAATGCTGGTGTAGGATTTTTTCCACCCCAACGCGACATCACGCGTACCACATCATGATTACCAACTGACCACGATACCCAACCACCTTTAACACGGGCTTCAAAGTCTTCCACCTGAGCTCGGATGTATTGCGCAGAAATATCTGCTACCAGCAAATTAAAGCTATACGCCATGTGTAACTTGTTATCATCCGCCGTGTATTCGGCCATGACACCCAGGGAATCATCTGCCCCGACTTCGCCAATGGCGATAGCGCCATATTCATTCAACAATCCACGGATTTTTTCTAAGAACGGTAAATTTTCTGGCTGCGTTTTGTCATACAGATGCGATTGCATACCGTAGGGATTGGTATCTTGTACGGTCTTAGTATCACGATTGGTTGCCGCTGGATTATTACGCAACTGCCTGTCATGAAAATGAAAATTGCACGCATCCAAACGGAAACCATCCACACCGCGCTCTAACCAGAAACGCATACTATCCAGATGTGCTTGCTGCACTTCCGGATGATGGAAGTTTAAATCGGGCTGACTGACTAAAAAATTATGCATGTAGTACTGACGTCGACGCGCATCCCATTGCCAAGCCGAACCACCAAACACTGACAACCAATTGTTTGGAGGTGTGCCGTCAGCTTGTGGATCAGCCCAGACATACCAATCTGCTTTAGGATTATCACGACTCTGACGGCTTTCTACAAACCATGGATGTTGCTCGGAACAATGCGACAGCACCTGATCTATCATAATTTTCAAGCCAAGCGCATGCGCGCGCTCGAGTAGCTGATCGAAGTCTGCCAGCGTGCCAAATAGTGGATCGACATCGCAGTAATCAGATACGTCGTAGCCAAAATCTTTCATTGGCGATTTGAAAAACGGTGAAATCCAAACGATATCGACACCCAATGAGGCAATGTAATCAAGCTTAGCGGTTATGCCTGGTAAGTCACCTATACCATCACCATTACTGTCAGAAAAGCTACGTGGATACACCTGATAAATTACTGCCTCGCGCCACCATTGTGACGCAGGTTTTAACGCTGTTTGAGTAGTCAAAGTAGTCGACATTATTATCCGGAAAAAATTTCAAATTTCAATTTGTGCTGTCAGTGCCAGCGGCTAATAACTTTTCCGTGAGCATCGCTGATACGCCAAGAAAAGCAGGATACTCGGCAGTAATTAAATACGTAGGAATTTGCGCGAGATAATCTGAAAAGCGTCCTTTTGCTTCAAAACGCTGGCGGAATGCCGACTCAAAAAACAACGAACCGAGCTTAGGCACGATACCACCGCCAATATAAACGCCGCCTGTGGCACCCAGAGTCAATGCCAAATTGCCTGCAACCGTTCCCAACATAGCACAAAAATGTTCTACCGCTTGCACGCATAAAATGCAGGATCCATCAATGGCCTGACGACTGATTTCTGCGGCAGATAAGTTATTAACTGGCGCCATTCCTTGGACCTTCTGCAAACTGCGATACAACAATTCCAGTCCCATGCCAGAAATCAAACGCTCCGCCGACACATGGGGAAACTCTTGCCAAATCACTTCAAGAAGGTCCGTTTCTACTTTATTCGCAGGAGAAAAACTGACGTGCCCGCCTTCACTACTTAAAGGTATCCATTGATTCCCATTTGGAATAATACCGGATACACCTAAACCTGTTCCTGGTCCTATCAGCCCGATGACTCTGTCTTTTTGTGCTACACCGCCACCCACTTGCACCCGTTCATCAGGCTCCAAATGCGGCAGCGCCATTGCTAATGCGGTAAAGTCATTCACGACCACCAGGGTTTGCAATTGCAAGGATTGCTTTAAAGCACTGATAGAAAACATCCAGTGATTATTAGTCATGCTGACCACGTCACCGTCTACCGGATTAGCAATTGCGATCGCCGCATGGTCAATACTGCCAGACCAGGCGCTTTTTACTTCGGCACTGGACAAATAATCAATAATTGCCAATTGGGGATCAGCATAGGCTGCACATGCCAGTACCGACACGGCGACAAAGTGATGTGGCTCAAACTCTAACGCAAAGCGCGCATTGGTGCCGCCAATATCTGCCAGCAAGCGCGGCGCATAGGAATGATGTTTTGTTAAATCGTGCACTGGATTTTCACCATCAATGTGATGTCTCTGTTATGTCTATGGTTATGGCAATGCAAGAATGAAGTTGGATTATTGCGCAGCCATATTTTATGTAATATTACTACATAGATTAAATCCAAAGTCTAACATTTTGTAGATTTATGAGTTAGAATTCACAAAAATATGAAGAATAATAATAAAATTTCTGCCATTAAGTAGTAAAAAAGACAATTAATTAATGTAGTTGAACTACTTAATTTAGGAGACGGTAGTGACTTTTAGCAATTCAACTGGCGTTGTTGTACCCGCTTCACATTTCCGCGAACCACCGACGACGCTTACCAACAAGTACTTGCTATCAGGTCTGCTTTTTACGGCGCTTAATCTGCTATTTGCGACACATAACGCTGATGCCGCCAAGCTTTCAGCACCAAGCCTTAGCGATTGCAATCAAGATCAATATCAAACCGTCTTAAGTAAAGCAACCCTTAACGCCAGCGCAGCACGAGCTTATTGGCTGAGCAGCGACACAATACGCTGGCCAGGTAAGCACACAGCCGGCAGCTTCCATTTGTATGCTTCCGATAAAGGACTACTCAACATACGCAACGGTGCCAAGGTAAAAGGCGCCACACAACACATCGATCTACAAATTGGCACGGGAATCAGAGCAACTCAGTCAGATGTACAGACTCGCTTTGCATTTACCGGAAAAGGTATCGAACTTCGATACACGCTCCCAACTGCCACACTGAGTCATTTATTAAAGCAACAGGTCGTATTGGTGCAGGAAAATGAGCAGGGCGATGTTATCGACTTTACCTATATCCAAATCCCAGGAGTGTTAGACGATTTATATCTCGCAGCGAATACCGTCGAGGATTTAGGCGTCAAGGTAAGTCTGAATGCATCTGAAGGCAGGAGGCATATTAAAAAGCCATCTATTTATAGTAAGTTCAAGCTATGGGCTCCAACTGTGCGCCAGATTGCTGTTTGCACCTACAACAGCGGCGACAGCAAGGCCAATACCATCAAGACGATGACGTTTGAATCGAACACAGGCATCTGGGAGGCACTCGCCAATCAAGACTTATCCGGTCAGTACTATAAATATCTGTTGGACGTCTTCATTCCCGGTACTGGCTGGGTACGCAATGCAGTAACCGACCCGTATTCATTGAGCCTGACGACGGATTCTAAACGCAGTTTTATCGCCAACTTAAATAGCCAAGCACTCAAACCAAAGGGCTGGGATGAACAGAGCATTCCAAGTCGCGTACAGCACGCTACCGACATGTCAGTGTATGAATTGCATGTACGTGATTTTTCCGCCAACGATTTAACTGTCAGACCCGATTATCGCGGCAAGTATTTGGCGTTCACAGAGTACCAATCAAACGGCATGAAACACTTAACGGCGCTCAGCAAAGCGGGTATTACGGATATTCATCTGTTACCAGTGTTTGATATTGCCACTATTCCTGAGACGAATTGCAGCAATCCCAAGATCAGCGGCGCACCCGATAGCGAACAGCAACAAGCGATCGTTAATGCTCACGCTACAACAGATTGCTTCAACTGGGGTTATGACCCATTTCATTACAATGCGCCGGAAGGCAGCTATGCCACCAATGCCACCGATGGGGCGACACGCATTCTGGAATTCAGAAAAATGGTGATGGCCCTACATCAAGCCAACCTGCGCGTAGGCATGGATGTCGTCTATAACCACACTGCGTATGCCGGACAGCATGAAAAATCCGTTTTGGATCGTATCGTGCCAGGCTACTACCAGCGACTGACTACAAATGGAAAAGTTGAAGAATCGACTTGCCAGACCTGCGGCAATACTGCCACTGAAAATAATATGATGGCAAAATTAATGAGTGATTCAGTTCGCTTATGGGCGCGCGAATACAAAATTGATTCGTTTCGCTTTGACCTGATGGGACATCAACCACGATCGGTGATGGAAAAATTGAAAGCCAGTTTAGCCAGCGACAATGGACGCCCGATTTTTTTGATTGGCGAGGGCTGGAATTTCGGCGAAGTCGCCAACAATACGCGCTTTGCACAGGCAGCCCAGCTATCGCTCAATGGAAGCGGCATAGGTACATTTAGCGACCGCGCCCGTGATGCCATACGCGGCGCGGGCCGGGATGATGATATCAACAGCATCGTCAACAATAAAGGCTACATTAATGGCCTGGCGGACGGGACGACACCACAACAAGTCGAGCAAACCTTGCGTGCGGCAGACATGATCCGAGTCGGGCTTGCTGGTACCCTCAGTGACTTTGAAATGAAAACTGCACAAGGTCAGCCTCAGAAGCTCAAAGACATCAACTATAACGGGCAACCTGCGGGCTATGCCAGTGAGCCTGATGAAGTGGTTAATTACGTAGAAAACCACGATAATCAGACCTTATTTGATATCAATGCGTTTCGCTTGCCTGTAACCACCAGCCACGAAGACCGGGCGCGCGTACAAGTTCTTGGCTTGGCCTTAACGGCGTTTAGTCAGGGAATCGCGTACTTTCATGCTGGTTCAGACATCCTGCGTTCAAAATCCCTGGATGGAAATAGTTACAACTCCGGAGATTGGTTTAACCGTCTGGACTGGACCTACCAGGATAATTATTTTGGAACCGGCTTGCCGCCAAAACAAGACAATCTGGCACTCTACCCCTTAATGTGCCCGTTGTTAGTCAATGCTAACATTAAACCAAGGCCACAAGATATTGCGTTTACCCGCGACGCCTTCCGTGATCTGCTAAAAATACGCAGCAGCTCAAGTTTATTTCATCTCACCCAAAATACAGATATAAAAAAACGATTGCACTTCTATAACGTTGGAGCAAACCAAAATCCATTGCTCATTATTGGTTTGCTGGACGGAGACCATTTACCGGCAGCGAATTGGAAATCTATCATTTATCTGATCAATGTCAGCCAGACAGAACAACACATAGAAATAAGCGAACTGCAACGCCGCCAGTTTCAATTACACCCTGTGCATCTCGATCCGCAAGCAGGAGATCAACGCATTAAAAAAGAAGCGAAATATTCAGCTCAAGACGGCTTCACAATTCCAGCCCGAAGCGTGGTGGTATTTGTCGAGAAAAATTAGGATAAACAATATCATTTCATCGTGATACCCGTAAAACTTGTACCGAGATACAGTTTATTCAATATAGTCCGGTTAGCGCTGCAAAAAATAGGTGAAATGGCATTTTTATCCAGCTCTTCAGATAAAAAACAAGTTAAATAAATACCACTTTGAGACAATTTAATCATAGCCACATGGAAGGAAACCAGAAAAACTAGTGTCCCTATAAGCCACCTAATAAAGAAAGATAGTAATTTAACATTTATTTAATCAGGTAAAAGAACGCTTATTCGAAAATTACCTGTGTTTGCTACAAAAAATATGAAAACTTTTCAGCCTTAAGGCGAAAATTTTCGCTCAACAGCGGTTATTATTAGCGCCTTCGTATTCTTAGATTGAGGAGACAGTCGGAATGGATTTTTCAGATCGCCAGCAAGAGCCGGGCAAGAAGTTCCTTGGCATGGGGCTGGTATTAGCATTTCACGTAGTGCTGTTGTATGCGCTGCTCAATGGCTTGGGGAACAAGATCGTTCAGATCATCCAAAAGCCCATGGAGACAAAAATAGTGGAAG
>NZ_JACOFV010000022.1 GCF_014284255.1 Cognatundibacterium jejuense
CTTCCACTATTTTTGTCTCCATGGGCTTTTGGATGATCTGAACGATCTTGTTCCCCAAGCCATTGAGCAGCGCATACAACAGCACTACGTGAAATGCTAATACCAGCCCCATGCCAAGGAACTTCTTACCCGGCTCTTGCTGGCGATCTGAAAAATCCATTAAAACTCCTCCCGAACCACAAGTTCTATTTCTACTATTTGACCCAAGTCAAAACGTCTCAAACAAAAAAATAATTATAAATGTTACGAGGCACTATACGGCGCATTAATTCGACCGTCACACATAAAACCATTTATAAATCAACTGGGAGCAGAAAGACCAAAATATATTTGTAATTTTCAATGAAAACGACTCATACAATTTTGCAAACCACTCATATCCTCCGGTTCAATTCACATTCACCGAATTGAAATGTAATACCAAAAACTTGGTTTTTATTTTATTTGCTCGTTTTTGCTATTTTTTGTGACAACCGAACTTAACCAATAATCGCTTATATCTATGCAAGTTATACAAGTTGGTTTACATAAATCGACAATCAATCTAACACCACATCGCTCGATGTTCCACCCACAAAATGAACTACCTGTAACTTTTGGTAAAAAAAGTATATTTTAAGAAAACATTCTGAAAATTTTTACGCCAAAATTTTCCAAAGGCGCATAAAACCATTTCTTGACGCCGTCTGTCAATACTTTCACAACAGTTTTTCACTGAAATACAACATGGCGCATTTTGCCAAAAAAAAGAGACAAAAGGAAATGCATCTTTTTGTGCTTTGCAGCATATATTAACTGCGCTTAATTCTCATTTTTGAAGATTTCTTCGATAAATTTGCTTGGTACGGATATAAAGCAAATAAAATTTCCTTTTTCACACTAGGGAGCCGTAAAACTCATAAAAATTGCGTTTAAATAGGAATAATTTTTAATGCACGACAGCAAAAAAAGATGCATAGCAAACGTTTGCCACGTCATTTTTAGTAAAAAATTAAGGAATAATCCATTTTCGGATAAAAATTAAATTGATAAAAATTTTTATTTTACGTGCCCGAAGCACTGAAACATAGGCTAATGTTACGGCGCCATGAAAATGCGCCCTTCCCTAAGGAGTCGCGCCTACAAGCAATAACCAGGTTGTAACAAGCACTAACAAACCTTCACAGACCGTCAACAAGAACGGCATACAACGAATCTTCAATTCGTTGAAAAAATCACAAGCGGGAGATAAAGCTGTATGAAATGCAAATTCGTATCAAAAAGGGACACTCGGTTGAATCTCGAAGGCACACTTAAGAAAGTCATCGGTACTTTATCCGGAATATTTTTGATGACGAGTGTTCCAATTATTTCATTAGGTATCTCTGCAGAGACACTCGCACAAACGACAGCAACTAAGCTCAACAGTGCTAACACAACAGAATTCGCTGATCCAGACAAAGTATTACGTACCATTTTTCCGGTGGCCGAAACTGGTTTTGACCCGGCTGGCTCTCGAGATTTGTATTCTCACGCCATTGTTGAAGTTGTTTTCGAACGCCTGTATAGCTATGATTATCTGGCAACTCCGGCAAAAATTATCCCGCAGACAGCGGACGGTTTACCTGACATCTCAGCCGATGGCAAAACCTACACCATAAAATTAAAAAAAGGAATTTACTTTACGCAAGACGAGGCATTCAAAGGAAGAAGCCGTGAATTAACGATGAACGATTACGTGTATTCGATTAAGCGTTTGATGGATCCACGTATCGCATCCAGCCACAGTTGGTTATTTGAAGGCAAAATCGTTGGCCTCGATGAGCTGGTAGCTAAAGCAAAAAAGACTGGAAAATTTGATTACGACGCCAAAATTGCAGGTATAGAAACTCCAGATAAATACACTTTACGTTTGCATCTGACCCGTCCTGACTTTAATTTACCGATGATTTTGGCTTACGTAGCGACTTCCGCTGTAGCGCGAGAAGTGGTAGAGCATTATCAGGATTTGCAGGGCTTAGTTATGGCCAATCCGGTCGGCACCGGCCCCTACAAACTCACGGAATGGGTACGTGGTTCAAAAATGGTTTTGGATGCCAAACCAGATTACCGTCCCGTTTATTGGAACTTTCAAGGAAGTAACAATGCTGAAGATCAAAAAATAAGTGCTGCAATGAAAGGCAAACGGATTCCTCAAATTGGGCGCATCATCGTCACCGATATTTTGGAAGATCAATCCCGCTTACTCGCCTTTCAAAAGGATGAAGTCGATCTGTTTCAGCTTTATGGGGGATTAGCGCCACAAGCCATGCGCGATGGTAAATTAAAACCGGAATTCCAACAAAAAGGAATTCAACTATCACGCATAGTCGATCCGGAACTGACCGTTTATTACTGGAATATGAGAGACCCAGTATTCGGTGGTTTGTCTAAGGAAAAAATTGCGTTACGCCGTGCCATCGCAATGGCACACAATGTAGATGATGAGATTCGGATTGTGGATAATGGTCAAGCTGTCGCTTTAGAATTTCCCATTCCGCCGGGTGTCGTGGGTCACGATCCTGATTATAAAAGCAGTATTCAATATGACCCCGTTGCTGCCAACGCGCTGTTAGATAAGTTCGGTTATAAAAAAGGCGCTGATGGTTACCGTAATCTGCCTGATGGCAAACCGTTTCAAATCAATTACACCTCACAAACTGAATCGCGTGGGCATTTGCAAGCCGAAGTCTGGAAGAAAACCTATGATAGCGTTGGCATACGCATGAATGTGGATTTCCGACCATTCGCAGAGATTTTAAAAGCGGAAAAAGACTGTCATCTGACGCAACGTATTTCCCCGTGGATTGCTGATTATCCAGATGGTGATAATTTCATGCAATTATTTTACGGTGCCAACATTCATCTCAATAATGCAGGTTGCGTGGCAATTCCGGAATACGACAAACTCTATGAAGAATCACAAAAACTTCCGGCCGGTCCTGAACGCGATTTGTTGTATCACAAAATGACACGCATCTTGGAAGTCTACGCAGCGCAACGCATAGGTTATGCACGTTATCGCAATATGCTGTCGCAAGCGCGAGTTATCGGATACAAAAAGCATCCAGTCATGTTGACGGAATGGATGTATATCGACATCGACAAAAGCAAGTAACGAAGCAACCGAGTAAATATGTAACCAATTCTCGCGAATAAGATACTCGTGAATAATCAAGAAACGCCAATGAAGAATTTCTCATGATCACCTATATATTCCGCCGCTTATGGCAAATGGCACCGACGATGCTTGGTGTTATTTTGCTGGTTTTTTTCTTGTTTAACTGGGTAGGTGGCGACCCTGCCTATATCCTCGCCGGCAAAATGTCGAATCCGGCACAAATCGCTAACATCCGCACCCAGCTTGGTATAGATCAGCCCTACTACGTGCAGTTATGGATCTTCATCAAACAAATTGCCACCTTTAATTTTGGCAATAGCTGGAGCACGGGCGAACCGGTATCATCCATCATTCTGACCCGCTTAGGTCCTTCGCTGACGATACTCGTTCCATTAACCATCTTAGAAACGATGATCGCGATTGCGCTGGCTTTGGCAGTTGCGTTTCGTCGCGGATCTTTTACCGATCGCGCAGTGATGGTGATTTGCACCACTGCAATGTCTATCAGTATTCTGGTCTACATTATTGTTGGTCAGTATTTTTTTGCTTATCAATTAAATTTATTTCCAGTACAAGGCTGGGGCAATAGCTTTACCGAAAACCTGTTCAAATATTCCGCATTGCCGATTTTGATTAGTCTGGCAGTCAGCGTTGCCCCAAGCCTGCGCTTGTTCCGCACTTTTGTGCTGGATGAAGTGAATCAGGATTATGTCCGCACAGCCCGTGCCAAAGGCGTTTCTGAACATCGCATCAAATGGGTACATGTGTTACGCAACGCAGCGATTCCTATCATCACCTACGTTATGTCCAATTTACCAGCCTTGCTTATTGGTGCATTTTTGATTGAGCGTTTTTTCTCAATTCCAGGCATTGGTCGAGAAGTAATTCTGGCCGTTGAACGTAGTGACTTCCCGGTGATTAAAGCAATTACCGTTTACGTTGCTGCAGCCACGATGTTATTTAATTTGCTCACAGATCTGCTGTATCAGGCGGTTGATCCACGCGTTCAATTGAAATAAGGAATGAACATGCATCAAACGCTCTCACAGACAGCTTCTGGCAACATGGATGATCCAAAACAAACTTCTCCGGGCCTATGGGCATTGGCATGGCGTCGATTACGCGCGGATAAAGTAGCGATGGTTGGGCTGACGATTGTCGCCGCATTTTTACTAACGATCGCGCTGTCATCCAGCGGTTTGATTGCCGCCGATTGGGAACAGGAAACTGGCGTTTCCTATGCACCTCCAAGTTTCACTTCCAGCACAGATAGTATAGACAGCAACCAGCATGACTCGCCAACGAGCAAGCATTCCGCAGTACAAGCGGAGGTTACCGATAATCCACTTGACCCTATACGTGATGTGATCAAAAGCCTGCGCCAACACGAGACTGGCACCGACGCGGTGATTGTCAATGATTACGGCATTCAAGATCCGATTGGCGCAGAAATGTCTGAAATCCGCACTGCCTTAGCCAAATCAGGCAAAGCGAAAATTGCGACACGTGCAGCAACCCTGCCCTTTGGCGCGGACAAATGGGGGCATGACATCATCAAAAAAACCATAAAGGGGGCAGAGACGTCCATCCTCGTCGGCATTATCGCCGCCTTTCTGGCAACGCTGCTGGGTACTCTATTTGGCGCGGTGGCTGGCTATTTTGGCGGAAAAATCGACGATCTGTTTAACTGGTTTTACAGCATTTTCACATCCATTCCTTACCTGCTGTTGATCTTATCAGTAGCAGCGGTACTACAACAGAAAGGGCTCTCAACGATTATTTTGATTCTGGCTTTTACTGGCTGGACTGGTCCTTTCCGATTAATGCGTGCCGAATACATGAAGCATAAAGCACGTGAATATGTATGGGCTGCAGACGCCATCGGTGCCTCACATTGGCGCAAGATGTTTATCCATATCTTCCCGAATGTCAGTCATGTGGCGTTGGTCCAAGTTTCTATTCTGGTGGTCGGTTTTATCAAATCTGAAGTCATCCTTAGTTTTCTAGGTTTTGGCGTGCCAGTCGGCACGGTATCGTGGGGCAGTATGCTTAATGAAGCGCAAAATGAACTGATCCTTGGTAAATGGTGGCAATTAGTGGCAGCAACGGCGGCAATGGCCGTGTTGGTCACCGCCTTTTCCTTATTCACCGACGCCTTGCGTGATGCGCTTGACCCTAAGCTGAAATAAGGACCGATATGAATACCCACTCTCAAACAGCAGCCTTGCTCAAAGTTGATAATTTACGCGTCTCTTTTCGCGTCAATAAAAAAGAAAACGTAGAAACCGTTAAGGGAATTTCGTTTGAGATTCCTTACAACGCCACCGTTGCCCTGGTAGGCGAATCTGGTAGCGGCAAATCTGTCAGCTCGCTCGCCGTCATGGGACTGTTACCGGCTGACACGTCCAGCATTTCCGGCGATAGCAAAATTACTTTTGAAGGTAAGAGTTTGCTGGAACTGAGTATCAGCCAGCGCCGTCAGTTATGCGGCAAAGATATCTCGATGATTTTTCAGGAGCCGATGACCTCGCTCAATCCGGTCTTTACGGTCGGGTTTCAGATCGCAGAAGTACTACGCTTACATATGGGCATGGATGCGAAGCAAGCGCGCGCGCGGGCAATAGAATTGCTTGATGAAGTTGGTATTCCTGACCCAAAAAATAAAATCGACGCCTATCCTAGCCAGATGTCAGGCGGCCAGCAGCAACGCGTCATGATCGCGATGGCAATTGCGTGTGAACCCAAGTTATTGATTGCCGACGAACCGACGACGGCACTGGATGTCACCATACAAAAACAGATTATCGATTTAATCAACGCTTTGCGTATCAAACGCAATATGTCGGTGCTGTTTATCACGCACGATCTGGCACTGGTTGGTGAAATTGCCAGTCACGTGATTGTGATGCGTCATGGTGAAATCCGTGAAGCGGGTTCGGTTGAGCAAATCTTTGAGCGTCCGCAGGATACTTACACGCAGGCGCTCATGCATTGCCGCCCGTCGCTCGACAGCCGCCCATGGCGTCTGCCGGTGATTGCTGACTTTATGAATAATCAAGGTACTTTACCAGAACAAAAAGAACGTCAACGTGGTTTATGTGGGGACGAAGATATCGTGTTGGAAGTCAACAACCTCAGTAAAAGTTTTTATACACGCGAAGGCCTGTTCGGTAAAAAAGAATTTAAAGCTGTCGACGATGTCTCGTTCAAACTCGCCCGCGGAAAAACGCTGGGCGTAGTAGGTGAATCCGGTTCGGGCAAGACCACCGTTGGTCTATGCTTATTACGTCTGCATCAGGCGACCAGCGGGCAAGCATTTTTTGATGGCAAAGACATTTTATCGATGCCGAATAAAGAATTTTTGCAATACAAGCGCAGAATTCAAATTATCTTTCAAAACCCTTATGCGTCTTTGAATCCGCGCTTTACCATCGGTCAAATTCTGATGGAGCCCATGCATATCCACCGCATAGGCAACAATGACATTGAACGTGCGACCATGGCGAAACAATTGCTCGACAAGGTTGGATTACCCGTCGCCGCATTTCAGCGTTACCCGCATGAGTTTTCTGGCGGCCAGCGCCAGCGTATTGCAATAGCGCGCTGTCTGACCATGAAGCCCGAAGTGTTAGTGTGCGATGAATCGGTGTCTGCGCTCGATGTGTCTGTACAAGCGCAAGTTTTAAATCTACTGCAAGATCTGCAAGAAGAATTTAGTTTATCGTATATTTTTATTTCTCATGATCTGGCAGTGGTCAAATACATCGCTGATCAGGTGATGGTCATGAACAAAGGCAAAGTGGTTGAACTGGCCAACGCCGATGATTTATACCATCACCCACAACAAGCTTATACCAAGACCTTGCTAGGTGCTATCCCGCGCGGTTTGCAGCATGCTGAAAAATATAGACAGCTATTTATTTGAAAATTAGTAAAGGCTTTCATCGCGAGAAAAATATAGTACTATCAAGACAATATTGTATTTTACACATTACCACCTTGTGAAAGCACAATCAGGGTGTAATAGCAGAAGACGGAGCAAGACTTGGATGCCATAAAAAATTTGTTCAAAGAATTGATACCAGCAGTCGACTTCTGCTCTATGCGCATCGTTGATGAACGCAGTGAAGAATTAAACGTACGACAAAATATCTTGCAGCCACTCAACAGCATGCGCAGCCATGGTGCGATGTTCACCGTGGTTCATCAGGGTGGTTATGGCTATGCGGCAACGAGCGATTTGTCACGTAGCGGCGTAAAGCAGGCAATACAACGGGCGCATGACTGGGCAACAATGAGTGCGGGCAAATCAGTCACTGATTTTAGTGCGATTCCGCAATCGGCGGCGCGAGGCGAACACTATGGCCCCAGCGCGCAAAGCTGGAACCGCAAAGAAATCATTGCGCTGCTGATGCAAGAATCGCAGGCCTGTCAGATCGATCCCCGTGTCGTTGACTGGAGCGCCTCCATGTCACGCATCAGCACGGATCAATGGTTCATCAGCAGCACGGGAGCCGATATCCATCAGCATTTTGATTATCTGATTCCGAATCTCAGCGTCACCGCCAATCAGGGTTCAGAAACTCAGACCCGTACATTGGGTGGGCAATACAATGGTTTCTGCCATCAAGGTGGCATGGAGGTCTTGCAACACGCTGGCTTTTACGGTTCCGGCCAACGCATTGCACAACAAGCCATTGATCTGCTAAGCGCCCAAAACTGCCCTTCCGGACGCATGGATTTGTTACTGATGCCAGAACAAATGATGCTGCAGATTCATGAGTCGATTGGCCACCCTCTGGAGCTTGATCGCATCCTAGGCGACGAGCGTAATTTCGCTGGTACCAGTTTTGTGACGCCCGATATGTTCGGACATTTTCAATACGGATCGGCATTACTGAACGTTACACATGATCCACAAAGAGCTGAAGAATTTGCCAGCTATCGTTGGGATGACGACGGCACACCAGCTGAAAAAACCTGGCTGATCCGCGATGGCATTTTGCAGCGGCCCCTCGGTAGCGCACTATCACAGGCGCGCTCAGGCATGGCCGGACTTGCCAATTCACGTGCATGCGACTGGAACCGTCCACCGATCGATCGCATGGCAAATTTGAATATCGAAGCCGGTAGCAGCAGTTTAACCGACATGATTGCGTCCGTTGAAAATGGCGTACTGATGAATACGAATGTCTCGTGGTCTATTGATGACTCACGTAATAAATTTCAATTTGGTTGCGAATATGGTCAGCTCATTCAGGATGGCGAACTCAAAGGTCTGGTCAAAAACCCCAATTACCGCGGTATCTCAGAAAGCTTCTGGCGCTCTTTAAAAATGGTCGGCGATGCTTCGACCTACGCCGTTATGGGCACACCTTTCTGCGGCAAAGGTGAACCTTCACAGGTGATCCGCGTTGGTCACGCATCACCCGCTTGCTTATTCGATCAGGTCGAGGTTTTTGGAGGCGAAGCGTGATGCAAACCTATTTTCAACAATTAACACACACTCTGCGACAACATATCTCGGATTCCGAACGTTTTACTTGCTGGTTGTCAGCAGAAAAAACCGATTTCGTCCGTTTTAATCGTAGTGTCATCCGTCAACCCGGTCATGTCGTGCAAATCGTTATGCGCCTGCAACTGCTGCAAGGACAAACGCATGTCAGCAGCAGCCTGAATCTCTCTGGTGAAATAGAACAAGATTGCAACAGCTTGAGCGAGACGTTAAACATGCTCCGTGAACAAATCGGTGATCTGCCTGCAGACCCCCATTTATTGATCGCATCTGACGTCAACAATAGCAGCCACATTCAGTCGTCGTCATTACCGGATGCGGAGCAAATGGTGGCTGATATTCTGGAGGCCTCAACAGGCCTTGATATGGTTGGGATTTTGACGACCGGCACGCAATACCGCGGCTTTGCTAATTCCTATGGACAACAAAATTGGTTTGAAAGCAGAAACGTCAATTTCGACTGGAGCCTGTTTCATGCTGGCGACAAGGCTGTCAAATCGAACTATGCAGGCTTTAGCTGGGACAAAAGCCAATTTCAACAAAAATTTGACGAAGCAAAGCAGCAATTAGCGTTACTGGCGTTACCAGCCATCAGCATTCCCCCTGGTAGTTATCGCGCCTATCTGACACCGACGGCTCTCAATGAATTATTGATGATGCTGAACTGGGGTGGTTTGTCAGAAAAGTCACTGCGCACCCACCAAAGCTGCCTGCGCCGCTTACAAGCGGGTGAAGTCAGCCTGCATCCGGATGTGCATCTCAGTGAAGATAGTCTGGCAGGCCTGGAACCCGTGTTTCAGGCGCAAGGTTTTATTAAACCGGAGCAAATTAAGCTGATCGACGCGGGCAAATTAGTTGGCAGCATGATTTCGCCGCGCAGTGCAAAAGAATATGGAGTACAAAGCAATGGCGCAGATGGCGCTGAGTCAGCCAAGTCTTTGCGTATGCAGGCTGGCAACTTAGCCATGAAGGATGCATTGAAGCAACTTGGCACTGGTATTTACATTAGCAATCTCTGGTATCTGAATTTTTCTGATCGCGCCAATTGTCGGATTACCGGAATGACGCGCTTTGCCAGCTTCTGGGTGGAGAATGGCGAGATCAAGGCACCGCTGAATGTGATGCGTTTTGATGAATCCCTATTCCGCATGTTAGGCGAAGATCTGCTCGCATTAACGAAAGAAACAGAAACGATCATGGATGATCGCTCGTATGGCGAACGCCACACCGGCGGCGCAATTTTACCGGGGGCTTTACTAAAATCGATGCGCTTTGTCCTTTGATAAAAAAACGGACAGTCGTACGTTTTTTATGATGAAAAACACTGATGGGCCTGAGCGCATGAAATTGGTTAGCCAAGCTTGTTAAATAGAAACTCTTTGTTTCAAAGTCATGAACTTAGTATTTGCCCGATTTGCGCTTAACAACTACAATTCCGACCTATTGTCGTGAAACGGCTTGTCCGGACGCAACAAATTCTCGATATTCGGGTACATAAATAGATGTACTAGTGCAGCTAATGCAGCAAAATCGGCCAAAGCAGCTAAAACGTTTGTCGAGTATTCTGAGAATAAAAGAAATAAGGTTTAGCTGGCAAAGTGTCGCTGGCAAAATGAATCCTGAAAAATTAGTTAGGTCTTACGCAAATCTAGCGTGCTTGCATGTGAAGTAGATGTGCGCGAGACCTATGAGTAAAGCTTGGATTGCGCTGCCATCGTCTTTAAAAGATGGGTAGGTAAAAACTAAGCAAAAACCACAGCGTAGGATTGGCGCAGGTTTGCAAGGCAATTTGCCCTGCAAACCTTACCAGTATTACGATAAATACCTGGAGTTAACATGGCATTTCTGCAAGGCAAAAAAATTCTGATCACTGGTTTGCTGTCCAACCGTTCTATCGCTTACGGCATCGCGCAAGCATGCAAACGCGAAGGCGCTGAACTTGCATTCACTTATGTTGGTGAACGCTTCAAAGACCGAATCACCGATTTCGCTGCAGAATTTGACAGCAAACTGGTTTTCGACTGCGACGTCGCCAGCGATGAACAAATCGAAGCCGTATTCAAAGACCTCGGCCAACACTGGGATCAATTGGATGGTCTGGTGCACGCTATCGGCTTCGCACCGCGCGAAGCGATTGCTGGTGAGTTCCTCGACGGTTTCTCCCGTGAAGCATTCCGTATCGCTCACGACATCTCGGCTTACAGCTTCCCAGCAATGGCGAAAGCAGCATTGCCAATGTTGCGTGAAGATTCCGCGTTGCTGACTTTGTCTTATCTGGGTGCAATCCGCGCTATCCCGCATTACAACACCATGGGTCTGGCGAAAGCATCGCTGGAAGCATCGGTCCGTTACCTGGCAGAAAACCTCGGCAAAAAAGGCATTCGCGTCAACGGCATCTCTGCTGGCCCGATCAAGACCCTGGCTGCCAGCGGCATTAAAGATTTCGGTAAATTATTGGGTTTCGTGGCAGAACATGCACCACTGCGCCGTAACGTAACAATTGAAGATGTCGGCAATACTGCAGCTTTCTTGTTGTCTAATCTGGCTAACGGTATCACTGGCGAAATCACTTATGTTGATGGCGGCTTCTCCCACGTGATGGGCTTGAATGCGGAATCGTACAGCCAATAATTTCTGGCTTAAGATTTCAAAGTAAAAAAGCTGCGAGTGATCGCAGCTTTTTTTATTTCCGGCGCCAAGTTATATCTACGTCTCAGGAAAAAATCATAGGGCTAAACGCCTTCGCTTCAATCGCAATCGTATCTCCAACACGTAAGTTCTCTACTTCATCCTGCGCAGCGATGATTTCCACAATATTTTGCCCGACTAACAGAGATAAAATAAACACCACATCTTCTTTACGTATCGCCAACACCTGCGCTTGCAGTTGCAATTGACCTTGCAATTGCTGTTGCAAAAATACGGCGGATGGCGAGCCAGAACGAATCACTGCGCCAACTTCAATCACAAACACCTGCTGTGATAATTTAAACACCTCAGCAATATCGTGACTGACCATGACCGTGGTCAGTCCAAACTCACGGTGCAAGGCGAGCAACTCATCCTGCAACTGCACGCGCAAGCTCACATCTAAAGCAGACAAAGGCTCGTCGAGTAAGAGCAATGGTGATTTACCATCAATCGCACCGCTCAACACTCTTGCCAATGCACGCGCCAGCGCTACACGCTGCTTTTGTCCACCAGACAGATTCGCCGGTAAGCGATCTTGAAGCACAGACAAGCCACTCAATTCTAATAATCGAGCCAATTGATGTTTCTGTGACTTAGTCAGTGCATAGGCAACATTCTCAGCGACTGTCAGGTTCGGGAATAAAGCATAGTCTTGAAACACCAACCCCAGCGAACGCTGTTGCGGTGGCAATGCGATCCTCTTATCGCTATCAAACCAGACCTCACCAGCGACTTCGATAACACCGCTATCAGGATGGTCAAGACCAGCCAACATGCGCAATAGCGTGCTTTTACCCGCACCTGAAGGACCAAACAACGTGACGAATGCATTGCGCTCAATATGCATCTGCACGTTTAATTGCAAGCCACCTGTAGCACTAGCGAGATGTTTGCGACATTCAATTCTGATCATAAGCGCACCGCCCCTGCCCGCAGCAGATGAGCATGACGACGATTAATCAAATACACGATTAACAGCACGCTAAAACTGAGCACAAACAAAACGGCCGCGTACAAATGTGCCGCCGGATAATTGAGGCTTTCAACTTCGTCATAAATCGCAATCGACGCCACTTTGCTAACGCCAGGAATATTCCCACCTATCATCAATACCACGCCAAATTCACCTATCGTGTGGGCAAAACTTAAAACGATGCCGGTCAAGATCGCAGGTTTAATATTTGGCAGCAAAATATGCCGCAAACTATACCAATTGGACTTGCCAAGAGTACGTGATGCCTCGAGCAAATTTGGCGGTAAATTTTGCAACCCTGCCTGAATAGGGTGCACCATAAATGGCAAACTGAAAATCATCGAACCGATAACTAATCCTGGAAAACTAAATACCAGCTTAACGTGCAGATAGTGCTCAAGCCAATGACCAAACGCTTGCTGCGGACTAAACGCCAACAACAAATAAAATCCCAATACAGACGGCGGCAACACCAAAGGCATGCTGACCAAGGTTTCCAGTACAGGTTTAAAACGACTTTGTGTGTAGGCAATTTTGTAGGCAAGTGGGATGCCGCAAAGAATCAGCAAACAAGTCGTCCAGCTCGCTAATTTAAATGTCAGCCACAGTGGTTGCCAATCAAGATCCATCATGATGAAATTTCCGTATCAGATAGAGCCTGTATCGTCATTTCGTTCGATTTCACTAACGCTTCAACTGTATCGCCGTTCGCCAAATTTAAATGCGTCGCAGAACGTGTAGTAATGACGGAACTGATGGTGACATCCTTGAGACCGTGAACGGCAATGACGACGCGCGTCAAAATCTGGCCTTTTTCTATCGCCAGAATCACGCCCGGTATACGATTGCGCAAACTAATCTGGCCTTGCAAATTTTTAGCCAATGCGACTTCCGTTTCTTTAAACAAGACCTTGACTGACTGAGTCAGGCGCCATGTTGCGAGCTGATCTGGATGTCCCAGCAAAGTTGCTGATAAGCGCAAACCACCTTCTATGCTCACATCCACCAGCGCCACACTGCCATGTGCTTCAACCCCTGCGATCAACCCTGTCAATTGATTCATGGCAGCAAATAACCAAAACGTTCAAAAATCGCGCGCGCTTTGGCGGAATACAAGAAATCGTAAAACTGCTGTGCTGTTTTAGCGTGATGCTCTTTACCGTAATTTAAGATGACTGCACCTTGTGCAATCGGCTGGTAAGTTGACTTGGGCACATCGACCCATTTACCTTGCCCCTGCATTTCCGGAGAAAGCACAACAGATTTTGCAGTGAAGCCCACGTCCACCACGCCGGAATGGATGTACTGATTGGTTTGTGAAATACTTTCACCAAACACCAGTTTAGGTTGCAGACCCTGATCCAGCTTCAAGGCACTTAATACTTTCATCGTTTCGCGTCCATAAGGTGCAGCCTTAGGATTGGCCACTGCGATATGTGCAACCTGATTGCTGGTCAGCGCCAATTGCCACTGTGTCAGATCGATATTTTTTGTCGTCCACAATACCAGAGCGCCATAGGCATAGACTTTTGGTGTGGCAGTGGCGAACCCATCTTTGTATAATTTTTCTGGGAACTCCATGTCCGCCGATAAAAACACATCAAATGGGGCGCCATTACTAATCTGAGCGACAAATTTGCCGGATGAATTAAATGTACCAACCAGATCATTACCGGTTTCTTGCTTAAACGCAGTTTTTAAATCTTCAAACGCATATTGCACATTGGCTGCCACAGCAACAGAGAGGGTTTCAGCCTGCACCACGCCAGTAAGCGCGGAGAATGATGCAAACAATGAACCGACGATCAGATTTTTGAATCTCAAATTTGCCTCCATAGATTACACTGTCGGACGACAGCAAAAACACTTGTAGTTTATCGGTATTTGATATGTCAGGCATCGTATCAGGCTCACTTGCTTTACTCAACGAAACTATGAAACCACCAAAGTACTTTTTACGACACTCATTGCGCCAGCAATGGAAAAAAGCGCTCATTGCCGTCTCTGCCGGACTCGTCAGCCTTTTCACTTCACAATCAGTAATAGCCAGCGCCACTTGCTCAGGCACATGGCCAGAATGGGAGCAATTCAAACGTACTTTTATCACCGCCGATGGTCGTGTAGTTGATCATAGCGGTAGCATCAAACCCACAGTGTCTGAAGGCCAGGCTTACGCGATGTTTTTTGCCCTTGCGGCTAACGACAAGGCTAGCTTCCAATCACTCCTGACATGGACCGAAAATAATCTTGCCAGTGGCGACCTGACGGCCCATTTACCAGCGTGGCAATGGGGACAAAGGCCAGACAATACTTGGGGTGTGGTCGACAATAACTCAGCATCTGACGCCGATTTGTGGATCGCCTATGCACTCGGGATTGCGGGTGAAGTCTGGAAAGATAAACGGTACACGGCCCTTTCAACACTGCTTGCGCAGCGCATACTCAGTGAAGAAACCGCAGAACTGCCTCAACTTGGGCTAACGCTCCTACCCGCTCCCAAGGGTTTTGCATTAGCGAATAATCAGTGGAAGCTCAATCCCAGCTATACCCCACTGCAACTACTGCGTTGGTTTGAGCACAGCGACAAAGATCCGCGCTGGAAAAAATTAATTTCCTCGTCACTCAAAATTATTCTGGGCGCTTCGCCCAAGGGATATAGTGCCGACTGGATACTGTTCAATCCAGAACAAGGTTTTACGGTGGATAGCCAGGGCGCAGAAAAAGGTTACGGTGGCTACAATGCGATCCGTGTTTATTTGTGGGCTGGCATGATGGCCGATAAAGATAGCGATCGGCCTATTTTGCTTAAAACCCTGCAACCCATGGCGAACTTAACCGAGAGCAAAGGCTACCCGCCAGAATTTGTTGATATCCAGACTGGCGACGTTAAAAGCGTAGGAAGTAGCGGTTTTTCTGCTGCCTTACTGCCTTTTTTGCATGCCAGCAAAAATACCAAAACATTGCAACAACAGCAATTGCGTCTGCAAGCATTACCTATCAAGCCCGATCTCTATTACGACCAGGTACTGGCCTTATTCGCCCAGGGTTGGTTAGATCAGCGTTTCCGCTTCCGCGCGAATGGTTATGCGGAACTGGACTGGCAAGGAGTATGCAAGCCAAAAAGCTAGTGTAACCAGCATAATCAACATGTTAGGCGCAAAAACTTCTGCGATATTCTTCAAAATCATGTATCATTCTGTTTTTGCACCGCAATAAATCGCAGCAAAAGAACTGTAGCATCGCAAGCCTATGCTCATCCATCTGGATAGAGCATGTAAAAGCCCTCCCGCCCAGCATGTCTAGTTTCACCAAAGACATCATCCCGGCGCAAAGCTTTTGTGCCGAAATCTCATTGTCGTCCGTAGTTGGATTTTCTGTGTTCATTTCGTTTGGTTGGCGCTGCATTTTTGCGCGCGTTACGTTTGCATCGCGCTAAATTTTTACGAAAGAATTCCATGAGTTTTGAAGCACTAGGCCTCCACGTTAACCTGATCCGCGCATTAACTGACTCTGGCTACACCAAGCCAACATCGGTACAAGAACAAGCTATTCCTGCTGCGATTGAAGGTCGTGACCTGATGGTCTCCTCCCAAACTGGTTCCGGTAAAACAGCAGCATTCATGCTGCCAGCTTTGCATAAATTAATTTCCGCTGAAGTTGTCAGCTATGACAACAGCAAAACACCTAACCAGGAACGTCAATCGGCACGTTCCCGTGGTGATCGTCCACGTTTCGTTGCTGCAAAACCAAAAATGTTGGTACTTACACCAACACGTGAACTGGCTTTGCAAGTAACAACAGCAACTGACAAATACAGTGCTTATTCCCGCCGCATCAAGGCCGTATCGATTTTGGGTGGTATGCCTTACCCAAAACAAATGCAATTATTGTCCCGTAATCCAGAAATTCTGGTGGCAACACCTGGTCGTCTGATCGACCACATGGAATCTGGCAAGATTGACTTCTCCGAACTGCAAATGTTGGTTCTGGACGAAGCTGACCGTATGTTGGATATGGGTTTCATCGACGACATCGAAAAAATCGTTGCAGCAACACCGCCTACACGTCAAACCATGTTGTTCTCTGCAACATTGGATGGCGTTGTTGGTAACATGGCAAAACGCATCACGACTGAACCATTGATCGTTCAGATCGCCGGTTCTGCAAGTAAGCATGAAAACATTCAGCAAAAAGTTCACTTCGTGGATGATTTGTCGCATAAAAATCGTATCCTCGACCACCTGTTGCGTGACGTTTCTGTTGATCAGGCTGTGGTATTTACTGCAACTAAGCGTGATGCAGATACGATCGCAGATCGTCTGAACATCGCTGGTTTCGCTGCTGCTGCTTTGCATGGCGACATGCATCAAGGCGCTCGTAACCGCACATTAGACGGCTTGCGTCGTGGTCAGATCCGTGTTTTGGTTGCAACTGACGTTGCTGCCCGTGGTATCGACGTACCAGGCATCACACACGTTTTCAACTACGATTTGCCTAAGTTCCCGGAAGATTACGTACACCGTATCGGTCGTACTGGTCGTGCTGGTCGCAAAGGTCTGGCAGTTTCTTTGGTGAACCACGCAGAAAGCATGCACGTCAAGCGTATCGAACGTTTCACAAAGCAATTGATTCCTGTCGATGTCATCGAAGGTTTTGAACCAAAGAAAACAGCAGCACCATCACGCTCCTCCACAGCGCGTAAGCCAACTGGTTGGAAACCAGGCGACAGCCGCAAAACTGGCAACAACTTTGGCGCCAACAAGCCAGCGCAACGCTCTTTCAGCAAACCAGCAGGTTCCGGTAACGGCACTGGCTCAGGTCCACGCAAAGAAGGCAGCGGCGGCTACAAGGGCAATCGCTCCAACGAAGGCAGCACACGTCGTTCATTCGGCGACTATTGATACCTGATACGCCAGACTGATAAGGGCAACATAGTCATTATCAGATAAGCCATATCATCAAAAAGCGATCACTCCGGTGGTCGCTTTTTTTATACTTAGAGAAATGATAAAAATCAGACCTAATCAGGCCTAATCATACCTAACAAGCTCAATGGCTCTTTGCCATAAGTTTTATTGTGTTACCGCTAACCCGTCAATGTCGGGCGTATAATCAGATGTTTGATGAACGCCACAATAGAAAAAGCCATGACAACGAATACCGAGTTACCAGTACGTTTAACCTCTTTTTCCCACGGTGGTGGCTGCGGCTGCAAAATTGCACCAGGCGTTTTGTCTGAAATTCTCAAAAAGTCGACTGGTTTTCCCGTCCCGCCCGCGCTCATGGTCGGCATAGAAACCTCCGATGACGCCGCCGTCTACAAACTCAATGATGAGCAGGCACTGATCGCGACCACTGATTTTTTCATGCCTATCGTCGATGATCCATTTGATTTTGGGCGTATCGCTGCCACCAACGCAATTTCTGACGTGTACGCGATGGGCGGCACACCTATCATGGCATTAGCTCTGGTCGGTATGCCGATCAACAAGCTGCCTTTGGATGTGATCGGCAAAATCATTCAGGGTGGCGAATCCATCTGCGCCGAAGCAGGCATTCCTATTGCTGGCGGCCATACAATCGATTCAGTTGAACCCATTTACGGTCTGGTCGTGATGGGTTTAATTCATCCATCTAAAGTCAAACGCAATGCCGACGCCAAACCTGGCGATAAGTTAATCCTGGGCAAACCCCTGGGCGTAGGAATCCTTTCCGCCGCACTCAAAAAGCAAGCACTGGACGAGACTGGCTATGCAAGCATGATCGCCAGCACCACCAAATTAAATCGCCCTGGACAACATCTGTCGCAACTTGCTGGCGTCAACGCGATGACGGATGTCACTGGCTTTGGCCTGTTGGGCCATTTATTAGAAGTCTGTCGCGGTGCCAAAGTACAAGCGAATCTGACGATGCAACACATTCCGCTTCTGGATAAAGTCGAACAATTAGCAACTGATGGCTTTATCACCGGCGCCTCCGCCAGAAACTGGGCGGCCTATGGTGCCGACGTCAAATTACACGCCGACATCACCCCGGCACAGCAAGCCTTATTAACTGACCCGCAAACCTCGGGCGGCCTATTGGTCTCGTGCGATGCTGGCGCTGTAGAACAAGTTTTAGCTATTTTCCGTGAGGGTGGCTTCTATGAAGCTGCCGTGATTGGTGATATCGTTACAGGATCACCTATCGTTGAAGTCAACCCCTGATGTTTTTGATATTGTCCCTACTATGAATCAATTAGAACAACTCAAGCAATACACGACTGTCGTTGCCGACACTGGTGACTTCCAGGCAATCAAGGCCTACACTCCGCGTGACGCGACCACCAATCCTTCACTGATTTTAAAAGCGGTACAAAAACCAGAATACAAGCATTTGCTGGAAAAAGCAGTTACCGACACCAAAGGTAAATCGATCGACGAAACCATCGACCATCTGCTGATCGCTTTTGGCTTAGAAATTTTAAAAGAAATCCCGGGCCGCGTTTCTACAGAAACAGATGCACGCTTGTCTTTTGACACTGAAGCAACTGTCGCCAAAGGCCGTCAACTGATCGCCATGTACGAAGCTGCTGGCATTTCACGTGAACGGATTCTGATCAAGATCGCCTCTACTTGGGAAGGTATCCGCGCTGCAGAAGTTCTGGAAAAAGAAGGCATCCGTTGCAACATGACTTTGCTGTTCTGCCTCGCACAAGCAGTTGCATGCGCAGAAGCAGGCGCGCAATTAATTTCACCGTTCGTTGGTCGCATTTACGACTGGTATAAAGCAAAAACCGGTCAGGAAATTTTCGGCGCCGATGACCCGGGCGTGCTGTCGGTTAAACGTATTTATTCCTACTACCGCAAGTTTGGTTACAAAACCGAAGTCATGGGTGCAAGCTTCCGCAATACTTCACAAATTCTGGAATTAGCAGGCTGCGACTTATTGACCATTAGCCCGGATTTATTGCAAAAATTGGCTGACTCCAGCAGCACCGTAACCCAAAAACTGAGCACAGAACTGGCTCAAGCATCGGATGTCAGCAAAATCGACATGAACGAAAAGGCTTTCCGCTTCCAGCTCAATGAAGATGCCATGGCAACGGAAAAGCTGTCTGAAGGCATACGTGCATTCTGTGCTGATACCGTCAAGTTAGAGCAAATGATTGCAGCAATGCGTTAATCATTAAGTAAACCCTTGCGCTAAGGCATCGCTACGCTCGTACTGAGTTAGCGCAAGAAAAAATTTGCTAAGCATGACAAAATAGGGATAGTCTGACTATCCCTATTTTTTTGGTAATGGCCATCGCATTGCCCTCAGCCGCACTGACCACCGAATATGAAAAAAATTCTCGACCTTAGCACCTGGAATCGCCGCGAACATTACCAATTTTTTTCGCAATTGGATGAGCCATTTCACGGCATCATTGCCGATGTAGATTGCAGTAAGGCGTATGCACTCTGCAAACAAGAGCAGCAATCATTTTTTCTGTATTACCTGCACAAAACCCTGATCGCCATCAATCACACCGAAGCCATGCGTTATCGGATTGAAGATCAACAAGTGGTCGTGTATGACACTATCCACGTCAATGCCACGATTAGTCGTGCCGACCATACATTTGGTTTTTGCCCGATTTACTTCCAAGCAGATTTTTCACAATTTGCGGCTGAGGCACAATTGGCAATGCAAAAAGTAAGGGGCAGCGTCGGGCTATGTTTCAATGACGAATGCGCACGTGATGATGTGATCCATTTCTCTGCGATGCCATGGATTAAATTCACTGGCATCACACATGCACGCCAACTCGATGGCCGTGACAGTGTGCCGAAAATTTCAGTGGGAAAATTTGAACAAAAACATGGAAAAATGCTGATGCCAGTCGGCACATTTGCCCATCATGGCCTGGTGGATGCGTATCACGTGCATCAGTTTTTACAGCGTTTGGAAATGGAACTGCAATCATAAGCCGCAACTCAGTGAAAAAAGAATACGTAGTTTTCCTGATACAGAAGTCATTGAAAAGTCATTAATTTATCCTACCATGACTTTACAAAAACAACAAAAAAGGAGATCAAATGTTAATAGAAAATCTAAATGACCAACTGGCGCAATATCGTGCGACGTGGTTTATACGCCAGTCTCGTTATCGCTCACTCTTGCTAGCAATGCCGCCATCGCTTTTTATGTACTGGCAAAAAACAGCGCAATTCGAATTTCCGGGCATTCCACAGAATGCCTTTTTTTTCGCCCAGGCGAGCGAAGGACTCATGAAATTTTTCGACTGCGTTACGTGCAGCCAACAAGCTTGCGCCCTGCCATCGAAGGCAGCCGACTCTGTATGGCATGCCTGGAATAAATTCTCATCCATTTCCCTCGATAAATTTTGTATGGAACATTTTGGCCGCACCATTCCACATATAGAACATTCGGATATGCCGGGCTCGATAGAAAATGCACTTGCCGTTTGTCTGGTGACCGCCAGAAGGTTAGATGGTATATCGGAAGTAAGTTCCGAAGTTCCGTCTTTATTCACCTTAGATCTACGCCTGAAAATGCCGTATGGATACGCATATCAACACATCGCAGACAGGCTAGGATTTCAGCCCATGACCTCCAAAGGAAAAGCATCCGGCAGCATGCATTTCCCTCACAGTTTTCAACCAGCACAATTACTCGCCCTCGGACTAATCAATCAGTACACTTTCGAACAACTTCTTCAACCAAGCCTGGCGAGTAACAGAAATCGAGCAGCATCAAAAACGAATCATTCCTCGAGTGATGGCTCAAGCTGTGGTAGTTTTTCTATCGACAGCGGATCAAGCAGCGACTGTAGCCCAGGACATTCGGGCGACTGCGGCGGTTCTAGCTGCGGATCGAGTTGCGGCTCCAGCTGTGGCGGAGGATGCGGTAGCAGTTAGCTCTTAAACCCTCTGCAGGCATAAATATTTTAATAATCAGTTACAGCAATAAAATTGATATAATCATATTTCCAATCCCTTTCATATTGCCTTGCATTCACGTCACGCTAATTGCAATGCTCGGAAGTCTGACAATCGTCAACACAATACAAATCATCCATGAATAAAGCGCAATCAAAAGCAGCTCTTTTGTTCTTTTTTGCATTGATTGCTGGCTCTGCTACATTTCTTTTTGTTACCAAAAATTCGACAAGCAATTTTGAATCTCAGCATCAGCCTCAATCGCCTGAAACGTGGAAGCACTCTCCGTTTGACAAAACCCATGCTGCATCAACAACATCCACTTCACGACTAGTGCTTGTCTCCTTATCTGATCAAGTTGACCGTTTAATTGCAACTCATGATCCCAAAGATGCGTATGCGGCATTTTTACTCATTGACGGATGTATTACATTTCAAAAATTCGGATTCGTTCCATACTTTGGTTTTCCTCATGTACGGGAAATGACTGACGACGAAATAGACCAAAAAGAAAAACTATGTCGTGGATTAACCGAACGTATGAGAACCTCACGTCTCGACTATTTAACGTTTGCGGCAAAGAACAAAGTTGACGCGGCCGACGTTAGCTATTTTCAGGCAGGTCCTTTTGGTGACAATTCCGCCTTAAAAACCAGACCCAACGATCCATTGGTGCTTGAGTGGAAAAAGCAAGCAATTGAACAACTTGCAAACCGTGCAAATGACGGAGATTACTCAAGTCTGTCCGTTTTAGAGAGGGAATATACCGAGAGTACCGGCGTCGCGGAAAAAAATCCTCTGCTAGCGTTCACTTATGCCAGTGCGATGCGACAAATCAATGATCACATTGGCATAACAAGCCTGTATGGTGACGCATTATTAAGTGAACTCAAAAATCAATTATCCATTGAAGAAAGTAAAACTGCGGTAGCAAATGCAAACGCTATTTATGCGAATTGGCTAAGACATTCGAGAGAATAAATCCCATCCGCAAAAAGCACAACTCACCCCACGCCGAGGAAAGTCAATCCCGCAACAATCGCTCCACATCCCCGTTTCGTCGCCCGGCATCAATGACGCGATTGAGTTCATCCATAGCGAAACTACCGACTTTTTCTTTGAGAATCGCGATATAAGCGGGTTCAGACAACAGAGGGTTTTCCATTACGCGCAGTTGATTTGCGTCATAGCCATAATCACTTAACTCAGCAACAACCTGCTCTGCGGTTCTGGCATGGTTCGCGTGCAGCATGACATCACAACGCCCGGCGATCAGTTTCGCCAATCTTGCATTGAGGTTATCGCTATCTTCTTCAACGGTAAATAAATTATTTTTTGCCGCTTCAAATTCGGTGCCGTAAGATACGCCGCGGAAGGTGCTGACGCGCTTCCCGGCAAGCGATGCAAGTGATGTGAATGGCATTGTTTGAGTTTTATTGACGAGCATCCACACATTAGTTTCGTAAATGGGATGCGAAAAAACGAAGCGCTGCAATCTCTCTGGCGTTTGCGACAAGCCCCAAATCGGGGCGACGCCTTCATTGGCTAATTTCAAAGCGCGATTCCAAGGATAAGCTTGCAAATGAAAGCGCAGCCCCGCTTTTGTACCCAGATAATCGACCAACCTTTGTATTGTCGGTTTAGTTGGCAAAGGATGGTTAAATTGATCCGTCAACTGCCAGATCAATAGCGGCAATTCGGGATCACTTGCCGCCAGCGCGGGTGAAACAAGAGCGCTCGCCATTGCCAGTAAGGTCAGGCGACGCTGCTGATTCACCTCAGAAAAAGTTATACTCCGCTTTTTATTTATGAAGCAACTCATCCAATCTGGTCCTGTAAGTCATCGAATTATATTGCAGGAAAGCTAAATCCAGCTCTTTACGCCTCACCCGCCAACACTTTTTCCACACCACGATTAGCAAGTTGATCCGCGCGTTCATTACCGTGATGTCCGGTATGGCCACGCACCCAGCGCCAGTCGATTTTGTGGGTGGACTGCGCTGCATCCAGCGCTTGCCATAGGTCGACATTTTTGACGGGCGCTTTGGAGGCGGTTTTCCAGCCCTTTGCTTTCCAGCCAGTAATCCACTCGGTAATACCCTTGAGCACATATTGGCTATCGGTATGCAAAGTGATATGACATGGACGCTTTAAGGCACCCAACGCTTGAATCACGGCCATCAATTCCATGCGATTGTTGGTGGTGTCTTTTTCACCGCCACACATTTCTTTTTCTTTGTCACCAGCAACAAGTAGCGCCCCCCAACCACCAACGCCGGGGTTACCTTTGCATGCGCCGTCCGTATAAATTTCAATTTTATCCATGGTTTATTTTTTTGCTTTGTTAACGACGGCAACCGCATTTCCACGTGCCATGCGTTTTTGCTTCCAGGCGGGACCGATCAGGTGCATACCGCGTACGCGCTTGACCGCTTGCACCATGTACACTGCCCCCAGATACGGCCACCATTTTTGACCAGCGTTTTCCATGAAATGAAAGCGCTGCAACCAATTCTCAGAACGACATGGTGGCACATAACAACCAAACTCATGCCCACCTACTTCCATATTTAATAATTTCAACCAGTCTTTCATCCGCGTAAAGCTGATAAATTCGCCTTGCTGCGGCAAAAAATAATTCTTATTCAAACGTCCGACAAACTGCCTTGCGCCCCACAAGCTCGCCTGATTAAAACCGCTAATAATCAGGCGGCCTTCGGGGATTAATACGCGTTCAACTTCACGTAAAAGCTGGTGCGGCTCGTTGGTGAACTCCAACACGTGTGGCAATACAATCAGGTCTATACTTTGGGAGTCGAAAGGTAGCTCTGAGAAGTCATGCAGCAAGACTATGGGTCGTTGTTCTGTTTCACCCTCGACAATATTAGGTTCCCGCAAAACAGAGTTCGTCAACCACCGATTCGGCATACGACTTGCAGCTAAACCATCTATCTGTGGCATGCCAATTTGCACAGCGTTATAGCCAAAGATGTCCACGGTCAATTTAGCCAGTAAGGCTTGCTCCCATTCGAGCACATAGCGCCCGGCCGGTAACTGCAACCAGGCGTCGAGGTCTATAATGTCCTTTTCCAATGAATCCATGTGTCTATGAACAATTCTCTGACGATGTTGACGGTGCCTGCATTTCAGGACAATTATTTGTGGATCATACACAATGGCAAACACGCCATTGTCGTCGATCCAGGTGACGCAACGCCCATATTACATGCACTGGCACAACATAAGCTCATATTATCGGCGATTTTACTCACGCACCACCATGCTGATCATATTGGCGGTGTTAAGGAGTTGCTAGCGTCCAATGGAGCACATCTTACGATTCCAGTGTATGGCCCGGCAAATGATAGCATTTCGTCAGTTACGCATCCCTTACATGAAGGCGATACGGTTCATCTACCAGAACCAGGTATTGATTTATCAGTCATCGACGTTCCGGGTCACACTTTAGGTCATATCGCGTATTTTTCATTGCAAGAACACTGGCTGTTTTGTGGCGACACCCTGTTCGCTGGAGGTTGCGGACGAATATTTGAAGGCACGCCAGCACAAATGCTATCTTCCCTCGATAAACTGGCGCGCCTGCCGGATGACACTGCTGTCTATTGCGCCCATGAGTACACAATGGGAAACTTGCGTTTTGCTGCGACCGTTGAACCCGACAACCAACAACTTGCACAACGTATCGCCGTCGAGCAAGCAAAACGCGATCGGGGGCAGCCTACTGTACCGACGCAGATTGGATTAGAAAAACAGACCAATCCATTTTTGCGCATCCGGGAACCAAGCGTGATTGCTGGCCTGCTCAGACATCAAAAAATTGATACGTCGGCTGATGACGCAACAAACTTTTATGCCTTACGCGAATGGAAAAACAATTTCGCGTGAGCGCGATCTCACTCTAAAATATCGACATTTTTTGGTTCAGGGTTCAAATTACCATGCTCGAAGTCAGTAACAACAAAGATGCTCAAACAACGCTCGCCTTATTTTGTAAGGTCGTTGATAACTATGGTGACATTGGTATCTGCTGGCGTTTGGCAAGACAACTTGCGCACGAGCATGGAATCGCCGTGAATTTATGGGTCGATGATTTAATCAGCTTTAAACGTATTTGCCCAGAGGTACACACAGATCAAGCCGAGCAAGATGTCGCTGGCATCAAGGTTACACATTGGCGTGATCAGAATGGTGTTTTTACGTTGAATGATATTGCCAATATCGTCATTGAATTTTTTGGCTGCGATGTTCCACCTGCCTATATTGCAACGATGGCGCAATGCACGCCGCGCCCGCTCTGGTTTAACCTCGAAGGTTTAAGCGCTGAAGAATGGGTAGAAGGCTGCCATCGCTTGCCATCGCCGCATCCGCAGTATTCATTGATCAAGTATTTCTTTTTCCCGGGCTTCACCGATAAAACTGGTGGCTTGATCAAAGAAGCCCAATTAAGCGAACAGCGCCAGCAATTTCAATCTAATTCCCAAGCTATCGTGCAGTTTTTGTCGCGACTTGGGGTCACTGCAGCCGAACAAGAAACACTCAAAGTCTCTTTGTTTTGCTACCCGCATGCGCCAGTGAATGATTTATTTGAGGCCTGGAAAAACAGCCCGGTCGCTATCACTTGCCTGGTTCCAGAAGGTGTAGCGAGTGATGCAATCACCCATTTCCTCGGGCAAACCGCCGTTGCTGGGTCGCATGCGACACAAGGCGCATTAACGGTGCGTGTACTACCATTTATACCGCAATCGGATTACGATCGCCTGCTATGGGCGTGTGACCTGAATTTTGTCCGTGGTGAAGACTCATTTGTGCGGGCACAATGGGCGAACAAGCCCTTTGTCTGGCATATTTATCCTCAGGATGAAAACCTCCACCACGTCAAACTGAAGGCATTTCTAAATCGCTATACAGCCAAAACCGATGCCTTGGATAATCTATCTCTGGCATGGAATACCGCAAGCGACCCTCAAGGTAACTGGGCAGATGTGTGGCAAACTTTGCTCACTGAACTACCCCAAATTACACTTTTGAGCACCGAATGGGAGCAAGAAATGCTCAAAAATGGCAATTTCAGCACTAATTTACTGCAGTTTGCTACGACACTTGCTTAATTACTGGCAAAAAATGGGGTAAAATATGCGGTTAATTTTTACCGTATTTTCAAATTCAATCGGACGTGGGCTTGCAGGGCTTTTACCAGTAGGCAACAGATGATTTTTATGCAATCACCTTTTTACGTATATTTACTATGAAACCTGCAAAAGAAATTCGTGTTGGCAACATCATTATGGTCGATAGCAAGCCTATGATCGTTTTGCGCTCTGACGTCAATGGTTCAAGCCGCACGGGCTTCACCTACAAGTGGAAGATGAAAAATCTTTTGACTAACAGCCCACAAGAATCCGTTTTCCGTGGCGATGACAAGTTTGACGTTGTTGTTCTGGACAAAAAACCAGTGACCTACTCTTACTTCGCTGACCCATTGTTCGTATTCATGGACGCAGATTACAACCAGTACGAAATCGAAGAAGAAAACCTGGGTGATGCATTGCACTACCTGAAAGATGGCATGGAATGCGAAGCCGTATTCTATGACGGTAAAGCTATCTCCGTAGAATTGCCAACAACGATCGCTCGTCAAGTTGTGTACTCTGAGCCAGCAGTTAAAGGCAACACTTCCGGTAACGTATTGAAAGAAGCAAAAATCGAAAACGCAATCGAAGCACATTGCCATATCGTTCAAGTGCCACTGTTCGTGAGCCAGGACGACGTGATCGAAATCGATACACGTACTAACGAATACAAACGCGTTGTACGTAACTAAGATATTGCATCTCGATTGAGATGCATACAAAAACGCCGCATCATTCGCGGCGTTTTTTTTCGCCCTAAAATCTCCGTAGGGCGGATGCAACCCACCTCGTTTTACAACGCCAGGCTTGAGATTAAACGTAAAAAAACCTCACTTACTTTCATACAAAAATAAGTGAGGTATAAACTTGTCACCTTGAGACAATTTCTACTAAATGACATAGCTCAGCCACGCCATTTTTGATACTAAATTAAAACGCTGGAACCACAGCGCCTTTGTATTTTTCTTCGATGAATTTCTTCACTTCTGGCGACTGCAAAGCGGCGATCAGTTTTTTGAAAGCTGGGCTATTTTTGTTATCGTCACGCGCTACCAATAAATTCGCGTAAGGTGAATTGGCATCTTCGATGAACAAAGAATCTTTGACTGGATTCAGCTTCGCTTCAATCGCGTAGTTGGTATTGATCAACGCCAGATCAACCTGATTCAAAACGCGCGGTAGCGTTGCAGCTTCCAGCTCCTTAAATTTCAAATTTTTAGGATTGGCGATGATGTCTTTCTTGGTCGCGGAAATATTGCTTGGATCTTTCAGCGTCAACAAACCCTGCTTTGCCAGTAACAATAAGGCACGGCCAGAATTGGATGGATCGTTAGGAATCGCCACTGTTGCACCGTTAGGGATATCAGCGACTTTTTTATATTTTGTTGAGTAGGCAGCGAACGGCTCTACATGAACTTTAGCAACAGGCACTTCGATATCATTTGAGTGACTTTTCTTAAATTCATTCAAATACGGTTGATGCAAAAAGAAATTACCGTCTAAGTGCTTTTCATTCACTTGTACTGCTGGCTGGATATAGTCAGTAAATACTTTGACTTTCAGATCCACGCCTTCTTTTGCCAATTGAGGCTTAATGAATTCCAGGATTTCTGCGTGAGGAACCGGGCTGGCAGCGATCGTCAACACATCAGCGGCATGCGCCATGCCAGTAGCAAAAACGCTGGCAACAGTTAAGCTTGCAGCGACTGCAGTACGCACACTATGTTTAATTTTTTGTTGAAATGAGAGCTTCATATTACCTATCCTTATTTTTATTAAGAGTAAAAAAGTAAAAAAGAAAAACAAACTACTTACGGGTAAATCTTGCGACGAGTTTGTCGCCAGAGAACTGCAATACCTGTACTAACAAAATCAAAATCGCGACCGTCACGATCATTACGTCGGTCTGGAATCGTTGATAGCCAAAACGTAAGGCCAGATCACCAAGACCACCACCACCAATCACACCAGACATTGCCGCATACGAAACCAAGGCAATCGTCGTCACCGTTGCTGCAGCAATTAAACCTGGCAAAGCTTCCGGCAAGAGTGCGTGAATGATGATCTGATGAGTCTTTGCTCCCATCGCCTGGCACGCCTCGATAATGCCGCGATCCACATCACGCAACACGTTTTCGACTAAACGCGCAAAAAATGGCGTGGTACCAATCACTAAAGGTGGAATCGTTCCTGCTACCCCCAAAGACGTGCCGACCAAAAACAAAGTAAACGGAATTAAAACGATCAATAAAATAATAAATGGCACCGAACGCAATACATTTACTAAGACCGATAACAAGGCATAAATGCCGCGTTGCTCCAACAACTGTTTTTTGCCGGTAACGAACAACAAAACGCCCAAAGGTAAGCCCAGCAACACCGTAAAAAACAACGAACAACCTGTCATGGTCAGCGTATCGAGCGTTGCCTGGGCAATATCTTCGCAATCAATATTCGAAAAATCCATTAGTACTTACTCCCACTCAAACCCAACACATCCGCTCGCACATCCGCCGCACGCAAAGAAACCAATACCGTATTGATCTCATCCGATGAACCAATCAACTCGACTAGCAATTGCCCATATGGCGTATTCTTGATGCGGGAAATAGTTCCTTGCAAAATCACCATTTGTACTTGGGTTTGCGCTGCGATGCGACTCAAAATAGGCTCATGGGCAGCAGCACCGACGTAAGTCAGTCGGATCAATAATCCGTTTTCTCGTTCCTTGCGAATTTGTAATACATCGAGATCGAGTGCGAGATTTTCTGCCACCATACTTTGCGTCACGGTGTGCTTTGGATGCAGAAAAACGTCAGCGACATCACCTGTTTCGACAATTTCACCTGCATCAATCACCGCAACCTGATCACAGATCGTACGAATGACCTGCATTTCGTGGGTAATCAAAACTATCGTCAGACCCAACTTCTGATTAATGTCTGACAGCAAACGCAAAATGGATTGCGTGGTTTCTGGATCGAGCGCCGAAGTCGCTTCATCACACAACAACAAGGTTGGATAATTCGCCAATGCACGGGCAATACCAACACGCTGCTTTTGACCACCCGAGAGTTGCGCCGGATATTTATCGCGTTGATCGGCTAAACCGACCAAATCCAATAATTCATCCACGCGCTGACGACGTTGTTCTTTGCTGTAAGAACCTGCTAACTTGAGCGGGAAATCAATATTTTCTGCAATGGTTTTTGCACTAAGCAAATTGAAATGTTGAAACACCATGCCGATACGCTGGCGCAAGCCGTGCAATTGCTCGGCATCGAATTGCGTAATATCAGCACCATCAATCAGAATCTTGCCTGACGATGGTCTTTCCAATAAATTCAGAGTTCGAAGTAACGTACTTTTACCCGCCCCCGAGCGTCCGATGATGCCAAAAATTTTTCCTTGTTCTATTTGCAAATTAATGTCACGTAAGGCCTGCACTTGCGCACCGACACCACCACGACCCACTTGATAAAACTTCTGTACTTGCTCAATCCGTATCACTGATAACCACGCCAAAAAATCACAGAAGCCGATCTTACCTAAAGCTTCAAATGCTTTCCAATCATATAAATTCACTTGCATATATGAAATTTCATATATAAAGACAGTCAATTAAAAAATTGCTCAGACCTGATAAATCCGGCTTAGTCAAGAAATTCTATCTTGCGAATTATTTGCAACTTCTAATAAAATTCGAGATCTTCGTGGAACTAATTCTTCTACTCGCCATCTGAGTCAGCAACATATCGCTTTCAATGTAAGGATGATAAGTTCAATTTTCTTTGTTATGATATGGTGCTGTGCAGTAAAAAAACCTGAGGCAATAAATGAGTACTTGCGGAGTACTTGCTGAGTACTTGCTTCAAACCTGAACCTGAAAAATATCCATTTTAATGTTGAGCAATAAACTTCCATCTGTGCAGTACCGACAGAGACATGCCATACAAAGCTTACCCATAGCCTTGGTGCAGTCTTTCGTCGTGCGCGGCTGGAAGGCAGGCGTTGCTTTAATTACCGCCCTGACTTTTGCTTTACTGATTTCGACGGCAGCCACGCATCATCATGCGAACTCCATCGAAGATCAGGCTTGCTCACTTTGCAGTGCGATATCAGATAAACTTGACCACGTCACACCGACCGCGCAAGCGCCGCTCACACTGCAATTGTTTGCATATACGCTGCAAACCGGCGATGCTTATCAGTCAGATTTTGCTGCACCGTCATTACTTCCTCCTAGTTGCGGCCCACCCGCCCTCGCTTGATCCAAGCTGCTTAATTCCTGATTTGCAGGATGTGTTGAATGTGTAATGCTGGGCGTTTTTGCGCTTAGCACCCCTCATCAACTCGCTTATGGCTGCGCGTCTGCATCGAAAATGCTGAGCGCATAGAAGACAGAAGCCCTGCACTTCATAACTAAAATAAGCATCTCCAGTAACACCCCAAGAACAAGATCTCGTGCGCCCTAAGCGGTGACGCCGTTTCGCTTGTTACTACTTCATTTTTTAAAATACGCATTAATAAAAGGTTCACCATGACTACGCAAGTTCTTCGCGCCTCTTTCCGCTTACGCCCACTTCCTTTGCTGCTAGCTGGCTTATTTGTCGCCACCTCAAGCTATAGCATTGCAGCAGAAAATGACGATGCCAATTCCGACGCAGCCACATCAGCAAGTGCAGGCGCAAATCCCATTACGGATCAGCCGATATCTACAGTAGAAGTCACCTCGGCACATCTGAAAAGCGCACGGATAGAACTTTCACCAAAGGTGGGAACAACGGTCTATACCATCGATAAACATATGGTAGACATGATGAGTCAGGGTGATTCGACACCGTTTAATGAAATCTTGTTGCGCTTGCCTGGTGTCGCACAGGATTCGAAGGCATCTGGCGGGCTGCATGTGCGAGATGATCACGCAAACGTTCAATACCGCATCAACGGTGTGCAATTACCTGAAAGCATTACTGGTTTTGGTCAATCCATCGATACTCGTCAAATAGACTCTACCGATTTCATTACTGGCGCGTTACCAGCGCAGTTTGGTTTGCGTACGGCTGGTATTGTGGACATTCAAACCAAGGAAGGCTCAACTAAACCCGGTGGCCGTATAGGCATCCTGGTCGGAGGAAATAATTACTACAATCCTAGTGCAGAATTTTTCGGCACAGTTGGTGCTTTCAATTACTATTTATCTGGCAGTTATTTGTCGAATGAACTCGGCATAGAAAATCCAACCTCTGCAAAAAGCGCTATTCACGACAAAACCCAGCAGGCTAAATCCTTTGGCAATTTGTCGTACTTTCTGGATGACGACACCCGTCTTGGGATGATGTTCGGCACGTACAACGGCAAATTTCAGATTCCAAATAATCCCTCACAAGCACCAGCTTTCTCGTTGGCTGGCGTTAGTGACATGACTAGCGGAATCAGCACCTTACCTTCATCACAACTTGATGAAAGTCAGCGCGAACTAAATCGCTTTGTTGTTTTGTCTTACCAAAAAAATCTGGGCCCATTGAATTTTCAATTATCCGGATTTAAACAATATTCTGAACTTCATTTCACACCAGATCGGGTCGGTGATTTAGTCTATAACGGTGTATCTACTGACACTTTGCGCTCAAATTCATCGGCAGGTCTACAAGGTGATGTCAGCTACAAAATCAATCCGCAACACACGTTCAGAACTGGTTTTGCGTACACACGCCAATCAACTGAAAGCAATAATACCGTCGGTGTTTTTACTGTCGATGCTAATGGTGCGCAGTCATCCAACACACCGCAATATATCGTCGATAATTCCGGCAAAGTTGGCCAACTTTATAGCCTGTACGCACAAGATGAATGGCACATTTCTGACCCACTGACACTGAATTATGGCGTGCGCTTTGATCGTGTGTCGGCATTTGTGGAAGAACAGCAGTGGAGCCCACGTTTGAATCTGGCATATAAAATGAACGATGCCACCGCTTTCCATGCGGGTTACTCACGTTACTTCACACCACCACCGCAAGAATTGGCTTCGCAAGCAAGTATCAACTTATATTCAAATACAACAGCGGCACCACAGATTCCGACATCGGACAACGTCAAATCTGAGCGCACACATTATTTCGATGTCGGGGTCAGCCATAAAGTGAACGACAAACTCAGTCTGACTGTCGACGCCTACTATAAAAATATTAGCAATATGCTCGATGAAGGCCAGTTTGGGCAGGCATTAATTTTGTCACCGTTTAACTACGCTAAAGGTTTTGCAAAAGGCCTGGAAATATCCGTGGTGTATAGCGAAAAGAACTGGGGTACGTTCTTAAACACATCTATTCAAAAAGCGCAGGGAACAAACATCGTCTCGGGTCAATCGTTATTTGCGCCGGATAAGTTAGCGTATATCGCGAATAATTACGTCTATGTCGATCACGACCAGACTTACACCGTTTCCGGTGGAGTCCATTACCATTTTGGAGATTCACAAATCAGCAGTGATTTTTTATATGGTAGTGGCTTGCGCAGAACACCTGATGGCGGAGCACTGAATTCAGCATCACTCAATTCTTACACTACGTTTAATGCAGCATTTGTTCATCACTGGAAAAAAACAGCAGTTGGCGATATTGAAGGACGTCTGTCCCTGGTGAATATTTTCGACAAATCCTACTTACTGCGTGATGGATCTGGGGTTGGCGTAGGTGCCCCACAATACGGCGCGCGCCGAACTTTGTATGCAGGCATTTCTACTAGCTTCTAAAAAATTTAAAACACTACACTAACAGCTCAAGCAAAAAAATGCGACCACCTGGTCGCATTTTTACGTCTTCACCTATCCAGAACCTGTCGAAGTACCAACAATCAAGACTTCGTCAAAACGGTCTGGCAGCTTGCTTTTTGTGGGTCGTTCGCTGGTAATTTGGCACAAATGCCGTCTAACTGTGCATGGATTTTCTGGAACACAGCTTGATGCTGACCATCTTTATTCCAACTGATCAATTTCTTACCCATTTTATCCAGAGACGCGCGATTACGTTCGTAAAAAGCGTTTTCTGTTTTCGACAATTCAGTAAAAATACCGGTGACGGTACGCTCGATCCGTGCATCATCACTTGGCGCCAGATCCACCAGATTACCGACGTAGTTTGCACCCCACTGCAAACGTGTTGCAGGGCCTTTTGACGCATCGTAAGCCTGAGAATACCAACTCAATGCTGCCGCCTTATCACCACGTTTTTTTGCATTACTACCAAGGGTGGACATAAAGTAATACGGTGAATGCGAACGTTGTAATTCGGCTTTCAACAAGGTATCTGAATCATCCAATAAATCGGCACTGCCCAAAGCCTCCGCCGCAGAATGCACAACGGATTGTCGCTCGTAGGCATCTGTCGTTGCATGATCAATGGCGGCTACACGCTTTTTAACGTCTTTTTGTAAGGATGGGCTTAATGCCGCATTATCCAATTTAGCCAGTGCAACTTGTGCAATGACGGCACCCAATCTATCGGCCTTAGAAATGGTCGCATCATCCGATAACTTCACCAATGCCTGATTCCAGGCTGTCACCAGTCTTACACGCTCCGGCGATTTTGCAGTCGTCAGATAGCCAGTCACCTCTGCCGCCGGACCCGCAACTAAATCCAGATTATCACGTGCCACCTTAGGACTAGCCAGTGCATTAGAAAGTTTGCTGAGCGCCTTTGCTTTATCTATCGTCGCGGATTTCGCAGGCTCAGCGGTAGCGAGTGCAAACAAACCTTTCAGATAAAGACGCGTTGCCGCTGCTCCTGGTGGGCAAATCTCTGCCAGACGCAAAAGAGTGGCAGGTACTTCTTTAGCAGCAACTAACTTTTGATCAGGATCATCCCAGGAATAATCTGCCAACAAACTCCAGTCTTCGGCTTTCAGCGTTTTTGCGCCAGCCAATGCAGCTTTGTACGTGTCATTGACAGACGTGGAGGTGTTCATTGCCAGACTCAAGACTTGCAAATACCGCTCAGAGTCAACCTCACCTGGCAAACGTGTAATCTCGGTACCATCTGGCTTTAATAAGATCATGGTTGGATAACCGCGCACTTTGAACTGTGCACCAAATTTTTGCGCACTCGGGCTATCACCATCCAGATATACAGGAATGAAATGGCGAGATTTTTCGATGAATTCCTGACGATTAAAAATCGTTGCCTTCACCTGATTGCAAGGTGGGCACCACACTGCTCCCCAGTAAAGAAACAAAGGCTTATTACTGGACTTCGCTAACGCAAATGCTGCATCCAGATTATTATCCCTGCGCCACTCTATACCACCCGGTTGCACCGCATGCGGATCTGGAGCAATGGATTCCGCCGCAAAGCTGCTTGAAGTTGCCAGCACGGCAGCAACCAAACCTGCCAATAATTTAACTGAAAAAGGAGAAATAATTTTCATAAAACTTCAGTAATCAAAGTGAAGCGGACAGTGTAACAAAGTTATCTTCTCGTATGAAAATTTTCAGTTCAAACAAAATAGAATGTTTTCATCTATCCATATATCCTCTAAATCCGGATGTCAGGCGTCGATATTTATACTCAAATCATCTATGCATAGAACAATAATGTTCTTTGTTTTGCACCAGGAATTAGAGAAGATACTTACTATCGAACCAAGGGTAGTCATCACTTATGAAAACAAACTCCAAAGTTACAGCCAAAACGGCAAACGCCGCAAATAAACGTCGTGTGCTAATCGGCATGCTTGCCACGATAGCGATTGCTTACGTCGGCATCCAATCTGCTGCCCGCGCCGCAGAACCGCTATTGAACGCTTCTTACGATGTGACCCGGGAATTATTCAAAGAGGTCAATCCAGCCTTTGTCGCAGACTGGAAGAAAAAAACCGGCGAATCGATCACTATCAATCAGTCCCACGGCGGCTCCAGCAAGCAAGCGCGTTCCGTCATTGATGGTCTGAATGCATCTGTTGTGACAATGAATCAAGCCAATGATATTGATGCGATTGCTGACAAGGGGTTAATTTCGCCAAATTGGGATAAAGCGTTTCCGAACAACGCCACCCCTTTTTATTCAACAATGGTATTTTTGGTCCGCAAAGGCAATCCTAAGCGCATCGTTAACTGGGATGATCTGGCTAAGCCAGGCGTACAAGTCATCGTGCCGAATCCAAAAACCTCGGGCAACGGTCGCTACACCTATCTGGCAGCATGGGGCTCAGTCATTAAAAGTGGCGGCACCGAAGCACAGGCAAGAGATTTAGTAGGACGCTTATTCAAAAATGTACCCGTGTTAGATGCTGGTGGCCGCGGTGCTACAACCACTTTCACTCAAAGACAAATCGGTGACGTCTTAGTGACGTTCGAAAATGAGGTGCAATTAGTCAGACAAGAATTTGGCGATAATTACGATATTGTTTATCCAAAATTCTCTATCCTCGCTGAATCACCTGTTGCTGTCGTTGATAAGGTTGTCGATAAGATAGGCACACGCAAAGTAGCAACGGCTTATTTGCAATTCTTGTATTCAGATGTTGGGCAAGATATCGCTGCGAAACATTTTTTCCGTCCACGTTCTGATGCTGCTGCAAAAAAATATGTAGCTAACTTTAAACCTGTGAGTTTATTTACGATTGATGAAGTATTTGGAGGCTGGAAACAGGCGCAGAAAAAGCACTTTGATGATGGCGCGGAGTTTGACAAGATTTATCAGGGCAAAAAATAGTTTTACTCTGATACACGGGCGCAGGCCGCTGGCTCGCTTGCAAGCTCGCCCCTTCGAATCCCCTACACGAGGAGCAAAACTCTTTGCCCCTCTCTGCTCCGGAAAAAAATAAAGCCCGCTAGTGCGGGCTTTATTTCTACTACCTGGCGTCCCCAAGGGGATTCGAACCCCTGTACTCACCGTGAAAGGGTGATGTCCTAGGCCTCTAGACGATGGGGACATGTTCTGTCCGTTTTACTGACCTACATTCGTATAAAAAATACAAATGGTTTAAACTTGGCGTCCCCAAGGGGATTCGAACCCCTGTACTCACCGTGAAAGGGTGATGTCCTAGGCCTCTAGACGATGGGGACATATTCTGTCCTTGTTACTGACCTGTATTACGCTCTACTCGCTGTCCACAATAAAAATTTATTGGCGTCCCCAAGGGGATTCGAACCCCTGTACTCACCGTGAAAGGGTGATGTCCTAGGCCTCTAGACGATGGGGACAGCAAGTATTTTCTGTTCTGATACAACCACACTTACGTGGTGGAGGTAAGCGGGATCGAACCGCTGACCTCTTGCATGCCATGCAAGCGCTCTCCCAGCTGAGCTATACCCCCTTGCAGAACAGAAGCGAGATTATAGGGGATGATCACTCTAATGTAAAGCCTCCCCTGCGGTAAAACAGAGTGAAATCTTAGCCAGCGATCACATTTAAGCGCTGCAGTACAACTTCACGGCCAAATAATTCAACAACGGCATCAATCGAAGGGGTTTGCAACTGCCCCGTCAGCAACAAACGCAAAGGCATTGCCAGTTGTGGCATTTTCAAACCATGGTCAGCTAACACTTGTTTTAATGCCACCGACAAGGCCACTTTATTCCACTCTACGGTTTTGCATGCTTCAGCATATTGACGCAATGCTGGCAACACTGCGTCGGTCACATGTTGTTGCAACAAGGCTTGCTCGGCGGCTGGTTGACGGTAGAACAGCATTGCGGCCTGACCTAATTCCACTGCCGTATTTGCACGTTCCTTGAACAAAGCAATCACAGCAGCCAAATCTGGCGCACCAGCAAACTCAGCGCCATCTTTAAGCATTTGTGGGCGCACCAAATCTGCCAGGCGTTGATTGTCCGCGGCCTTGATGTAATGGTTATTAATCCACGCCAATTTCTCAGGATTAAATTGCGCTGCAGAGCCAGATAAATGCGTCAGATCAAACCAACTGCACATTTGCTCCATGCTAAAAATCTCGTCATCACCATGACTCCAACCGAGACGCGCCAGATAGTTCAACATCGCTTCAGGCAAATAACCTTTGTCGAAGTAATCCATGACACTTACCGCATCGCGACGCTTGGATAATTTCTGACCGTCGGTACCCAGAATCATAGGCACATGACCATATTGTGGCAAAGTCACCCCCAACGCATTGAGGATATTGATTTGACGTGGCGTGTTATTAACATGATCATCACCGCGAATTACGTGGGTAATTTGCATATCCCAGTCATCCACTGCAACGCAGAAATTGTACGTCGGCGTGCCGTCTGGACGCGCAATCACCAAATCATCTAACTCACGGTTATTGATCGTGATCTGACCTTTCACGACATCGTTCCAGCTCACATCACCTTCTAATGGATTTTTGAAACGAATCACAGGCTGACGATCGGCCGGAATTGCTGGCAAAGTCTTGCCTGTTTCTGGACGCCAGGTACCGTCGTAACGAGGTTTCTCGCCTGCAGCACGTTGACGCTCGCGCATTGCTTCAACTTCTTCTGGCGAAGAATAGCAATGATACGCTGTGCCATTTGCCAGCATTTCTGCCAACACCGCACGGTAACGTTCCATGCGCTGCATCTGATAAAACGGGCCTTCGTCATGCTGCAAGCCCAGCCAATTCATACCATCCAAAATCGCTTGCACCGCTTCTGGCGTTGAACGTTCCAGATCAGTATCTTCAATACGCAACACAAACGTGCCGCCATGATGACGAGCAAACGCCCAGCTAAACAAAGCGGTACGAGCACCGCCAACATGAAGATAGCCGGTAGGACTAGGAGCAAAACGGGTACGGACTGTCATGGGATGAATTGCACCGCGTGTCACTTGCCAAACCTAAGCAAACAAGCAACATCTGTATGCGGATAAAGTTAAAACCAGCATTTTACCGTTTTACAGGCGTGGATGGTATCTAAGCTTTAAGCGAAGCCAAGTTCGGCATTACATTAGAGCGAGTGCAATCCGCGCGGATTTCTCATCCTTGTGATTTGACGTATTGCACCCGCACGATCAACGCACACTAGCAACGACCAACTCTCAGAGCGACATAAAGAGCATGGTAAGATACACATTAAGATGCACACAAATTTAGTTAAACACCAAAGAGTACATGCCTGCCCCCTCCCCCACGCTGAATCCACCACTACCGATACGCGACGGTATTTCTCCGAGCTATCTTTGGCTACCAGAAGGGCAATGGCCAGATTTACTGACATTTTTGACCAGCCACTTTTCTGATGTTGAAGAAAGCACCTGGCTAGCGCGCCTTGCCAAAAATGAAGTGGTAGATATTCACGGCAATGTGCTGCAAAAAAATAGCCCGGCCAAACGCGGCATGTGCATTTTTTACTATCGAGAAATTGACGACGAAACACCAATCCCGTTTGAAGCGCATATCCTGCATCAGGATGAGCACTTGCTGGTCGTCGATAAGCCGCATTTTTTACCAGTCATACCTGGCGGTCGTTTTTTGCAAGAAACCCTGCTGGTGCGCCTCAAAAAACAAACTGGCCTGCAACACCTGAGCCCGATACACAGACTGGACCGCGAAACCGCTGGCGTAATGCTTTTTTCACACAATCCAGAAACGCGGGGTAAGTATCAATCGCTGTTTCAGCAACGCACTATCAGCAAAATCTATCACGCTTTAGCGCCAGCTTTACCAGCAGAGGACCTTCCACTAACCTATCGCAGCCGCATGGTCGACGGCGCCAGCTTCTTTGTCATGCAAGAAACACAAGGTGAAGCAAATTCAGAGACGTTCATAGAAATCGCAAAGTGCTATGGTGATTTCAATTTATACCAATTAAGCCCTGTCACAGGCAAAAAGCACCAATTACGCTTACACATGTCCAGCTTAGGCGCACCGATCATCAACGACAGTTTTTACCCCGTAGCCTTACCATGCAAAGGGGATGATTTTTCTGCACCTTTGCAGTTATTAGCTAAATCAATTACGTTTACTGACCCGATTAGTGGCGAAAGTCGTACATTTACCAGCCAGCGCGAGCTAGATTTCAGCCAACTCAGACGTTAATTACAGCACCGTATTTGATTGACCACCCGACAAATCTATTGACATCACCGCCCCTGCGAGCTATGATGTTGGTCTTCGGAGTGTGGCGCAGTCCGGTAGCGCACCTGGTTTGGGACCAGGGGGTCCAAGGTTCGAATCCTTGTACTCCGACCAGAATTGAAATCATTGCCATTTAAAAGCAATGAAAAATTATAGTAGAAAACAATAACCGAGATAATTTTTTATAAAATTTTCAGGATATTGCAAAAAAGTTTTTTCGGAGTGTGGCGCAGTCCGGTAGCGCACCTGGTTTGGGACCAGGGGGTCCAAGGTTCGAATCCTTGTACTCCGACCAAAATAAAAAAAGGATCGTTGATTTTTCAACGATCCTTTTTTTCATTTCAAGACAAAAAATATCATGTAGGACGGGCGCAACCTGCACGGCAAGCCGCATGAAAGACAGCTGCGAATACCATCACCCGCAAGCGAGTGAGTGAGTAAGTAAATAAGGGGCTCTAAAGACTACTTCACCTATTTTTTGAACCGTGCCAACACCCGCAAATCATCGCCAACACGGGACACATCATGAAACATCAATTGCTTCGCCTGATCAACGTGCGTCAATTCTGAAAGCGCAAATAACCCAGCCCCACTCCCGAGCAATTTCGGCGCGAGATAAACCAGTAATTCATCAACACAATTCGCATCGACCAACGCGCCATTCAAAATCGCACCAGCCTCTACATGCACTTCATTCAATTGCCTGCGTCCTAATTCCAGCATCAGCGAATGCAAATCGACTCGCCCACTACTATCCACAATACATAAGACCTCAGCGCCACGCTCCTCAATCTGCGCTCGCTTTGAAGCATCCTCTTTCGCACAGACAATCAGCACATCTGCATCATCAAACAATTTCGCATCGGGACTGATACGCAAATGCGAGTCGAGCACAATTTTTTTAGGTTGACGTGGCGTTGCAATGCCGCGCACATTCAACGCCGGATTATCAGCAAGCACAGTACCAATACCCGTTAAAATGGCATCAGCACGCGCACGCCATACATGGCCATCTTGCCGCGCTGCTGAACTGGTAATCCATTGACTCTGGCCACTTGGCAATGCCGTTTTACCATCCAGACTGCCGGCCACTTTCATCCGAACCCACGGCTTGCCGGTTTCCATACGCTTTAAAAAGCCGACGTTCATTTCTCTGGCTGTTAGTACCATATCCGCCCAGGCAAAATCGCTGGCTGATGCCACTTCAATTCCGGCAGCACATAAGATAGCAAAACCTCGACCAGCAACTTGTGGATTCGCATCTTCGATAGCCGCAACCACTCTGGCAATACCGGCATCAACCAAGGCATTTGCGCATGGCGGTGTGCGTCCATAATGACTGCACGGCTCCAGGGTGACGTAGGCAGTTGCGCCACGCACATCGTGCCCTTGAGCTGCCGCATCACGCAAGGCTTGCACTTCCGCATGCGCTTGCCCGACTGCCTGCGTCCAGCCGCGCCCTATCACCACATCATTTTTCACAATCACGCAACCAACCTTGGGATTGGGCGAAGTCTCTATGGTTGCGTGCGCAGCCATCTCCATCGCCATTTCCATAAAATGGCGGTCATTTTCCTTTGCTATTGTTGGCTGCGTCATGCTCAGGTATTTTGGATAGTGATCGTCGGGAACTTACTGCTCATGTCTTTGGCTTTTTCAGCGACGCGCACTGCGACTTTGCGAGCAATATCCTTGTAAATCTTCGCAATTGCGCCTTCAGGATCCGCAATCACCGTCGGCTTACCAGCATCAGCCTGTTCGCGAATGGCCATCGTCAACGGCAAACGGCCCAAGAAATCAATACCAAAATCCTCACACATTTTTTCACCACCGCCTTCACCAAAGATGGCTTCAGCATGACCGCAATTCGAGCAAATATGCGTGCTCATATTCTCAACAATACCAAGAATAGGAATGCTGACTTTTTCAAACATCTTCAAGCCTTTACGCGCATCCAGCAAAGCGATATCTTGTGGCGTCGTAACAATCACCGCACCTGTTACTGGTACCTTTTGCGACAAGGTCAATTGCACATCACCTGTACCTGGCGGCATATCCACAATCAGATAGTCCAGATCACGCCAATTGGTTTGCGTCAGCAACTGTTGCAGCGCCTGCGTCACAATCGGGCCGCGCCACACCATAGGCTCATCGGGATCAATCATGAAACCAATAGAAGAAACTTGCAGGCCGTGGTTTTCCAATGGCTCCATTGTTTTTCCATCGTTAGTTTCCGGACGACCAGAAATACCCATCAACATGGGCTGTGACGGGCCATAAATATCGGCATCCAAAATACCGACAGCCGCACCTTCCGCCGCCAGCGCCAGCGCCAGATTGGCAGCCGTGGTGGACTTACCAACACCACCTTTACCAGAAGCGACCGCAATAATATTTTTAACGTTAGGCATCAACTTAACACCGCGCTGTACTTCATGCGCGACAATTTTTGAACTAACATGAACATCGATCTTTGCTACACCTGGCAGGCTTTGCAATGCAGCGATAACCAGATCGCGGATCAATGCAAATTGACTTCTCGCCGGATAGCCCAACTCAACATCAAGAGTGATATCTGCACCGGTAAGTTTTATATTTTTAGCCGATTTGCTCGTCACGAGGTCTTTGTTGGTATTCGGGTCAATGACCTGCGACAAGGCTTGTTTTACATCTTCAACAGTGAGTGTCATTTATTTCTCCATTCAATGCCCGCAAGTCTAGCGCAAAACCGCAAAACCGATGCGATAGCCTTAAACTGATGAGTGAAATAACTACATCACTTACTGAAAAATAGCACTCCAAAGCAAGATTAAAGTTCAAAGAAACAACCACGCAATACCAACAACAAAAAGAGCAACCGCAAAGGCATTTGCAAATAGTTAGAATCCACACTCATCCAAAAATTATTGAAAAAGCATTCACGGCTAGTGGTTAATATTCAATATTTAATATTCAATAAAATTATTTAAATTAACACTATTACCGTACAACATCGCCCAATTGACGTCTATATGTTTCGAAACATCGCGCTTTTTGATGCGCAGATACACGTACATACAACTTAGCCGCCAAAGCACCTCTATTCCTTGAATTAAAGCGCCGATAAAGACAGTATAAATAAGTCTAGCTCCTAGAAAGTTTGTTTGGAGCGCCCTCAACACCTCAAACTCAAAGGAAAGATCATGTCAATTTCATCTTTAGGATCATCGACTGCGGTTACACAAACACAATTTTCAAGCGGCACTCAACGCGTACGCCAAGATCAAGACGGTGATGGAGATGGTGGCGGCCAAAGTGGCATCAGTAAATTTGCCAGCGCATTTAGTCAGGCATTGGCATCGCTAAGCGCAAGCTCATCGACGTCCACTACATCAACTACATCGGCAAGCCCATCAGCAACTGACACATCTGCTACCAACAGCACCAACAGCGCCAGTAACACGTAAGCTCCCGGTGAAGTCATCTTGAAGTTAAGAGCGTAAGCGTAGATGATCGTGTCCACTTATTAAGTGGACACTTGTACATGATGGAAGATGGAATCAATACGCCTAGACGGCGTCGGCGACACAGTGCCGA
>NZ_JACOFV010000023.1 GCF_014284255.1 Cognatundibacterium jejuense
GATATTACGTCAAGCAAACACAGTTAGTCGCGCCGCCGGTTGGGGTGTACGCCAGAAAACCGCCTTGCGCTGAGTTTTTAGACGTGCCAACGAGTACAAAACCTAGAGCCGGTGCAGCTTGCAGCCGTTTTTGCCTTGCAACCCCTCATGAAACGGAGGCCGATTTTTAGCTGGTACACATTTGGTACACCTTTGGTACACCTATTTATATATATTGTGTCCCATGAAAAGCTAATACTGGTGCGGGTTTCCGATGTTTGGTACACCGGTACACATGTTTTAGCTTATATAAGAGGGTCTTTTTTATTATTTGCATGAAGTGCGATTTTGTAACTCAGTACAGACTTAAGCCTGTTTGAATTTTGCGTGGAGTACATTGCTGGAATTTTTTATACCGTCTAGGTAGTCCGCCCAATGCTGCATCATCTTTTTACGTTCCTCTAAGAATTGCGCTCGATCATAGGCGCTCGCTATCTTGTCTTTCTGGGCATGGGCAAGCTGCCTATCTACGGTCTCATGGCGGTATCCTAGCTTCTCCTTTAGTGTGGTCATAGCTAAGGCGCGGAAGCCGTGAGTAGTCATCTTACCTTCATAGCCCATGCGGTTTAAGGCCATGCGTATAGCATCGCCCGACATGGGTTTGCCGTGGTCGCGTTGATTCGGGAATAGGTAAGTGCTGCCACCGGTATAGTGGTGTAGCTCTCGCAGTAACTCAAGCCCTTGGCGTGACAGACAAACGTGATGATCTGTCTGGTCTGGGTTAATTGTCAGCTTGCCTCGTTTCATGCGCTGCCACGGTATTACCCATTCACCGGTCTCTAAGTTAATTTCGCTCCATGGTGTAGTGCGTAGCTCACTGCTGCGAACAAAGATCAACAGCATCAAACGCAATGCTATGCGGGTAGGGGCATACAGTCTGGTATCGTTTTTATTGATTGATTCCAGAAAGGCTGGCAATTCATCTGCGGAAATAGCTGCAAAGTGGCTGGCCTTCACTGGTTTAAGCACGTCCTTAAGATCGGCGGCGGGGTTTCTATTCTCGATACCGTGTTGGTTGGCGTAGCTGAATACCCGCGCACAGGTGGACTTTAACCGGTGCGCAACTTCACCAGCGCCTCGATCTTCAACCTTACGCAAGGCCGCAATCATTTGCATGTGGGTTATATCAGCTATCGGCATCTTGCCAATTTCGGGAAAGATGTCCTTTTCGAGCCTGCTGATTGTGTCTTTGGCTGTGGCCGTGCTCCATGCACTTAGGCGGTTTGCGTGCCATTCACGGGCGATTTTTTCAAAAGTATTAGCGGCCACATCGTTGGCTAGTTGTTTCTTTTGGTCGCGTGTAGCGGCTGGATTAGTGCCTGATGCCAGAAGCTCACGGGCTGCTTTGCGCTGGTCTCGTGCTTGCGTGAGAGAGACTTCTGGGTATTTGCCAAAGGCTAACGTATTGCGCTTGTCATTGAGCCGGTAATCAAAGCGCCAGTACTTAGTAGCATCAGGATTAACAAGTAAATACATACCTGCGCCATCAGCTAGCTTGTAAGCCTTGTCTTTGGGTTTGGCGTTTCTGACCTGAATGTCAGTGAGTGGTGTAACGAGTTTAGGCATTTTGACGGTATACGTTTTAACGGTATCTAGGTATACCGTCAAAAATACCGCCAAAAACTTGGGCTGTCAATGAATGTTCTGGCACGTCCTGAAACGAAAAACCCGCATACTCACTAGGAGACATGCGGGTTTTTGGTGTTTCTTGGTACTGCTTGAAACTTAATTCTGGCGGAGAGGGGGGGATTCGAACCCCCGATACCTGTTACAGTACGCCTGATTTCGAGTCAGGTACATTCAACCACTCTGCCACCTCTCCGGCTTTGGTTGTTCGTTAAAAACGAAGCCTTCGATTATAGCAAAGAAACTTTGGGTTTCCTAGCTTCGTTAGCAATCGAATTGCGCAATGGCTAACAAATGACCAATCAGATCAGGCTGCATTTAAAAAACTGCCCGTCTACACAGATTCCAGCAGGATCAATTTGCACGTTCCGCAATTGCCGCACACCAACATTGACATCAAGTTGTAACATATTTTACCTATAGTCACAATTTATCAGTTAACACCGCCCTTTATCACGAGTGAAGGGCGGCTCTTTGTATTTTAGGAAGTAGTTTCAATGGATAGTGTATTGGCAGAAGATTACATGGCAGATCTTTCTCAGCACAACATGGCCACCGCGTGCGAAGCATACTCTGCAGCCGCCAATACGGAAGACAATAGCTTATCGGCACAGCTTCAACGCATCATCGAGCAGCGCTCGCTGACTGCACGCTTTCAGCCGATTATCGAAATGCACAATGGTGACATTTTGGGTTATGAAGGTTTGATACGCGGCCCTTCTGACAGCCCCCTGCACTCGCCACTGAACTTATTTAAAACCGCATCAGAAAACAATCTGACGGTCACGTTAGAGCATCTTTGCCGGCACGTGATTCTGGAACAATTTGCCGCGCAAAAGTTGCCTGGTAAGCTTTTTCTGAATGTCAGCCCTGAATGTTTGCTGCAACGCGATACCAGAAATGGCGAGACGCTGGACTATATTCGTGATCTGGGCATCAATCCTGAACGTGTGATCATCGAACTGACTGAATATCAACCAACCCACGATTATGGGCTTTTGTGCGAAGCGGTTTTTCATTATCGTGAGATGGGGTTTGAGATTGCCATTGACGATTTGGGTGAAGGTTTTTCCAGTCTGCGTTTGTGGTCTGAATTAAAACCTGATTACGTCAAGATTGATATGCACTTTATTCAGGGTATCGATCATGATCCTGTCAAAGCGCAATTTGTGCGCTCGATTCAGTCGATTGCAGAAAAATCTGGTACTCGCGTGATTGCCGAGGGCATAGAAACGCAATCTGAGCTATTGACCATACGTGAAATGGGTGTTGCTTGTGGACAGGGTTATCACATTGCACGCCCTCACCCAACGCCAACCCGTGCGATTTCAGCTGAAGTTGCGAAGGTTTTGACAGCGAATAGCCCACCGAGCCCGCGCAGGAATTCGGCTGCATTTGAGCAAACGATTGCGATAGAGAAGATACTGAAAACCTCGCCGACGATTCCATCTAAGATGTCGAATAATCAGGTGGATGAGATTTTTTTGCAGAATCCTAAACTACAATTTATCCCCGTCGTTGATCAGGGCATCCCTATCGGCATCATTAATCGATATCACATGATTGAGCGCTTTGCACGGCCTTATCAACGTGAACTGTATGGCAAAAAATCTTGCAAAGAATTTATAGATGCCAATGCGGTAGTGGTCGATAAAAATACTAGTATGCAAGACGTCAGCCACATCATCGTCGAGACCAATCCCGATCATCTGATTAACGGGATTATCATTACCGATCAAGGACAGTACGTGGGTATTTGCACCGGCCCCGATTTGATGCGCGAAATTACACAGATGCAAATCACGGCGGCGCGTTATGCCAATCCACTGACGCAGTTGCCAGGCAATGTTCCCATCAATGAGCACATCGATAAGCTGCTGGAAAAGAAGCAGGCCTTTACAGCATGCTACTGTGACCTCGATCATTTCAAACCATTTAATGATGTGTATGGTTACCGTCGCGGTGACGATATTATTCAACTGACCAGTGAAATTTTAAAATCACACTGCGATCCGCAAACGGACTTTATCGGGCACATAGGTGGCGATGATTTTATTATTTTGTTCCGCAGTGAAGACTGGGAAAACCGTTGCAAAGCGATTTTGCAAAGTTTTTCTGAAGAGATTCAACACTTTTACAGCAACGAAGATCGCGAACGCGGTGGCTATTTGAGTGAAGATCGTCAAGGTCAAAAAGTATTTTATCCTTTGGTCTGTTTGTCTTTGGGGGTGGTGAAATCGAGTTTAAATAAGTTTTATTCGCACCATCAGATTTCGATAGCTGCATCGGATGCAAAGAAACAAGCAAAAAAAATCCCTGGCAATAGTTTATTTATCGATCGCCGTTCGGAGAGCGATTCATCCAAGATCAAATAAAGAATCTCTAATAATATTCACCGATAAAATTCACCGATAAAATTCACCGATAAAATTCAAAAATAAAAATCCCGCATCAAATGAATGATGCGGGATTTTTTTACATAAATTGCTTACTGAGATTTGATAGGACTTCTACAAAGCCCTATCACGTATTGCCGACATATCCGAATTAAGCAGCTGGCTGCAATTTCTCAATGCCACCCATATATGGGCGCAGCGCTTCTGGAATGATCACAGAACCATCAGCTTGCTGGTAGTTTTCTAATACAGCAACCAGTGTGCGACCAACAGCCAGGCCAGAACCGTTCAAGGTGTGGACCATTTCTGGTTTGCCTTGGGCGTTACGGAAACGCGCTTGCATGCGGCGTGCCTGGAAGGCTTCCATGTTCGAGACGGATGAAATTTCGCGATAGGTATTTTGCGCTGGCAGCCAGACTTCCAGATCGAAGGTTTTTGCTGCGCCAAAGCCCATGTCACCGGTACACAAGCTAACGACACGGTATGGTAGTTCGAGTTTTTTCAACACGGATTCGGCGTGGCCGACCATTTCATCCAAAGCTGCCATGGAATGATCTGGGTGCACGATCTGTACCATTTCTACTTTATCGAATTGGTGTTGGCGGATCATGCCGCGCGTATCACGGCCATAGCTACCTGCTTCAGAACGGAAGCATGGTGTATGCGCTGTCATTTTGATTGGTAACGCATCGGCGGCGACGATTTCGTCACGCACGGTATTGGTCAAGGTCACTTCGGAAGTGGGGATCAGGTACAGAGTCTCTCCGTCGCCTTCCTGTCCGCCTTTTTTGACCGCAAATAAGTCTTCTTCAAACTTTGGCAATTGGCCTGTACCACGCATAGAGTCAGCATTGACCATGTACGGTGTATAGACTTCGGTGTAGCCGTTTTCTAAAGTCTGGGTATCGAGCATGAATTGCGCTAAGGCGCGATGCAGACGTGCCATGCCGCCTTTCATGACAGAAAAACGCGAGCCAGTCAGCTTCACCGCAGTATCAAAATCCAGACCCAATGCAGAACCGATATCCACGTGATCTTTAACTTCAAAATCAAAAGTGCGTGGTGTGCCAACTTTGCGCACTTCTACGTTGCCTGACTCATCGTTACCAACGACCACGGATTCATGCGGTAAGTTAGGGATCGCTTGCAAGAACGCGGTCATATTGTGCTGTACTTCTGCCAAACGTACTTCGGAAGCTTTTAGTTCATCACCAATGCCGCCCACTTCAGCCATGACTGCTGACGCATCTTCACCTTTGCCTTTGAGCATACCGATTTGCTTGGACAAGGTATTACGCTTGCCTTGCAATTCTTCAGTGCGTGACTGTATTTGCTTGCGCTCACCTTCAAGCGTGTTAAAGGTTGCCACATCCAATTGAAATTTGCGTGTCGCCAGACGGGCGGCAACGCTATCAATGTCTTTGCGTAGGAGTTGAATGTCTATCATAGTAATTTAATGCCAAGTTTTTGAAATGGAGCGAATCGCCTATTAACCGTCTATTGTAGCAAGCCCGACGGATTTCCCCTAAATTTATAGACGAATTTTATTGTTGAGTATTTTGTTTTTTACAAGCCTTCAGGATTTTGATGCATCTTCATCCAAACGGCGCAGGTAGGCGAGTTTTTCACCAATTTTGATTTCCATTCCTCGCGGTGCCGGCTTATACCAGGATCGCCCCTCCAAGCCTTCTGGCAAATAGGTTTCACCTGCGGCATAGGCATCTGGTTCATCATGGGCGTAACGGTATAGCTTGCCGTAACCCAATTCTTTCATCAATTTGGTTGGTGCATTGCGCAAATGCTCAGGGACAACACGGGACTTGTCTTTGGCAATCAATGCCTTCACTTCGTTATAGGCTTTATAAACCGCGTTCGACTTGGCGGCACAAGCCAGATACACCACGGCCTCAGCCAGCGCCAGTTCTCCTTCGGGAGAACCTAAACGCTCATAAGTTTCTGCCGCATCCAGCGTAATGCGCAGTGCGCGTGGGTCAGCCAGGCCGATATCTTCAGCAGCCATACGAATGATGCGGCGTGCCAGATAACGTGGATCAGCACCACCATCAAGCATTCTGACCAACCAGTACAAAGCACCATCAGGGCTGGAACCGCGTACCGATTTATGCAAAGCTGAAATCTGATCGTAAAACGCGTCACCACCTTTATCAAAGCGGCGCAAGGCATCGCCCAGGCATTCACTCAGCAATACCGCGTCAATTAAGCCAACTTGTTTGGCGTTTGCAGCGTGCGCCACGATATCAAGATTATTGAGCAGTTTGCGACCATCTCCATCGGCACTCGATACAAGACTAGCTTTAGCGTCGGGGGTTATTTGCAAACCACCTAATTCTCGCTCGCAAGCCCTGTCAACCATCGCCGCCAGATCGTCATCGGTCAGCGATTTCAACACATACACGGCAGCACGTGACAACAAAGCGCTATTGACTTCAAACGATGGATTTTCTGTAGTCGCGCCGATAAACGTGAACAAGCCGCTTTCTACATGCGGTAAAAATGCATCTTGCTGACTTTTATTAAAACGATGCACTTCATCGACAAACAGGATTGTGCGGCGACGCGAATTGGCTTGGACAATCTGTGCGCGCTCTACTGCTTCGCGGATATCTTTGATGCCAGACAGCACCGCAGATAACGCTATAAATTCGCAATGAAAAGCATCTGCCATCAAGCGTGCCAGCGTCGTTTTGCCAACGCCTGGTGGTCCCCACAAAATCATGGAGTGCGGCTCACCCGAAGCAAAGGCCAGCCGCAAAGGCTTGCCTTCACTCAGCAAATGTTGTTGGCCTATGACTTCTTGTAAGCTTGCAGGGCGCATGCGCTCTGCAAGAGGTGTAAGTGAACGACTTGTGGTATTCATTTATTGACGGAACACGTCAGCCCCGGCAGGGACGACGAATTTAAACTGATCAGCTTTCAAGGCTGGATTTTTTTCTAGATTTTTGAGGGTAATCAAGGACGCCTGACCAAAGCTGTCACGCAATTCCAGCGCATAGGGAACACCGTCTTTCATACCTATACCAATATGCTCAAACTGGCTATCTTTTGTCTTTGGTGTGGCTTCCAACCATTCAAGACCTTGCTTGTCAGCGACATCTTTAAGGATGAAGTTCTTTTCAAGATCGGCAGTACCCGCACCGGCAAACAAGATCGCGGCCGGGCTAGAACCCAGCGCATTACCCAACTCTTTGACTGTGACTTGATTTAAGTCTTTGTCGTAGATGAAAAGCTTGTCACCATCAGCTTGCAGCACCTGTTCATAAGGTTTTTGGTAAGTCCAGATGAATTTACCAGGACGGGCAAATACGAATGTGCCGTTCGAGGTTTTGATTACCTTAGGCTTGCCATCCACTACCTTGACTTGCTGTTGAATAAAATCGCCTTTGGCACTCTTTGAGTTACTGACGAAAGACTTAAATTGCTCTACCGCTGAGGCATAAGCACTACCTGAGCCGATGATTAAACTACTTGCGACCACGACACTCGTTACTAAACGATGCCATGTTTTATTTTGCTGGCTTTGTTGATTTTGCTGATTTTGATGAATTTGCTTATTCACTGTATTTCCTATCATTCAGACGCTTTGTCTGAGGATTTGTGTAGATTTTCGTTGGATTTTGCGGCTTATTCCGCATTACCAACTGGCACCAGAATTTCACGGTTACCATTCGACTGCATGGTAGATACGACCCCGCTTTGCTCCATTTGTTCCAACAAACGTGCAGCGCGGTTGTATCCGATGCGTAAATGACGCTGCACCAAAGAAATCGAGGCACGACGATTTTTTAATACAATCGCTACCGCCTGATCGTACAAGGCATCAGCCTCGCCACCACCGGCGCCCTCAGTCGCGGCACCCGCTTCACCACCCTCTTCCAGCGTACCGCCTTCGAGTATGCCTTCGATATAATTTGGCTCCCCCTGCGCTTTCAGGTACTCAACAACCCTATGCACTTCATCATCTGAAACAAACGCGCCATGCACACGAATCGGCAAGCCTGTACCTGGTGGCATGTAAAGCATGTCCCCCATACCTAGCAAGGCTTCGGCACCCATTTGATCGAGAATCGTACGCGAATCGATTTTACTGCTGACCTGAAACGCAATACGGGTTGGAATATTGGCTTTAATCAAACCAGTAATTACGTCAACCGACGGGCGTTGCGTAGCCAAAATCAAGTGAATACCCGCAGCACGGGCTTTTTGCGCGATACGGGCAATCAATTCTTCGACTTTTTTACCAACGACCATCATCAGATCAGCCAATTCATCGATGATGATCACAATAGTCGGCAACTTATCCAGAGGTTCAGGTGCATCCGGAGTCAAGCTAAATGGATTGGGGATCAATTGTTCTTTTTTGACTGCTTCAGCAATTTTGACGTTGTAGCCTGCCAGATTACGCACGCCAAGTTTGGACATCAATTTATAACGACGTTCCATCTCAGACACCGCCCAATTCAGGGCATGGCCAGCCTGACGCATATCGGTGACGACCGGCGCCAACAAATGAGGAATGCCTTCATAGACTGACATCTCCAACATTTTAGGATCGATCAGGATCATCCGTACGTCATTCGGATCGGACTTGTACAACAGCGACAAAATCGTTGCATTAATACCCACCGACTTACCAGAACCCGTCGTACCCGCCACTAACAAATGCGGCATTTTGGCAAGATCAGCAGTGACAGGATTACCTGCAATGTCTTTACCCAAAGCGATGGTCAGGCTGGAAATGCCGTCGTTATATAGTTTGGAGCCAAGAATTTCAGTCAGACGGACGATTTGTCGCTTAGGATTCGGTAATTCCAGACCCATGTAATTTTTACCGGGTATGGTTTCAACTACACGAATGGAGGTGAGTGACAAAGAACGCGCCAGATCTCTCGCCAAATTGACGATCTGACTGCCTTTGACGCCTGTGGCGGGTTCAATCTCATAACGGGTAACGACCGGGCCCGGATAAGCTGCCACAACTTTGGCATCAACACCAAAGTCCGAGAGTTTTTTCTCGATCAGACGGCTGGTAAATTCCAGCGTCTGGACGCTGACGGTTTCTTGCACTGGCGGCGCGTCATCGAGCAGATTTAATGGCGGCAAATTGGTGTCAGGCAACTCATTAAACAAAGAAACTTGCTTCTCTTTTTCAACCCGCTCAGAACGCTGAACAGCGACCACCTGAGGCTCGATGCGGATAGGTGGCGCTTCAACGATTTTGGCACGCTCCTGCACCACAACTTCTTCGCGCTTAACAGCAGCGGTTTGGCCTAAGCGACGATCTTCCGCGGCAGCATACTTATTATTGATAAAGACAAACACACCCTCAATGGCTGCGCCAATTTTTTCAGCAATAGTGAGCCACGACATTTGAAAATACAGGCTGACGCCCAACGCCATCAGCAATAATAACGCGAGTGTAGCACCAGTAAATCCCAAAGCATTAAAAGCGGCACGCCCAATCAGATCGCCTAACACACCGCCCGGTGCCAAAGGCAAAGGGACACGCATGGAATACATACGCAGATATTCAATGCCCATACTACCGGTCAGCAGCATCGCAAAACCCAGTTTTTGTATCAAAATTTCAGGCTGGGAAATATCTGGCTCAGGTTCTGGCGTTACCCTGAAACGGTTCGCCAACTTGCGATACGCTTTCCAGACCTGTCGCAGCCCAGCAACGCACCACCACCAGGTTGACAAGCCAAACACATAAAGTAAGACGTCAGCCAGCCAGGCACCAAATTTGCCGCCAACATTATGAATTTTGGGCACTACGCTGGATTGCGACCAACCCGGATCCGCTTTTGAATAGGTCACGAGGATCAAAATCAGACAAATACTTAAGGCAGCGAATAATATCCAGCGCGCCTCCATGAGCAACACGACCATTTTGTTGGGCAATGGCGGTGGCGGTGGCGCTTTATTCGTACGTGTATAGGCTTCGTTACTTGTAGTCATAAATCAGGAAAATAGGTACCCAGACAACCAAAGTCTGACAAGATAGCATGTTAGGCCACAGTAACCAAACTTCAGCCAAACTTCAGCGGTATTTCAGCAATTATTCAGCAATAATTCAGCAAGACTTCGACCAAACGCCACCCGGCCAGCCAAGCTTTTGGGGATAGACTATAATTTATGCTTATGTTCGACATTCGGAACAAATTACGTACAAAATACGTAAAAAGATGGTCAAAAAGTATAAAATAACATGCATTTTAGCTAATTTATTTGTTGATGCTTGTTTTTCGATACTGCGACTCCATCTGCAACTCATTCCTCAGCGCACATTGATATTTTTTATGTCGGTATGCGTATCGTTCAACTTTTTAAGCAGGTCAACCTATGTCTACATCCAAACATGCTCGCGTACTCATTCTTGGTTCTGGCCCCGCAGGCTATTCAGCCGCGATCTATGCTGCCCGCGCCAATCTTAATCCTGTGCTGATTACCGGCGTTGAGCAAGGTGGTCAATTGATGACCACAACTGATGTAGAAAACTGGCCAGCTGACCCACTGGGTGTTCAGGGTCCAGAATTGATGCAGCGCTTCCTGCAACATGCAGAACGCTTTAACACTGAAATTATTTTCGATTATATCCACACCACAAAGTTGACTGAAAAACCAATCCGCCTGATTGGTGATCAGGGCGAATACACTTGCGACTCGTTGATTATTGCAACGGGCGCTTCCGCGCAATACCTCGGCCTGCCTTCCGAACAGGCGTTTATGGGCAAAGGCGTTTCCGCTTGCGCAACCTGCGACGGTTTTTTCTATCGCGGCAAAGAAGTCGCCGTTGTTGGTGGTGGCAATACTGCTGTTGAAGAAGCTTTGTACTTATCGAATATCGCTAGCAAAGTGACTGTGATCCATCGCCGCGACAAATTCCGCGCTGAAGCGATTTTGATTGATCGCTTAATGGCAAAAGTTGCTGAAGGTAAAATCGAAGTCAAATGGAACCATACGCTCGATGAAGTGACTGGTGATGACTCTGGCGTGACCGGTATCAATGTCAAATCGGCGGACGGTGTTGTGACTGCGATTCCTTTGCATGGCGTGTTTATCGCCATCGGCCATAAGCCAAACACCAGCATATTTGAAGGTCAACTGACCATGCAAAACGGCTACATCAAAACACGCACCGGTACAGAAGGCATGTCCACAGCGACCAATATCCCTGGCGTGTTCGCTGCTGGCGACGTGCAAGATCACGTCTATCGCCAAGCCATCACCAGCGCAGGTACAGGCTGCATGGCAGCATTGGATGCGCAGCGCTTCCTTGAAGAGTAATTCAGGCTCAGGCAATGTCTTCCTTGAAAAATTTTGCTGACCTGAAATCTTTGGGTCAGCAATTAAAGCAGCAACAAGAAACCCAGCAGAAGGCTGAAGCGGAACGCTTGGAGCGCGAGAAAAAAGCGGCAGCAGAAGCCAATATTTTCCGCTCCAGCATCGGTACAGTTGCGCCCATCAAAACTGCCAGCAAGCACCTTACCCCTCCGGCGCGTCCAGAACCGATTCCATTTCAACATCTCGCCGATGAAAAATCAGCGCTACAAGAATCGCTATCAGATGAATTTGATGCTGATTCTTTGCTAGAAACTGACGGTGATCTGAGTTACACGCGTGCCGGTGTAGGTGCCGATGTAGTACGCAAGCTCAGAAAAGGGCATTGGGTGATTCAGGCGCAACTTGACTTGCACGGAATGCGTCGCGATCAGGCGCGGGACAGTCTAGGTGAGTTTTTGAGAAGGTGTGATCGCAATGGCTTACGTTGCGTACGAATTATTCATGGCAAAGGCTTAGGTTCGATCAATAAAGAACCCGTCTTAAAGCACAAAGTCAGAAACTGGCTGATACAGAAAGATGAAGTGTTGGCGTTTAGTCAGGCGACGGCGGCTGACGGCGGCTCGGGCGCTTTAATCGTGCTGCTCAAATCGTAAAGGCTGGGCAAAATGACTTACTTCGTCATTTTGCCCTTCTTTTGTATTTTGGCGTCACACTGACATCGACGACGTCAGTCTTTGAATTTACCGTCTTTCGTGATGACGGTCATATCGACAAACTTCGAGCCGTTATGATTGGATGATGAGAAATTCACATCAAATCCACCACCATCATAACTTTTCATATTGATGGTTTCTAAAGCTGCAATGAATTTTTCTCTGGTTAAATCTTGCCCGGCACGGCGCAAGCCCTCAACAAAAATCCTCGCATCAATAAACCCTTCAAGACTAGAGAAATTCAGGTCTTTGATACCTGCTTTATTCATCACCTTGGTATATTCACCCACCACCGTCGCGTTCGCACTCGACCATGGAAATGGCACAACTTGAGAAATCACCACACCTGGGCCTTCTTTAGCAAGCGCGTCAGATAAAGCCTGACTACCGACGAAAGAGAGATTGTAAAACTGACCAGTATAGTTTCGCTTATGCATTTCTTTAATGAATGCAGCACAAGACGTATAAGCACTGACCTGAATGATCACATCAGGACGTTTTGCCATCATCTTTTCTACTGCTTTGGATACATCCGAACTATTCCGCTCAACTGTCGCCGTTTCGACAATCGGTAAATTTAATTTCTTTAAAGCGCGCTCTACGCCAGAAAGACCGGCTTTACCGTAAGCATCATTCTGATAAAACACAGCGATATTTTTTAAACCAGTATTCACCAGGCGATCGACCAGATGTTCGGTTTCATCGTTGTAGCTGGCGCGTACATTGAAAATCAGTTTATTAAAAGGATCTCTTAATGATTGGGCACCACTAAAGGGTGCAAAAAATGGCACTTTAGCTTTCGTAAAAATCGGCAGTGCGGCATTACTAGTAGGTGTACCTACATAACCAAACAAGGCAAAAACGTTATCGTTTTCAATCAAGTTTTTAGTGTTAGTAGCAGCAATATCCGCTTCATATTGGTCGTCACGTTGTAGGATTTCTATTTTGCGTCCAAACACGCCGCCAGCGGCATTGACGTGATCAAAATACGCTTTTGCTCCGGCGTTAAGTTGTATCCCTAATTGTGCAGCGGGACCAGAAAAGGCCGCCGACTGTCCGATGATAATTTTACGCTCAGAAACGCCCGTCTCGGCATACGCCGACACTGCAACAACTGTAGAAAGAATGGTAATTATTTTTTTTAACAATGTCATATGAGTCTTAAAAAGCAGGATTCATTAAGATGATTACACCGCTTCCGGCCCAGTTTCACCTGTGCGTATGCGTATCACTTGCTCGACGTTTTGTACAAAAATCTTACCGTCACCAATTTTTCCAGTGTGCGCTGCCTTGATAATGGCGTCAACTACGTGATCACAGATTTTATCGTCAACAACAACTTCAACTTTAATCTTAGGCAAAAAATCGACCACGTATTCCGCCCCGCGATACAACTCGGTATGCCCTTTTTGACGACCAAAGCCTTTTACCTCAGTCACAGTTAAGCCCGTTACGCCGACATCAGCCAAGGCCTCGCGAACCTCATCCAACTTAAACGGCTTGATAACTGCTGTAATTTGTTTCATTATTTTTCCCTTTAGTAATCTTTTAACTTTTTTAATCTCTGAATTTTGATGTTACCGGATAGCGCCAATCCCGACCGAACGCCCGGTGCGTGATCCTTATCCCTATTGGTGCCTGGCGTCGCTTGTATTCATTAATTTTAATCAAACGCGTAATTCTTTCAACATCTTCTTCAGAGTATCCAGCGGCGACGATTTCAGCACGGGACTTATTTTCTTCCATGTACAGTTGCATGATTGCGTCTAATACTTCGTAAGGTGGTAATGAATCCTGATCAGTTTGATCAGGGCGCAATTCTGCCGATGGTGCACGTGTCAGGATACGCTCTGGAATCACATCCGACAGGCTATTGCGGTAAGCACACAAACGATACACCATGGTTTTTGCAATATCCTTAATCACCGCAAAGCCACCAGCCATATCACCATACAAGGTGCAATAACCAACTGCCATTTCACTCTTATTGCCGGTCGTCAGAACAATAGAGCCGTATTTATTCGACAACGCCATCAACAGGGTGCCACGAATGCGCGCCTGGATATTTTCTTCCGTCGTATCTTCTTTCAAACCCGCAAATTCGGAACTGAGCGTTGATCGGAATGCCTCAAAACATGCTGCAATCGACAATTCATCATAGCGTACGCCTATACGCCGCACCATGTCACGCGAATCCAGCAAAGAAATGTCTGCGGTGTAGGGAGATGGCATCATCACCGCCCTCACTTTCTCCGCACCCAAGGCATCGACTGCAATTGCCAATGTTAAAGCGGAATCAACACCACCCGACAAACCTAGCAAAATGCCAGGAAAACCGTTTTTAGTCACGTAATCTCGCACTCCCAAAACCAGTGCCTTGTATATTTGTGCCTCGATAGGTTCCTCGACGGGAAGCGTTTGGGCGATCGGCTCAGCACCATTGAATTCAATGAGTTGCAACTCGGTTTCGCAATGCTTAAGCTGCGCGACCAACTCGCCAGCAGTGTTCAACACAAACGAATTACCATCAAAAATCAATTCATCCTGACCACCAACCAGATTGGCATAGACCAAGGACATACCGCTGCGCGCGACATTCTCACGCATAACTTCAACACGCTGATGCTGCTTGAGCATATGAAATGGTGAAGCATTTGGAACTAGCAGTACTTGCGCACCCGCGTCTTTTGCCACCTGCGGTGCCTCTTTACCCCAGGTGTCTTCACAAATATTGATACCGAATTGGACGCCTTTGACTGCAAAGACACAGCTCTCATGTCCTTCGGAAAAATAGCGCACTTCGTCAAAAACCATGTCATTAGGCAATTTACGTTTAAAGTAACTGGTAACAATTACACCATTGGCTAACACTGACACCGCATTAAACCTGCGTCCCTGATCCTCAGCTGGATGTCCCACTAAAACATAAACATCCGGAAAAACCGCCAACTGCATGGCGAGTTGATTTAAGGCATACTCTGTCTTACGGTAAAACGCCGGACGTAGCAATAAATCCTCAGGCGGATAGCCAACCAATGACAACTCTGGCGTGACGACAATGTCTGCGCCTTGTTGGGCTGCTTTACTGACGTATTCAAATATGTGGGCCGCATTTCCGGTCAGGTCTCCAACCGTACTATTCATCTGGGCGATGGCAACTTTAATGGTCATAATCGTGCAATCTGAATTGAATCAAAAATGGAATTAACATCTATAAGTCAGCATTATCGCATGGGCATCGCCACTTCTCTTTCAGAGATTGGGCGCGAACAATGGGAAACCCTTCTCAACGTGCAAACCCATCGTAATCCCTTCTTATCTTATGCCTTTCTGTCTGCGCTGGAAGAATCCGGATCTGCCAGTGCAAAGACTGGCTGGCGCACTTGCTTCATTACCATTTGGGAAGACAAAGAATTAGTCGGGGCGTATCCCGTCTATGAAAAAAGCCACTCTTACGGCGAATATGTCTTTGATTGGGCATGGGTCGACGCCTATCATCGCTATGGGCACGATTATTACCCTAAATTATTATCAGCAATTCCTTTTACGCCGGTTACCGGGTGTCGTGCTCTTGCCAGAAGCCCTCAGATACAAGCATTATTAATTGATGTATTTAAGCAGATGACAGTATCAGGTGGGTTTTCTTCTTGTCACACGCTGTTCTTTCCTGAAGCTGATCTGGAATTTTACCAAAATGCAGGTTTTTTAATCAGAACCGGGGTACAGTTCCACTGGAAAAATCAAGACTACCAGTGCTTTGATGATTTTCTGGCCAGCTTAGAAGCAAAAAAACGGAAAAACATCCGTGCGGAAAGACGCAAGGTTGCTGAACAAGGCATATCTTTTTTACACATCCCAGGAACTGAAGCCACGCCTGAGGATTGGCAATTTTTCAAGCATTGCTATGACCTGACCTACCGCAACCATCACTCCACACCCTATCTGAATCTGCCCTTTTTCTTAACCATCGGCGCAGAAATGCCAGAAAACATTTTCCTGATTTTTGCCTACAAAGACGGCAACAGAATCGCCGCTTCGCTACTCATTTACGATCAACAGCGACTTTACGGTCGCTATTGGGGCTGTATCGAGTCTTATCCCTGCCTACACTTTGAGACAGCGTATTACCAAGCCATAGAACTCTGTATTGAGCAGAAAATCGCTATTTTTGAAGGTGGAGCCCAAGGGGAGCACAAAATGGCGCGTGGTTTTTTACCGGAAAAGACCTGGTCAGCACATTTATTGACACGTCCTGAATTCAGCGATGCTGTCGCACAATTTCTGAAAAGAGAGACAAACGGGGTCGAAATGTATATTGACGAGTTAAATCAACACACACCGTATAAAAAAGATCCTGAATTAAGGGACACATAGACTTGAAATTTTACAACGTTCAAGGCATCCTGATGAGATGCAAAATAATATTACAAATCCAGCATCCCAACCCTCGGCTAGCCCACTAAATAAACGAGTAGGTCGTTTTTACCTGACTGAAAAACTAGGGGTGGGTTCAAATGGCACAGTATTTCGTGGACACGATCCTGTAATTGACCGGGACGTTGCAATAAAAATCCTCAACACCATCCCCAATGCAGCTGACAAAAAGCAAAGGGAACAACAGTTCATTAATGAGGCGCGTGCAGCGGGCAGACTGTCTCACCCCAGCATCGTAACCATTTTTGATGCTTCCAGCGAAGGCGGCACGACCTTTATTGCCATGGAATTTTTGCCCGGCCAAGATCTGCGTCAGATGCTAGCAACAGGGAAAAGCTTTGATATTATAGAAACAGCAATAATTATCCAGAAAATCGCCGATGCACTGACCGTTGCACATGCCAATGGGGTCATTCACCGTGACATCAAACCGGGCAATATCTTTATCTTGCCGAATAACCACCCCAAAGTGGTTGATTTTGGCATCGCACGAGCACCAAACCGCCTGATTGATGAAAACCGCCCGGCAGACGTGACCCTGTTCAACAACAATGTTCTCGGGACGCCAAATTACATGTCACCCGAACAGGCGATGGGAAAACAAGTGACTGCATTGACCGATGTCTACTCACTCGGTGCGGTGATGTATGAAATGCTGACAGGGCAAAAGCCATTCCAAAGCAATGATATAGATAAATTGCTTCATCAGATCGCCAATAAATCACCTAAATCGCCAAGCGAGATCAACTCTGGCATACCTGAGTCTTTATCTAAAATCGTGACAAAAGCGATGCAAAAAGATTTGACGCTGCGCTACCAAAGTACGGAAGAAATGTCGCAAGCCCTTTACCGTTTCTTGGAAAGAGACAGAAAACTCAAACAAAAAGGCGGCAGAACAAAAGCTGCACCAGAGCGCAATGAAAAAAAGAAAGAAGGAATTAACTCCCTGCTTTTGTTAAGTGGCGCCGCGGTCATCGTCGCCATTGGTGCGATTGTAATCTCAAAATTCGTTCATTGAGCGCGGGCTAATTACGCTATCAAAGTACGCAGTTACTAAATAAGAAATGATTTATTCATAAAAAAACGCGATCCATAGATCGCGTTTTTTACTGCCACATCAGAATTCTTATTCTGCGTGTTTTTTGAAGTTTTCAATACCAGCGAGGATTTCTTTTTTCGCATCTTCTGGACCGCCCCAGCCTTCAACTTTAACCCATTTGCCTTTTTCCAGATCTTTATAGTGCTCAAAGAAATGCTGGATCTGACGCAAACGCAATTCGTTCATGTCTTCTGGTTTTTGCCAGTGTGTGTAAATAGGCAAAATTTTATCGACAGGAACAGCCAATACTTTCGCATCTTCACCGCCTTCGTCTGTCATGTTCAGTACGCCGATAGGACGGCAACGAACAACAACACCAGGAATCAATGGGAATGGTGTAATCACCAACACGTCCACAGGATCGCCATCGCCAGCGATAGTTTGAGGCACATAACCATAGTTGCATGGGTAATGCATTGCTGTACCCATAAAACGGTCAACAAAAATCGCACCAGATTCTTTATCAACTTCGTATTTGATCGGATCAGCATTCATTGGGATTTCAATAATGACATTAAAATCATTAGGAACATCGCGACCTGCGGAAACTTTATTCAAGCTCATGTTACTCTTTCTCAGTAAATTTCAAGAAGTGCCAATTTTGTTTATGCGAGATTATATCGACTTTTTTTGCAGAATTGTGCATTGCAAAACAAGAACTGGTCAGAATTAAGACTTCGGCAATGTTGCCGAAAAGACGATTCCAACAAGCAAGATGTGGTTTCAGAACTAACTGAAACCACACAAAACGGTTTGTCGAAAAGGTTTATAGCGTAGTGGCAATTGCACATTGACGATAATGATACGCCGCCTCGGTTTCCTGACCTATCGCTTCGTGCAACTGCGCCAGCTTCAGATTTGCTTCGCGCACAGTGACGGCAGACACGGCATCAGATAACGCCTGCTCCATGTGACGTTGCGCCTTGCCCCATAATTTTTGACGCAAGCACAAAACACCAAGCGTCAGTGCAAGCTCTGGATCTGTCGGATGCTCGTTAGTCCATTTTTCGCAATGATCAATTTGCGAAAGTAAAGCCGCAGAACCTTCCGACGCGGCAGCATCACGGTATGCTCTCAACAAACGATCATCCCACTCTTCCGCCAAGGCATTTTCAACTATACCACGTGCATCATCAAACAAACCACGGGCATTGAAGGCAACCGCCGCCTGATAAGCGACAAATGCGGATATCCTGTCATTAGCGGGAATGCCATACCAAACACGACGAATGGACTCGGCATCATGTCCATGATCCTTCAGCAGATCTTCGTACGCCAATTCTTTTAAGCGAGTAGAAAGCGTCGGATGCAAGGCGTGGTGCTTATCCAAAGTACGAACCAGCTTCAATACTTCAGGCCATTTACGTGCTTGCTGATTGGCTTTCAATGCCCAGCGTAATACCTGGATATGACGACTACCGTTCAAATGCAACTCACGTACAGCCTCCAGCGCTTTTTCGGACTGATGCTGATCGACCAGCAATTCCGTCGATGTGACGAGACGTGCTACTTTGTAAGTTTGATCAAATTCTATCCCTGACAACCACGCATCACGTCGTTCAAATTGACTCATGTGGTGGGCCGCACGCGCACCAATTAACGCAGCAACCCCAACGTTCTCTGGCAGCTCGGAAGCACGGATCGCCGCTTTTTCAGCATAGCCAAAACGCCCTTCAAACAAAGTCTTGAGTGCTTCACGCAACGCTTTATTGCCATCGCGCTCGCGCTTACCCTGACGATAAGCCGCCACTTTTTTAGGCATTTTTCTGGCAGTTACGATTGCACCCATAATGAAATAGATGACGACGAATAGCACCAGCAGTGAAAACAAAAACAGATTTAGGGATAAATCTATCCTGTAAGGCGGAAAAAACAGAACCACGTTTCCAGGATTAAAACGCGCACCAATTGCCAGGCCAACAGCGAGCGCAAACAGAATAAGAAGCCGGATAAAAATTCTCATACTCTTAAGGCTTCACTTTGTAGTTACGTACTGCATTCAGACTCTCAGACAAACTTGGCATTTCTATCGACAAGTTACTTCCCTGAACCTGCACCAACAAGGCCTGCACCGTCTGCGTTTGTTTTGCGCGAGTATCAAAATATTTCGCGACCGCATCCTGAGCCGCATTAATATCGCTGCGGAATACGGTTTCATTTCGCGACAACAAGGCAAGACGCGCATTTAAAAGACGCAGTTTTAAATTTTCACGAGCGAAATAAGACTGCGTTGGTGTCAACAACAAGGCATCGGGCGTCTCCACATTGCGGATCCGTACGAGCTGCTTGACCTCGCCCCACATCTCGCTAGAAAAACTCTGCCACGCATCTTGCATACGCATCGACCAGGTTACATCGCCGACATCCTCGTCAGAGTTAGTAACAGATTTAACCAATTTACCCGACTTATCCGTTTTATCCGAACCATGCGCATTCTGAGATTTTGACAATACCCTCAGAGGCGCTTTAGGTGGCGTCGCCGTTACTACCGATTTCTCGTCCACCCATAGCGGCATACGATCCACTTGTGCAATCACACTATCTAAACGCAGCGCGATACCTGGCAAATCCAATGAAGGTAAAGCCTTGAGCTTCTCAATATCTTTTGCAATTGCCCGACGAATCGTGATGAATTGTGGTTTGTCCGATTTTGCAAGACGGCTATCCGCATTTTGTAACGCGATCAAGGCACCAGGTACGTTACCAGCCAATTGCAATTGTTGACTAGCAGTCGATAGTACTTGCTCAATTTCTGCCAAAGCCCATTCGTCACGATTTTTTGATAAATCCTGGTATAACTGTTCCAACGCCAATTGCTGGCTTTGCGCCTCAGACTGCTTACCTTCGAGCAAAATAACTTTGGTCTGGATTTCTTTTGTCGTCTCCTGGACGTTTTTTGCCAGAATTTTGGTTTCACTGCTAGTCGTATCAGCTGACAACAGGCGCCGTGCAACCTCTTCGCGTAACGTACTAATCTGATTTTGTGAAGACCACCAGTTGGCAGCCAAGAGAACTGCCAGAACGCCGGACAGCAGATAAGCCGGTTGGGTCCAATTGGCCTCTTTGACGACAACTTGCACAGGAGTAGCTGCAGTCTGCATAGCAGGCTGTTCAGCGCTTGATGTAGGCGCAGTGGCGCCAGAATTTATTTGCTGTTCATTCATACGTGAGATTGTAACGCGACCAGCACATTTTCGTCGCCTGATGCTGTCAAAGTGATGAAATGAAACCCCATCTGTTGCGCAACTTCCGCAATACGAGCATGAGGAACGATAATAGTTTGATGTTGCAGTTTTGCCACGATTTTACTTATTTCAAGCTGAACACACCAGTTCATCAAGGTTCTTAGTGCCTCAGAACTCGTGACAACCCACTGATGATCAACTTCCAGCAAATGGATTAATTGGACTTTCTTTTGATCATCGAATTCAGGTGCGCATCTCTGATACGCCGATAACAATATTACTTCTGCGCCAAACGACCTTAAAGCATCAGATAAAAAATCCCGCCCGTCAGTTCCGCGTACGATCAACACTTTTTTACCCGCGAGTGATGCCACATCCAAAACTTCCAGCAAGGTTTCCGAGTCAGTTTTCAGTCGATTGGCCGGACTAATGATGCTTGCATTTTGCTCAGTGAGCCCATGTTTTGACAACGCGAGACGACTTCCCGCCCCCATCACTGCAATCGGAACATCAATTGGCCAGGTTATCACATGCTGAAAAAAAGCATCAATTGCATTCGGACTGACAAAGACGACCAACGCAAATTCAGCCAATTCCCGAACTGCTTTACGAATCAGCGTTTGATCTGACAGACCATGAATGTCAATCAACGGAAATAAAACCGACTCTCTGCCGATTTGATTCACTTTAACAGCAAAATCCCTGGCTTGCGCTAACGGCCTGGTGATGATGACCTTTTTCGCCTGCATCAGATGCTCAATTATTCCTGTGCCTGTGCTTTACACACAGCCAAAATGCCTTCCGCATCCTGTGCAGATAATGCTTCCGCCGCTTTAAGCGCGAGCGCTATACCTTGTTTGGCTTCACCTGTAATTTCAGTATGGGCGACGCGCGTGCCGTCAGGGGTCGCCACCATCGCACGCAAATGCATATTGTCGCCATCGACGACAGCAAATGCAGCCAAAGGAATCTGACAACTACCACCAAACGCCTTTGACACAGTACGTTCAGCGTGAACTGCCTGCGCCGTTGCCTGATGATTTAAAGGTGCCAACCAAGCCGCCAACTCCGCGCGGTTGCCAGGGATTTCAATAGCCATAGCACCTTGCCCGGCAGCTGGTAAGCTTTGTTCAGGCTCAAGATAAGCGCGAATGCGTTGCGGCAAACCCAAACGCTTAAGACCAGCTGCGGCCAGAATAATGGCAGCATATTCACCCTCATCTAGCTTACGCAAACGGGTATCGAGATTACCGCGCAAAGGTTTGATCACCAGATGCGGGAAGCGAGCCGAAATCAGAGCTTGTCTGCGCAAACTACTAGTACCCACTACCGCACCATGCGGCAGAGTGTCTAGAGAAGCATAATCGTTCGACACAAACGCATCGCGCGGATCTTCACGTTCCAATACGGCTGCCAACGCAAAACCGTCTGGCAAATCCATGGGCACGTCTTTGAGCGAGTGCACTGCCAGATCTGCCGCACCATCGGCCATCGCGACTTCTAATTCTTTGACAAATAAGCCCTTACCACCGACTTTAGAAAGAGCACGGTCCAAAATTTGATCGCCGCGTGTCGTCATCCCCAGGATTTCAATCACACAGTCAGGATACAAAGCGGCCAGACGATCCCGAACATGTTCCGCCTGCCACATAGCAAGACGGCTTTCGCGTGAGGCAATAACCAATTTTTGGGGAGCAACGGCAGTCAAAATATAACTCTTTCTATTTACGTAAATGGCAACACTGTGCCTGACCATCAGATTGGCACTCATTTTACCATTCCAGATTCATGATTCTATCGACAAGACGCGGTAAAATTCACAGACTTTTTGAGGAATATCTTCAAACTTGACACATATTCTTTAGTAACGGCATCATAGTGCCTTATTTAGACGCAGATTTTCAAGATGCCGCCAAAATTGCGCGGCATTTTTTTACGCATGAAAGCAATGGACCCTCTATGCAAGCAAGCACCCCGGAAAACAAAAACCACCTGATATTGACAGGTGACCGTCCAACTGGACCGCTCCACTTAGGTCACTTTGTTGGCAGTCTTCGCAATCGCGTCAAATACCAGCACCAATACCAGCAGTACATCATGCTGGCTGATGCTCAAGCTTTGACTGACAACATGGACGATCCGGCCAAAGTTCATAACAATGTTCTGGAAGTTGCCCTCGATTATCTGGCGGTCGGTATCGATCCTGCCAAATCGACGATTTTTATTCAATCGCAAATTCCTGAACTGACAGAACTGACGTTTTATTACTTGAATTTGGTGTCAGTTGCGCGCCTGGAGCGCAATCCGACCATCAAACAAGAAATCATCTTAAGAAATTTTGAACGCGATATTCCAGCTGGTTTCCTGACCTACCCTGTCAGTCAGGCAGCGGATATCACCGCTTTTAAGGCGAGTTTGGTACCCGTCGGTGAAGATCAGATCCCGATGATAGAACAAACCAATGAGATCGTGCGCCGCTTTAATCGCCTTGTGAACAAGGATATTCTGGTGGAATGCCAGGCATTGGTGCCAGAAATTGGTCGTTTGCCAGGTATCGATGGCAAAGCCAAAATGAGCAAATCATTGGGCAACAGCATCAATCTTGGTGCCAGCGCAGCGGAAATCAAAGCAGCAGTGAAGAATGTCTATACCGACCCATTGCATTTACGTGTTGCCGATCCTGGCCATCTGGAAGGTAACGTCGCCTTTATCTACCTCGACGCATTTGATCAGGACAAAGAAGGCTTGCAAGCCATGAAAGATCATTATGTGCGCGGCGGTCTCGGCGATAGCGTCGTCAAAGCACGCCTGGAAGGCGTATTGCACGACCTGATCACACCAATCCGCGAACGCAGAGAAGAGTTTGCGAAAGATCGCGGTCAGGTTTTACAAATACTGAAAGAAGGCACGCGTAAAGCACGCGAAATCGCGGCGCAAACCACGGATGAAGTAAAAGCGGCGATTGGTTTGAAACATTTTTAAACCGACACTGTAATTTCAAATAAAACAACTCTTGCCTCAAACGAACGCCATTTTGGTATCGTTTGAGGCAAAATTTTTTCTACGGCCTATTTTTCATCGCACAGCAAGGATCATGATATGAAGCAAGCAGATTACCATCTCAGCCTCCCTGCTGCCCGTGCGTTGCATTTACACGCTCAACAACTACTTAATAGTCCCCAAAAAACCACTAACAAACAAGATGTACTGCGCTGCATACGCGATATGCATGCACTTCAAATCGACACCATCAACGTGGTTGCGCGCAGCCCCTATCTGGTACTTTGGAGCCGTCTGGGCAACTACCAGTCCGAATGGCTAGATGAGCTTCTCTCGGAAGGAAAATTATTTGAATACTGGTCGCACGAAGCTTGTTTTTTACCCATTGAAGATTTTGGGCATTATCGTCGCCAGATGTTGAATCCAGAAAACTTAGGCTGGAAATTCAATCATCAATGGCTGACTTCACATGCAGACGAAATACAAAAACTACATCAGCACATTGCCAAACACGGTGCAGTACGCTCGATCGATTTTGAGCGACCAGAAAGCGAGGCAAATAAACCCAAAGGATGGTGGGGATGGAAGCCAGAAAAGCGTTCTTTGGAAGTCCTCTTTACCAGCGGCAAATTGATGGTGGCACGGCGTCATCACTTTCAGCGCTTTTACGATTTAACAGAACGGGTACATGCATCCTGGAATGATGAACTTCACCTACCAGAACCTCAGGAAAGTGAACGCCATAAAGTGTTAAATGCAGTCAAAGCCTTAGGCATCGCCAAAGCAAGCTGGGTCGCTGATTATTTTCGAATGAAAAAAATCTCTATAGACTGCCACCCTGAGACACTGGCGCAAAAAGGTGAATTAATCAAAGCTCAAATCGCCGGCTGGGATCAAACAATTTATGTGCACCCAGACCACTTAGCCGAGTTAGAACTCGCCGCCGACAACAAGCTCAAAACCTCCAACGTGCGCCTCTTATCCCCCTTCGACCCGGTCGTCTGGGACCGAAAACGCGCCTCAGAGTTATTCGACTTTGAATACCGCTTAGAATGCTACACACCAGCCGAAAAACGCCAATACGGCTATTTCTGCCTCCCCATCCTGCGTCACGGTAAACTCATAGGCCGCATCGATGCTAAAGCCCATCGACAAACAAAGATCATGGAAATCAAATCCCTGCATCTGGAACCGGAAACACGCGTCAGCACCGCTTTATTGCAAGACCTGGCGAACGTGTTCAATAAATTTGGGAAGTGGCATCAGTGCGAGCGCATTAGCATCACCACCGCACCAACAGCCGCGATCAAAAAACAGTTAATTGCTTTGTTTAGTTAATTGCTTTGTTTAATGAGTGAATCCAAAGCACTTTTTAGCCGCATTAGTTTGGCACAAATCCATAGTTGATGGATTGCATCGACCCTGAAGACAAAATATTTGTTCTTTATCAAACAGTTACTAAACTGAATAGAGCATGATTACCCATATCAAAACCTCGCTATTTTGAAAGGACATGGTATGTACACCAAAATTCTCCTACCAACGGACGGCTCAGAACTGGCGAATGCCACCATTTATGCCGGAATTGAATTTGCCAAACAAATCAACGCAAAAGTTGTTGCCGTATTCGTTGCCAGTAACTACCAATATCCAATTTATATCGACATTATTCCACCCAATACGCCAACAGAAGAAGAATACCAAGCTGCAATGCGCAATTTTGGTCAAACCTATTTAGAACCTGCCAAAGAGGCAGCGAAACAAGCAGGAATCGCTTTTGAAAGCATCGTGCAATTCCACGATTCCCCTGCAAAAGAAATCGTCCACACTGCAAAACTCTATGGTTGCGATTTAATTTTCATGGGATCTCACGGACGCAGCGGTGTAGGCAACTTGTTATTAGGCAGTACAACCACCAAAGTTCTGTCTTTGTGCTGCATTCCTGTGCTGGTACACAGAACGAAAGTTCATTGAAATTGGCGTACGGGCTCCCACTGCTCGCTTGGATTGTCAGAACAACGAAGACGCGGCGTCAACCATTGCGAGCAACCATCACTCTGCCGCGAAATTTGACGCCGCCCTCCAAATTGGAATTTTTACCACGATACACATACGACAGTCGGTCTTGTACAGTACAATAGTAAAAGCCTTGCAGCCTTGCAATGAAACTTTACTTAGTACCAATTCAATGATTCGTATTCTGATTGCCGATGACCACACCATCATGCGCGAAGGCTTAAAACGCATTCTTGATGGCAATGATGACATTCAAGTTGTAGCGGAAGCAGTCGATGGCTTTGATACCTTAGAAAAGGTCAGAAGCGTAACTTTTGACGTTTTATTGATGGATTTGTCTATGCCAGGTCGCAGCGGTGTTGATTTAATCCGCCAGATCAAAGATGAATTCCCTAAGCTGCCGATTTTAATCTTAACCATGCATGAGGAAGAGCAATATGCTGTGCGCGCTATCCGTGCTGGTGCACGTGGTTATCTGACCAAAGAGAGCGCTGGAACACAATTGGTGACAGCCTTACGTAAAGTAGCATCCGGTCGCCCCTATATCAGCATTGAAGTTGCCGAGCAATTAGCAATGAATGCCATGCCAGCAGACGATAATCTGCCGCACATCAGCCTATCAGACCGTGAATTTGAGGTATTCTGCCATCTTGCCAAAGGCAAAACCATTACCGAAATTGGCGATTTACTTCATCTCAGCGTTAAAACTGTCAGCACACACAAAATGCGGATCATGCAAAAAATGAACATGAATAATATGTCTGATCTGGTTCAATATGCAGTTGCACACCACCTGCTGACGCCAAACGCCTGAGCCCCCTCCCCCCGTTACTCTGCATTTTTCCATCGAGGCAAAGGCTACACGCCCGACGCCTCAGCATTTTCTCCCATCAAATGTCACATCTTGTAGGAAAACTCCTACAACGACGGCTTTAAATCCGACAGATCAAATCAGCAAGCCCTGATTTAAATCAATACATTGATTCAGCATAATGAACACATGCAAACAAAGCGGTGTTCAACATCAACAGCATCATGAATTTATTTATTGTCGAAGACTCTGTACTGATTCAGAACCGATTAATACGGTTCGTTGAAGAGGTTCCAGGCATCCATGTCATCGGCGTATCTGGCGATGTTGAATCCGCACTTGAGAGAGTCATCAATACCGACACTGACGCCATTATTTTGGATCTCCAACTCGGCGAAGGTAATGGATTGCAGTTACTCAAAAACATCAAGCAAAAAAAACCTGAAGTAAAAGTCGTCGTTTTAACTAACCACTCCACTGAAGATAATCGCGAACATGCAATGCGCGCCGGTGCTGATGGTTTTTTAGATAAATCGACTGACTTTCAGTTAATACCAGGATTTTTGAACCGCTGGCAAGCACCGAATTTTTCGAATCAACTTATTTAATATTTTAAATCTCACCCTCTGGAGACTCACATGACTACAGCAGCGCTTTCTTCCCGCCCATCAAGCTTTAGCAACCAAGCGAGCAAGGCGATCCTGTCTGCTAACATCAATGAAGCTGGCTGGCGCTGCCACGGCAATTTATGGTCAAACTTGCGTGAAGTGTGTGATTTACTGCACATTGCAGCGCCTGTGAGCTCTGTTGAAGAGGAGGTTTTGTTTCAACATGTGCGCTTTAAAGCAGGTCAACGAATCCACACTATCGGTCAAAGCTTTGACACGCTTTACATCGTCAATTCTGGCTTTTTGAAAACGGTGCTGATTGATGAATACGGCAATGAACAAGTGTTGAGCTTCCCTATGAAAGGTGATTTACTCGGTATCGACGGCATTCATAACCAACACCACGCTTCGGAAGCAGTGGCTCTGTCTGACTGCGATATCATTTTGTTGCCATACAAGATTTTCACTGCCTTGGGACACACTTATGCGGAATTGGAACACGCAATGTTCAGCGTCATGAGCCGTGAACTGGTGCGCGAACAATTGATGATTGGTATGTTGAGCGCGCTGAGCGCAGAAGCCAAGGTTGCTCGCTTTTTGACTAACCTGGGCGATCGCTTCAGCCAATTGGGTTATTCCGGTCGCTCTTTCAATTTGCGTATGACACGTCATGAAATTGGCAGTTACCTCGGATTAACACTAGAAACCGTGAGCCGCACTTTGTCTGCTTTCAATGAAATGGGCTTAATCAGCGTCGAACAACGTGAAATTTGCCTGCTCGACCCAGCGACACTCAAAACACTGCGTCGCCTGCCACCAACAAAAGCACGCAACAAAGTCAGCGAAAAAGTTTCCACCCTGGTCAGCAAAAAACTCATGCCACAATGGAGCGCAGACGCTGCAGTCGCGGCCTGAATTTGATTTAGTCAACGTATTGCAAAAAAACGTATCAAAGTATTGTCGATAGGTTCATAATAATCTGCGGGGCATGTATGTGCCATGAGGCACAGCCCTGCTTTATCTCCAGGAGCAACTCATGTCATACAAAACCATACTTGTCCACGTAGATGAATCTGATCGCTCTAGCCTGAGAGTGAAATTTGCTGCTGAAATCGCATGCACAGAAGACGCACACCTGATTGGCACAGCTGTTACTGGTGTATCGCGCTTTATTTACCAGGATGGCAACATCAGTGCCAGCGATCCTAACCTGACTATCCATTTGAATTTTCTGCGTGAGCGCGCAGAAAAAGCAATCGACGAATTCAATAAAATGGTGGATCACATCGGCGTCCGTTCATACGAGTCATCAATTGCCAATGATGAAGCTGGCGGCGGCATTGGATTGCAAGCCAGGTATAGCGATCTGGTGATCGTAGGCCAAACAAATCGCGATGAACCATCACCTTCAGTGTTGCCAGATTTTCCTGAATACATCGTCATGAATTCTGGTCGACCAGCATTAATCATTCCGTATGCAGGTGACTTTCACTCAGTCGCAAAACGCCCATTAATTTCATGGGACGCCAGTCGTGAAGCCACCAGAGCAGTGACGGATGCAATTCCTTTACTCAAAAAAGCTGATTTAGTACAGGTTGCTATTTTCAATACAAAATCGACACCAGATGCACATGGCGAGCAACCGGGCGCCGATATTGCACTGTACCTGGCAAGACACGGTATCAAAGTTGAAGTATCAGTCCATAAAACGTCTACTGATATCGGAAATGCTCTACTCTCTTTAGCGCATGATCTGGACAGCGATATGATTGTGATGGGTGGTTACGGTCATTCACGTTTCAGAGAAATGATTATGGGTGGCGTCACCAGAACGATACTGGAAAGTATGACGGTACCAGTCTTCATGTCGCACTAAAAGAATCGGTGTTGCAAACTCTGGTGAAAACGAATCACCATAACATTGCAGCATCATTGAAAGGGTACTCCATGCGATGGGTACCCTTTTTTGCGTTGAATCAAGTTCAATGATAAGCAAAAATTTTGTCATCGTTTGCCGTTAAAATACATACATCACTTCACCAAATTAAAATGTGCATGTCCTTGTCGACTACAAACCCTACCCATCGAATATTACTGGCACGCTGGCTGGTTGCAGCCTTCTTCCTCATTTCATGTCTTTTCTGGGCTAACCAAGCACTATTATCGACGTTCAGACTAACTCAACCACTTCCCGTACATACCTTTTTAGAAACGGTCACGATCGTTATTTTTGCTTCGGTCTTTATTGTTTGCTGGAATGCGTTTGGTGAATCGAGAAAAAAAAGTAGCGCTATTTTGGCAATCGCGTTTTTATGCACTGCGATACTCGGCTTTTTCCATTCCGTCAGCTTTCAAGGAATGCCTGGCTTTGAAACCGCCATCGACATGCATAAATCGCTAAGCTTCTGGCTAGCATCACGCACTTTAATTGCAATAACCCTACTGGGACTGGCTTTAGACCCCACTGATTCTGATGTCAGCAAGAAGCAGTCGTATTCTATTTTATTCATTGGTACGATCTGCACGACATTGCTTGCGGTCGTTATTTTTAACGCACCGCACTTAGTGCCACTCACATTCAGCGCAACAGCTGGGCAAACCACCTTCAAAATCGCTTATGAAATGGTTCTGGTAGCAGTCAATACACTGACCGCGTTTTTATTCTATCAACATGCAGTTCGCTTTCAATCAGATAAAACTGCCGAACACTTGCATATAGAACGTGCACCTTTATTTTTTGCCAGTGCTTTGATGGCGATGTCGGAAGTCTATTTCTCACTGTATTCATCGACCAGTGATATCGATATTGCAATTGGCCACACATTTCAATTGTTCGCGGCAATTGCCATCTACCGCAGTATGGTCGCAGTGAATATCCATACCCCGTATTCTGCATTGGCTGAAACAACCGAAAGCCTGGTCAGCTCTAGTAATGAATTAATTCTGCAACGCGAACGTCTCAGCCGCATGATCGACACGGCAATTGACGGCATCATCACTGTAGATGAACAGCAAATTATCATCCTCGCCAACCCTGCTGCTGCCGCGATTTTTGGCTATCAGGCAGATAGTCTGATTGGTGCGCCACTAGACAACTTAATTCCTATGCGCCATCGGCATAGCCACGGCAATCATATGCGCGAATTTGGCGAAGCCGGTACAACGCGACGCAAAATGGGAACGCATTATGAAGACTTTTATGTCACCGGCTGCAAAGCGGACGGCAATGAATTTCCGATCGAGGCATCGATTGCCCATCAATTAGAAAATGGTAAGCGTTATTACACCGTCATTTTCCGCGACATTACCGATCGCAAAATTGCCAGAGAAAAAATGGCTGCCTACCATACGCAATTAAGCCAACTATCAAACACACTGCAAACTATACGAGAAGAAGAGCGCAAACATATTGCTCGCGAGTTACACGACGATCTAGGGCAACTGTTAGCAGCCTTACGCATGGATCTCTCTTTACTGCAAAGAGATCGTCAGCTCATAGAAAACAATCAACAAACCATGAAGAGCATGGATCAACTGATCTTAAGCGCGATCACAACGCTGCGCCGTATTGCAACCGATCTGCGACCACGGGCGCTAGATGAAGGTGGATTATTTTTTGCCTTAAAGACCTTACAAAAAGATTTTTCCCAACGGCATAAGATTGAATGTGAACTGGTTGCCGATGAAAAACATTTAATCCTGGACGATGACCGTAGTACGGCGATTTACCGCATTATCCAGGAGTCGCTGACCAATGTTGCGCGCCACGCAGAAGCAAACTATGTACAAATCGAATTTCATCATTCCAGTGACAAATTAAGTTTTACTATCAGCGATAACGGCAAAGGGATTGATGATCAAGACATGCAAAAAACGCAATCCTTCGGTTTAGTTGGCATGCGCGAGCGCGTCAAGGCGATGCACGGAGAATTTCATGTTGTTAGCAATAATATAGAAGGAACAACATTGAAAATCACATTACCTTTAGAACAGGAAACCTAAACTCAGCTCGGGTTCATTATCATTCGGTCAAGACAATCTCTTACCTTAAACACCATTGATTCTGCAGCGACGCTTGTGGTAACTTGAATTCCCCCCGTCTCGACCTGCTATTACAAAAAAATGGGCGCAATACTGAAAGAAAAGGTATATCCTTTCCGTTAGAAAACAACGTGTTCACCCTGTCTGCAGGAGTTTATTATGTCAATTTCATCATTAAGCAGTGGCTTATCAGGTTTAATCGCCAACAGCACAGCGCTCGACAGTTCGGCAAATAATATCGCCAATGCAAGCACTAATGGATACACACCTGAAGTCGCTGATTTTCAGCAAGGAACCACGGGGGGCGTGAGTGTCAATATCAGCAAAGCGGGTGCTGCCGCCTCTGCCAATTCTAATGCCGATGCTAATGCGTCTAGCGGGACTGATTTGACCACGGAAACCGTTAATTCTATCCAATACAAAGCTGGTTTTGACTTGAATGCCCAGGTAGTAAAAACTGCCGATCAGGTTTTGGGGACATTACTAAACATCAAGGCCTGAAGCTCAGTCTGAAATTTTTATTCATTCGAAAGGCGACCTCTATCACGTCGCTGGCATTACGCATAAAAAGGCAGGCATCTGCTTCATATCAAAGTACCACAAGCCTATCAAGCCTAAACCTATCAAACTCACCCCACCCGCATTTCTTAGCCAGGCGGGTGCTTTACGCTCACTGGCAAAGGCAAAAATACCCTGACTCACCAACAGATGCGGCAAGGCACTTAGCCCGAACAAAAGCATCAACATTGCACCTGCAAACCAATCCCCCGACAAAAGTGCGAAAGGGATCACGCTGTAGAGCAAACCACATGGCAAACAGCCCCAAACCATGCCTGTCAAAAAAGGAAAACGCACGCCGCTTTTAAGTGCAGGCATACGTTCAAAGAGCTTTTGCTGGAATTGAGAGAATATCTTGCTTAGCCATGCAAAATGCAAATTAAATCCCAAAACCCTTAGACCCAGCGCCAGCAAAGCGAGATTGCCGAAGATAAATAAGATTTGATGCACCAGCAAATAAGGGCCAAACACCAATCCGGCACTGCCGAGACCGCCGAACATGGCGCCGATCAACATATACGTTGTCAACCGTCCAGACTGCAATAGCATTTGAAAATACAATGATGACCGTGTGCTGTCAGATACTTTGCTTCGCTTGTGGATCGAAGCGATATTAATTGGAATGATTTTAGTCTGACGAATAGCAGCCTTGCTTAACAAGGTCGAAATTCCACCACACATTCCTATACAGTGTACGCCTCCAGCAATACCGGCGGTTAAAGCTGCAAGTGCCAGAGGCAGGGTCAGCATAATTAAATCAGGCGCGAATATTTGGCCGCAGTCTGTTTTGCCAGATAACCGTCAAACGCCATGCCAAAAGCACGCACAAACAATCGCCCTTTCGGTAACACACGGATACCAGTGTCAGTCATCCCTACGAGGCCTTCCAATGCGTAAGCCCCCATCGTCTGCAATTCGTTGGCAAAATAATCGCGGAAAGAAATACCGTACTGATTCTCTACAGAGTCAAAATCAACGCCAGTGCTGCACATCATATCCATAATGATCTGGCGACGCATCAGATCATCTTGATTCAGATCGAAGCCTTTTTCGACTGGCAGCATGTCCCGATCAAGACACGCGTAATATTCGTCCAGAGTTCGCAAATTTTGCACATAAGAATTGCCCACCTTGCCAATGGCGGATAAGCCAAGAGCAATCAGATCACAATCAGAACGCGTGGTGTAGCCTTGGAAATTTCTGTGCAAACTACCATCCAAAGTTGCTTTTGCCAGACTGTCATCGGGTTTTGCAAAATGATCAAGACCAATATACACATAGCCTTCCGCCAGCAAGCGACGCAAGGACATCAGGAAAATTTCCAGACGTTGCTCCGCGCTCGGCAAATCCGCCTCCGCAATCCGACGCTGAGGTTTAAAGCGGGTCGGTAAATGCGCGTAGTTGTATAAGGCAATACGATCTGGCGATAAACTAATAACCTGATCGAGCGTCTTGGAAAAACTCTCAAGAGATTGCTTAGGCAGACCATAAATCAAATCGAAATTGATAGACTCAAAGCCAAAACGACGACTCTCGCTGATGGTATGTGCCACCATGTCAAACGCTTGAATTCTGTGCACCGCTTTTTGCACCTCAGGATCAAAATCCTGCACGCCAAGACTGGTGCGGTTAAAGCCAATTTCTTGCAGTATTTGCAAACTCTCTGAAGTAACAGTACGCGGATCAATTTCAATCGAGATCTCGGCGTCGTTGGTAAAATCAAAGTGCTGACGTAACATCGCCATCAGTTGACGCATTTCATCATGACTCAAAAATGTCGGCGTACCGCCACCCAGGTGCAATTGGCTCAGACTTTCACGCTGTGACAAATGCTGAGTGACCAGTTTTAATTCTTTTTCCAGATACGTCAGATATATTGCTGAGCGACTACGATCTTTGGTGATCACCTTATTGCACGCGCAGTAATAGCAAAGCGAAGCGCAAAATGGGATATGGATGTACAAAGAAAGCGGCGGCTTGTCGGATAAACCGTCACGCTCTTTCAGATAAGAAACGTACGAATCAGCATTGAATTCCGCATGAAACCGGTCAGCGGTTGGATACGAAGTGTATCTCGGACCGAAAGAATCAAAACGGCGAATTAATTCTTCTGGTATTTCTATCGCTGGGAAAATAGCTGATTCATGCATATTCATAAGTTTTGGTTCGATTCTAGTGAGCTTTTTGTACGAGTAAGGCAGTCAATCCACTAGAAAGAATTCCGAGCAACCAAAATGCAAAAAAGCCTATCGTATACACGCCTGAAATATGCATTTGCAGACGCTCATCCAACACGATAAGCTCCATCGGATCAACGAGACTAAAAAACAATCCTGTCGCAGCGCACGCCATTAAAAATGCTGGCCATAGCACTATCATCAACATCGGTCGCAAATGCGCTTTGCGGTGTTCAGAAATAGCATGTTCCAATCTCGTCCCCTTCTAGTGATTATATTTAGGACTCGCGCCAAACGATCCAGACGGTCCACGACCATTCAGGGATCACTATTCACAAGCCCTCAGACAACAAATCTTAGGGAAGCGCTACAATTATGACGCTTTTAGCTGCGCAACCTTTTGCTCTGGCTCAAACCAATCGCCTGTTAATCTCCAGTCAGAGGCTTCCAACTTGAGATGAAACAATTTAACAGAACTGGAAGAAATATTCGAGATCAGTTTTGAGTCGCCCTCATACACGCCCGGACTGACCTGCGTCATCGGCAAACGGCGTATGATTTCTGACACAGACATGCCATCATTTGCTGCATGAGCAATGCTTAATTGCAGAGAAGAAGGAAACTCTCCCTTGCCACTTAGTTGCATGCGTATTTTACTGTTGGCAGCATCGAAATTCAGCGTCGCGCTCAATTGCATTGCTCTGGCTTTGGCGTCGCGCTGGATATCTTTATCAATCGTCAAACCTTGCTTGTAATAATCTTCTGCGACGACTTTATCGGAGCCCATAAATGCAATGGCACCTGTAAAAATACTCGCGCAAACAACCACGGCAGGACCACCAACCACCAGGAGCAACCATGGCTCTTTATACCATTTATCTTTTTTCTTCGGAATCAGAACGGCGTCCATTACTTCTCCTAACGTGGAACTAAAAATACTGCTTTTTCTATCACTTTAACATCTGGCGCATCCAGATCTTTAATCTCAAACCGGATGCGGTTGGAACCTGGCTGCAATGTATTAGCTGGCACCCTGACCCGGATCGGCACCGCGGTCGCATTCGCCGACTTAACTTCGACGACAGGGTTATTCAGGATAGTTGCCCCCGGCAACCCGATAATCTCAACACTATATCTGCGCGCTGATTCCTGGGTATTCATTACCTGCAAACGATAGACGTTTTCGATCGCTCCCATTTCAGTTATCTTAGGCATAGTGCGGTCACGGATAACATCGACTTTTAACGGTATATGATTAAACAAAGATACTGCAGTCGCCAAAATAATCAGCGCTAAAATTCCAGAGTAAATCAAAGTACGGAGGCGGAAAACACGCGCCCACATTGCTTTTTGATCTAATTTTCGCGTCAAAGCGTGTTCAGTCGTGTAACGAATCAAGCCAGGCTCGTAGCCCATCTTATCCATGACCTGATCACAACCATCAATACACAAACCACAGGCAATACATTCATATTGCAAGCCATTACGGATATCAATACCGGTAGGGCAAACTTGAACACAAATACCGCAATCAACACAAGAACCAAGTCCTTTGGCTTTGAAGTCGACTTTTTTATTACGTGATCCGCGTGGCTCCCCACGCTCTGTGTCATACGTCACAATCAGCGTATCTTTATCGAACATCGCACTTTGGAATCGCGCATACGGGCACATGTATTTACAGACTTGCTCGCGTAACCAGCCGGCATTACCATAGGTAGCAAAACCATAAAACAAGAGCCAGAATATTTCCCATGGACCGAGCGTAAAGCTAAAAATTTCGCTCGCTAACTGTCTGATTGGGGTGAAATAGCCGACAAAAGTAAAGCCAGTCCACAGGCCTATCATCAGCCAGATGAAATGCTTGATAAATTTGAGAGAAAACTTGTGTGCAGTCAGAGGTCCTGCATCGAGTTTGATACGCGCATTCCTGTCGCCCTCAACCTTGCTCTCTACCCATAAAAAGATTTCGGTGTAGACGGTTTGCGGACAAGCATAACCACAAAATAACCGCCCGGCTATTGCCGTAAATAGAAAAAGCGATAGCGCAGAAATGACCAGCAATACTGCCAGATAGATAAAATCCTGAGGCCAAAAAACAAAGCCAAATATATAAAATTTACGTGCAACCAAATCAAATAACACTGCCTGCCTGTCATTCCAGCCCAGCCAGACAGTGCCGTAAAACAGCAATTGAGTCAAAGCCACCATTACCCAGCGCCGGGAAGCAAACCAACCTTTCTGAGAACGTGGATAAATCTTTTTACGTTCTTCAAATAAGGCTAACTCTGCCTCTTCAATTGGTACTGGAATAATGGGGATATGCTTCATTGTTTGCTTCTTTATTTAATAAAACTTACTTCACAACATTGCCTGCATCAGGCGTAGCTGCAGTAGCAGTAATTTGCCTCAGGGCATTCGTATCCGCATCCGACACACTTGCTGCATTACCTGTATTCGACAAACTCCAGACATAAGCTGCTAACAAATGAATTTTGCCTGGTGTCAAGATACTCTTATGTGCTGGCATCTGATTGTTGCGACCTTTATTGATGGTTTCCATGATGGTATTGATATCACCACCATACAACCAAATCTTATCAGTCAAGTTAGGCGCACCAACCATCTGATTACCCTTACCATCAGCGCCATGACATGCAGCACAAGCAGCAAACTTTGGCTTACCAATCGCCGCTTTGATCGGGTCATGCGCAGAATTGGAAAGACTTAGCACGTAGTTAGCAACATTACGTACATCATCATCCGTACCAACAACCGCACCCATTGGTGGCATGATGCCGTGGCGACCTTCTGTGATAGTCAATTCTATCGTTTTAGGATCACCACCATACAGCCAGTCGTTATCTGTCAGATTTGGATAACCTTTACCACCCTGTGCGTCAGAACCGTGGCATTGAGCACAATTATTCAGGAACAAACGCTGACCAATTTCATGCGCCTGAGGATCACGAGCTACATCTTTAATATCCATCGCCAAAAATTTATTAAAGATAGGACCGTATTGCGCCTCGCCGTCCTTCATTTCTTTCTCATAGGCCCCTACCTGACTCCATCCCAAGGTACCCTGACGAGCACCGAAACCAGGATAAATAATCAGATAAACCGCGCTAAATGCGATCGTCAGATAGAACAACCATTTCCACCATTGTGGCAATGGATTATTTTGCTCCATCAAGTCACCATCCCAGACGTGACCTGTGGTTTCTGCAGGCAAAGGTTTTCCGTCAGCCCCTACTTTGACTTTGACCTTGGACTGCGACCATAACAACACGACGCAGGCAACCATACTTATGGCAACAACGATGGAAATCCCTATTCCCCACCATTCACTAAAGAAATCAGCCATGACTATTTCCCATCCTCATTTTCAATTGGCAACCGAGCCATTTTTTCGAAACGCTCCTTGTTACCGGAGCTGAACGCCCAGTAGACGATGCCCAGAAATACAAACAGGCTAATCACCGTCACCACACTGCTCAGGATCGTGAAATTCATAATTTTCCCCTTCTCAAAAAGTGATAACCCAAGGAAGCACTTTTCTTAATTTTTGTTTTTAATTGCAGTTCCCAGAACTTGCAGATAGGCAATCAGCGCATCCAGTTCTGTCTTGCTCTCGAGTTCAGCCGGACCTGCAGCAATTTCTTCATCGGTGTATGGAACACCTAAAGTTTTCATTGCTTTCAACTTCGGCACGATATCTGCAGGAACCAGCTGCGTTTTGCCCAACCATGGGTAGGCGGGCATATTAGATTCAATGACAACGGAACGTGGATCTGTTAAGTGATCACGGTGCCAGTTGTCACTGTAACGACCGCCAACGCGTGCCAGATCCGGACCAGTACGCTTACTACCCCATTGGAATGGATGGTCATAAACAGATTCACCTGCGACCGAATAATGGCCATAACGTTCGGTTTCAGCACGGAATGGGCGAATCATTTGAGAGTGGCAGCCATAGCAACCTTCTCTCAGATAAATATCGCGGCCTGCCAATTGCAGCGGCGTGTAAGGCTTTAGGCCTTGCACTGGCTGCGTGGTCGTTTTCTGAAAAAACAGCGGAACGATTTCCACCAAACCACCGACACTGATCGTCAAAATCACCAGTATCAGCATCAGGCCGACGTTACGCTCAATCAGATCATGAGTAAAATTACGCATCAAACTTCTCCTTTTGATTTCTCTGACTTATTTCTGCGAACTATGCATGCGCATGCGCAGCTGGTAAGGCAGGAATCGCATTATTGACAGGCTTTGCAGCCATCAAGGTTTTCGCTACGTTGTATGCCATCACCAACATGCCGCTTAAGTACATCGCGCCGCCAGTGAGACGAATCACGTAGTAAGGGAAAGTTGCTTTTACAGTTTCCACGAAGGTGTAAGTCAAAGTACCGTCTTCATTCACTGCACGCCACATCAAACCTTGCATCACGCCGGCAATCCACATCGAAGCGATGTACAACACCACGCCGATGGTTGCAACCCAGAAATGCACCTCAATCAAACGCTTGCTATACATTTGTGTCTGACCAAACAAACGAGGAATCAGGTAATACAAACTACCGATAGAAATAAAGCCTACCCAGCCCAACGCACCTGAATGCACGTGACCAATAGTCCAGTCAGTATAGTGAGACAAAGAGTTGACTGTTTTGATCGCCATCATAGGTCCCTCAAATGTCGACATACCGTAGAACGATAAAGACACGATCAGGAAGCGCAAGATAGGATCAGAGCGCAACTTACTCCAGGCGCCAGACAAAGTCATGATACCGTTGACCATACCACCCCAGGATGGTGCCAGCAGAATCAGAGAGAACACCATACCAATGGATTGTGCCCAATCTGGCAAAGCGGTGTAATGCAAGTGATGCGGACCCGCCCACATGTAGGTGAAGATCAACGCCCAGAAGTGAACGATAGACAAACGATACGAATATACCGGACGCTCAATTTGCTTAGGAATGAAGTAGTACATCATGCCCAGGAAACCTGCTGTCAGGAAGAAACCTACTGCATTGTGACCATACCACCACTGCACCATCGCATCTTGCACACCAGAATAGGCAGAATACGATTTCAACAGAGATACTGGCATTGCTGCGCTATTGACGATATGAAGAACAGCAACCGCGATAATAAACGCACCGTAGAACCAGTTGGCGACGTAGATATGCTCAACCTTACGTTTGACCAGTGTTCCGAAAAACACGATGGCGTACGCCACCCAGACAACCGCAATCAGAATATCAATCGGCCATTCGAGCTCAGCATATTCTTTACCTTGGGTATAACCCAATGGCAGAGTAATCGCCGCAGCAACAATCACCAGTTGCCAGCCCCAGAATGTAAATTCTGCCAGGCCATCAGAAAACAAACGCACGTTAGACGTGCGCTGCACTACATAATACGAAGTTGCCATCAATGCACAGCCGCCAAATGCAAAAATCACGGCATTGGTGTGCAAAGGTCGCAAGCGTCCATAGCTAAGCCAGGGGATTCCGGTTAAAAATTCAGGCCAGGCCAGTTGAGTCGCAATCACCACGCCTACCAGCATGCCGACTATTCCCCACACTACAGCCATGACTGAAAATTGGCGTACAACCCGATAGTTGTATGAGTTTTCTTTAGTTATCGTCATGATCTCACTCTGTTGTAAAAATACACCGTCAGAATAACAACCGCACTCATCAGTTACATTGATACACATCAAATGTTGCCAAAATCTAAGCAAGCTTAAGTCTCCGCGCGACCAGATGACAACAAATACCAGAATAACACCCAATGACTTTTTAGCAAAAAAAAAAGCGGCGCCAAATTGGCACCGCTTTTTAACACAACTAAATAAAACTATTTCGATTATTGAACTGGCTGCGCTGGCGCTTCCAAGGCCGACTTATTGACTGTTACTTTGGCTTTTTTCTTCAACACTTCAACATAGTTTGCCAATTCTTGCTGCGCTAACAAATTCGACACTTGTTGCGCCTCAGCTGCACGTTTAGCAGGATCAGCTTTGCCTGCATTCACTTTGGAAATGCGATAGATAGCATATCCGGTATTCCCCAAAGCAACACCAACAAATGATGGCAATTTTTGCGTATCCGCTTTCATGATTTGTGCCATTGCCTGCGGCGAAACATCTTCCTGCTTGGCGCGTGAGACCACTTTCACATCTGAAAAACCAGTCGTCGCATCAGTTTGTTTCAAGGCAGCTAATTTTGCTTTACCCTCTTTTTCAGCGAGATCATTTGCTTCCGTCTGTGTCAAACGCGCAACAATCATCGCCTTAACTTCTTCCAGAGGGCGCTTACTTGCCGACTTGTATTCCAACATGCGACCAGCAATCAACGTGTTTGGGGCAACCTCAATCGCCTCGGTATTGTGTTTTTTCTTCACAACATCATCAGCAAAAATTGCTTTTAAGAACTTAGGATTGTTCGCAAACATAGTCGCTGGCGCACCAGGATTACCTTGACGAGTCAGATTATCTGCAGTTTCAATCTTCAGCTTGAGCTTGTCAGCAACTGCTTTCAGACTATCAGACTGTTCATAAACGGTATTACCAAAAGTTTCTGCAGCTTCAGCATAGGCTTTCGATGCTTTTTGCTTTTTGATATCCGCAGCAATTTGCGCTTTAACATCGTCAAGTGGCTTAATACCCGCTGCTTTGATATCAGTTACCTCAATGATGTGGTAGCCAAAATCAGATTGAACGACGTCACTGATCTCACCCTTGTTGAGTTTAAAGGCAGCATCCTCAAAAGGCTTAACCATCGCGCCTTTTCCAAAGAAATCCAAATCGCCGCCACGTTCAGCAGAAACAGGATCTTGTGAATTTTCTTTGGCTAACTTAGCAAACGCTGCCGGATTTTTACGCAAGTCAACCAGCAATCCATCCGCCTTCGCTTTTGCTTTTGCTTTATCAGCCGCACTCGCATCTTTAGCAACCGCGATCAAAATATGGCTGGCACGACGTTGCTCATCTACACTGTATGCCTTGGCATTATTTTTGTAGAAGTCCTGAACTTCAGCATCCGTCACGGAAATCTGATCTGCAAGAGCATCGTTACTCAGTACCACATATTGAGCCTTAATCGATTCTGGGATCTCAAATTGTGCCGCATTTTTATCATAAAACGCCTTCACCATCTCGTCAGTAACTTTGACCTGAGAAACAAAATCAGACGCTTTAAATGTCAACGCTTGCACCTCACGCTCTTGCTCACCAATCAGAGCAATACGTTCAGCCACTGCCTTTGGAACGATGTTTGTATTTTGTACAGAGTCAATTAATTGTTGTAACGCCATATCCTGACGCAAGCTTTGCTCATACATGGCAGGCGTCATACCGCGCGAAGCCAAAATGTTTTTGTATTTTTCTGAATCAAAGCTTCCATCGGCTTTCAGCAAACCAGGGTTTGCCATAATTGCTTGCTGCAAGATGTGATCAGTAATAAATAACTTATTGTTTTTAACCTCGGATGCAACGACTTTACGAGAAATAATTTCGTCCAGAACGTTTTGCTTCACTTCTGGTGTGTTCATCAATTTCGGATCAAATTGCGCGCCATAGGATTGACGGAATTTTTCCAATTGGTCGCGCAATGCAGCATCGAGCTCAGCCTGCATCACCGACTGACCGCCGACGGTCGCCACTGCAGCGCCGGCAGCAGCTTGCGATCTGGTATAACTTTCAATACCGAAGAAAGCGAACGAAGGGAAAATAATCAGCAATAATAAAAATTGCATTAAACGCTGATGGGTACGAATATATTCAAACATGGTCAACCGATCGTATGACTAAGGATAACAATTTCGAAATTGCGAATACAAAAAAAGGCGAACTTTCGTTCGCCTTTTCGATTTTCTGGCGGAGCGGACGGGGCTGTGAAAAAAACTCACCCATCAACTTTTTTAACCAATAAAATCAAGGACTTAGCAACATTATTAATAAAAGGAAACAGAAAAACTGCTACCAATTCTGTTACCACTGCT
>NZ_JACOFV010000024.1 GCF_014284255.1 Cognatundibacterium jejuense
CAAATTGCAACCCCTCTCTGTGAAAACAGCGAGGGGTTTTGCTTTTGTGATTCAGAAATTCTTCTACAATCACCAAGGTTATCAAATCCCATTCTCCGTTCACCGTTCTCAGTTCTTCGCCCCACAACGACTCGCTCTAAGCTCTGCAATGTAGGACAACTGCAGCCCGCTGATCTAAATATCCAACACCCTGAGAGCTACCCCACAGCGTACTCTCGTCAACACAAGTTTTCGGTGTGAATGATCCTTTCAATATTTTTCATTTCGTTCTGTTTTTTTTTAAACCATAAATAGTTACCTGTATCAAATTTGAAACAAGTTCATTGTTTTTTTTAAACAAAAAACGCAAGAGTTTTATTGTTCATAGGGTAATATAAATATCATTAAGTAACGTAATGTATATTTATATGATTCAAAGAACTCAACAAAGTGGTTTTTCGTTAATTGAAGTGCTCATTGCTTTCGTTATCTTATCGATCACATCGCTATGCGCAGTTGGATTGCAACTCGAAACCTTAAGAGCATCGCAGCAAGCAGGGTTTAATACTTCAGCTGTTGCGTTGGCTAACGAATTAGCGGAAAAGATCCGCTCAAACGACGCTCAAATGAAACTCTCTGATGGTGCAAATTTATTTAGTAACATCAGCTACGATTCACGTAAAGACGGTGCGTTAGCGAGACCGACTATGTGCTACGCAACTTCAGCAAATTGCACTCCGGTTGAACTTGCAAAAGCAGATATCTACGAATGGCTGTCAAGCTTGAAACGCGAGTTGCCTGCGGCGCGCGCTGTGGTTTGCAGAGATGCATCACCCTTTGATGGCTCAAAGGGCGCACTGACCTGGTCTTGCACTCCGGGCGGTCAGGCAGGTTTTGTCATTAAGATTGGTTGGCTTTCAAAAAAGCCGACGAGAGAGGTTTCTGACAGCGATGAAGCTGCATCGCCTCAAATTGCGATACCTGTTGAGCCCTACGCGAGGTAATAGTAACGATGTCAAGACTTTGTTGTTACGATTCTGAATCTCATCTCCAGCAAAACCGAGGATTCACCTTAGTGGAATTGATGGTGTCAGTCACTTTAAGCTTGTTATTGCTGCTTATTGCTTCGGGCTTGATTTTCTCGACCAAAAGCGTCTTTTTGACGAATGCTGACTACGCTGATACTCAGGAAACCGCGAGGTTCGCTTTGGATAATATTGGCCGTTCATTAAGACAGGCTGGATTTGTTAACCTTGATTTTAATAATGCGCCCCAGATTACACCATCGATAGCATCCGCAGACGTTGGCGGTCTGGATGCAAACAGTCTGAGTGCTGCTTCGTCAGATCTTTCGTCCCCTCTTGGTGTGTCGGTCAATTCAAGCGATGTCTTGGCGGTGCGTTTTTTTGGTTCTGGCACATCGTCTGGCGGAGATGGCTCTATTACTAATTGCGCTGGGTTTTCTGTTCCGGCACCATCCTCAGCAGAAACTGTCGACGAGGATCGGGGATGGAGCATTTACTACGTTTCCAACGATATAAATAAAGAGCCCGAGCTATTTTGTAAATATCAGTCAGTCAATTCTAAAGGTGGATCAATCAGTTGGAATGCGCAGGCTGTCGTTAAAGGTGTGGAGTCATTTCAAGTGCTATACGGTATCGATACAAATGAGCCCGCTAATGGTAGCGCCAGTAAATTTTTAAATGCCACTGCGATTAATGCGCTTGATGCGGGTTTAGTTCTGTCTGGAGCGACTGAAGCAGAGAAAAAGGCAGACTTGAACCGCAAGACCTTTTGGAAAAAAGTAACGGAGATCAAAATCGCGCTTCTGATTAGTGGTTCAGAAAGTGCCAGGGTCGATAGTGCAACGAACACCTATAACTTGTTTGGTGATGACTACGCATCCCTTTCAGCAAGTACTGACAAGGGCACGACGATCCGTGAAAAAGACCTGACTCCAGATCGTAGAAAACGACTGAGAAGAATTTACACAATGTCCGTAGTTTTGCGCAATCGCTGTGATGTAGATCCTGTGCGTGGTACTTGTCAGGCACCAAACTAATTTTCTGATTTGCTTTAAAAATTACTCAATGAAAGTCTTGATTCAAGAAAATTTGATTTCCCGCCCACGCGGCATTTCCCTCGTCGTCGCGCTTTTAATGACATTAGTAATTCTGATTCTAAGTATGTCACTGGCAAACCTTGCGCTTCAAAATGAAAAAGCATCGCGTACTGACAGGGATCGTCAAGTTGCTTTTATGGCGGCAGAAGCTGCATTGAAAGATGCTGAGATGGATATCGATTCGCAGGCAGTATTACCAGGAAGTCGAAGTTATTTATTTGATTCTGCCTCTCAGCTTTATTTTGAGACTGGATGTGCAAAGGGGAACGGCAATATTTATCAAGGTATGTGCTTGCCGTCACCTCCCGGACAGATCCCAGTCTGGTTAAGCATAGATTTAGCTGATGATAGTGATGATGCATCGTTGGTGAAATTGGGCCGCTTTACTGGACAAACTATGGCCATCGGCAAGGGGATATTTCCAGCGAAGTTGCCAAAGTATCTGATCGAGGTGGTGCAAGATGTCGAAGCGGGGCAGAGCGCAGACGAACGGACAAAATATATTTTTCGAATTACGGCAATTGGTTTTGGATCTGATTCCAAAACACAAGTCGTACTACAAACTTACTATCGAAAGGCGCCGAAGTCCGCATGAGTGATTTTATTCTCCAAGCCATCAATACAGTGAAGCAAAGTACGTTATGCGTTCTTCCATGGATTTTTTTTACACTCGGCATGTGTTCTTATTCCTTTGCGACACCTCCAACATTGGTATTATCTGATACGCCGCTGTATATCAGTAGTGGTCGTGTTCATCCTAATTTGCTATTGGATTTGTCAGTTGAATTTCCGACTGTTAAAGCGGCGTATGCTAATGCAAGTGACTACAATAAAGCGACCGAATATCTGGGATATTTCAATAGTAAAAAATGTTACTTAAGTGGCGGCGTTAAAAATTTTGTGTTGGCAAATAGCAGCGGTTTCAATACAGTCGATGCCAACGGTAATGCCACCCGATTTGCAAGTTGGTCTGATATGCAGAATGGCTATTTTTACGTGGTCAAGGATGCTGATACAAACCATGAGTGCGATGGGGCTTCCTTTAGTGGCAACTTTATGAATTGGGCTTCAGCCTCAGCCATAGACATGCTGCGGCTGTCGCTGACTGGTGGTGATCGAGTCGTCGATAACGTTTCCCAGACGATTTTGCAGCGCGCTTTTTTACCTTCCGGATTTTATAACTCTGGATATTTCCCCAAGAAAATAGTGAGTGCCACATCAACCATGAGTGCACCGGGCAAGGTGACCCCATATCAGGTGGCTAAACTCTACGTTCTTAACTGCGAGAATAAAATTATTTTTTCAGACGTTGACACTCAAAGTTCATGCGCAGCTACGCGTACCTATCCGAGTAATAATGCCTCTTCAGATATCAAACTTTATATGTCGTCTGACAGGGGGCTGGGAGAATTTTTAGTTCGTGTTCAGGTTTGCGATAGTTCCGAAAGTAATTCCAGAATTGACTTATGCATGCAGTACCCTGGCGGAAATTACAAGCCAGTTGGTCATATGCAGCGTTACCAAAATTCGGTGAGATATGGCGCATTCGGCTATTTGCTTGACAACGCAAACACACGCTATGGTGGCGTATTAAGAGCGCCTGTTAAGTATATCGGCAGCTTACAGTATCAGGCAAGCAGCGGCTTCTTAGCCGAACCAAATGACAGACCAGAATGGGATTCTGTAACAGGCATATTTGTCGTCAATCCAGAGAAAGACCTCAGTGGTAATAGCGGGGTCATTAATTACCTCAATAAATTTGGACGTAGCGGGAACTATAAAACCTATGACCCATTAAGCGAGTTGTATTATGAAAGCATCCGCTATCTGCAAGGAAACTCCCCTACACCAGAAAGTACCAATGGCATGACAATAGCCATGCGGGATAATTTTCAGGTGGTGACGAAATGGGTGGACCCGATTGTTGCCTCATGCCAGCGAAATTATATTGTCGCCATTGGTGATGCCAATACGCATCAGGATACATATATTCCGGGGACTGCATTGACTGGCGCAAATCGTTCTAAACGCGCTGTTGAGACTTCATCTAATGATGCTAGCGGTAACGCCAGATTACCTGCATTTGACGTTAAAGCGCAGACCGATGTGTTAGCAGCAATGGAGTCCAGTGCCATCTATGGCAACAGCAATCCATATCCGAATTTATCCAACATGTCCACGTCTTATACCGGGTCAGTGAATGGGACCTTTTATCTCGCCGGTATCGCCTATTGGGCGCATACCAATGATATTCGTTTTGATAAGCCTGTGAGGGTAAAAACCTTCACGCTCGATGTCGATGAAAGTGGCAATGGTTCTATCGATAACCCGGCGCGTGTCAATACTGGTCCGCGGGTATCTCAATTATATCTGGCTGCCAAATATGGTGGTTTTAATGATGTGAATGGAGATAAAAATCCGTTTAAGACATTCGCTAGTGATGGAAAGTCTGTCGTCAATAATAATTCCGAGTGGGCGAGTGGTAACAAGCTTGATCCCGACAATTTCTTTCTCGCAAGCGATCCAAAAAAAATGATGAAGGCGATCAATACGATTTTTCAGTCTGTCACGTCATCGGGTGGCACCCTGTCTGGTGTTGGTATTTCATCCTCCATGATGAGTGACAACCCTTACGTTTATGAGCCCGGTTTCTCGTCTAATAAATGGTCAGGGAGTTTATTGAAAAAGAGTGTAATTAACGCAAATCTGATCCCAGAGTGGGATGCTGGTCAAATTCTGACGGGTAACGTCGTGGAAAAAATTGCGCCATTTCCAGCACCTGAGGACAGACAGATATATACGGCAAGAATAAATACGGACGGTAGTTTAAAAATGACGCCATTTTTGTGGGCTGATGGTAGCAATTTTAGCGCCGCTGATCAGGAAAAGCTTAACACGGATCAAAGCAGCGGCGTCATTGATAATCTCGCTACAGAACGCATTAAGTATTTGCGCGGTGATCGTAGCCTGGAGTCGCATATAGATGGTAAGGGCATGCCAGCTGGGCGATTCAGAACAAGGGACAGTGTTTTAGGCGATATTATCAACAGTACACCTAGTTACTATGGCGCACCGGCAAAAAACGTTTCAGGTCCAGGTTACACAGCTTTTTATAATCGGAATGCTGCACGCAAAAAAGCCGTTTATGTCGGCGCCAATGATGGTTTTTTACATGCATTTGATGCGGATAATGGCAAAGAACTATTTGCCTACGCTCCGAATGCCTTGATACCACAATTGAGTAACTTAACGGATCCGTCCTACACTCATCAATCGTTTGTTGACGGAAAAATTGTCATCAAGGATGTGCAAATTAAGGAAAATTGGGCAACAGTCTTAATTTCCGGAATGGGAAATGGGGCAAAAGGTTTGTTCGCTTTAGATGTTACTCGTCCGGATCACTTTGCAGAGGGTTATGGTGCCTTATGGGAGTTTACTGATAAAACAGACCCAGACATGGGGAACCTCGTCTCCGCGCCTTTGATCGCTAAATTCCGGGTAGGTGGAACAGCAAGTAATCCGACCTACGGAAATTTTGCTGTTGTTTCTAGTGGCTACAATAATTACGGCCAAGACAAAGGAAGCGGGCAAGGTGCCATCTTTTTTCTATCTCTCGATAAAATGCCGGATGAGCCTTGGGTGCTTAATTCAAATTATTTTAAATTGATGACGCCAGTGAAGGACGCAACTCAAGCAAACGGACTCGGTGCGCCCAATGTCACTTATGGCGGCGATGGCGCTGTCAATAATCTGTATGTCGGTGATTTGCAAGGAAATTTGTGGAGGTTTTCGTTTATTACCAGTGGCTTTGGAAATATTCCCAAAACGCCGACCCTATTATTTTCAGCTAAGTCTGCGAATGGTAAAGCACAAGCTATTACGGTCCAACCCCAAATTGTCTTTGCACCTGGCGGTGGTTATTTAGTGCTATTCGGCACCGGCAAATATCTGGAGGCAAATGATATTGTTGTCAGCAATTTTGTACAAAATTCGTATTACGCCATTTTTGATACGACCTATAACGCTGATGTTGTGACGGGACGTAGTCAATTGGTGCAACGTGTAATGATAGCAACCGCGAATGGCTATGCTATTGCTGGAAAAAATTTTTCTTACGGAACAAAGTCGGGAAGCAACAAAGGCTGGTATGTGGATTTCGTGAATTCCCAGCTTACTGGTGAACGTATTCATCACGATTTGCCAGGTACGGTTGTCGGTAATTACTATGGATTTAATAGTATGACTTTGACTGGCAACCCTTGCTCACCTGGAAGTGGTCGTAGATATTTGGTGGATGTTTTAACTGGATTGAGCTTGGGAGAAACTGGGTTGATATCCGGGATAGGTTTGCACAGTGCGCCAGTGACAGTGCATGTGAATACCACCGTGAGCGATAGAAACGCAACTGGAAGCCGGCGTGTGACAAGTACTTTTGTACAAAAAAATTACGGTCCCAACGGAAATGAAACCCTAGCCTTGCCAGATGTCATTACTCGCGCGGGGAGACTCAGTTGGCGTGAACTGCAGAATTACCAGGAACTTCGCAAAGACGCACTGTCTAGAAAAACACAATAAAAAGCTCGATAAATGCTGTATGAAAACAGTCAAGATCATAGTGAAGATTGGAAAACGAAAAGTTAAGGAAAACGTATGAAAACAGATAGGAGCAAAGGGTTTAATCTCATTGAATTAGTTATTGCACTTGCGATAGTCGCTGTATTGAGCACCGTCGCGTACGCATCGTATAGTTCTGGCGTGACAAAGGCAAAACGCGCAGAGGCAAAAAGTGCTTTGCTCAAAATGATGCAACAAGAAGAGAAATTTTTCACGCAAAACAATCGTTATATTGTTTTTGGAAAATCATCAAATGATCCCGATGCAGTAAATTTTTTATGGTATTCCAGTGATGTCGCTGGCAAAAGTAGTTATGAATTAGAAGCTACTGCTTGTAAGGACGGCGATATAAAAAGCTGCGTTCTCATTACAGCAGTGCCCGGCTCTTCTAATGTTGATAATCGCTTTCAAGATTTAGTATGCGGTAATTTTACGCTCAATAGTAACGGCGTCAAAGGATACACGGGATCTGGTAGTAAAGAACAATGCTGGTAATATGAAGAAATATTTATCTAGCAGTCTTCGTATCGCTGGCGTGACTTTAATTGAACTCCTGGTAACCATCAGTGTGATTGGCATTTTGTTGACCTTAGCCGTTCCTAATTTTAGTACATTGATAGAACGGCAAAAACTAATGACGACAGCTACAGAGTTTTATGCCGCGGTCAATTTAACGCGCTCTGAAGCGATCAAACGTGGTTCCCAGGTCAGTGTTGCGGCGAATGATGGCGTCAGTTGGAAATCTGGTTGGACAATTTTTATTGACAGCAATATCAACGGCCATGCTGATCCGGGTGAGACCATTATATTTTCACACGAAGCATTAAACGAAAAATTTAAAGTAAGCCATAACTTTACCGATGCAGCACAACCTTACATTTCGTATGCCGGTAATGGGCGTTGTCGTACGAATGCTAACAGCCAGCAACCACAAGCGGGTACCGTTTCTTTTTCTTTGGGCGATAGTACTAAGCGTGTGAAAGTAAATTTTTTAGGCAGAGTAAAAATTTGCAACCCTGAACGCGAGCTAGGTTGTGGCGATACGCAAACAGGCAATTGATGTCTGAGTTTTAAAGGGTCAACATCCCAGCGTCGCTATATCACCATATCATTACATTAGTTAAATCAGAAAGATCAGATTCATCAGATTCATAAAAAATCTTTTCTGGGTCTAATTCCTAAGACATGCCTTCCGCTTCATTGATGAATATTCGTTAATATATGTCACAATATGTGCTTTCCGCATTCGCGGTTTACGCTCAAGGTTGAATAGAGGTTTGAGCTTTTCTGCCTAGGTTTGTTGGCATGAAGTGGCTTAGCTTAAAACTTCAAACGATGCGCATTTCATTTTAGTTGGAACACATATGGCGCCAGTGATAAAACCAGGTTTGATTATTCTGCATGGCAATCAATTAGAGCTATTACAGGAAGCGGTATTTGATTGGATTAAGCGATACCCTTTGAACCCTCTCGAAAAAGACATCTTCCTGGTGCAATCGAATGGCGTCGCAGAATGGTTGAAAATAGCCTTGGCGGAAAATGCCGGCATCTGCGCTGCCAATCGAATTGAATTGCCGGGCCGTTTTTTGTGGATGGTGTATCGATCCATGTTGGGACGCAGTGAAATTCCATCGAGTTCATTTTTAGATAAATCACCATTAACCTGGCGCTTAATGCGCCTGATTCCAGAATTGCTCGGTGATACAGATTTTTTACCACTTAGCAACTTTTTAGCCAACGGTGATGCAGAGCGTCGATTGCAATTGGCTGCACGTCTGGCAGATTTGATCGACTTATATCAAATGTATCGCACAGACTGGTTGATTGATTGGAGTCAAGGCAACAATCGACTCAATCGCGCTAGCAGTGATGCGCTTCCATTGAGCGATGATCAAGTTTGGCAAGCGAAACTGTGGCGCGCTATTTTGCAAGACATTCCCGAACATGAAAGGCAATTAGGTCGCGTTAATGTTCACCAGCGTTTTATCGACGCTATTCATAGCGGTAAAAAACCACAGGCTGCTTTGCCCCGGCGCGTTATTTTGTTTGGGGTATCTGCGTTGCCACGCCAGACTTTAGAGGCACTATCAGCATTATCCGTTTATACGCAAGTGATTTTGGCGGTACCAAATCCTTGTCAATTTTATTGGGGCGACATCATTGATGGACGTGAATTACTGAAGTCGCAATTCAAACGCCAAAAAAATCGCAACGACATCGACTTATCCTCAGTACCTCTGGCGCAATTGCACATACACAGTAATCCATTACTAGCCAGTTGGGGTAAGTTAGGGCGTGACTTCATCCGTATGCTGGATGAATTTGACCAGGTAGAGCAAACCAGATCGAATTTCTCCAGTCTTAAAATTGATCTTTTTTCGGAAGAAGCGAGTACGCATTTGTTAGGGCAAGTACAAAACGCGATTCGCGACCTATCGCCAATCGATGAAGTCGAACGAAAAAGCATTAGCGCCCAAGACCAATCGATAGAATTTCATGTGGCACACAGTGTCCAACGCGAAGTAGAGGTACTGCATGACAGACTTTTATCCATTCTCGCAAACGCTAATCCTGGTCAGCATGTAATTCAGCCCAAAGACATCGTCGTTATGGTTCCCGATATTGCCGTATTTTCAGCGCCGATCAGGGCTGTCTTTGCGCAATACAAACGTCACGATGCGCGTTATATTCCTTTTGAAATTGCGGATGCCTCTGACCGCAAAAATAATCCTTTATTGCTTGCGCTTGAATGGTTGCTGCGCTTGCCGCAACAGCGATGTTTGCAAAGTGAAATTTGTGATCTCCTTGATGTCCCAGCACTCTCCGCGTGTTTTGGTCTTACAGAGGGCGATCTGCCCAAACTCAAACATTGGATACAAGGCGCAGGAATACGTTGGGGTTTGAATCAAGCTCACCGCAGCGGTTTAGGCTTAAGTGCCGCCGGCGAGCAAAATTCATGGATATTCGGTATTCAAAGAATGTTGCTTGGCTATGCGGTAGGCGCGGCAGAAGACTACCAAGGGATTGAGCCTTATGCAGAAATTGGCGGCCTGGATGCTGATCTGGCTGGATCATTGGCTGAATTCGTCACGCGCCTGATCGCGTGGCGAGCACGGATGCTCTCTTCAATGTTACCTAACGAATGGAGCGTTGTAGGGCGCGAATTTTTAGAAGCTTTTTTTGTTGCAGCGTCTGATAATGATCGCGTCGTCTTAATGCGCTTAAATGAGTCTTTAGCAACATGGGCAGATCTGTGTGAACAAGCCGATTTCTCAGAACCCGTTTCCCTCGCGGTGTTCCGTGAAGCATGGCTAGGTGGCTTAGATGAAGCGAGCTTGAATCAGCGCTTTATTTCTGGTGGCGTAACATTTTGTACTTTCATGCCGATGCGTTCTATGCCTTATAAAGTCGTGTGTTTGCTCGGTATGAACGAAGGTGATTTCCCGCGACGTGCTCAACAGGTGGATTTTGATTTGCTTGCTTTGCCGGGAATGGCTCGGCCTGGTGATCGTTCGCGCCGCGACGATGACCGGTATTTGATGCTCGAAGCCTTATTATCGGCACGAGATAAGCTCTATGTCAGTTGGGTAGGGCGCAACATTCGCGATAATTCTGAACAGCCACCATCCGTTCTGATTTCTCAATTACAAGACTATTTGCGTGCTGGTTGGGATATCGATCTCAACCAGCATACAACGGAATATCCGTTGCAACCATTCAGTGCCAAATACTTCTATCCTTCAGAGCAAAGACCTGTCACCTACGCCACCGAATGGGGCGCGGCGCATGGCTTGCGAGATATAGACAATAATAAAAAAAAGCGGGATAAAAATGATGCCGCTACGCAATCGGTGCAACCTGAAATGCCAATCACTGAAGAGCCAATTCATGTCTTTGAATTAGAACCAGAGTTCCGCTTAAAGCTCAGTGAATTGGCACGCTTTATCCGACAACCTGTTGCCTATTTTTTTCAAAAACGCCTTGGTGTGATTTTTAATGAAAACCATTTAGCGAGCGATGATGAAGAACCATTTGCGATTGACGGTTTGAGTGAATACTTATTTGCAGAGCGCCTGTTAAGTGCAGACGCGGAAAATCGTGACGGCATGAATGTTGAAGAACAATTGCGCCTCAAAGTCCAGGCCCTGGCGCGAGAAGGTAGCTTCCCCATTGGCTTGCCAGGGCGATATTTACAGGACAGGCTCGTCACTGAATTAACGCCTATCGTCGATGCTTATCAGGCACTACGTAATGACTATCCGATTGAAGCGGAGAAATTGCCACTGATGTTTGAACATCAAGGCATCATTTTGTCTGATTGGTTAGATCGCTTGCGGCACAATCATCAAGGCATCGACAAAGAGACGGTGTGCTTGTTGAAAACGCCAAGCAAAGTTCTCGACGCAAAAGGTATGATACGCCCGGACAAGTTAATCGACGCGTGGCTCAGACAATTAGCTGCCGCGCAAGCTGGCCTGACTGTCAGCGCCTATCTAGTCGCACGGGATGCTGTCATCGTTATGCCACCATTGTCTGCGGCAGAAGCGACAGCGAGCTTGTCATGTCTGATCGAATTATGGAAAAAAAGTCTGGATCATATTTATCCATGTACCTGCAAAACCTCCCTGGCATTGATTGCCGGAAAAGATCCGCGACCGGTTTATGACGGTGGTTTTAATCAGTCTGGTGAGGTTGATAATGCTTATCTCGCACGCGTTTGGTCAGATTTTTCTGCGCTCAATGCCACCCCTGAATGGGAGTCCAGTGCCCGCGCGCTATATGAACCTTTATGTACCTGGGTGAACCAATTGCAAATCCGGCCACTTGTACCAGAACAAAATGACTTCTCTGCGTCTGGAGTCGCGTTATGAGTCTTCACCTCCAACCTATTCGTTTCCCGCTCCATGGATCACGCCTGATCGAAGCCAGTGCAGGTACCGGCAAAACGTGGACGATTGCCGCTTTGTATTTGCGTCTGGTGCTAGGGCACGGTGACGAGAACGCATTTAAGCGCAGCTTACATCCGTCAGAGATTTTGGTCATGACGTTTACCCGCGCAGCGACCAGAGAGCTGACCGATCGCATTCGTCAGCGACTCTCTACGGCTGCCGTGTATTTTCGTGCTTCTGGCGGTGAGAAAATATTCGATGATGATCCATTTTTGAATCTGCTTTTGCAAGACTATCCTGATCTTGAACAACGTCAACAAGCCGCCTATAAACTTAGCATGGCGGCAGATGCGATGGATGAAGCGGCGATTTTTACCATCGATGCCTGGTGTCAAAGGATGTTGCGAGAGCATGCATTTGATAGTGGCTGTTTGTTTGATGAAGAGTTATTAAGTAACGAATCAGGCATCACAGAAAACGCCGTCCGTGATTATTGGCGACAGCAAGTGTATCCGCTCAATAGCCAGGCGTTGAATATCGTCACTCAATGCTGGCGTGACGTTTATGCTCTGCAAGATGTCTTGAGAAGTTTACTACCCCATGCGGCGATCATGGCGGACAGTTCTTCGGCGTCACTCGCAAATGTCATCGCTCAGGCGCAAGCTGCGCAAATTGAACAATTACATGAGATAAAAAAAGGCTGGTCAGAAATAGCAGACCAAATGCTCGCGTGGTTTGCCAGCGAACAAGAAAGAGCACCTAAACAATTTAGTGCAACAAAATTAAAGCCCGCGAATGTGCAAAAATGGTTGATTGCCCTCAAACAATGGGCGCTCGACCCTGCTTTGTTGTGGCCACACGATTTTGATAAAGCCTTTGAAAAATTTCAGCCAGACGCGCTGGTCGGTGCTTGCAATAAAGCTTATCAAGTCGTCGTTCCGGAGATCTTTGATCGCATTGCGCCGCTGCAAGAAGCATTAAGTCAAATCGAACCAATCGCCCATATTTTGTCCCGCCACGCTGTGAGCATGGTTGCCGCACGGATTGATGAATTAAAGTTGCAACAAAGTCAGTTTGGTTTTAAAGATATGCTGCAAAGGCTAAAAGCAGCATTGACCGGAAAAAATAGCGTCGCAATGCGAAATCGCATGATCATGCAATATCCGGTTGCTTTGATTGATGAATTCCAGGACACGTCGCCAGACCAATATGCGATCTTTGATGCGCTCTATCACGTGCAAGACAATGCTAGTGATCTGGGCTTATTTTTGATTGGCGATCCTAAACAATCGATTTATGGTTTTCGTGGAGCAGATATCCATAGCTATCTGGCCGCGCGTAAAGCGACGGAAGGGCGACATTATTTGCTGGGAATGAATTATCGCTCCACCACCAATTTGGTTGATGCAGTGAATCAGGTGTTCTTGTTTTCCGAAAACCAGTCCGGATATGCGGAACATCAACCCGGCGCGTTTCGCTTCCGTACTGAGTCTGAAAACCCTGTCCCATTTGAAGCTGTGCAAGCAAAAGGCTTGAAATCACACTTCATAGCATTCGATACCAAAACTAACTCGCCAGCACCCGCCACAGCACTGCAATTGTTCTATGCGGACAATGCAACTGCGACCAAAGACGACGCGCAACAATTTTTTGCAGGGCATTGTGCGCAATACATCGTTGAACAGCTCAATTCTGAACAGGCCGGTTTTCAGTCTGAAGATGGATTTGTTCGATTAAAGCCGGCTGACATTGCCATTCTGGTCAAAGACCGCAATGAGGCAAGCGCAATCCGTAAAGCCTTGCAAGAACGCAATGTCGCCAGTGTCTATTTGTCCGATAAAGATTCAGTTATCAAGAGCGATGAGGCGCGCGATGTCTTGCGTTGGTTGCAGGCATTTGCTGAACCGTTAGATAGCGAATTGGGGCGCGCAGCATTTGCGACCGAAACAGCGATGCTCAGCCTTGCTCAACTCGTAGAACTCAGCGCCGACGATATTGCGTGGGAATTGCGTCTGGAACAATTGAAAGACTGGCATCTGGTATGGCAACGGCAAGGTGTGTTAGCGGCGATACGACGCTTTATCCATGATCTGGCTTTACCAGAAAAATTATTGCAGCACGTCGGTGGCGAGCGGAGCTTAACCAATGTATTGCACCTGGCAGAACTACTCGAGAGCGCGACTGAGCAACTGGAGGGCGAACATGCGTTGATACGCTGGTTTGCCGAACAAATCGCTGATGACACTGATGGCAGTGATGAACACATTCTGCGGCTGGAAAGCGATGCCGATTTGGTCAAGGTTATTACGATTCATAAATCCAAAGGTTTGGAATATCCTTTGGTATTTTTACCATTCGCCAGTTCGGCTAAGGTCACGCAACGACGTAACCGCAGCTTTTTCAAATACCTTGATGATCAAGGTAATCAGGTCATTGATTTGAGTCTGAGTGACGAAGCATTACAAGCCGTCGATCGTGCGCGGATTGAAGAAGAATTACGGTTGTTTTATGTGGCGTTGACCCGCGCCTCGCATGGTTTGTGGCTGGGTGTCTCATCGCACCAAAAGAAATTGCACGAATCTGCCCTAGGCTATTTGATCAATGGTGGTCAACAACTAGAAATAGAGCAATTGCCAGCGGTCTTGCAGCATTGGCGAGCTCAATGCGATGCAATACACATGGACGTATTAACGGACGAGGCACCACGGTCACAACTCAAACAAAAACAACAAAACCAAACGCCGATAGAGTTTCCGATCTATCAGGCGCAATTTGATCGTGCCTGGTCCGTCACCAGTTTTTCTTCTATCGTTCGTAATCTGAGCCAGACGTTTTCAGTCGCACGACTAGAAGACAATAAGCTATTCGAAGATGATGAACCTGTCGTGGTACATCCATCACAAAATGCCGCCTGGCATCGTTTTCCAAGAGGGGCTGTGCCAGGACAGTTTTTACATGAGCAATTAGAGTGGATGGCAAACGAAGGATTTTGTATTGTCGCAGATGATAATTTCAGCGCGCGTTTAGCTAAACGCTGCTTACGTGCCGGTTGGGATAATCATCAGGAAGATACCCTAACGTGGTTGTCCAAAATCGCCAGTACAACACTCCTGCCACTTGGCGCGAGCTTGATGGAAATCGAACATTCGATTCCAGAGATGGAATTCTGGTTTCCATGTACGGCCGCATCAGGTCAGGCACTGGATGCAGTGTGCCAAAAATACTTCTTAAACGGCATCGCCCGTCAAAACCTGAGTGAGAAAAAATTACACGGCCTCTTGATGGGCTTCGCTGATCTGGTCTTTGAGTATGAGGGTAAATATTGGGTGCTTGATTACAAATCAAACTCGATAGGTTCAGACGACGCCGGATATCATCAATCTGCACTGGAATCTGCAATGGCAGCACATCGCTACGATGTGCAAGGCGCGATTTACATGCTGGCGCTGCATCGCTTATTGCGCTCACGCCTGGGCGATGAATATGATCCAGAAATATATTTGGGTGGCGCTGTGTTTTTCTTCTTACGAGGGATAGCGAATGAAACAACACATGGTTGTTATCATTTACCTGCCAGTACAAAGGTATTGAACGAGCTTGATGTTCTCATGAAAAATATAGAAAAGATTGCAGAAATAAGCGCAGAAACCAACGCTGAAACAAGTGCAGAAAAAGAAGCAGAAAAATCGGCTGTGCAAGCAAAGAACAGCGAATGGGAGCGCAAATGAAGACCACGGCAGATCTGTTGGCAGACTTGACTTTGCTGGTGGAACAATCTCACTTGCGTCGCTTAGCGCTGGCATTCGCCCGCTTTATGATTGATCGTGGTATGCGCGATCCGGTGCAGCTATTTGGTGCAGCGGTTCTGACAGAAATCGAGGCACGTGGCCACATATGTCTTGACCTCAATAGCTTTGCGCAAGATCCGTGTGCGGTCCTCGAATGGGAACCCAGCATCTGGAATAAACTGAGCACCGAATGTGATTTCCCCAAAAACAGTCAGGCATGGATGGCGGCCTTAAAGACAGGCGAGCATATTTATATCGCCGACCTTGATGCGCCTCCATGCAGCGCCGGGCAAACGAACGATTTGTTTTCCCCATCGTCCAATGAGGACCAACAACAGCCTATGGTTTTACAAGGACATCGCCTTTATCTGAGACGTTATTGGAAAGACGAAACTGTCGTCGCGCAAGCGATACGAACGCGGGCCAATAGCCGTATTGATGTTGCCGAAGACGATGTACGGCGTTGGCTTGATGTCTTGTTCGACGCGTCATCTACAGTTCAAAATACGTCAGTCAACACAGAAACAGATTGGCAAAAAGTTGCCTGCGCGATCGCCGTCAGAAGTCGTCTTTCTATCATTACGGGTGGTCCCGGTACCGGCAAAACATATACCGTCGCGCGGCTGATCGCACTGATGTTTGCGCTAAATGAAAGACCAGAACGTTTGCGTATAGCACTGGCAGCACCAACCGGCAAAGCAGCAGCACGCTTAAAACAATCGATAGATAATGCCTTGCAAGAGCTTGCCCGCAAGCTCGGCAATTCTTTACCTTTGCAAGAACTAACCTCGCGTATGGGCGCCGCCCGCACGTTACATAGCCTGCTGGGTGCCCGACCAGATACACGTCATTTCAGACATCATGCTGGCAACCCCTTGGATGTGGATATTCTGGTGGTCGATGAAGCCTCCATGATCCATTTAGAAATGATGGCGTCCTTGCTTGACGCCTTGCCACCGAACACCATTTTGGTATTATTGGGCGATAAAGATCAACTTGCCTCCGTCGAAGCAGGCGCAGTATTAGGCGATTTGTGCGGCGACGCAGAGGTTGGTGGATACTCCGATGCCAGCATTTCGTACATACAAAGAACTGCCGGACAAACTATTGCAAAACCATTTGCCGGCAATGCAGGTTCTATCGCACAGCAGACGGTGATGCTGCGTAAAAGCCGCCGTTTCAGTGGCCCCATAGGGATGTTGGCGAATGCGGTTAATGATGGTGACACCGACGCCGCCAATACGTGCCTCCGCACTAGCGAACCTATTTTGCATTGGATAGAACATGCAAAACCTACCCAGCTTATCCAATTGGCGATGGCGGGGCGTGCTGGCGCTGCTGGTGGCTATAAAGCCTATCTGGAATTGCTGAAGCAGCGTCCCGCACCAGTACCAGCACCAGCACCCGCGCTGTCGCCCAGTCAAACCCAGGATCAACACGCCGATGCAGAAAATAGATTTAAAGAATGGGTCATTACTGTTTTACGTGCTTTTGATACGTTCAGAATTTTGTGTGCCATCAAAGAAGGCGAGTGGGGTGTCAATGGTCTCAATGCAGAGATAGAGCAAAGCCTGCACGCACAAGGCCTCATCAAGCGCGATAGCGAATGGTATGTCGGACGCCCGGTCATGGTTACGCGCAACGACTACAACACTGGTGTGTTTAATGGTGATATTGGCCTGGCATTACCTGATACCGATCCCGGTAAGCCAATCCGCGTGTATTTTCTCGATGGCGACAAACTACGCAGCATTTTGGCATCCCGCTTAAGGTATGTAGAAACCGCCTACGCCATGACCGTACACAAATCCCAAGGCTCAGAATTTGCCCATACGGTGTTGGTATTGCCGCAAGACATGTCGCCGGTCTTGACCCGGGAGCTGGTGTACACCGGCATTACGCGCGCCAGAACTCACTTTTCCTTAGTCAGTCCAGTCAACCTGATCTGGCAGAAAGCGTTATCTGTCAAAACGCGCAGAGCGAGTGGCTTGATGGCTGCCCTGCATTCTGAATAGATTGCCTTGCCGAAATTGGGATAGGGGATGTTTATCAGAACTCACTTATGTAAGACAGCTATATCCCTAGTGATAGAAATGCCTTCGGTCTGTTCGGCTTTAGTCGGATTTGATTTATAAAATAAGCTACATTATGAACATAGTTCGCCCCGAAACACGAAGATACAAAACTTAATTCACATTACCATGCCAATAAAGCAACGAAACTGATTTTCAAGTGATTGTTTTAATTATAAAATGGGAAGATATATACATTGTGGATTGTCACAAGTGGTATTCGCTCAGTTATCAGGGACTTTAAGAGCGTGCGTTTTGCACCTTAAGTTCCCCTTTAGTTGTGCAATGTAAAAAGAAGATAACGAGAATATGAGTAAAAATAATAGCGCTTCAGTGGATGAAAAAAATAACGGTGTACCACGTCATATCGCCATCATCATGGATGGAAATGGACGTTGGGCTACAAAACGCTTCATGCCGCGCTTCGCTGGACATGCTAAGGGTGTAAGGACGGTCAATAAGGTTGTCGAAGCCTGCGTCAACCGTGGTATAGAGTATTTGACCCTGTTTGCCTTCAGTTCAGAAAACTGGCGTCGTCCGCCAGATGAGGTTTCACTGCTGATGCAGCTTTTCAGAAAAGTCCTGATCGGTGAAATCAGAAAAATGGGCGAGAACAATATCCGCCTAAAAGTCGTTGGTGATCTAAGCAGATTTGACAAAGACCTTCAATCCTTAGTTCGTACCGCGGAATCTGAAACGGCTGGCAATACAGGTTTGACACTGACGATCTGCGCTAATTACGGTGGCCGCTGGGATATTTTAGACGCTTGCAATAAGCTAGTTGCTGCCGGTGTGAAGCAAGAAGATATTACCGAAGATCAATTGAGCGCCAATCTGGCGATGGCGTATGCGCCAGATCCAGATATGTTAATCCGTACTGGTGGCGAGGCAAGGGTCTCAAACTTCCTCTTGTGGCAATTGGCCTATTCAGAATTCTATTTTACCGACACCTTCTGGCCAGATTTTGATGTCAAAGCACTCGATGAAGCGATAGAGTCGTTTCAAAAAAGAGAGCGTCGTTTTGGTAAAACTAGTGAGCAAGTGCAGGCGCAATAAGGAGTATGTAGCTAAGTGCTCTAAGGTAAATACCGAGGGCGCTTAGTTGATGTTGATATGTTTTTGATCTGTGGCTAATGATTTTTATTTCATCACATTGTCATTTAGCTTGAATACAATGAGTCGGAATAAAAATTTATGGCAAATAAAATAATGCTATACTTTGCGTTCATTAGTTGAACGCACTTTATTTGTGGCCATTGAGCTTGTGGATTTTGGCGTTCATCCGGTTCGCATCAGTGGCTTAAACGAAAACTGCATATTTTATTTAAATAGATCCCAAGCACGCATGTATCGCCAAAAAATTGATGATGAAGATGCCTACCTGGAGGTTATGCGCTTGCTCGAAGCTAACCCGCAAATGTCGCAGCGTGAAATAGCCGCAGCACTGGGGGTGAGTTTAGGTAAGGCAAATTATTGCTTAAAAGCCTTACTCGATAAAGGTTGGCTAAAGATGCAGAATTTTCAGGGGAGTAAAAATAAGTTGGCTTACGCCTATTTATTAACCCCCAAAGGCATCATAGAAAAGAGCGAAATTACTGCCCGTTTTCTGCAAAAAAAAATGCATGAATACGAGCACCTGAGATCATTAATTGAATCACTGCAGTCAGAAGTGAATTCAAAATGAATCTGACGTAAAAAGATATAGAAGGATAAAGCTCATGTTAAAAGTATCCCCAGTGATTTTGTGCGGCGGCTCAGGTACGCGCTTATGGCCTTTGTCACGCTCTGGTTTTCCTAAGCAGTTTTTGGTGTTATCTGGCACCACCAGTTTATTTCAACAAGCAGTTGAGCGCATCAATGCGATCACTAGCCATGATATTACGCTTGACGAGACCCTGGTCGTCACCAATGAAGAACATCGCTTTTTAGCGCTTGATCAATTGCGTGAACTAAAAACGGTCAATGCCACTTTATTGCTTGAGCCCATCGCTCGCAATACCGCTCCGGCACTGACTCTGGCTGCCTTGCGCGCGGTAGAGCAGGGCGACGATCCTATTTTGGTCGTAACACCTGCCGACCAAACCATTACTGATCAGGCCGCCTTTACAACAGCCTTGCAACAAAGCGTACGTGCCGCAGCTGATGGCGCCATTATCATTTTAGGTATTACGCCAACGGCACCAGAAACTGGCTACGGTTACATCAAACACCAAGGCAATGTTAAAACCTTTGGTGAATACAGCGTTGCCCAGTTCGCAGAAAAGCCAGACGCAACGACCGCACAACAATATGTAGATAGCGGCAACTACTGCTGGAATAGCGGCATGTTCGTCTTGCGCGCTAGCACATGGCTCAATGCGCTCAATCAATTCCGCCCTGATATCGCCGAAGCGACACAAGCATCCTGGCAAGACCGTAGTTCTGACGCGCAATTCATTCGCCCAGCTAAAACAGCGTTCGCAGACATCCCTAGCGAATCCATCGACTATGCCGTCATGGAAAAATGCCCGGGTTCAGGTATTACCATCAACATGGTGCCGCTGGCCGCAGGCTGGAATGACCTCGGCGCTTGGGATGCCGTCTGGCAGGTAGGCGCACAAGACACCAATGGCAACGTCATGCAAGGTGATGCATTTCAGGCGGACACCACCAACAGTTTAATCTACGCATCCAGCCGCTTAGTTAGCGCGGTCGGCGTCGACAACCTCGTAATTGTAGAGACCGCGGATGCTGTATTGGTTGCTAATCGTAGTCAAAGCCAGCAAGTAAAGCAAATCGTGAATGCATTAGAAGCGCAGGGTCGCGAAGAACATACTTTGCATCGCAAAGTGTTCCGTCCTTGGGGGTGGTACGACAGCATTGATGAGGCAGAACGATTTAAAGTAAAGCGTATTCAAGTAAAACCCGGCGCCAGCCTGAGTCTACAAAAACATCACCATCGTGCAGAACACTGGATCGTTGTCAAAGGCACTGCTGAAGTCACATGCGGCGAGAAAGTGATTTTGTTGACGGAGAATCAATCGACCTATATCCCGCTGGGAGAAGTGCATCGCTTAAAAAATCCTGGTGCTATTCCACTAGAAATTATAGAAGTTCAGTCCGGAAGTTATTTGAATGAGGATGATATCGTGCGGTTTGAGGATACATATGGAAGATATTGAGTTATATACTTGCTTCAATAACGATAGTTCACTCATAAATATAATTTTTTAATGGATTTGAGTTCGAATCAAAAACTAATTTACCGTTATTTTGTAATTGCTTGTAATTACATTTTATATTCAACCTATTTAGGAATTTAAATGAATAATCTTCGTGCAAATATTATTGCAGCAATTGAGGAAACCGCTGATGTCAGGGGTGCGAATATAGTTGGTGCTTTTGTAGACGAAACTGTTTTGCTGGATTCTGGCTTGGATTCATTGGGCTTTGCTATTTTGGTCGCTCGCCTTGAGGAAGAGCTTGGTTATGATCCATTTGTTTTGATGGATGAGCCCGTTTATCCTCGTACCCTTGGCGATTTTGTTGCGATTTATACGAAATTTTATCCAAAATGAGAAATTTGGCAGAAAGATTTGCAACTTTTAATGCCAACGAGATTGCTTGGTATGGTGCGAATGATTTTTTTATTGATGCTACAAAATTGAGCAAAGTATTTGGTCAAATTTCTCCCGAAGCTTGGAAAGGGAAGCGTGTTGCCATTAGCGACATGTCGGTTATTGAATTGGTCGCGTCCATGGTTTTTTTGGATGGAATTGCCGAAACAATTTTACTGCTGCCTAGCGAAGATAACTCAGAAATACATACAGAACGTTTAGTACAAGCAAAAATAGATATTGTTTTGAATGAGGATGGGATCGGATTCCTGAAAATATTGCATGGAAAATCGCCTGATATTGCTGTGTCGCCTAGGCAATGGCCGTCAAGTGACTATTTAGATGATCCGATTTCTACCACATGGTTGTTGCCTACTTCTGGTACAACGGGTATTCCAAAGCTTATTCCGCACACATTTCAATCGTTAACACGTAGCATGGTCAGCCGTAACGTAAGTGCTAAATTTGTGTGGGGAAGTCTTTACAGTTTGCGACGATTTGCTGGTTTGCAGGTGTTTCTACAATCTTGGCTCTGCGGAACCCCTCTAATCCTAAATGATGATTCGGATTCGTTAGATACCAAACTAACTCGATTTGCTGAGTTAGGGTGTAATGCACTCTCTGCCACTCCTTCGATGTGGCGAAAACTTGCTATGCATCCCATGTTTGACCAGTTGAAGTTGACTCAAATCACTTTAGGTGGCGAGATAGTGGATCAAACTGTTCTTGATTTGCTATCCAGAAAATTTCCTTCTTCACGCATCACGCATATTTATGCTTCAACAGAGGCCGGAGTTGGATTTGTTGTACGAGATAATAAGGCTGGATTTCCCTTAACATTTTTGAATTCTTCTATCTCTGGAGTAGAACTCCGTGTTGATGAATTAGGTCATTTGTGGCTCCGCTCTCAGCGTGATAATCAGGCGGCATGGATTGATTCTGGGGATATGGTTGATGTTCGTAAAGAAAGAGTGTATTTCTTAGGACGTGCCAATGGTTCGATCAACGTTGGTGGAAACAAAGTGATGCCCGAAGAGGTCGAGTTGGTCATTCAGGAGTTGTCCGAAGTGGCTTTTGTGCAGGTCCGTGCACGTAAAAGTGCTATGTTAGGTAGTTTAGTTGAGGCAGCCATTACGCCCTCACCGGGCATTTCTTTTGATGCATCTATAAAAAAGAAAATTATAGATCATTGTCGTGAGCGCTTAGAGGGCTTTAAAGTCCCTGCGTTTGTTGTAGTAGCCGACTCCATTGCTTTGTCGGCTTCTGGGAAACTTTTACGAGGTAATTTGGAATGAAAAAAACGGTCATTGTAACTGGTGCACGCCGTGGACTCGGCCTTGCTATTTGTTCGCGGTTGGCGGCTGATGGTTATAAGGTGGTTGCTGTCGGACGTAGTGAGAGCGAGGAGCTTAATTCTTTGCGTGCAGCTGGGAATGTTTTTTTTGAGTTATTCGATTTGTCAAACGTAGAAGAAATCCATACTTGGGTGAATGTTTTAACCAAGCGTTATGGAAGAATTTACGGGCTCGTAAATAATGCTGCTGTTGGTAGTGATGGTGTGTTGGCAACAATGCATGAACGCGATATTGCTGATTCACTATTAGTTAATTTGCAGTCACCGATCGTGTTGACAAAATATGTGTCGCGCTCGATGTTGTTGGCCGGTGGTGGACGAGTCATTAATATTTCATCGATTATTGGTTTCACAGGGTTCAGCGGATTGTCAGTTTATGCAGCTACAAAGGCAGGGATAATTGGCTTTACAAAGTCGCTGTCACGGGAGTTGGGAAAGGCGGGAATTACCGTTAATTGCATAGCTCCTGGGTATATGGATACTGATATGACCAAGGGAATCGCGCCGGATAAGCTGATGTCCATCAAGCGGCGTAGCCCTTCAGGTAAACTTGCATCCGTAGAGTCTGTCGCCGGATCAGTTTCTTATTTACTCGGGGATGATGCAGCCATGATTAATGGTACTACGATCACAGTAGATGCAGGGAGTACAGCATGACGAATTGTATCCATCCTAGTGCTATCGTTTCTCCAAAAGCGAAATTGGGCGATAACGTGACTGTCGGCCCGTTCACAGTCATTCATGACAATGTTCAAATTGGTGCCGGCGCGCGGATTGATGGTTATTGTGAGTTAGGTTATCCGACCGCTCTTGCCGAAGGTATGTCTTTAGTGATCGGTACTAACGCAACTATTCGATCGCATAGCGTTTTTTATGAAGGCTCAAGTTTTGGCGATGGTCTTGTAACGGGACATCATGTGACAGTTAGGGAAAAAACGATTGCTGGTAAAGGTTTTCAAATCGGTACGATGGCTGATATACAAGGTCATTGTGAAATTGGGCATTATGTCAAAACGCAAAGTTCAGTCACTATTGGACAGAAATCCAAAATTGGAAATTTTGTATGGCTTTTCCCTGGCACATTATTGACGAATGACCCAAATCCTCCGAGTAACGACTTGCAGGGCGTTGAGCTTGAAGATTATGTTGTGGTTGGCGTTAAGTCGACCTTGTTACCAGGAGTACGAATTGGGAAGGGGTCATTTGTTGCGGCACATTCGTTGGTCGGGCAGGATATGCCTGAGGATTCATTAATATCTGGTGTTCCCGCGAAACGTATTCTCAAGGCTAGTGATATGCGTTTAAAAGGTGATGTCAGAGTTAAAGCATATCCTTGGACGAAACGGTTTGCTAGGGGCTACCCTAATTATGTCATTGAGCAATGGGCAAATGGCATTGATATCGTTGAGTTTAATAGTTGTGAGACTTAGATTCAAATTCCTGATATATAAAATCGCGAATTTGATTCCTTGTTAATTTAAAAATTATAAATTAACAAGCAGAGTCGTTATGCTGTAATGTCCAATCAAATTGGTATATTTTTGTCTTTGCGCCTTTGACATGGGTGTAAATAAAAAAACTTTACTGAAATTTAAATTATTTTATGAAAACTCCATTTAATGTTGATGCTTGCGGAATCATTGCATTGCCAAAAATTTCTGATCCACGTGGAAATTTAACTTTTATCGAAGGTGGTGATCACATCCCTTTTGATATTCGTAGAGTTTATTATCTCTACGATGTTCCCGGTGGTGCTGAACGAGGGGGGCATGCACATAAGGGACTGCAGCAACTTATTGTCGCAATGTCAGGAAGCTTTGACATCGTCTTGGATGACGGTGTAAATAAAAAGCGTATCCATCTTAATCGTTCGAATTTTGGATTATATGTATGCCCGATGATTTGGCGAGAGCTTGATAATTTCTCGTCGGGCTCGGTATGCATGGTTCTCGCTTCTAATAAATATGATGAAGATGATTATTACCGAAATTATGATGAATATTTGGCCGCGCGCGGAGTTTCTAAATGAACGTACCTTTTCTTGATTTAAAAGCAGCCTATACGGAACTGCAAACTGATATCGATACTGCTGTAGCACGTGTTCTTGCTAGCGGTTATTATATCCACGGACCAGAAGTTGAGGCCTTTGAAGTTGAGTTTGCAAAGTACTGTCAAGCAGATCATTGCATCGGGGTTGCGAATGGCCTTGACGCGTTATCTTTGGCGCTGCGAGCAATGGATGTTCAACCTGGTGATGAGGTGATTGTCCCAAGTAACACGTTCATCGCGACTTGGCTGGCAGTGAGTCAATGCGGGGCTATTCCTGTTCCTGTTGAGCCACACCCAGCTACGTTTAACATAGATGTAAGCAAAATCGAAGCGGCTATTACTCCGCGGACTAAAGTCATCATTCCTGTGCATCTTTACGGACAACCTGCCGATATGGATGGTGTACTGACAATTGCGAAAAAATATGGTTTGAGAGTCCTTGAGGATGCTGCTCAGGCACACGGAGCAAGTTACAAGGGGCGAAGAATTGGTTCTCACGGGGACGCTGTGACATGGAGCTTTTATCCTGGGAAAAACTTGGGTGCCATCGGTGATGGCGGAGCGGTAACAACAAACGACTCGATGTTAGCAGAGCGTATTCAGGTTTTGCGAAACTATGGTTCAAAACAAAAATATGTCAATGAAGTAAAAGGTGTAAATAGCCGACTCGATCCTCTTCAGGCTGCGATTTTACGGGCTAAATTGCCACATTTAGATGAATGGAATAATCGCCGTCGTGAAATAGCGAAACGTTATCAGCACGAGCTAGCCGGGTTAGGTTTCATCTTGCCAACAGTTCCAGAGGGGACTGAGCCAGTATGGCATCTCTACGTTATTTGTAGCGATGACAGAGATGGTTTGCAGGCTCGCTTAAATGCGGTTGGAATAACGACACTAATACATTATCCGATCCCGCCTCACCTACAACAAGCATACGCAGACATGGGAATGAAAGTCGGCGATTATCCGATTGCAGAAAAAATGGCTCGTGAGGTGTTGAGTATCCCGATTGGGCCGCAGATGAATAACGCGCAAATTGAAGCAGTGATTGCGAATATCCGACAATGACTCTAGTAAGAACCAGTCTTTTAAATGCTATTGCAGTTGCTGTTAAAGTAAGCTGTTCAATGGTTTTAAACAAGATTTTGGCGATCTACGTCGGTCCTTCCGGATACGCTGCGATTGGTCAATTTCAAAATATCTTATCCGTTCTCTCAAATTTGGCGGGTGGCGTAATGTCATCCGGCATTACAAAAGGGACGGCGGAGAACTATAACGATCAACTTCGCCAACACTGGATTTGGCAAACTGCGGTGAAGTTGACTTTGGTTTGTAGTTTGTGTTTAGCGATACTACTGCTCTTGTTCGGCTCATGGCTCTCTCGGGTCTTACTACAGGGACATGATTTTGGTGGTGGCCTCGTTTGGGCTGCACTTGCTTTACCAGCAATTGCAGCAAACAACTTGCTCTTGGCGATCATTAATGGCAAAAAAGAGATTGGTATTTATGTTGTAGCAAATATTAGCGGAAGTATCGTCAGCTTATTGACTATTGGTCTTCTGACATATTTTTTTCATTTGCAAGGGGCCGTAATTGCTTTGTCTGTTAGTCCAGCAATGTTGCTACTTGGTACGGGCTATATGGTATCGAAGCGGCCATGGTTTAAGCTCCATTTTTTGATTGGTGCAGGGCATAGATCAATCGTTAAAGAGCTTACGAACTTTGGACTAATGGGATTAACTACGGCTTTGGCAGCACCGATTACATTTATATTTATTCGGGATTTTCTATCTAAGGAACTTGGTGTAAATGCTGCTGGATTTTGGCAAGCATCGTGGAAGATAAGTGAGATTTACTTAATGCTCATTACGACGACGCTTTCTGTTTATTATTTACCAAGGTTGGCCGAAATAAAGAATGCTGAAATATTACGATATGAAATATTCAAAGTATATAGATTTGTACTCCCAGTCGTAATTTTCGGTGCAGTTTCTATGTTTTTTTTGCGCGATTTCATAATAACTACATTGTTTTCTGCGCAGTTTTTTCCAATTAGAGAATTATTTTTTTGGCAGTTGAGTGGAGATGTGATCAAAATTGGATCGTGGATTTTGAGTTTTATTATGCTCGGTCGAACAATGACGAAGTCTTTTATTTCAACTGAAATTCTTTTTTCATTTACTTTCTATTTTTTTACAAAATTATTTGTTCATAGCCACGGATTGGTGGGAGTATCAATTGCATACGCACTAAATTACGTAATATATTGGATTGTTATGTATTTAATAATAAAAAAAGAAATAACTAAGATGCGAAATTAAAAATGTAACGTTTAAATAAAAATTTCTGATAAATACGGTTGTTTTTGACTATATTCTTTTAGAATTTTTCCAGAATATTTATATAAATATATACTTTTAAGCAATTAATGCGTGGTAATAAATTTGATGATTAACACTGAATACTTACTTTTTTACCCCAGCGTTGAGGTAGGTGGAGCTGAGATGCTTTTTGCTAGGCTTGCTGATGAATTGGCAAATTTGGGTCATAAAGTTACAGTGCTGGATAGTGAAAAAAAGATCATATTTAAACATATTCAAAACGAAGCAGTCGAGCTTATTGTGGTTTCAGAGGGAGACCCAGTTCTTATTAAATCTAAATATATTTTAGCCTTTGCTTCTCACATTGCAAATATCGCCAGATATATCCATAAGGATTCGCTAGGGCGGCTTTTGTTTTGGAATGTTCATCCGTTGAATGGTATCTATCTCCCCCCTATCATTGGTGAGAAAATATTTCATATTGGCATTAATTGGCTTAAAAGCGTAAACAGATTTTTTTTTCAGGAAGAGGATGATGTCCGTAAAGTTGCGCTTGCATACTTGATAAAAAACCGAGCGTTTGTTTGTATGGATGGTGAATGTTCAGATACTCTAAGCAGGTATTACGCAGGAATAAGAATTGGTGATTATGTTCCCGTTCCTGTTCCTAAGTTGTCATTAGATGTTACGCACGATCGATCGATTTCCTTGAATGACACCGTCACTTTTTTATGGTACGGGCGATTATGCGATTTCAAATGTTATGGATTGATTTATCTGATAAAACGAATCGCGAGTTTTAAAAATGCCAACAGTTTAATCAAATTGATTATAGTCGGTGATGGACCTTATCGCAAAACAGTTCAAAAAGCATTGAAAAAATTTAATGTAGAGGCATCCCTTCTTGGAACATTGCCTAACAAGGAAGCTCTCGAATTAATTGCCACGAACGCAGACATAGCCTTTGCAATGGGAACGGCCGCTCTAGAGACCTCAGCATTAGGTATTCCTACTATTCTAGCTCCAGCATCATTTGGTCCAATTAAAAATAATTATCGATTTAATTGGTTTTACAACACGACCCATTACAACTTAGGAAGTTTTGTAAAGTCTAATTCTAATGTCGAGGGTTTGACAATTGAGGAGCTTCTGTTTGAATTGAGGGCTAACTTTGCAAAGCATTCGAATTTATCGAGCTCATATGTCGAAAAGAACCATCGAATGGATCACGTTGTTAAGTTAATCGAGTACTTCGCAGCACACTCTACGATGGATTTTTCCAATTTTGCGAACATTACCCAATATAAGCGTCCATTTTTAAATAGATTTTCAAAATATTGCATTAACAAATTTAACGTGCTCACTAAAATTAATTAAGAATATGAAAAAGAAAATACTAATCGTATTTGGTACTCGTCCAGAAGCTATCAAGATGGCACCAGTTGTTTCGGCGTTAATTGAACGCCAGGAATTTGAGACGAAGGTCTGTGTTACAGCACAACATCGGGAGATGCTAGATCAGGTACTGAATATTTTTAAAATAATTCCGGACTACGATTTAAATCTCATGTCTACTGCTCAGACTTTAGATTGGATATCTGCGAGGATACTTGAATCCATGTCTAAAGTACTTAGCGAGTTTATTCCTGATATTGTGTTAGTCCATGGCGACACGACAACTACCTCTATGGTTTCACTTGCGTGTTTTTACAAAAGAATCCCAGTTGGGCACGTTGAGGCTGGATTGAGAACTGGTGACATTTGGTCGCCGTGGCCAGAGGAGTTAAATCGTAAATTAACTGGAATGATTTCTCATTTGCATTTTGCGCCTACTATCAATGCTGAGCAAAATTTACTTGCCGAGGGTATTCCAGCATCCAATATTCAAGTAACCGGAAATACAGTAATAGATGCTTTATTGCAGGTTACTCAACGATTGTCCGCAAATAAAGATTTGATTTCCCCACTGGAGCAACGTTTCTCTTTTATCTCAAATATTAAAAAATTAATTTTGGTTACAGGTCATAGGAGAGAAAATTTTGGTGGTGGGGTTCGTGAGATTTGCGAAGCTCTTCTTACGTTAAGCCAAAGAGATGATGTTCAAGTAATTTACGCGGTACATTTGAATCCTAATGTCAAAGGTCCTGTAGAAGCTATATTAGGACAACAAAATAATATATTTCTAATTCCGCCACAAGACTACCTATCATTCGTTTATTTAATGATGAAAAGTTATGTAATTCTCACTGATAGTGGTGGAATCCAAGAGGAAGCTCCATCCCTCGGAAAGCCAGTACTCGTAATGCGCGACACAACCGAGAGGCCTGAAGCGGTAAGAGCAGGGACGGCATGTTTGGTTGGTGCGAATTCGCGTAATATCGTCACTTCGGTTAGTAAATTGTTAGATGACTGCGAATTTTACTCTTCTATGTCGACACGTCAAAATCCCTATGGCGATGGCAATGCTGCTGAGAAAATTGTACGCAGATTGACCGAGTTCTTTTTTCCGAAGAATACGCAGTCTAGTATTGCAAAGGAGAAACTTTCATGAATTCTCTGGTTATCGTTGGACGCTATCCATTTCCTGGCAGAAGACTTGAGGGAATGGTTCAGCGAATTGCGAATATCGATGGAAGGTTGCAAGATATTCCACGTACATACCTTGACCTATATGGATTTAAACACTTGAAATCTTCTAGGGAAAATATTGCTAACGTTGAGGTGTACACAGCAAGTTTTCTACACATGTTTGACATTTTTCTGATCCTAAGATCGGCTCGAACAGTTTATGTCCACTCAATATATTTTTATGCGTTAATTCTCTTTCCATTGTTATTGGTTGGGAAAAAGACAAAAGTAATTTTAGATATACATGGAACAGTTCCTGAAGAATTGCAGCATTCTGGGAAAACGGTTTTATCAAAAATAATGAAAATCGTGGAAAGAGTCGCTTTTTCACGTATTAAGCTTGCTGTTTGCGTTACAAGGCGTATGTGCCGACTTTATAGCGAAAGATATCCAATTAGTGATGCGAAATTTTTATATCTTCCGATCTTTACCTCACAAGTTTGCTGTCGGGCAAATTTTGATGAAGTTGAGGAGCTTAGGCTCAAGTTAGGAGTGCCAATCTCTGCAAAGGTTTATTTATATTCTGGCGGTTTGCATACCTGGCAAAATATTGACTTAATGCTTAAAGTATCTAAATCACTTTACTCTTCAGGGGATAACTGGTTTCTATTTTTGACTGGAGAGACTGAAGAGCTGAACAGAAAAATAGGACAGGTTTTTGGCGAGGCAGCATCTCGGATTATCGTGACTCACGTGAAGCCAGAAGATTTGCGAAATTATTACGAGTTAGCTGATTATGGATTTATTCTTCGCGAAGATCACATTCTGAACAAGGTCGCGAATCCGACAAAAATGATTGAATATTTATATTTTGGGATGAGGCCAATAGTTCTGTCATCAGATATTGGTGATTTTAGTGAGCTTGGATATGAATATGTTGACGTAAATACAGTCAATTTTCTCGCAGAAAATAACGAGAAATCAGAAATAAACCGAAATATTAGCTTGAGATTATTTGCTGATGTCGAAACCGTAAATTTACCGGAACATATTCAATGCCAGTGAGTGGTGATCATGTAACAACGAAAAATTTCGGATCTCGAAAGAGGAGTCGTGGCCTGTCATTTTCGATAAAAATGCTGCTTTTCGGGATTTTTTTTGTATTATTTTTTTTAGCACCACAACTTCCAGATTATGAAACTTATCGAAAAATTTATGAGTCTGGTGGAGGGCATTTAGCCGCGTTTGGTAGGGATCTAGGCTTTGTCGTGTTGATTCAATTGGCAAGCCAACTTCTTAGTTATGACGAATTTCGTTTTGCTGTCTTGCTTTTCATTGAGATATTAATTTTTGACTCTCTTAGTCGACTGCAAAAATTTCATCAATATCGTATTAGTCCCCATATAGTTACTGTACTAGTTCCGATTATTTTATTGAAATTTGGAGCTCAAATCCGTGAAGGGCTCGCCCTAGTGTTGTGGTTGCGTGTTCTGTTATGTGCCAAAGTGCATCCTCGTGCATTGCATTTTTTAGTTATGGCTCTACTCTCTGTTTTGATACACATGGGTACTGCGCCATTGTGGCTATTATTATTTGCCGCATTTTATTTGCAAAAATTTAAGAATATTTCTATTTTAATTTCTTCGATAGTTTATGCTGCGTTCATTTACGAAGTTTCAAATGTCTCGCGGTTAGATGTAGATGCTTTTTCGGGACTCAACACTGAAATAGTTGTCCCAGACATTTCTCAAATAATTTATTGGACGATATTTCCTTTGATAATGGTACATACAATTTTTTGCAAAAAATTGGATTTAAGGGGGAACCAACGATTTAGTTTACCTATTCGTGGGTTTAGTGTTGTACTCAAATCAGCGATGATTGGTCTGCTACTAGGTTTATGTCTCCAAATTGCGAATAATGGGTTTTCTTTTTTGCAAAAAGGAATTTTTGCTGACTTATTGCGTGTTGAATCTTTAATACTAATGCTCTTTTGTATTTATCTAGTGCTGATTGGGAAAACCAGATATGCGATTTATTTGAGCTTTTTTTTGATATTGGATACCGTGCGTACGCTGATGGCTGCCTAACAGTGGTTGATTTTTATTTATATATATGAAAAATTTGCAAGAAAATATTTTGAGTTCTGATTTAAAGAAAGTTGTTGTTATTTCAATAATAGTTACCTACAATCCTTCATTGGAGGGAATTTCTCGTGTTTTTCTATCTTTGGGGGGGCAGGTTGATCAAGTGTTTGTTGTAGATAATGGGAGTCAAAATTCTCAGGAAGTTCATCAAATGGTTTCGAGGGTAACTAACGCTAGATTTTTTTCGTTAGCAAAAAATTTTGGAATTGCTCACGCACAGAATGTTGGAATTCGCGCTGCACACGACTTAGGTGCAACTCACGTTCTTACACTTGACCAAGACTCTGTTCCGTCACCTGACATGGTGAATAAGTTACTTAGTGTCTACACCGAAAATATTGGCAGTGATAAACATATTGCTGCTGTCGGACCACTTTTGAGAGATGAGACTACTGGCATCTCTCTACCTTTTTTTTCTTTTTCTGATGGAAGAAAAAAACGAATTTCTCCCGTAGTGGGGACTGGTAATTTTGACGTTGGGTTTCTTGTTAGTTCCGGGTCTTTAATTTCAATGGATTCTTTGGTTGAGGTCGGATTGATGCAAGAGCAGTTATTTATATCTTACGTTGATGTTGAATGGGGTTTGCGTGCACGAAGTTTTGGTTACCAAATACTGGGTTGTTGCAGTACATACATGACCCACAATCTTGGAGAACGGCGGTTAAAAATTGGACGCTGGTTAATCCCGATGCATTCGCCTTTGAGGCACTTTTATCTAATGAGATCTGGAATATATATGCAAAAACTTGAGCATATTCCGGCGAGTTTTAAACGTGGAGATGTTATACAACTACTACGAAGTTTTGTCCTTTTCTCTATTTGTGGATTACCTCGGTTGAATGAATTTCTATGTATGGCAAAAGGCGTTATTTCAGGCATCAAACTAAAGTTAGTGACTGCTCCTAGACTATAACCCAAGCAGGTTAAAGTAGAGGCAATTTGTCTCTAACGTTTTTAATGTTGTAAGGAATTAGTATGGCTTCTGAAAAAACCTTTACTGTTTTAATGGCCGTTTATAAAAACGACGATCCTGCACTATTTGACATGGCTTTGAATAGTGTTTTCGAAAACACGTTACTGCCACAAAGAGTTTTATTGATAGTTGATGGTCCGATACCCCATACGTTAGATGCGGTAATTATTAAATATCGTCATAAGAATATTTTGGATGTTCATTATTTACCTAAAAATGTCGGTTTAGCAAATGCCCTTAACGAGGGAATATCTATGATCAGTACAGAATGGATTATTAGAGCTGATGCAGACGACTATAATTTACCTAACCGATTTGAAATTTTGGTTGACAATATGTCATCTGATATTGGATTGATGGGGTCACTAATCCAAGAAGTCGATAAAGATAATACAAAACTTGGAATCCGTAGGGTCGCGAGCAAGCACGTAGAAATTCTTAACTTTGCTAAATATCGAAATCCGTTTAATCACATGAGCGTGTGTTATCGCACCAGTGCTGCTAAAACAGCAGGAGGGTATCCTGATATTTTCCTGAAAGAAGATTATGCGTTGTGGGCAACAATGCTATCCCAAGGTGTTTTATCGAAAAATCTGGATGTTGTCCTAGTGAATGCGACAGCTGGGGTAGACATGTACAAACGGAGAGGCGGAATAAAATATGCCCTCGCTGAAATCGAATTGCAAAGGCATTTGCTTCGGGTTGGGATTAAGTCGCGATTATCAGCGTTTATTCATGGAAGTTCACGTGCAGTCGCTTTTTTGTTGCCTTCATCGATCAGAGGGCTTCTATATACGAAAATATTAAGAAGTTAAATTTAAGGAATTGAAATGATTCAAAGAGAACAGTTTGCAGTAATTGGCGGCTCAGGTTTCGTCGGTAGCCGACTCAGCAAGCGACTGGCAGAAAATGGTGATCAATTTTGTATTTTGGATAAAGTGCAAAGTTCGTCTTTTCCTGACGTTACAAAAATAACAGATGTAAGAGACGTTGAGAGCCTAAAAAAAAATATCCCTGAAAGCTCAATAATTTTTAATCTTGCTGCCGAACATAGGGATGACGTTACACCCATCAGTCTCTATGATGACGTGAATGTGGGTGGAGCGAAAAACATTTGTGACGCTGCGCGCTTGAAGGGGGTAGATAAGATTATTTTTACAAGTACTGTCGCGGTCTACGGGTTTGCTCCAATAGGAACTGATGAGAGCGGAGTCATTGCTCCTTTTAATGATTATGGACGCACGAAATACGAAGCGGAAAAGATTTTCGTTGCTTGGCAACAGGAACAGCCTGAGAAAAGAACATTGATTATTATTCGCCCAACTGTCATTTTCGGCGAAAAAAATCGCGGTAATGTTTACAATTTGCTTAAACAAATATCCTCTGGACGTTTTTTGATGGTGGGTGACGGCGAAAATAGAAAGTCTATGGCCTACGTCGAAAACATTAGTGCATTTCTGCATTATGTTACTAACTTCAAGCCTGGTATTCATACCTATAACTACGTTGACAAGCCCGACTTCACAATGAATCATCTAGTGATGACGGTGAATCGTATGTTGGGTAGGAAAGGAAAAATTAAATTTAGGGTACCTTTTAGTCTTGGTTTTGCTGCGGGAAAAATCTTTGATTTGCTGGCTTGGTTGACTAACAAAAAATTTGCAGTTAGTTCCATAAGAGTGAAGAAATTTTGCTCAAATTCTGTTTATAACACCGCTGTTTCAGAATCAGGTTTTGTGCCACCAGTTTCTATGGTCTCAGCACTTGAAGGGACTGTTAAATATGAATTTTTAGAATCGCACGAAGGTGAGCGAGTCTTTTATTCAGAATGATGGTGTATAAAATGTTAAATATTCTCGTAGTTGGTGGCGCTGGTTATATTGGCTCGCATATGGTTAAATATCTCAGCCAGAATGATTGTAAAGTTGTGACGGTTGATAATTTATCAAGCGGTTATAGAGATGCGATAGTTTTTGGCGAATTTATTGAAGGCGATATTTCAGAAGTTGAATTTCTTCGTCAAATTTTTGAAAAACATCAATTTGATGTGGTGATGCATTTTGCTTCGTTCATTCAAGTTGGAGAGTCGGTTCGTGAACCAACCAAATATTATCAAAATAATGTAGTTAATACACTAAATTTGCTTTCTGTAATGAAAGAATTTAATGTTGATAAATTTGTTTTTTCTTCATCGGCGGCAATATTTGGAGAACCTGAAACTCGCTTGATCACCGAAAACCATCCCAAAAATCCGCTAAATCCGTATGGCAAATCAAAATTAATGGTGGAGCAAATTTTGGAAGATTTTGCCAAGGGATACCAACTTAACTCTGTCTCCCTACGCTACTTCAATGCGGCGGGCGCTGACCCTGAAGGAGAGTTGGGGGAGCGACATTTACCCGAAACACATTTGATTCCACTTGTTTTGCAGGTTGCTTCAAAAAGGAGAGATTCAATTTCTGTATATGGTAATGATTACGATACGCCTGACGGGACTTGTATACGCGATTATGTTCATGTAAGTGATTTGTGTTCTGCGCATTGGTTGGCAGTAAAAACTCTGGTTAATGGTGCTTCAGGTCACCAAGCATTTAATTTGGGTAGTGGTAAAGGATTCTCGGTTCGGGAAGTGATTGACGTCGCGCAAAAAGTAACGGGCCGGCCAATTCCTAATGTTGTTGAGTCTAGACGTTCCGGTGACCCTGCTTGTTTAGTCGCTGATTCAACTTATGCCAAATCAGTATTGGGATGGAAGCCGCAGTTTGGGAAGCTTGAGGAGATTATAAAGGACGCATGGAATTGGGAAGTGAAAAATTTCATTTTAAATAATCACTAAAGGTGAATGAATTTGCCTAGTAAATTCCCATTTTTAATATAGCTGCAATATGTTTGTGAACAAGCTAATTTATAACTTATGAAAAAGTTGAAGGTAGATATTTTTTTAACGTTTATTTACTGATAATTAAGCTTAATGTGTAGTAAGAGCCACAAATTTTACTTCACTTTTTTATGTCAATTAGGATGTGTTATTTACTTTACTCTATTCCGATTGTTAGTATTGATTTATAAGGTTTCTAATGATTAACGTTCTTGCTGCAAGTTTAGCTATGTCTTGGTTGTTGTGTTTTGGATTGATTATATTTAAGCACGCACATCAACACTTTACAACTGATCATGTTGGTTCTGGTCCTCAAAAAATGCACCACGATGCAACACCACGTATTGGTGGTGTTCCCATTTTTGCCGGTCTTCTGATCGGCATGGTGATTTTGTATTTCGGAGAGTGGCAAATCAACAGCCTGTTTATGGTTTACTCGATTTTACCTGTATGGATAGCGGGTATTATAGAAGATCTGACTAAAAAAGTTAGTCCACTCAAGCGCTTAATTGCTGCGTTTGTTTCTGCGCTTATCGGCATGTGGTTGCTCGATGCCAAGTTGGTACGTCTTGGAACGCCTTTGCTTGATCAATTAGTTACTAGCTATATTGTTTTGAACGCACTTATGATTATGTTAGCAGTTGGAGGTATTACTCACGCGATGAATATTATCGATGGCTTCAACGGCTTGGCTGGTGTCGTTGTAGTAATGATTTTGTCTGCGTTGTCCTACGTGAGTTACCAAGTAAATGACATATTTTTGCTCGGTCAGTGCATAGCATTGATCGGTGCAACTATCGGCTTCTTATTCTGGAATTACCCCAAAGGTACTATCTTTGCTGGTGATGGTGGTGCCTACCTTTGGGGTTTCATGGTTGCAGAGATTTGCGTGATGTTGGTCTACCGCAATCCAACCGTATCGCCATGGTTTCCGCTTTTATTGGTCATCTATCCTGTCTGGGAAACGGTGTTTTCTATCTATCGCCGCAAAGTCATTCGCGGCTTGCCTGCAGGCTTGCCGGATGCTATCCACTTGCATTCGCTCGTCTACAAACGCATGGTGCGTCACATGATTGGCTCAAAGGAAGGCGCACACATGATCAGGCGCAACTCATTGACAGCACCTTATCTTTGGGGGCTGGCGGCATTTTCTATCATTCCGGCGACGTTGTTTTGGTCCAGTACCCCTGTATTGATGTTGTTCGTGGTTCTGTTTATTTTGTGCTATTGCACGTTTTATGCAATGATTGTGCATTTTAAAATTAAGCCGTGGATGACCGTTGGCGGCCGTAAGCAATGTCCCAATGAAAAAGAACGTGCGACATCAGAGGTTTGATGTATTAATCGAATGAATATTTAGAGGCACTGACAAGGGTCGGTGCCTTTATTTTGTCGTACTAGTCCTACAGCTGATTTTTTTATTTTTACTCTCTTTAAAAGTACTTACCTATGCATCGAACAATGAAGAGTACGCTCCCTATTTTTGCAATCTTTGCTGCGACCAGTATTTTTGCGCAACAAATTGATAATACAAATCAAGACGCGAAGAATTCTGGCGATTTTTCTGCCAATACGCCAGAGATGGTCAGAACGCCTCGTATTACCAATCAAGGTCAAAACCAAAACCAGAATTACAATAACAATGGTGTTGATGGCGCGAATGGAAATGGCTTAAATCCTCAATCTAATATGAGAGATAACGGCCAATATGGTAAAAATTATGCCAACCAAAAGCCTGAAAAGAGTGAATTTCAAAGCTTTATTCAGTACGCAACAGGTAAGAAGTTAGCACATTTCGGGTCTGACTTTTTCTCTAACACACCATCTAGTTTTGCTCCTTTACAAAATACACCTCTGCCATCCGATTATGTCTTGGGTGCCGGTGATGAGGTCATGATCAGGGCGTGGGGTAGCGTAGATATTGATTACAAGGCGACGGTGGATCGCAATGGTGTTATTAATATCCCGACTATTGGCTCGGTTGCGCTCGCTGGTGTCAAGGCTGGTGAAGCTGATGCCGTCATCAAGTCTTCTATTGGCAAGCTGTATCGCGACGTAGCGGTGAGTGTGACCTTTGGTCGTTTGCGTGCAATTACTGTCTACGTTGTTGGTCAGGCTAAAAAGCCAGGTTCCTATACGGTTTCTGGTTTTTCTACTTTGGTGACTGCTTTGCTTGCTAGTGGCGGGCCAAACGCCAATGGCTCTATGCGTAATGTTCAGGTCAAGCGTGATGGCAAAATGGTTGGTAACTTGGATATGTATGCGTTCATCGCCAAAGGTGATAAGAGCCATGACGTTAAGCTGCAAGATGGCGATACGATCTTTATACCCGCTGCTGCTGGCCATATTGCGTTGGTAGGCAAAGTTAATACACCTGCGATTTATGAATTGAAATCAGCAAACGAGTCCCTTGGCAGTATTCTGGAAATTGCAGGTGGTTTGCCTGTTATTGCTGATCCGCGCCGTGCATTTTTAGAGCGCATTGATCCAAGTAAATCACAACCGCGTAGCGTTGAAGAATTTAACTTGAACAAGGTTGGATTGAGCAAGACTTTAAAAGATGGCGATATGTTGACAGTATCGTCTATTACGCCTGAGTTTTCTAATGCAGTAACCTTGCGTGGTAACGTAAGTCAACAGCTACGTGTACCATTTACACCCGGTATGCATGTACGTGATTTGATTCCAAGCCGTGATATGTTGGTCACCAGGTCATCGATCGCTCGTCAAAATTTGGAAGGTAGAGATCTTAAAGATTACAAAGATGCAGCGGATAACACTGAAGGCAGAGATATCCCTAAAGACAGAGATATCCCTAAAGACGGGTTGAATATTTCTGCTGATGATAATCTGTACGGCGATAAAATAAAAAAACAAAACGCCAATTCCATTGCTTCTAAGATTGGCAGTGCCGTTGATGAAGTCAATTGGGAATACGCGTCGGTCGAGCGCGTTGATCGCGATACTCTTAACGTAAGCTTGGTATCGTTTAATCTTGGAAAAGCAATGGCTGACGTAAATAGCCCGGAAAATATTGCTTTGCAGCCCGGCGATACGGTCACAATTTTCTCTCAAGATGATATTCAGGTTCCCTTAGCTAAGCGTAAAGTGTTTGTGCGTGTAGAGGGTGAGGTTAATGTGCCAGGTGTGTACCAGATGTCACCAGGCGAAACATTGCCTTCTTTGATTGCTAAAGCAGGTGGTACTACTTCGAACGCTTACTTGTTCGGTACTGAGTTCTATCGTGAGCAAGTGCGTAAAGAACAGCAAGCTAACTTAGAAAAAGCAATTCGCCGTTTGGAATCTCAAATGCGCTCTGAGAATGCTAAGGCGGCAGCCAATGATTCTGGTGGTCAGGATGCAGCAACCATCACCGCTAAATTAAAAGCAGCGCAAGAGTCCAGTGCGCAAGCGATCGCTAAAATGCATGAACTGAAAGCCACCGGACGTATTTCGTTTGGCCTCGCAGCCAATGACGAGAGCTTTGATAAATTACCAACGCTGAAATTAGAAAACGGCGATCAGTTGGTTATCCCAAGTCGTCCTGATTTTGTTCATGTGTTTGGTGCGGTTAATCAAGAATCTTCTATGATCTGGCGAAGAGGCGGTACGGTGGATAAATATCTGGAAGATGCTGGTCCTACGTCAGAAGCAGACATGGATAATATTTTTGTGTTACGTGCCAATGGTACTGTACTGTCAGCCACCGGCCGCGGTTGGTTTTCTAGCGTGAAATCTTCAGAATTGATGCCTGGCGATAGTATCGTTGTGCCTGAGCGTCTAAACAAAGAACCCGCTTATAAAACCTTCACGAATGGTTTGAAAGATTGGGCGCAAATTCTTTCTGGATTTGGTATTAGTGCAGCAGCAATTAAGAGTTTGAGACAATAAGCATGACAGCGATCAATCAAGAGCAACAAGCTCAAATTCATGAAGATGAAGATGGCATTAGTTTGATGGACATCTTTTTGACTCTGGCAAAGCATAAGAAAAAGATTTTTGTTTATCCAGTAGCGTTTGGAATTGCGGGTTTGGCAATCAGCCTTGTTTTACCAAACGCGTACAAAGCTAATACGAAGATTTTGCCTCCTCAACAAAGTCAGTCAACAGCTTCAGCAATGCTGAGTCAGTTGGGGGGCTTGGCTGGTGGCGCCGGTGCTGCGTTGGGGATCAAGAGTCCTAATGACCTTTACATTGCGATGCTTAAAAGCCGCGCATTAACTGATAAGTTGATTCAACGTTTTGATTTACAAAAGCGATACGACGCGAAGTTTTTAGAGTCAACCAGAAAAGAATTGGATGAAAAATCTGTTATCGCTTCTGGTAAGGACAACATGATTTCTATCGATGTTGAGGACAAAGACGCTAAAGTTGCAGCAGCAATTGCTAACGCTTATGTGGAAGAATTGACAGTTTTGACGAGTAAGTTTGCTTTGACAGAGGCGTCTCAACGTCGTGTTTTCTTTGAAAAGCAGTTGGAATTGGCTAAAGATAAGATGATTGCCGCAGAAACTGCCTTGTCCTCCGGCATAGATAGCAAAGGGATGATGAGTGTTGATGCCCAAAGTAAAGCTGTTCTGGAAACGGTAGCGCGTTTGCGAGCAAATATCTCCGCTAAGCAGATTCAACTCAAGGCGATGCAAGCCTTTGTTACGCCAAGCAACAACGAGTACAAGCGCGCCAATCAGGAACTGTTGGGCATGCAAGACGAGTTAGCTAAGCTGGAAAAGGGTTCTGCTTCGAACGCTGCGTCAAAGTCGGAATCTGCAATGCAGGCAAGTGAAGCCGCTGCGAGTGCTGGCAAACCTGCAGAAGCCGGTGCAAGCAATATCCAGCTGTTGCGTGACGTCAAGTATTACCAAATGTTGTATGAAATGCTGGCAAAGCAATATGAGGTTGCTCGTTTGGACGAAGCCAAAGATATCCCTCTGATTCAAGTATTGGACAAAGCGGTTGAGCCTGAGCGTAAGTTCAAACCGCAAAGTGCATTGATTACAATTGCTGCTGCGTTTTTTGGTTTGATCCTTGCATTGGTCGCAGCTTTTGTATCGGAAGCGATGAGTCAACCTAAGTCTGCTGAGGACGCAGAAAAGTGGCGTCAGTTAAAGGCTTATTTGCAGTTTTCTTAAACTGTATTATTTAACTTATGAACAGATCTAAGATCTATTAAGGTAGTCTGTTATTGCAATAGCAGACTTTTTCATATTTTAAGACAGATCTTCGATAAACATTACCGCTCATCGTAAGTTTCTAAGATCGTCTTTTTAAAAATATTTTATTGAGGTTTATGAAATGATATTTGTTACAGGCGGCGCTGGTTTTATTGGCGCTAATTTTGTCTTGAACTGGCTGGCACAGTCCGATGAGTCGGTACTGAATTACGATAAATTGACTTATGCCGGTAATCTAAACAACCTGACCAGTTTGCGCAATGACGAACGCCACCTGTTTGTGCAAGGCGATATTTGTGAC
>NZ_JACOFV010000025.1 GCF_014284255.1 Cognatundibacterium jejuense
ATGGACAATGCCTATTCAAAATTGGCGTATGGCGTTAAATCGTTTTATGATTGAGTTTGGTGACCGCATTCAAAAATACGATCACTAATTTGTTCCGTGGCATTTACACAGAATTTCTTACAGGCTCGTGAAGTGCCAGGCGCTATTGAGTTAAAAGAAGAATCAGCCAATCTTCAGCTATCAGCATTTTCTGCTTTTTTTAAAAAAATGGTCGAAATTCATAGATTAAAAGGGCGAGTTATTTATATTGGAGATAGTGCAATTAATTTTTCACTTTTGTCGTCAGTTTATGTATTTGTCAAGCATTTAGATGCAATTTTCTCAATTCCTCAACACCATTATTTTATAGTTGAAGATTATTCTTGGTGTCTTGTATTTACTATGGAGGGAGATATGTCCTTTGGTTTGCCGCCATATCTTTTTGAAGCGCTAAATGTCACTTCTCGCAATTCCAAATGAATCAATAACCGATGAAAAAATGCCCGCAGCAGCGGGCATTTTTTTTGAATAGAAACCAAATTTTTATTCTGTCGGTGGTACGTAACCAGCAGCTGCATCGGCACCGTCACCGAAAAAGTGTTTTTCCATTTGCGTTGCCAGGTATTTGCGGGCGCGAATGTCTGCCAGATTCAGGCGGTTTTCATTGACTAACATGGTTTGGTGCTTCATCCAGCCAGCCCATGCTTCTTTGGACACGCCTTCATAAATCTTTTTACCCAATTCGCCTGGGTAAGGAGGGAAGTCCAAGCCTTCGGCTTCTTTGTCTAATTTAATGCAGTGGACCATACGGGCCATGATAATACTCCTTTGTAAACCTGTAGATACTTAAAAACAGCAGCGATTATAAGTCAAATTTCATTTTCTTAATGATGCGCTACCGATCACAATTGTTTGATCAACACTAAAGACTTACGCTGCCAGTTGTACATTTTTTGTCTGTCTTTAGGAAGATCATCGACCGAAGCTTTGACAAAACCGCGCTTGAGGAACCAGTGTTCGGTGCGGGTGGTTAGTACAAATAGAGAGTGGAAACCTGCCCGGCGTGCGCGCTTTTCCATGTGTTTGAGGATGCGTTCGCCGTCGCCCTGACTTTGCACGTCGGGATTGACCGTCAGGCATGCCATTTCTGCCATTTTGTCAAATGGGAATGGGTACAGCGCCGCGCAACCAAAAATCACGCCATCATGCTCAATGACGGAGAAGTAATTGATTTCGCGTTCGATCAGTTCGCGACCACGTTTGACCAGAGTACCGTCAGCTTCTAACGGCTCGATCAGTTTAATAATGCCGCCGACGTCTTCAATCGTCGCTTCACGCAAACTTTCGAGGTTTTCTGAGGACACCATGGTGCCAACGCCATCATGGGTAAAGACTTCGAGTAGTGTCGAGCCATCCATTTCGTAAGGCACGATATGTATCCGGGGTACGCCGCCGCGTGATGCCTTGATCGCATGCTCCAGATAGAAAGCAGAATCCAGAGGCAGGTAATTCTTTTTGAGCTCTTGCTCTGCCTGAATAAACGACAATTCACGGATTTCATCGCCATCCTGATCGATCATCATCGGTGTTTCTGAAATAAAGATCAGTTTGTCTGCGCGTAACGCGGTCGCGGCTGAAACTGCCACGTCTTCCATCGTCAGATTGAAGGCTTCACCGGTCGGTGAGAAGCCTAGTGGTCCCAATAAAACCAGGTTGCCAGCATCGAGAATTCTGTGGATCGTATCGTAAGCAACTTTACGCGCTGTGCCTGTGAGGCCAAAGTCGACACCGCCAACGATGCCGATAGGTTTGGCAGTCACAAAGTTGCCAGAGATAATCCGGATAGCGGCATGCGCCATCGGCGTATTTGGCAAACCCTGACTAAAAGCGGCTTCGATATCGAGGCGTAATTCACCCGCCGCTTCTTTAGAGCATTCGAGTGCAGCGGTATCGGTGATGCGAATTCCGTTATGAAACTGGCCTTCGACGTTTCGCAGTGCCAATTGCTCGGCAACCTGCGGCCTTGAGCCATGCACAATTACGATTTTGATGCCAAGCGCGTGCAGTAGCGACAAATCTTGTGCCAGGACAGGCAAGGCGCCTGCCATCACCAGTTCGCCCGGAAAGGCGACCACAAAAGTCTTGCCACGGAAGGCATGAATGTAAGGCGCGACGGAGCGCAGCCAATCAACGAATTGAACGGGATTTTCCATGCGCTTATTATAATCTGAGACTTGGGGTTGGTAGCCAGTTCTGATTAAGTCGTGCAATCAAATTTATGCGCTCTTTTTAAGTCAACTTGCGCAACGCATGTTTTTAGTGTGAATTTGATAAGCTTGCATTGAGACGTTCCATTTTGCTGGTATAGAAATCAAAAGAACTATGGGTGATGCTATTTTCTTTTGCTAACGCTAATTCTTTTTTTGCCTCGTTCAGATTTCCAAGTCGGATATAGCTCAATGCTAACCATAGATGAAACTCATGGTAATAAGGATCTCGATCCAACTCTTTTTTGATTAAGTTAATCGCTTCGACGGGATGGTCGTTTTGCAGTGCTTTTTTCCCGAGGTCAAAGTAATAAAAAGGCGCGACAGGCTGGAGTTGATGAAGGGTGTTTGTGACGACCAGACTTTCTTCAAGACGTCCGGATTTCTGCAATAGCTCAGCTAAGTTAGCGAGCGCAATCAGATTGTTTGTGTCATATTTTAATATCTCACGAAATGCTTGTTCGGCTTGATGCAGATTGTTATGACGGCGATAAACAACACCAAGGGTATTGTAGGCGCTCAGATAGGAGGGGTCCTGTTTTATTGCTTCTTTGGCATACCAATATGCTTCATCGATTTGATTTTGTGAAAGTTGTTCTGCCGCCCGGTTATTCATGTACATTGCCAGAATTGTTTTTTCATCTATCGGTATGGTTTTTTGGTTTTGTAAATTCTCAGATGGCATGAAATCAACTATTAATGCTTGACTGCCATCATAACTTCCTATGTTGGATGTTGCTTTCTTAGATAAATTAACATTGACGTGGCCCACGGCAAACATTAGGTTGTCTGACTGACTCCAGCTATTGTCTTGGACGACTTTTTGAAACTGAACTTGTAATTCTAATTTTTTTGCAAAAGCGGCAGTCAAAATCACAAGAGATAAACAATTGCCAGATCGAGAAGAAAAAGTTTGTGCGGCATTGCGCGTCATTTCGGCATCGTATTCAATCCGCATCGATTTGTTATTTGAAATCATTTTAAATAAACCTTGTTTCAATCCATTTCTTAGAATGTTTGATTTGACTTGTTCTTTACGGAGGTAGGTGCTCATTTCATCGCTTAGCGCGAAAACTTCATCCGGATTTATTTTTGCTGTAGGTGCCCGAAACATAGAATCTTGAAATAGCTCATTCGATGAGGGCGTGATTTTTACACTGTTGCATCCGCTCAGTACGCCGGAAAATGCTATGGCCAGCAAAAGTTGAAAAAACGTAGCACTGCGACGATTCGTTTCCGACACGTTGCTTCCTTGCACACATTGCTTCTCAGCGGCCAGCTTCGTTTGTAGCAGGTTAAGCGATCCTGACAGCCAATTTTGCATTTTGTGCCTCTGGTTTTGTTATCGTCTAAATGGATTTAAGTATATACATTCAGCTAAAAAAATAAACTAAAGTATTTTTGTGGCATTCATGGCTCTTGATTCACAGTGAAGAATGAAAATCTGGGATAATGCGCACCGCTATGTCTTCTAATCATTCCCCTAAAAAACACCCCAAATCAGCCGCCGGTACCACGATAGATGGTTTGTCTGGATTGCGTGATCTACGTCAGCAACTACGTCAGGCAGCAGCGACTCCTGCTGCTGTTACAAATGCGACTGTGCCCGAAACTTCGTCAATTGGAGCGCGGCCACAAGCTCAAAATGCTGCTGTACCTGCAAGTGCAGTCGATAAGCCAGTCGATAAGCCAGTCGATAAGCCAGTCGATAAGCCAGTCGATAAGCCAGCCGGCAAGCATGCCGCAGGTCTTGAAACCCGGTCGCCTTCAGTGGTATCTGTTCAAGGCGTACATTTAACTTCTGAACGTCGTAAAACCCCTGCTTTGCCAGGCGAGGCTGAACTACCGTTTCGCAATCCACCTCCGGTCATTACTTATCCGGAAGAATTACCCGTATCTGGTCGTCGGGACGATATTGCTGAGGCGTTGCAAAAGCATCAAGTGATTATCGTCTGCGGTGAAACTGGTTCTGGTAAGACGACACAGTTGCCAAAAATTTGTCTTGAGTTGGGGAGAGGGCAAAAAGGTTTAATCGGTCACACCCAGCCGCGTCGTATTGCAGCTTCATCAACAGCAAAGCGTATCGCGCAAGAATTGAATTCGCCTTTAGGCGAGCACGTTGGCTTCAAAGTACGTTTCACCGACACCTTAACGAAGGGCGCATCGGTCAAATTGATGACGGACGGTATTTTGCTGGCGGAAACGCAAACCGATCCATTGCTCCGCCAATACGACACCATCATCATCGATGAGGCGCATGAACGCAGCCTCAATATTGACTTTTTGTTGGGGTATCTGAAGCAGTTGTTGCCTAAACGGCGTGACCTGAAAATCATCATCACCTCGGCAACCATTGATGCGCAGCGGTTTGCTAATCATTTTGCGCAGACAAAAGGTGACCAGATCGTTCCGGCGCCGGTGATAGAGGTATCCGGTCGCTTGTATCCAGTCGAGTTGCGCTACCGGCCGATACAGGACACCGAAAAAGACAAAGAGCGCGACTTAATGACCGCTATTACCGATGCAGTCGATGAATTGTGTCGTATTGGATCTGGTGATGTATTGGTGTTCTTGCCGGGTGAGCGAGAAATTCGCGACGCCGCTGAAGCTTTGCGCAAACATCATCCGCCGCATGTAGAAATTTTGCCTTTGTTTGCCCGACTATCTGCGCAAGAGCAAGAGCGTGTATTTAAAGCTTCGAATGCGCGGCGTATCGTGCTGGCGACCAACGTGGCTGAGACTTCTTTGACGGTGCCCGGCATACGTTTTGTGGTTGATACTGGCCTGGCGCGTGTGAAGCGCTATAGCTATCGCAATAAAGTAGAGCAATTGCAAATTGAGGCGGTTGCACAATCGGCAGCCAATCAAAGGGCGGGGCGTTGTGGCCGCGTCTCTGCCGGTGTTTGTATCAGGCTGTTTGACGAACAGGAGTTTAACCAACGTACCCGGTTTACTGAACCAGAAATTTTGCGCTCATCGTTGGCAGCCGTTATTTTGCGCATGAAGTCTTTGCGCTTGACTGATGTCGAGACCTTCCCATTCATCGAACCACCACCTGGTCGTGCGATTGCAGACGGCTATCAGTTGTTGCAAGAACTTGGTGCGATGGACGATGCCAATCAACTGACGGCGGTCGGTCGACAACTCGCTAAGTTGCCTTTAGATCCGCGGGTTGGCCGCATGATTTTGGCTGCGCGAGATAATCAGGCCTTGCAAGAAGTACTGATCATTGCTGCGGCGTTGTCGGTGCAAGATCCTCGCGACCGGCCTATGGAGGCGCAAGCCGCTGCTGATCAGGCGCATAAGAAATTTGCTGATGAAAAGTCCGAATTTTTGTCGTATCTGAAAATCTGGAAATGGTTTGAGGATGCCATCGAGCACAAGAAAACCAATCGTCAGTTGCAAGACAATTGCCGTAGTAATTTCCTGAGCCAGATGCGCTTGCGTGAATGGCGCGAGGTGCATTCGCAGTTGCTGACCATCGTCAAAGAGCAAGGCTGGCGCTTGAATGAAACGCCAGCGACCTATGAGCAATTACACCTATCTTTACTGACAGGTCTGTTAGGCAATATTGGTTATAAGTCGGAAGAAGAGGCGCACTATCTGGGTGCGCGTAGTATCAAATTCTTTATCTGGCCGGGTTCCAGTCTGGCGAAAAAAGCCGGGCGCTGGATTATGGCCGCAGAATTAGTTGATACCTCGCGATTATACGGACGTTGTATTGCCCAGATACAGCCAGAGTGGCTGGAAAAAATTGGCGGTCATTTGCTGAAAAAATCTTATGGCGAGCCACGTTGGGAAAAGAAAGCTGGGCAGGTATCCGCATTTGAACGGGCCACTTTATATGGTTTGGTGGTGTATAGCCAACGTCGGATCCAGTATGGGTTGACGCACCCAGCAGAAGCACGTGAGATTTTTATTCGTGAAGCTTTGGTGGAAGGCGAATTTGAAACTCGCTCGCCATTCTTTGCTTACAACCAAAAGTTGGTTCGGGAGATCGAAAACCTTGAACACAAATCACGTCGTTTGGATGTCTTGGTGGATGATCACCTGATTGTTGCATTTTATGATCAATACCTACCTCCAGATGTACATAACGCCGTGTTGTTTGAGCAGTGGTATAAAGAGGCCAGTAAAGCGAATCCTAAATTGCTATATCTGAATAAAGAAGAGTTGATGCGGCACGAAGCGGCTGGTGTCACTACTGATTTATTCCCCAAGAATATGCAAGTGTCAGGGGTGGCGCTGCAACTCAGCTACCATTTTGAACCAGGTAGCCCGCGTGATGGTGTGACATTGACTGTGCCGCTGTTTTCATTGAATCAGGTATCTGCCGATCGGAGTGAATGGTTGGTGCCGGGTATGCTCAAAGAAAAGGTTCATTTGTTGATCAAATCTCTGCCGCAAAAAATTCGCCGCCATTGTGTGCCTTTGCCCGAATATGCAGCCGGATTTTGTGAACGAAATGAGTTTGGTAAAGGCAATTTTCTCGATGCCGTGATTGCGGATATACGCGAACAAAAAGGCTTGCTCTGCAAAACGACTGATTTTAAATTTGAAACCTTGCCGGTCCATCTGACGATGAATTTTAAAGTCGTTGATGAGCATGGTCGCCAGTTAGATATGGGGCGCAATCTGGCTAATCTGCGGGCAGAATTTGGTGGTCAGGCGCGCGAAAGTTTTCAAAAAATTGCCAGTGCGGAAAAATTGGCACTACTCGATGGTAGTCAACACGAAGCCGCGACAAAAACGGTGCAGAAAAATACTGTGCAGGCGCCACATGCCAACTTGGCAGCTCGCAATCAGGTTTCTACGCCAGTATTGAAGCAGGAGAATTTGACTGCCTGGACTTTCGATAGTTTGCCTGAGTTATTGGAAGTGCAGCAAGGCAAACAAACCTTGATTGGCTACCCCGCTTTGGTCGATAAGCAAAGCCACTGTCACATTGAAGTGTTCGATGATCCGGATGAAGCGGCACGCATACATCGCATAGGCTTGCGCCGCTTGTTTGCGTTGCAGTTGAAAGAACAAGTTAAATTTTTGGAAAAAAATATCCCCGGCTTGCAGCAAATGGGTATGCAGTTTATGGCCTTGGGCTCGCAAGAAGAACTACGCGAACAGATCATACAAACTGCAATTGAACGCGCTTGTTTGCAACAACCTTTGCCGACCAATTCTGGCGAGTTCAATATTCGTCGCGAAGAGGGTAAAGCACGCCTGAATTTATTGGCGAATGAGATTGCGCGTTTGGCAGGCCAGATTTTGGCAGAATTTCATAGTTTACCTAAGAAGTTGCAAGGTATTAAAGCGCACGCCCAGGCGGCTGCTGATATGCAAAATCAATTGCAAATGTTAATCACCAAACGCTTTATTGCTGATACAGATTTTACTCAGTTGGCGCATTTCCCTCGATATCTGAAAGCGATCACCATTCGCCTTGATAAGCTACGTGCTGATCCAGCGAGGGATGCAAAGTTGATGGCTGAATGGAATAGTGTGGCACAAGCCTGGCAGCGCACGCCGCGCAAATCCGGGCATGGATCTGATATCGATCCTAAGATGTTGGAATTCCGTTGGATGCTGGAAGAGTTGCGCGTATCTTTGTTTGCGCAAGAACTGAGAACGCCGATGCCGGTGTCGGTTAAACGTTTGCAAAAAGTATGGGAAAGTATGCAGCGCTAGGGATACTTGAGTGATGCACCAATAATAAAGGCTTGCAGAAGAACGTTTTCTGTAAGCCTTTATTGTTCACGGTACTTTTATTTGCAATTTATTTTATTGAATGAAGCAAAAAAAATGGTGGCTACCCATAGGTGCCACCATTTTGATTTTTGTTCAGATTTGATCCGATAGAGGATCAGGCTACTTTTTTCACTGTTGTTGGAACAGATGTTAAATGCGCTTCGGTATCAAGGCCATTTTCCCACTTCGCGATGACGGCTGCGGCGATGGAGTTACCCACCGCATTCGTTGCAGAGCGTCCCATGTCCAGGAATTGATCGACACCCATGATCAGCAACAAGCCAGCTTCAGGGATGTTGAATTGATTTAATGTCGCAGCAATCACGACCAGTGAAGCGCGTGGCACACCCGCCATACCTTTGGAGGTGACCATTAACAACAGCAGCATAGTGATCTGTGTGCTCATCGGTAAGTCGATGCCATATGCCTGAGCGATGAACAATACTGCAAACGTGCAATACATCATCGAACCATCGAGGTTGAACGAATAACCCATAGGCAATACAAAGCTGGAAATTTTACGTTTAACACCAAACTTATCGAGTGCATCCAGAATCTTAGGATAAGCAGCTTCAGAACTTGCAGTCGAGAACGCAACCAGGAAGGGTTCGCGAATTAATTGCATCAAACGGAAGATAGGTTTGCCGATGAAAGCAAAGCCAGCCAAAATCAGCAAACCCCACAAAATCGCCAGGCCGAAGTAGAAGCCTGCCATGAATTTTGCGAAAGTCACTAATACACCAAGACCCTGAGTTGTGATCACGGAAGCCATCGCAGCAAAGACGGCGATCGGCGCCAGATTCATGATGGCACCAGTCATCTTCAACATGACGTGAGCCAGTTCATCGATCATGCCAGAGAGCTTCTTACCGGACTCACCAAGATTTGCTAAGGCAGAACCAAAGAAAATGGAAAAGATCACAATTTGCAAGATTTCATTATTTGCCATCGCCTCAATCGGAGATTTTGGGAACAAGTGGCTAATAAAATCTTTCAATGAAAACGCACTGGTTTTCAAATTGGTGCTTGCATTGACATCCGGCAGTGGCAAACCCAGATGAGTGCCTAATTGCAATGCGTTTGACAGTAACATACCGATAGTCAATGAGGCCAGGGAAGCAATAACAAACCAGCCCATCGCTTTAATACCAACGCGGCCAATTGTTTTCGTATCGCCAAGGTGAGCAATGCCAACGGTCAAGGTTGAGAATACCAGCAAGGATATGATCATTTTGATGAGTCTTAAGAACACATCAGTAGCGATCGAAAAATATCCTGCCAGGTCTGTCATGAACTTGGTTGTTGCCCAGGTTTCATGGCATACATAGCCGACCGCGATACCCGCTACCATCGCTGCAAATATCATCGGGGTGGATGATGCTTTTTTCATAGTTCCTCCAATTTCATGCAGACGGTGTTTCGTCCGCACCCTTCATTCAGTTTTTAAAAGCAAAAATTTTCAATTGATCTGGTCATTAATCTGCTGCGCATCGATATAGGTAACACCAGATTGTCGTAAAACGATGCGAAGAATTGAAAATTCTCAAAGGGATTCGGGCATGGCCGATATATCGAACATGCCAAATTAAGTACACCGAGACTTTTGATCTTTTTGTGTTTGCCAGTAAGGGCTATTTCAGTGTGTCTTCACTCGTCTTTAGCGCGTGTGTTTGGTATAGGCACAATGGGCTCGCATCATGGCACTAACAAAAAAAACGAAATATTAGGGAAAACCACAATTGCGCGTCACATTTTTGAATAAAATGCGGAAAAAAGATGTGTAGGGTGAAATAAATATTTAAATTGCTATTTATTTTGGTAATAAATGTGGTTTTCTGAAGGGGAGATTGTTTTTATGGTGCAATTGTAAGAACCGCAAAAATTTGAAGACATGACTTGTTCTTTGGCTCAAATCTGCTGGCTTTTGCTTAATAAATGCGTTGTCGTGCAAAAAGTTTAAACATCCACGCCATGACATTTTTTGTATTTCTTGCCGCTGCCGCAGGGGCAAGGATCGTTTCTGCCAATTTTGGGTTCTTTACGTATTGTATGTTGCGTATAGACGTTGCGGAAATTTGCCTGGGTCTCTTTATGAAATCCCGACCACCAACCCATTTCTTTTTCTACATCGTGTACATAGCCTTTGCCATGTTCTAATTCTAAAGCGCGGCTAGCTTCGTAATTGAGGGAGATGTGTTCATTAAACCAGTCCTGATCGCTCATTTGTGGGTCGAGCAATTGATCGGCAAACCAACGGTTAACTTGTTCCGCCATTTCAGCCGCGCAAAGAACCGTTGCGACGTCAACGATGGTTTCCAATAAAACCGCGTCCCCCTGATCTGCATGTTTGCGTTGTTGCGCAATCAATTCGCCACGGACGCTCAGGTAATTTAGTAATTCAGTTCTGTCATTTTCACCAGCAATGACACGGACCTGCCATGCGATCAGTGCTGCCGTGCGTGACCAGATGCTAGTTTGTTCATCCTCAAAACGTTGCTTAAGTAATTCGACATTACCGTCACATACTGAAGCCAGGCAGCGCCCGTAGGTTTCAGTAACCACGTCACCCATCATGCTGTCAATAACGTCGTCCGCAAAGCTGCCAATTGCAAGCATGGGTAAATAAGCATCCGTCGCGCGCCATGAAGCAAGTAAGTGCATTGCATACATGTGTAGCATGTAGTCGCCATCTTCCGTGATCTCTGGATTTTTAGCGGTATTTTGCAGCACTTCAATGAAATATGGCGTGACTTCGTCCTTGTGCTCCTCCGCAAACGCAATCGCCGCACGTGGAAATGGGGTCGAAAAGTATTCAAGTTGTTCGCGCAGAGTGAGCCAGGCTTGTGACATGTTTTTCGCGTCTGTAAGTAGAAAAATCAGGTGGGATGGATGAGAAAGAGTATATCAGTCTGCATCCAATTTAAGCGAAAAAAAGCGTAACCAAATATAGATAAAAGCTATATTCAGGTGTTGACATGCGTTTGTTTTTGGAAGTTTTCTTTTTTAAAATGGCTAGGGTTTGCTTGTGGCCTATGCAGGCGCAACGATTGAACAGGGGCAATCTTGAAATGTGAAGGCCTGTCTTTTTTGAAGAGGATTTGTTGACCTGATTTGGTTAGTTGTGGCTTTTAATTGGCACGAAATCGCGACACCTAACTCTGACTATGTTTAATTTGATTGGATGCGTCTTCAACTGTATCTAAGAAATTTCGCACAATGATGTTCATTTGAACCAGAGCGTTGCGGTTAATCCGCCCACATTGTTGGATTCTAATGATTATTGCAACACCAGAATGCGCGAACCTGATGGTTTGCGCATCTTGAGACTAAAAAGAAAGAAGTGTGATCTCTGTGGGATGTTGAGATCATAGAGGTGAATTATAAAGGATCTGCAATCCCTATCGGCGCCGGGCTGATATTGACTATCATTGAAAATAATTGTTCGTAACGATAGCGTTCACCAGCATCATCGAGCTGTTGGCGATTTTTAATGAAGGCCTGATCAACTTCTTGCCAGTCGTTGATGTTGAGGACTTGTTTCGCAATCGGGATAATCACTTTTTCCTCGGTTGTCATATGTGCATAATAAAATTTGACATATTGTTCAACAAGATGATGAAAATGTGGGAAGGCTTCTGCACCAGTAAATTCATAACGAAGTAAAGCATCTTGCAATTGATGTGCAAGTAATTCACCTTTGCTATGTTGTTCGATGAGAGCGTCTAACTCTGCGTCCAACTGGTGAGTGCGCTCTTTAATTTTTGCGAATAAAAATTTATCTTCTTTGGGATGATGGACTTTTTCCGGATATTCGCTGATGTAGTACAGCATAGCGCGGAAAACTTTCAGATCAGGAGCTGATCCGCCTTTTTCTATGCCACGTACAAAGTACAACATGCCTTGAATGACAGCGGATAAATGTTCGTGTTCGTGTTGAATAATGTCGACAGAGACAGGGTGGAAGTTACGTGTGGCCATGAATAGTCTCCAAAATAGTCTTCAAATTGTTTCTTTAAATGTACTCCTCTAATACCAAAGTGTTTTTGATGCGTATCAAAGAATGTTTTTGGCACTAATGGCTAGTTGTTGCTGTCTGGACGAATATTGGTATCAAACGAAAAATCCCCGCTGCACGTACAATGCACAGCGGGGATTTTTATGTAAATCGCAAAATTGGACTTGTGCGAACTACTTTTTTCAGTGCAAAGATTTTACTTGCGCTTGGCGAGGATTGCCTCGATTTGATCCATAATGGTGTTCATACGTTTAAACACCGCTTGATATGGCGCAGGTGAAGCCAGATCGACACCAGCATTTTTGACCAGATCATACGGATAAGCTGAAGCGCCTGCTTTTAAAATGTTCAGATACTTGTCACGCGCACCAGGCTCACCTTTGAGAATTTCGTCGGCAAACATTGATCCCGCAGCAATTGAAGTTGCATATTGAAATACGTAGAAACGATTGTAGAAGTGCGGAATGTAAGCCCATTCAACCGCATAGGTGTCATCGATTTTCATGACACCTTCTTTGTCGCCGTGGTAACGTTTCAGAATGTCACCGTAAATTTTGCTCAGACCTTCGCCAGTCAACGATTCGCCTTTGTCGACGCGAGCATGAACTTCACGTTCGAAATCAGCAAACATCGCTTGACGGAAGAAGGTGCCACGCAGGTTTTCCAGTGCGGAACCCAGATACAACAAGCGTTCATCGTCGGTCTTGGCGATTTTTAACATGTGGTCGAGTAAGAAGACCTCGTTTGTCGTCGATGCAATTTCTGCCGTAAAGGTTGGGTAATCAGAATTCAGGAAAGACTGGTTTTTGTTTGCCAGATACGAGTGCATGGCATGACCCCACTCGTGTCCCAATGTCGAGACTGACTCATAGTCGTCATTGTAATTCAGCAGCAAATACGGATGCACGTCGTAAGCAGTGCCAGACATGTAGGCGCCGGAGCGTTTGTGTGGACGAGGGTACACGTCCATCCAACGTTCAGTCGTGGCTTTTGTCATTGCTGCGACATAGTCTTCACCTAAAGGCTTCACTGACGCCAGCATCAGTTTGACACCGTCTTCGATCGGATAGTGATAATTGCCGGTGACCAAAGCGGGGTAGATGTCGTAATAGCGCAAGTCACTCACGCCCAACATTTTTGCACGCAATTGGAAATAGCGATGCAAGGTCGGCAAATTGGCTTGAGTCTGACTGACTAAGGTGTCATAGACAGCACGTGGCAGGTCGTTGCCATCCAAAGCGCTGGTCAGCGAGTCGGGGTAGTTGCGTACCTTGGCATAGGCGGAATCTTTTTTCAACTGTTCATAAAACGTCACGCCATAGCTACGTTCAAATTCTTTCCATTTACCCCAGAATGCATCAAATACGAGTTTGCGGTCGGCACGATTGCCTGATGCACGGTATTTGGTGTAAGCCGATTGATCGATCACTACTTCTTCGCCATTAGATAATTTAAGCTTAGGCCAAGGCATATCGGCATTGGATAAGGTTGCATAGACTGCGCTAGCGGCATTGGTTGCCATGCCGAATGTAGCAACCAGTTCCTCACCTTTTTTGTCTAAAGTATGTTTCGAGCCGCGCAGGATATCATGCAAATAAAACGCATACCCTGCCAGCGATTTGTCGCGTGCCAGGAACGCGTCTATTTTCTTTTGACCTAATGTGAGTAATTCCGGGCGCAGGAAAGAACTGGCGGATTCAACTTTGCTGCCGAGAATTTCTGCACTTTGTGCTATATCCTGGCCTGCATTGTTGCCGGTATCCTGGTCACGATATTGGGCTGCATAGTTTGCTAGGCGTGCGTATCGTTTAAGGATGTCGTTGGTGAGATCCAGGCATTCTTTGAATTGTTTCGCATTGCTACCGAGGTGACCACTGCATTTTTCAAGTTGAGTTAATTGGGTTTCCAGATGTTTGGCATCCTTGTCCCATGCCGCACGATCCATATACAAATCCTTGAGATTCCACTGATTTGCTTCAATGTCATTCGGAAGATTTGCGTAACTATAGCCAGGGATGGAAAAAGCCAGCGCCAGTAAACCGGCAATCAATGTACGTTTCATGGGGTCTCCGAGGGCAATTTGGGGGCGCTGCTTTTCGCATTATAGGGATAGGCATTTGTCGTTTTAACGTTTGCCGGATCACGTTTGTTACGAAAAATAGAGCGCTACGAAAGCCCTTAATTAATTGTTGAAAGACCAAAAATATACAGCGAAACCCACACGAATGAAGTACTTTTATAGTGTTTAAATTTAAAATTAATTCAATTCAAAAGAATCTTTGGTTTTGAAGTGCTTTGCTAGCTTTTCTACGATTTTGTTGTGTTGTATTGCGAATTTCTTTGGTTCGATTGCGGTAATTTTATTCACAAGTGTTGTTCATCAACGTCTTGGCGTCGTGGCAAGCGTTTCGAGTACAATCGATTTATCTTGTTTTCTGGAGACAATATGCAGCGCCCACGTTTTTTGCCCGATAACATGACTTTACTTTTGCTCGGCGTTATTTTGATCGCCAGTTTTTTTCCGGCGCGTGGTGCTGTGGCGGAGGTCTTTGAGCAATTGTCGGTCTGGATGATTGCACTGCTCTTTTTTATGCATGGCGCGAAGCTTTCGCGTGAAGCGGTGATTTCGGGTCTGACGCACTGGCGCTTGCATTTGCTGGTGTTGTTGGTGACCTTTGTTGCCTTTCCGGTTCTGGGCTTGCTTCTCAAGCCTGCATTGCTGCCAATACTGACGCCGGATTTGTATGTCGGCATTTTATTTCTATGCATGTTGCCTTCAACGGTGCAATCCTCAATCGCCTTTACATCGGTTGCTCGCGGGAATATTTCTGCTGCAGTTTGCAGTGCCTCAGCCAGTAATTTGCTCGGTATTTTTATCACGCCCTTGTTGGTTAGTTTGTTGCTTAAGACTCAGGGGGAAGGGCATTCATCCATGGATGCAATATTCAATATTGTGTTGCAGTTGCTACTGCCTTTTGTTCTGGGGCAGTTGGCGCGTCCATTTTTGCAGGCCTGGATTACCCGTCATGCGCAAGTCTTAAAAATGGTCGATCAGAGTTCCATATTATTGGTGGTATTTGTTGCTTTTAGCGCAGCGGTGGTGCAGGGATTGTGGGCGCAAGTGCCAAAAATGATGTTGCTAAGTATCTTGGGTGTGAGCGCGGTGATGTTGGCGCTGATTATGGGTTTGACGATGTTTGTCAGCCGCCGCCTGGGTTTTAGCAAAGAAGACGAGATCACCATCGTGTTTTGCGGCTCAAAAAAGAGCCTCGCCAGTGGCGTACCGATGGCCAAAGTCTTGTTTTCCAGTGGATCTGTTGGTATGGTATTGTTACCATTAATGTTATTCCATCAATTGCAACTGATGGTTTGTGCGGTTCTTGCTCAACGTTACGCCAAACGATAGGGAGTGTGTGATGCCAAAATTTGCAGCCAATCTGAGCATGATGTATCAGGAGGTTGATTTTCTGAGTCGTTTCGAGGCGGCAGCAAAAGACGGCTTTAAAGGCGTAGAGTTTTTATTTCCTTACGAACATACCGCAGCGGAAATTCGCAATCAGTTGGATGCACATGGTTTGCAGCAAGTGATGTTTAATGCGCCGCCCGGCAATTGGGCTGCGGGCGAACGAGGGATTGCCTCTTTGCCCGGACGCGAGGATGAGTTTAAGCGCTCATTTGATCTGGCTTTGCAATACGCCAAGGTGTTGGGTAACCGACATATTCATGTGATGGCCGGACTGATCGACCCCGAACAAGATAGGGAGAGGCATCGCGCCGTCTACTTGCGTAATCTTGCCTATGCGGCCTTAGTGGCATCTCGGGAAGGTCTCACTATTTTGATCGAACCCATCAATAACCGCGATATGCCCGGCTATTTTCTCAATTACCAGCATCAGGCACAGGAAATTTGTGAGGAGCTTGATATCGGACATTTGCAGGTGCAATTTGATATTTACCATTGCCAGATCATGGAAGGTGATATCACTGCTAAGCTAAAACGCGATATGCTACGTTCGCATGCAGGTATTGGTCACATACAAATTGCAGGTGTGCCGAACCGTCACGAACCCAGTGATGGCGAGCTGAATTACCCGTATCTATTTAAACTACTTGATCAATTGGGCTATGAGGGTTGGCTTGGTTGTGAGTACCGGCCAAGGGCGGGAACGTCTGAGGGCCTGGGGTGGTTGAGACCGTATTTGTAGGAAGTAGCTTTCGTCCGTATGGTGGCGATGAGCAGTTTCATCGTCGTGTAGGGATAATTCCCGCTCTAAAAAAAATACGCCCGCCGATCCCTCTCCCGCTTGCGGGGGAGGGATCGTTGGTACTTTTATTCCGGGCTGACCTGCAAAATCAATTTGCCGAAATTTTTACCATCAAACAGCATCATCAAGGTATCAGGGAAAGTCTCTATCCCTTGAACAATATCTTCGCGCGTCTGGAATTTGCCTTCGGCCATCCATTTGCCCATTTCGGCAACTGCTTCAGCATAGCGTGCTGCATAATCAAAAACGACTATGCCTTCCATACGAGCACGATTGACCAGCAGGGATAAGTAGTTGGCAGGGCCTTTGACTGGGGTAGTATTGTTGTATTGAGAAATTGCACCGCAGATGATGATGCGGGCTTTCATGTTGATGCGCGTGAGTACGGTATCGAGAATCTCGCCGCCAACATTATCAAAATAGACGTCAACGCCGTTCGGGCAGTGTTCTTTCAAGCCATCGCGGACTGAGCCAGATTTGTAATCTATGCAGGCATCAAAACCAAGTTCATTGACGACAAAATCACATTTGTCTTTACCGCCTGCGATGCCTACGACGCGGCAGCCTTTTTGTTTTGCGACCTGACCTACGGTTTGTCCGACAGCACCAGCAGCACCGGATACCACGACGGTTTCACCCGCTTTGGGTTGGCCAACATCAAGCAGGCCAAAGTACGCTGTCATGCCTGGCATACCCAAGGCATTTAAGAATTTTGGTAAAGGTGCAAGGCGTGGATCAATTTTATAGAAAGCCGCTGTTTTATCGTTGGCGGCACCTACCCAATATTTCTGTACACCTGTACCACCAGAGACATAATCACCGACTGCAAATTTAGGTGATTTAGAAGCGATGACTTTACCAATGCCGCCAGCTCGCATGACTTCATCAATCGCAACTGGGCGTATATATGACTTACCTTCGTTCATCCAACCGCGCATTGCCGGATCGAGCGACAGGTAAATGGTTTGTACCAAAATTTCTCCATCGGCGATCTCGCGTACTGCTTCAGAGGTAAACGACCAATCACTGTGTTTTGGTGTCCCGACAGGGCGGGCGGCGAGGCGATATTGCTGATTCATTATTGTTGTCATGCTGTCTCCTTGTTGTAGATGAAGGTTTGAGTCGTGGATGAAATGCCAATTTTTCTATCTTTTGCTGCTGAACGATGACTATACATTAATTAGAACGTTCGTGCTTTTTATTGGGAAGTTATCTCGAAACACGTTGTATGCTGAATTGTGCTCCGGAACGTGCGACAATAGTCAGTTAAATTTTTCGCTTTCATCCCGAAAATACCAAATTAAATTTGTTTTTCATTCCAAATAAAGGTTTTTTGGATAGATGTTAATTTTATGATACGACAACCAGAATATATCCTCACTTTATCCTGTCCTGATCAGCGTGGCATTGTTCACAGTGTATCGGGCTTTTTGGCGCAGCATGGCTGCAACATTATTGATTCCGCACAATTTGGTGATGCGCAATCGGCGACGTTTTTTATGCGCGTGCATTTTGCCGTCGAAGACTCTTCGATCAGCGACGCCGCTTTGCGTGAAGAGTTTGCAGCTCTCGGGGCTGGCATGCAGATGAGCTGGCAGTTGCATGACGCACATCACAAGCCGCGCGTGATGTTGATGGTGTCCAAAATTGGCCATTGCCTCAATGATTTGTTGTTCCGCTACAAGAGTGGTTTGTTGCCAGTGGAGATCAAAGCCATTGTTTCTAATCACACTGATTTTTACCAGTTGGCGGCCAGCTACAATATCCCATTTCATCATTTTCCTTTGGCAGCTGGTGCAGCACCTGAAGCCAAGCAGGCGCAAGAGCAAAAGATTTTGGATATTGTCGAGGCCAATGATATCGAGTTAGTAGTACTGGCGCGTTATATGCAAATTTTGTCACCAGCGATGTGCGATGCGTTACGTGGAAAAGCGATCAATATTCATCATTCGTTTTTGCCGAGCTTTAAAGGTGCTAAGCCGTACTATCAGGCGCACGAACGTGGCGTAAAGCTGATTGGTGCGACGGCGCATTTTGTCACTGGTGATCTGGATGAGGGGCCAATTATTGAGCAAGATGTTGAACGCGTCGATCATGCGATGGAGCCTGAGACGCTGACAGCAATTGGTAGGGATGTGGAATGTGTGGTTTTGGCGCGTGCAGTGAAATGCTTTGTCGAACACCGTATTTTGTTAAATGGTCATAAAACGGTGGTATTCAAATAATGGCACTCAAATCAATTATCTATAAAGCAGATTTAAATATTTCGGATATGGATCGCGGTTACTATGCAGATCACAGTCTGACCATAGCACGTCATCCATCGGAAACTGACGAACGCATGATGATCCGTGTGCTCGCATTCGCGATTCATGCGGCCGAACGCCTGGAATTTGGTAAAGGTATTTCGGATACCGAAGAGCCAGATTTGTGGGAAAAAGATTACACTGATGCGATTCAGTTATGGGTCGAGGTTGGTCAGCCAGATGACCGACGCTTGCTCAAAGCGTGCGGCCGCTCAGATAAAGTCGTTGTATATAGTTTTGCTAGTGCCAGTGATATCTGGTGGAAGCAAATGAATAGCCGCCTTGATCGCGCCAAAAATCTGAAAGTGATGAATGTACCAGCGGAGCAAAGTCAGGCTTTAGAAAAGCTGGCGCAACGTTCGATGCAACTGCAATGCACGATACAAGATGGCCAGATCTGGATGTCAGCGGGTGAGGCGTCAGTGCAAATTGACGTTGAGACCTGGAAGGATTTTAGCTAATCGAAGGTTTGGTATGACGGGTGGGACTCGCCGTCATCACCAAGTGCATGGGATTGGTGAGTTGTACCCGCCAAACGATTGAGTATCCGTATACATGGCAATGTCGCTTTTGACTTTCACCGCTTTAGACTAAGCAATTTGTGCTTCACGGAAAACGGATTAGAAAGTATCTTTGTCTGAGCGCAGCGAGTTTAGATACTTTCCCGTTTTACGTGACGCTCAAATTGTGCCGACACGCAGTGACGGCACCCGCAGGGCAAAGTCTCAGTGTCGCCTTTCTTTTGCTTACTTTGCTTTGGCGAGGCAAAGCAAAGTAAGTGGCTGCCGGGTCACACCCGGCTTGGTTCTACGAAGAGCGATCTATTTACATATTAAAAATGACGCAAAAATGACGCAAAAATGACGCAAAAATGACGCAAAAATGACGCAAAAATGACGCTATAAGGACGACATTAGGAAAACCTACTAGGATTGAGTTGGACAACAGTATCTAAAAATTGTTATCCTCGAAAGTTACGCCTTCAACACCGAGCGCAACCAGTTCCCAATGTCGTCAATTTCTTCCTGGCAAACGGAGTGCTGCATCATGTATTCATGCCATGCGACCGGGTAGCCCATTTCTTTGAGTAAGTCGCGCGATTGTTCTGCACGTTGAATGTGGATCACCGGATCAGCGCGGCCATGTGCGAGGAAGATAGGTGTGTTTTGGTTGGCAACGCTGCGCTCTGTCGCCACCACGTCACGCAATGGCACATAACCAGACAAGCACAACAAGCCAGCCAGTTTTTCCGGATAGCGCAAGCCTGTTTGCAAGGTCATTGCACAGCCTTGAGAGAAGCCAGCCAGAATGATGCGGTTAGCGGGAATACCACGTGCAATTTCGCGGGCGATCAATTTCTCGATTTCTGCTTGTGAGCTGCGTAAGCCTTTTTCATCTTCGCGTTTGGCAATGTCGGTGCCCAGAATGTCATACCACGCGCGCATGACGTAGCCGCCATTAATTGTCACGGGCATCGTCGGCGCATTAGGGAACACAAAGCGGATAGCGGGGCAATCGTGCAAATCTAATTCTTTGACAATCGGGACAAAGTCATTCGCATCCGCACCCAGACCATGCATCCAGATAATAGCAACCGTCGGTTGTGGGGCGCTTTCTAATTCTATCGTTTCAAGTAAGTTGCTCATGTCTGGCTTGGCTTTCTTCTTGGTTGGAGGTTTGTTTGTGTTGCTTTTAGTGTTTTTGTTGTCTGTGACTGATTGTTTAGCGTAGGAAATGGCAGCCAATCCTACACTGATGGCGCTGACCGCAGTAACGGTCAGCCACCAGCGTCGTCGGAAATTGGGTGGCGTAGGCTTAGTCATCTCAGTCATATTGATTGCGAATCGCCAACGCTGGCATCAGGCTTTGGTGCGGATTGCGGATTTTGGTCGAAACGCTTTGCAGACGGCATCGTTGGTTTCGATGTAGGGGCCACCGATCAGATCGATGCAATAGGGTACGGCGGCGAAAATGCCATTCACGATTTGTTTGCCTTGAGCATCCTTGAGGCCTTCCAGGGTCTCTTTGATCGACTTTGGTTGGCCCGGCAAGTTAAGGATCAACCCAGCGTGATCAGCAGTTTCGCGAATCACAGCGACCTGGCGGGATAAAATGGCCGTTGGCACAAATTGCAGGCTGATCTGACGCATTTGCTCGCCAAAGCCTGGCATTTCCTTGCTGGCGACTGCTAACGTTGCTTCTGGCGTGACGTCACGGCGCGATGGACCAGTGCCACCGGTGGTGATCACCAAGTCGCATTTCGCTACATCGACCAGTTCTATCAATGCTTGTTCTATGGCGCTACGTTCATCAGGAATCAGGCGAGTTTCCATTTGCCATGCGCTGCTAAGTGCAAGGCCAAACCATTCTTGTAAGGCTGGTAAGCCCTGATCCTGATAAATGCCCGCAGAGGCGCGGTCAGAAATCGAGACCAGACCTATGCGTAAAGCACGATCCAGGGGATCAATACTCATCGTCCTCGTCCTCTTGGTCTTCCAGGTGTTCGTCGTCAGTAGCATCATCCTTAGTGTTGGATTTTTGCAATTGTTTCAGAATCTGGAAAATTTCGCGGTAGGCTTTTGGCGGTTTGTTTTCAGCTTGTTCTTTGCGTGCGTTACGGATTAGCGTGCGCAAATGCTGCACATCGAGTTCTGGATGTTCTGCCAGTAATTCGGTCAGCGTGTTGTCGTCGGTTAACAATTTGTCGCGGCGACGTTCCAGTGCATGCATAGCGGCAGTTTCTGATTTAGAAGCACCTTTCCAGCTATCGATGGTCTTTTGGATCAATGCGACTTCTTCTTCGTCCAGCGTACGCATTTTTTTGCCTACGTACTGCATCTGGCGACGACGGCCTTCATGACTGGAAATTTGCTGACATTCGAGAATGGCGTCACGTACATCTTCCGGCATAGGGACGCGTTTGACGCGATCACGTGGCTGTTCGACCAACTCTTGTCCTAATTTTTGCAGCGCCGTCATCTGGCGCTTTAATTCGGACTTGGACGGACGGTCGTATTCTTCTTCAAACTCATTGGACTGGTAGCCACATGAGCCACGATTTGGATTTGGCATAATTCTGCGCCTTTACTATAAACTTTACTAAACGGCTGCTATGATACCCTTTTTAGCTGGGATATACTCAAAAATGCCCTGTAAAACAGACGAATCGTTTATCTAATTTTGCTGGCGACGCTGTTTTAATGGTCAATCAGAGCTGTCCTTTTAGCCTTTTCTATATACAGAAACTCCTCTATGAGCAAACCCGTTTTTACCCACACCCAAGACCAATTGCAACAAATTGCACAAGATATGTTGCTATTTGCAAAAGAAAAAGGCGCTTCGGATGCCGCAGTAGAAATTAGCGAAGGTGGCGGTTTATCGATCAGTGTCCGAAAAGGCAAGGTGGAAACGATAGAACAAAATCGAGATAAAGGTATAGGTATTACCGTCTATGTCGGTCAGCGTCGTGGAAATGCCAGCACGTCTGATTTTTCGACGCAGGCTTTGCGTGATACTGTCGATGCCGCTTATAACATCGCGCGTTTTACCGCAGAAGATGATTGTGCTGGCTTGGCTGATGCTGATATGTTTGAAATGGCACCGCGTGACCTGAAACTGTGCTATCCATGGCTAATTGGTGCCGAGGAAGCAATTGAAATCGCTACGCGTACTGAGGCTGCCGCATTTGCAGTGGATAAGCGTATTACCAATAGCGAAGGCGCTAGTGTGCACGTACAGCAATCGCATTTTGTATCGGCCAACTCACGTGGCTTCATGGGCGGTTATCCGATTTCGCGTCATACCATTTCGGTTGCGCCTATTGCGGGCAAGGGTGCCAAAATGCAGCGTGACGATTGGTATTCTTCGCAACGCAATCCAAAAAAATTGGCTAAGCCAGAAGACATTGGCCGCTATGCTGCGGAACGTGCCTTAGCGCGTCTGAACGCACGTAAGCTTGACACCCGTAAATGTCCGGTGCTATTTGAGGCGCCACTGGCGGCGGGTTTATTGGGGTCATTTGTGCAGGCTACGTCGGGTGGTGCTTTGTATCGTAAGTCCACTTTTTTGCCGGATTCCTTGGGGACACAAATTTTTCCTGAGCATGTACAAATTGTCGAAGATCCACATGTTCTGGGTGCCGTTGGTTCTTCGCCGTTCGATGACGAAGGTGTCCGCACTAGTCGTCGTGACGTGGTCAGTAATGGTGTATTGCAAGGTTATTTTTTGTCTTCGTATTCTGCACGTAAATTGGGCATGAAAACTACTGGCAATGCCGGTGGCTCGCATAATCTGAGTATGACTTCCAGTCTGACCAAACGTAGCGATAATTTTGCCGGTATGCTCAAAAAGATGGGCACAGGTTTGTTGGTGACTGAGTTAATGGGGCAGGGTGTCAATTACGTGACGGGGGATTATTCTCGTGGTGCGTCTGGTTATTGGGTAGAAAACGGTGTGATTCAATACCCGGTAGAAGAAATAACGATTGCTGGCAATATGCGCGATATGTTCAAGCAAATCGTTGCTATTGGTGCCGATACTCTGACCCGTGGCACCAAAGAAACTGGCTCCATCCTGATTGAAAGTATGATGGTAGCAGGTAGTTGAGTTCGCTAGTTCGGTAGATTGGTAAGGGGGCAACCCGCTATTCCGTGAGTAGTTATTCTGCGCGGGTTGCACTCTCCCTAAGTAGTTTCGTTATGCTCAGCCATTTTTTTAGCCGCTGTTTCGCCAACTGCAATCGTAGTCTCGATGCACTTTAATGCTGGAAACGCGCCTGTGGCTGACGTGGATTCGGCGTCTCAAACCAACTATCCTTGCGGTCAAAAAGAAAATGCCATATCGGTATTTGAATGCCATGATAGTGCTACTCCTCAATATTTTAATGATGGTGCTATTTCTGGTCATTAGTTGCGCTTGATCTGCGAGTAACAATACTTTTCTGATCAGATTCAATCTTTGCCCATAATTTATTGAAACCTCGTGCCATGCTTAAACGTGATTCGGTCGATGGGTAGCTGTTATTCGGAACAGAATTCGCTTCAACTCGCTGTAGCTTTTGGAAAAAGCTGACCATACTAGCGCTATCCCAGCCGGCCATATGCGCGAGTATCATCCCTAATTGATCTGCTTCACTTTCTTGAATGTTGGACAGTGTGGCCAACTTTAATTGCATAGAGATATCCGTCTCCAAACGTCCCATCATTACGTCTAGCGTATCTCCGGGTTGTGCATTGATATGGAGTGCTTCTGATAGTTCTTCTCTATGATGTTCGGCAATGGCGTGTGCCATTTCATGCCCAAGTAAGGTGGCTAACTCACTATTACTCAGTTTTAAACGTCGTACAAATTCGCTGCCGATCAGAATTTTTCCACCTGCCATGCAGTAAGCGTCGACTTGTTGTTCGCTGGTGATATGGATTTCCCATCGCCATGTATTGCTTTCAGGTTTTAACTTTGATGCTGCCGAAATTAAGCCGCGTGCGATGGTTTTTATTCTGCTTAATAAAGCCGGATCTTGATCGAGTTGTTTGTGGCTACGAAGTGCGTCGATATGTTCATGATAGCGATCTGCCGTTTCTGCATTGACTGCTGCGGTTGAATATGCCAACTCTTGCCAGCGCCCAGTCTCTGGCACTTGTGCATAGCCAGGTATCAGGCTTACACAAAAACTAAACAGACCTACGGTAAGTAAATGTCGTATGAACATTTTATCCTCCGCACAGAATATGTTTGAGGTGAGGACATCGACTACAACCTGTTAATTTAATATAGGGCGCTAAAGTCGTGCCAGCAAGCAATCTGCCGAGATGTATCTATTTTTTACGTTTGTCATTACATCGTGTTTTGATGTGCGCAAGATGGGTAAAGACTTTTTGGCAAGGTTTTGGGTTGAAATCTGCAGCTTCATGATGATCGAAACTGAGTTTGCTGGGATGATTGCAGCAATGAATATTTGACACCGGGGCATTAGTATTGACGCCAATAAGCTGTATATTCGGAAGGCCTCGCCTGTCAATAGTCGTGGGGCTTTCAATGCGCAACGCCTTTTTTGCGTCCGGTCTTCTTGAGTAGTTCGTTATAATAGTTTTATCTTATAGGATCACAGCTTGATGTAAAACGTTAGCATTTTAGGAGTGACGATGTCTTTCTCTAATCAGTGGATGATCTGGGCGCTGTTATCGGCGGTATTTGCGGCGATGACGGCCATCTTTGCCAAGGTGGGCATTCGTGGGGTTGATTCTGATCTCGCCACTTTGATCCGTACCGCCATCATTATGCTGGTATTAATCGCTTTTGTATGGGGTACTGGCAAATGGCGCAATCCATTTGAATTGTCTGCCAAAACTTGGATATTTTTGAGCTTGTCAGCGTTGGCGACGGGTGCATCGTGGGTTTGTTATTTCAGGGCATTGCAAGTGGGGCCAGCTTCTCAGGTTGCACCGATCGATAAGTTGAGTCTCGTGCTTGTGGCGATATTTGCTGTTGTCTTCTTGGATGAGCGGCCGAGTTTGCGTGAGTGGAGTGGTATTGCAATGGTGGCGGGTGGCGTATTGTTGCTCGCTTTTAAGCGTTAGCCCGTTTATCCGCCGTATTGCGATGTCGTGCTTGGCAGTTTCTGGGATAATGTGGACTTTAACATAGTCATCATGTATTTCTCAGCGTGATGGTGTTGCAGGAAGAAATTATGAATTGGCTTTATCTTGGTTTGGCAATTATTTGCGAAGTCGTCGCGACCTCTGCACTTAAAGCATCGGCAGGTTTTACGCGTCCTTTGCCCACAGTGTTACTGGCGTTTGGCTATGGTGCGGCGTTTTACTTTTTATCTTTGACTTTACGCAGCATACCGGTTGGCGTCGCCTACGCGGTCTGGTCGGGAGTTGGCGTCGTGTTGATTTCCCTGGTCGCGTGGATATTGTACGGTCAGGAATTGGATGTGCCTGCCATGCTAGGAATAGGCTTGATCGTTGCTGGCGTAATTGTGCTGAATATGTTTTCTAAGACGGTGAGCCATTAATTCATTGTCTTCATTGTCTCAAGACTCAATGAGTCAAAACTGATACGTGTGATAACCTGTACTAATTTTTGAACCCCCAATGTCTATTCTTGATAAACTCAAATTATTCCCTCTTTCTCGTGCGATGGCACTGACCTTGTTTTCATGGTCTGCTTATTCTAGTTTGATGCGAGGTTTTTCTTCGCATTTGATGAGTGAAGTTCTGATTGGGTTTGCATTTATCTTCTGGTGTCTGGAGTCTTTTTTAAAGCCGTTGGTATTTGGTAATCCAACGCCTGAATTTTTAGAGCGCAAGGCACAAGCAACTGTAGGTTCACCTGCTTTGCATCATTTTTTAACTGTCAGTGGTTTGGTTTGTCTGGCTGGTGGTTATATCGCGCGTTATTTTATTGAGCGTTAATCTTCGTTGCCGCTTGATTATTCACCGGCCTGCCTGAAAATAGCATTTCCTATTTGATAGATCGTTTCCCTTAGATTGTTTTATGCCTTTGCTTTCTGACCTACATCCGTATCACTTTCCGCTGTTATATGCCGCCGCTCTGTACCAGGCGCCTTTAAGTCAGACTAAGCTGCTGGAATTGATGCAGTTGAGCGGTCAGACTGACATGAAGGGCAATCCGTATCAAGCCAAGGTGCTCAAGGACGTTGGGCAAGAATTAACTCATCGTATGGTGCTAAGGCAGGAAATCGGCCTTGGCTTTGTCTTGCGCGAAGACTTGCGCATGGCTGTGCTACTGCATTTGCAGCAAAGTGGAGCATTAAAAAATTGGATCAATAATGTCCGCGATCTGTTGAAACGACATGGTGAGTACCACCACTGGAAATCCTACGACGCCAATTTTTATCGACGCGAAATGATGTTCTCAGTGCTACTCGGAAGAACCGATGAAGCACTGCTGTGGCGAGAAAAATTTTTTAGTGTGGCGACTGATCATATGCCTGCGCCGGGTTTTGAATTTTTTGTTGATCAGGATGGGCTGGATTTATTTACGACCCTCAGACCGATTGATCAAGGTATGTTGCTCACTGATGTGATCGCCAAAGCGAATTGGAATTTAAACGATTGCCGATTAGCGTATGACTTTGCTTGTGAGCAGGCAGAGCAACAAGCGAATAGCTGGCCGCAATTGATGGGGTTACTCGCTTGGCAAGCTTTACTGCGTGGTGATTTTGAACGCTTAGAACAATTTAAATTGCGCTTATCACCGCAAACACAGGCGGAATTTTTAATCGCCTCTGCGGTACTGCAGCACAACATGAATGCAGCCGTTGGTGTGATCCAGACTTACATTGAAATTCAAAAAGCAGTCACTGGTAAGCGTAAAGTCTTCATTCCCGAATTGCTGGGATTATTCAGTAGCGTTGCACTGCTTGCGAAAAATGATGCTGCCAGCCTTAAACTTGCCAAGGCACAGGTAGATGACGGTGTAAAACAAAAACATGCGTATAGCTATTACGTATTGCAGCCCTTGGTCAACCATCTGGCACAAGGTGTAGTGCTGCCTGTATCGCATTTCAGTACCCGCATACCACACGACGTGGATGCCTTATTTGAGGCGCTGGCGGCCCATTGGCAAGACGCACCGCCACATCCTAAATTACACCCCAAATTAGTCGATATGCGCGCTACTATGCAGCGCTTGGGTTATTTATGGGTGGCCGCAGAATTAGATGTGCTACTCGCGCGCCAATTTAATGAACCGCAAATCATGCCTGATTGGCATGCACAAAAAAACATTCGCCCGCTGATTGAAGTATTGCATCGCGAAGAGGCGTGGCAACGTGCATTGAATGCCTTAACTCAACTCAAACCCATGTCCGAAGTAAAGCTTGCCAAAGCTGGTGACGACACGCGTCTTGCGTGGTTGCTGGAATACCATTTTCAACAATTGAAAGCCGAGCCGCGTGAACAAAAGCGTAGTGCCAAAGGTGTATGGAGTAAAGGGCGGCCAGTTGCTTTGCGACGTTTAGTGCAAGAGCAAGAAAGTATGTCTTTTTTGACAGAGCAAGATATCCATATTGCTGGCTGCATACGGCGATTTTCGGATAGTTACTACGGCGGTAGCGAGTTTGAACTCAATATCGATAGAGCATTGCCTTTGATGGTCGGGCATCCTGCGGTGTATTGGGATGATGCGCCGGATGTGCGCATTGATGTGATTAAAGCCGATATTGCTTTGCAGCTTAAAGAAAGCGGCGATCAGATTACGCTGCAATTGGATCCATTCGTCAGTCCGGATGCCAGTATCGTCTGGAAAAAAGAAACCCCGACCCGTTTAGCTGTGTATGCCTCTAGCCCTGAAATTAAGCAAATCACAGGCATTCTGGGACGAGGATTAACAGTACCAAGTAGCGCCAAAGCACAATTGGTTGATGTGATTGCGGCAATTGCACCGCATCTGGCAATTCATTCTGATTTGCCAGAGCTGGCGGCGCATATGAAAAGCGTGGATGCGGATCAGACAATTTATGCGCATTTGCTCCCGTTACAAGAAGGTCTGCGCTTGCAATTATTGGTCAGGCCACTGGCAGATGGTGGCTGGTTCACGCCTGGTAAGGGTGCGGCGAATGTGCTTGGCGAGCAAGGCGGCGTGCCGGTGCAAGCAAGTCGGAATTTAAAACTTGAAGCAAAAAATTTGCAGCAAATAGTCAGCGCGTGCTCATCGTTAGCTAACGCCGAAGACAATGGACAAGAATGGCAATTACAACATCCTGAGCAATGTCTGGAATTGTTGGGTGAACTCAAGGCGATACCAGAAGCCACCTTGCAATTGATCTGGCCTGAGGGTGAACGTTTCCGAATTAAGGGTAGCCGCTCTTTGCAAAACCTGCGCTTAACGATTAAGAAGCAAGGCGAATGGTTTGTCGCTGGTGGTGAAATTTCGCTCGATGATGGTCGTGTACTGGCTCTGCGCGAACTTTTGCAAATGGCTGAATCAACCCGCGGACGCTTCTTAAAATTAGGCGACAATGACTATCTGGCGTTGACCGAAAGTTTCCGTCAACGACTCGATGAGCTGCGCGCGCTTGGAGAATTGACGGGTAAAGATGGCGTGCGAGTTAATGCGCTTGCTGCACCCGCTTTGGCTGCCTTGGCTGAAGAAGTGGGTGAATTAAAAACCGATGCCGCCTGGCGTGAACAAGTCAGCAAACTTGATGCGCTGGTCGATTTTTTACCGAAGGTACCATCAACGCTACAAGCTGAATTGCGTGATTATCAGTTGGCTGGTTATCAATGGTTGGCGCGCCTTGCGCATTGGGGTGTTGGTGCTTGTCTGGCGGATGACATGGGCTTGGGTAAAACGGTGCAAGCCTTAGCACTGTTGCTTGATCGAGCGCCGAATGGCCCGGCCTTAGTCGTGGCACCAATCTCAGTCGCCATGAATTGGCAAGCGGAAGTTGTGCGTTTTGCACCGACCTTAAAAGTACGGGCTTACAACAGTAACCGCTCTTTAGCAGATCTGGGACCATTTGATATTGTCATCGCTAGTTATGGTATGTTGCAATCGGATGCCGAAAGCTTTGCTGCGCAACACTGGCATAGTGTGGTACTCGATGAGGCGCAAGTCATCAAAAACTCGGCAACCAAACGTAGCCAGGCAGCAATGGCATTAAATGCCGATTTCAAAATGATCGCCAGTGGCACACCTGTCGAAAACCATCTTGGTGAATTATGGAACTTATTCCGCTTCATCAATCCGGGTTTGCTTGGTTCCAAGGATCGCTTTGCCGAACGCTTTAGCACTCCGATCGAACGCGGTGACAAAGACGCACGTCAGCACCTGAAAAAACTAATACAACCGTTTATCTTGCGCCGTACCAAAACACAAGTACTGACCGAATTGCCATCGCGCACTGAGATTACTTTGCAAGTTGAACTCAGTGACGAGGAGCGTCATCTATACGAAGCACTGCGTCAGGAAGCTTTGGATAAAATTGCCGCCCTGAGTGCAGAGGAAGGTCAGTCACTCAAAGTCTTGGCAGAGATCACCAAACTACGCCGCTTCTGCTGTCATCCGCAGTTGGTATTAAAAAATTCGACTATCAGCGGCAGTAAGCTCGCCGTGGTGGAAGACACGATAGAAGAACTCTTGGAAAATCGCCACAAAGCTTTAGTCTTCAGTCAGTTTGTTGATCACTTAGCGATCGTGCGCAGCAGCCTTGAACAACGCGGCATCAGCTACCAATACCTCGATGGCAGCACACCTGCAACCGAGCGTAAACGCCGCGTCGACGCATTTCAGGCGGGCGAGGGTGATGTATTCCTGATCAGTCTCAAAGCGGGTGGCACGGGTTTAAATCTGACTGCTGCCGACTACGTTATTCACCTTGATCCGTGGTGGAACCCAGCGGTAGAAGATCAGGCATCCGACCGCGCCCATCGCATGGGGCAACAACGACCGGTCACTATTTATCGCCTCGTAACGCAAAACACGATAGAAGAAAAAATCATTGCCTTACATGCGGAAAAACGTGACCTGGCAGATAGTCTATTAGATGGCGGTGACGCTTCGGCACGCCTCGATACATCCGCATTGCTGCGTTTGTTGAAGGAAAGTGTGTAAAGCGACGTCGTCACCTCGGGCGGCTTGCGCCCGCCTGATGGAACTAAGGAATCAAATCCTTTCACTCTGCTTATAAATCACCTTTCCAACAATGAGGCAGGCATCGCCCTGGCAAATCTTTTTACGATATTTTCGTTGGTCGGGGTTGTCTGAGAAAAGCCACCATTGACCGTTGTCACGAACGAGGCGTTTAACCACAGCCTCGCCTTCGTAGTTCACTGCGAATACTTCACCATCGCTTGGTGTTTTGTCTGCTGTATTGATGATCACTGTATCGCCAGCATACAGTGCGGGTTCCATCGATTTATCTTTAATTTTTATGGCGACAAGTTTTTCAGGGCTGTAGTTGTTTTTTTTAAACCAGCTTTTTCTGAATGCGAGCGGCTGGTCATCGTCAGATATCAGATCGGTGGCAAAGCCAACTGTTTCTGCTGACAAGTGAAGTGTAACCCTACGGACTTCGATTAAATACGGCGCAGCATCATTTGCTACGCCAACCTTACCAGCTGTGTGTGTTGAAAAAGAATCTGTTTTCTCTGATGAAGGGTCGATGCTCACTTGTTTTACTGCGGAATTGAGTTCCTGGGCGAGGCGGGGGCTTATGTCAGCGAGAGTAACGCCTAGTCCTCTGGCATAAATTAATGCGGCCTCCAGGCTAATTGGTCGGACAGCATTGATGTGCTGATAAATCATTGCTTGGCCACCTCGCAAATGTTGATCGCGAGCGAACTTTGCCCGGTTGATTTTCTCAAACCTGGCTTTTAAGTGGCGAGCTTCTTCTTCTGTTGTCCATATATCCATGCATAGCAATGCTATAGAAAATAAACTATAGCTTGGCTTGCTTTTGTTGTATAGCAATGCTATATTTTTATGTATCAAATAGAAACGAAACTTTGCTTTTCTTATTTAAATCGCGACGTTCCACTCATACGGCGTAAATAGTTGTTTTGCTAAAAATAGAAGGAGACATAATTGACTCTCGAACAATTGCACAGCATCTTTCCACTTGCGGGTTCCCAGGCTGAATTGTTTTTCGCTCCACTAACTCAGGCAATGCAGGAATTTGAAATCAACACGGCTTGGCGTCAATCAGCGTTTCTGGCGCAAGTGGGGCACGAAAGTGCACAACTGCTCTATGTACAAGAACCGGTGAGTGGTCGGACATATGAGGGACGCATTGATCTTGGTAATACGCAAAAGGGGGACGGGATTAGGTATAAAGGGCGTGGTTTGATCAATATTACTGGGCGCAAAAATTACAGCGCCGTTATGAAAGGTCTTGGTATTGATTGTCTCGACCAACCAGAATTGCTGGAGCAGCCAGCGTTTGCCGCGCGTTCAGCCGCCTGGTATTGGAAAAATGAAGGACTCAATGAGCTCGCAGATGATGGACTCTTTATCATGATCACAAGGCGCATTAATGGCGCCGCATGTAATTTGTCGAATCGCTTTGCTTTATATGCCGCAGCAAGGGCTGTTTTATTAGACAATGAGGAAAAAACGTCTCAACGTTGCCTGGGTTGAACTTGTTGACAGGGGTAAGGTTTTTTAAAGAGTTTTTTGCCGTTGTTTGTGCACATGTTGATTGAAATTTCTCCATTCCACTTTGTTAGCTTTGGTGATTTCTACTGTTACGGGGCACTCAAGGTACAATAGCGCTTTGTTGAATATTCGTTGTTTCTATTGTGACTACTTCTGCTTTACCCCCACGCCGCGTGTCGGTTGCCCCGATGTTGGATTGGTCTGACCGCCATTGCCGCGAATTTCATCGTCATATCACGCGTCATACCTGGTTGTACACCGAGATGGTGACGACTGGCTCTTTGTTGCATGGTGACGTGCAGCGTCATCTGGAATTTAATCCGGGCGAGCATCCTGTTGCTTTGCAATTAGGCGGTAGTGAGCCTGCAGATCTGGCGCAATGCGCGAAAATGGGGGAGGAGTGGGGTTACGATGAAATCAATCTCAATTGTGGTTGCCCGTCCGAGCGCGTGCAAAAAGGCGCGTTTGGTGCGTGCTTGATGGCAGAGCCGCAATTGGTCGCAGATTGCGTTAAGGCGATGAAAGATGTTGTCAGCATTGATGTCACCGTTAAGCATCGGATTGGGATTAATGATGTGGATTCGTATGAATTCATGCGTGACTTTGTCGGGCAAGTGGCAGAAGCTGGTAGCAAGACGTTTATCGTCCATGCCCGCAATGCGATTCTCAAGGGCTTGAGTCCGAGGGAAAATCGTGAAATTCCGCCGCTCAAATATGACTATGCGTACCGCCTCAAAAAAGAATTTCCTGAGTTAGAAATTATTTTGAATGGTGGCATCAAAACGACCGATGAAATGACGCAGCATTTGCAGCACGTAGATGGCGTGATGATAGGGCGTGAGGCGTATCACAACCCGTATTTCATGGCGAGTTTTGATGCACGCTTTTATGGTGATGATAGTCCGGTAAAAACACGAGAAGAAATTTTGCACGCGATGATCCCGTATATTCATCGCCAATTAGAGCTGTACGGCAATGGTGGCAAAGGCTTGCGCATCAATAGCGTGATTCGTCACATGCTAGGTTTGATGATGGGCATGGTTGGTGCACGCGCTTTCCGTCAGACTCTTTCTGATAGCAAAAAACTCGCGCTTGGTAACCCGAACATTTTGATCGAAGCATTTGAGCGCATGCAGACGATTACTGCTTACGATAGAAGCGCGGAAGAATTATCTGCCTGAGGCTATTGACCTATTGGAAGGTGCCAGCTAATTTTTCTCTGATACGTTAGCAAATGTAAGCATTGAATACGTATTTGTGTCGCGGTAGTGGTAAGCGTAAAAATTTGTAATAACTGCAAGTGAGTATGGCTTCAACCGCTATATTGTCGCCTGTTTCACTGCACGCTCCTCATCTCACTAAGGTGTGAGTTTATGCCCGCTCTAAATTTTTTTAGTGCGGGCTTTTTTGTATGAGTGATTCGCGATGGACTGCATGATCGGCAGGAAACGCTTTTCTGAGCATCGCAAGGAGCGCTCAAAGGGAATAAAAAATGTCATTTGGGCTGACTATTGCTAATTAGTCGAAAGACTTGTATAATGCGGAGCTCTCTTGGTGCAGTATTTCACTAAAGGTTTCAGTGGTGGTCGTAGCTCAGTTGGTAGAGTCCAGGATTGTGATTCCTGTTGTCGTGGGTTCGAGCCCCATCGTCCACCCCATTGAATTCAAGGACTTAGCGCACTTTTTAGTGCGCTTTTTCTTTTTTCGCAAGATGATCTTGTGTTTTTTCACAAGATCATTTCACAAAAGAAGCGTTATTCGGTAGCGTTCGACTTTTTAACTACCCGGCGATCGTAGGTTTTATTGATCATTCTTTCGTCGCTATGACCAGTCGCATCGGTGATATTTGTCTCGCCGCGCGCCTTTCTTTCAGTCACTGATTTTGGGCGCATGTCTTTCAGTGCAAATCGTTCAAAAGTTCTACCTTCTTCCTCCGCGCGTTTTTCACAGTAGCCCATTAAACGGTTCCAAATGGTCGTCCAGCCGCTACGTGTGTATTCTTGGCCGCTTGTATTACTGAAAATTAATATTCCATGCGTACGTTGCAAAGCTAATGCTTCGTTAATTGTCGCTTTCAATTTAGGAGACCAGCGTATTAGTTTTGTTTTTTCTGCCTGGCTGCCTTTGCGTTTCCCAACCGGAATAAGTAATCCCTCATCTGTTTTTGCATGCCTCGTAAGTGTACGCATTTCGTTTGGACGGCTTGTTGTTAAAAATGCAGCGTAGTAACACAGCGCGAGAATGAGGTAGCTACCTCCTCGGCGTCGTGCTTCGTCCATTGCAAAGTCCAGATCCTTTGTTTCGACGTACTTTGTGCTCGGTGTCGTAGGGTTATATTTGATGCCGCGACAAGGGTTTGTTTCTAATTCACCCCGCATCCGGCCGTATTCAAGAATCGCAGACAAGAGAGCGATTTCTTTATTGGCTTTAGCTGGTGCCCCTGCGTCCGCACGTGCGGCAAGATAGCCATATATATGCTTTGGCTTAATGTCAGTTGGCTTTGCTTTGCCGAATACTTTGATCAGGTTTTTTGATTCACTCTCGTTTACCTCAAGTGTCACCAGTGCTTTACGTCGTGCATCGTTCTTTTTGAGACTATGTTGCCAGTTAAAATAACGTTCGATCAGTTTCGCTACTGAGTTACTCAATGGTGCATTGCCGTTTAATTCATCCGCCTGCTGAATGGCTTGCTTTCTGGCCTTGTCGATTGCATCCATGTCGTTCGATTTTGCTGAAATCGTGAACGCTCTAGTACCGTCGGGTAGTTGATACCAGAACGTTACTTTGAATTTGCCATTCATTCGATAAAGCCTGAAAGGCATACCGTCAGGGGACTTGCGTCTTCCAATCATGATCCTAATGCTCCAAAGTCTGGTTCAAACTCCGATTCGTTTTCTGATTTTAGCTGACCGTTCATACGGGCATGATGGTAGCTGATTGCCACTTTTGGGAAGCCGTTGATAGACTGCACGAAAGGCCAGCCATTCTTTTTCAACCATCGGCGCATACAAGCGAAGCTTTTCGGTTCGCATCCGATTAAATCGGATAATTGTTCAGCGGATAAATACAATTTTATTCACTCCTTTGAAGCACGATGCAGTAATATTTTTCAAACGGGTCAGTTTCATATCATTGTCTAACGATGCATTGTTGTTACTAACATTAACCTCTTTTTCATTAAGCTTTTTCATACTTAACTTTTAAGTGGGTTGACAGAAACACCGCAGACACCAAAACGGTCATATGCATCGTTAAATACAGCGGCGGATTCCTGGGCAATCGCAAAGTATTTGTACTCGGCGGTCGCGGTTCTTACAGTGACTCGAAAGCTCATTGTGTAAATCCTTTCATTTAAAGGGATAGGCCTATTTTTCACGCTGAAACACCCAGCATTTCATCGAGCCGGATGGGGTGGCGAGGGGGGATTGGGTGCCGCGTAGGGCGCTGTTGACGACCTTTACATCGACGAACTTGCGGCGGCTGCTGGTTTTTAAGACCTTTTTCAAATCGCGCAGTGGCGGTACTTGTTGACGGCGTTCGGTGGCGACTTGCAGGAAATGATTCAGATTCACTGCTATCAGACCCGGGTCGCGGCTATGGTTCAGGATTGCCATATCACCGCCATCCAGATAGTCAAACGCTTCCCAGAATTCCTGTACCAACACGTGGTCGTTGTTGATGACTTGCTGACGCTCTCCGGCCATTGCGATGATTTGCGCCTTGAGCGCGGCTTTCTGTTCGACCGTGAGCTTGATCACCAGGCTCAGTGCGTCAGCAATCGCCAGCATTTGTGCATGCGTTTCAGCAATCCGTGGCATCTTTACGTGCGGACTGGCGCGAAGTTCTTTGAGATAGAGCGGTGTCTTTTGCTTGATCTCAGCCATGATCGCTTTTTCGTGCTTGGTCGCGGCCAGGATGAAGCCTGACACTTCTTCACCGGATAAATACTTCAATTTATCCGCTGCCTCGCCGGAGGCCGCTGTCTGCGTCGAACGATCAAAGTACAGATGCACAATCCGCGATAGGATCGCTTCGGACGCGTTGACTGGATTATTTTGACTGATTACGATCGCACCTCTGAACGGCGGTTCATAGGTTTCATTGCCACCCGTTGCCATCCCGCGTGCGCGGGTGCTGCGGCCGTTATAGGCGGTTTTTAATTCATCCCAGTCAAACGATTTGATATGGCTTTTGTCTTCACCCATGCGTTCGCGGTCGGATTCGATCAGCACCACTGGCAAACAAGACACCTGGCTAAAATTACGCGCCCGCGCCGCCAGACTGGATTTGCTCGGATCAAACCCCTCGTAACCATTACGGCCAAATAGCTTCCACAAAAATTCGATCAGCGTCGATTTACCGGCACCGGCTTCACCAACCACTTCCAGAAACGGATACGATGACTGTGCCGCACGGATCTGCTCAGCAAATAATGACCCAAACCAAAAGGTCAGCGCCGCCAAGCCTTTGGCGCCGAACGCCGTCCACAACAGATTGACCCAGTCCGTGCGGTACTCGTCGCGGTCGCGGTTAATCGTCAGATGCACCGATTTATTCAGTGACTTAATCGACAGCTTGCCAATATCAAAGAAATCCTCACCGTTGATCTCTGCCATCACGCCGTCTTTCATCGCCACGTCACCGAGCACATAGCAGCCATGTTCGATGCTGTAACCGATATAGTCGATCGTATCGACGCGCTGGATGTTGTAGAGCTGATCGGCCAGAATCCGATCGAGCTGCAGACTACTGCCGCTAAACATCGCGCCTGCTGCCATGCCAAGCAAGCGCTTTTTGAATTCAGCTGAGCTGGAAATCTGCGACGCCGTGAACGTGTTTTTAACTGCCTTACCGTCATGGGGAAATTCAACGCGGAAGTAATACCAGCTCTCGCCGGTGATTACGTTCTCCTGAAAATACAGCGCCGTCGGGTTGCAATTGGCGATCTGGCGCACCGTATTCGACTGCAGTAGCGCGGCTTCACGCAATGCGTATTCCGACAAATTGGCATACTCGCCAGAATTTTCTTGCTCTTGGCGTACCTTGTTGTATTGCTCCAGATCGAGCCGGAACCAATACAAGCGATTTCCAAAATCAAAATAGAACTCGCCCTGGTCGCCATGATGCATATACATCAGGATCGCTTTTTCTGACGCGGTTTTGGCGATCAGCAACGCGCCGTGGTAACGATAATTCTCTATATCGTTTTCGCTCAATGCATCGCGCTGAAATACATCGTTCCAGTCCAGTTTTGCCTTTCCACGTTGCGGTATTTGCGCCGCTGCGCACGTCCAACCGGCCGCACGCGCCTTTTCGACATGCTTTTTAGTGAAATTACGACCGGCACTATCACCATCCAAAGCCCACACCAGCGTGCATTCTTGATCGCCACGCGCTGCCTGCAGCAGACGTAATGCTTCTTCCGGATAGTTATTGCACGACATCAGCGCAACCGCTGCAATACCCACATGCATCAACGCCAGCGCATCAAAGATGCCTTCGACCAGCCAGATTTCTTTGACTGCTTGCAGCACCACGTTATCTGGCTTCCACCAGCTCCCGTAATAGCTCATACCGTACTTAAAATTTGCCTTTTTACTGAAACGATGCGGCTGATCGATCAACCTTTCCCAGTAGCCGCTACCAAGCGGAAAGCGCACCGTCGCACTGCCGATGCGCAATTGGCTGTCGTAATAATTCTCCTGCGTGTACATGCCTTGCACTTTGGCGAGATCAAAGCCGCGACCGATCTTCATATACGCGTCGGCTGCCGCATGTGGATTTGGATTCTCTGGCGTTGCCTGATAACGCTCCGACCATTTATCAAACAAATCCGGATAGAGCTCTTTGACGTGATAGACCTCGCCGCAATTATTTAATCGCCCACAACGCAAGATCCAAGGATGATCGGCATTTGTGTACAGCTCCTTCTTTTGGCAAGAAGGGCAAACGCCGCCGCGCAACATGCCGCTTTTTTCTGGCTTGAATTTAAACTCCGCAAGCCGCGTGGTGATTTCTTTATGTAAGGACGCATCCATATTATTTACTCAGTATCGCCGGCAGCCCGGCGTTTAAAATCGATTGCTGAAACGGTCGAGGTCACACGTACACGCTTGGCCTGACGGGCGCGATCTTCATCCACCCACAAATTCGCAGGCACTTTGCCCCGCCAGCAATGCGCAATCACTGCCAACGTGCGCTGAATCAAAGGTGACGCCTGTTCCAGCGGCACGGCCACACGCAAGGCGATACGCACTTGCTCTAATTCTTCTTTGCTGGCGGTTGGGTAGCTCATAGGGATTTAGAAAAAAGGGACAAGGACATGGTCATCCGCAAAAAAAAAGGCAAAAAAAGTCCCGCACGCCTGATAACAGGCATGTTGATCATTCAAACGGGATTGATTAAGTTAGATCGCGGTCAGCGCTATCCGGTCGATAAATTGAGCGACAACTGATTCAGCGCCGTAGCGCGCACTCGCTGAGAGATAGGGATGCGCAGCTCATAATTAGGTGTGGCGGATAGTGATACCGTGCGCAGCACCTCAAGGCCTGCTACAAACACATGGCCGCATTCTTCGTTATTGCAGCGATAGGTAATTTCTTTGAACATCGCCGACATTGTGCGGCTCTTGATTGCACGAACGGTTTGTTCACAATGGGGGCAGGGTAGTCCGATGACTCTCATTCTGGCTTCCTTTCGACGACGACATACAGTGCACGACCGCGACCCGTCATTTGCTTAGACTGGCGTCGCAATCTTGATTTTGCTAACCACTCAGCGGTTTCCTCAATAGACGTTAAACCTTGCTGCAGACGGACTTGCTCAAGTAAAGCACGCTCACCATCATTGATTATTAATTGTTGAGTAGGCATCTTTTCGTCTGCTCTAGATAGACTGGCATTACGCCAATTTGCGGGTTACGCTGTCAGCATCACCGATACCAAGCAACGTTGCAGCTTCACGCAACACCAACTGGCGCAACAAAGTAGATGGCTGTTCGCCCTGGTAGTTCGCCAGAGCAGTGATCAGATCGTGCTCGTAATCATCAAAACGAAGGGTGATACGGTTGTCGCGGATACGTTTAGGATCGGGATACATGGCAACCTCGTTTACTGATTGGTAGCAAGTTCACGTTCATACTCAGCCAGGCCACGCAAAAAAATCATGCGTGCAAAAGCAGAGCGAGAACGAACTTCTTGCGATGCGTAGCGATCAGTTTTAACCAGCTCTTCGGCAGACAGCCGTAGCGCAAGCGGAACAGCTAAGGGAATTTTTGGTGCACGATGTGCGATATCAGGCTTAGTCATAATGTATGATTAAGAATAGTTATGGGGTGTAGCTAATATAGTAAAGAATAATTTACATGTCAACACAAAAAGATAAAGAAATATTTGGTTTTGGCGACAGATTGACAGAGGAGCGCTTAAGACTTGGCTTTTCGCAAAAGGCTCTCGCAGCTATTTTGGAGAAGACATCGATGACTCAAATTAAATATGAGTCGGAAGAGACACGACCAGATATTGCTTATTTACTTGGACTAGATAAGCTGGGTGCGGACATTTATTACATTGTTACTGGTCAACGCTCAGAGAATAATCTTGCGAAAGACGAGCTCGAAATTTTAAACGGCTACCGTTCCCTCGATGACCGGGCGAAACGTGGCGTTTCTGGGATGATTCATGGGATGACTGAATCAGATGTGTCCTCAAGAGCGGTGTTTAAAGGGGAGGTTGGACAGGTAATACAAGGTAAGCAGGAAGTAAATGCACCGCTCGCTATCTCTATGGGAGACGGGAGAAAAAGTAAAAAGCAATAGGCGCCGACATTCAAAAAGATTGCGCATCATGTCTAAATGTCGGCCAAGCGGTAGTTGGTTCAAATCACAATGGTCCAGCTCAAAACAATGTGATGCACATCCATGTCAGTTCCACCACTGGGAAAACCGAGTGGTCGATTGATATGGAAAGTAATGCGAAACCTCTGGCAGGTAATAATCCAGTTTTAATTCAAAATATCATTTACGGCGCTACTGTACCTGCTAAGAGAATTTCCTTGCCCATTCGTTTTTCGAAGGCACTTTATGATTTTTTAGGAGGGATACTGAGCTTCCCCCGAAATTTAGTTCCCCAAAGGTGACGTAAAATAAACGTAACTTTGGAAAGACAAATGATGAACAGGATACCAAAAAAAGCTTACACCACCGAGTTTAAAGAACTGGCCGTTAAACG
>NZ_JACOFV010000026.1 GCF_014284255.1 Cognatundibacterium jejuense
TTGGAAAGGCTACCATTGCAACCATTCAGCCGCATCAGCGAACTACTTCCGCACAACTGGAAGCCTGCTCAATAAATCCGATCATCAATCTAAGGATCGGTCAACCTGTGTTGACCGGGTGCTTACGATTCATAAGTCTATTGTGCGAGATAAAGACGTTAAAATTTTTCTTAATCGGCCACGTGTTGGAGACATCATTTCACTTAACTCTAACACCTTAGACTATGTGACCACGCGTACTGAGCGAACAGAAACCGAGTACATTGTCGGAAATGTTACGCGAGTTAATGTACTGAGTCATTTTGGCAGGTTGTTTTCTGACGAAGAAGGCCGAGTTGTTTCTTACGAGCTTGCAAACCCAGATGATCAGCGTGTTCGTGGTCTCGCAATTAAGTCGATGAAAGAAAACAATGATGGCAATGATGGGAAAGTACATCTTAAGGTCTCAAAAATTGTAAGTGCCCAAGGGGTTGTCAAACGCTATATTGTTCACGATATTTTGGAGATATTCTAAATGCCAGCTCAAGCTGAATATTGTGCTGTTTTTACTCAAAAATGTCTTTCGATGGCTGAGTGGGCGGTGTATTGGCAATCTGCTGGCGTGATTGCTACAACTATATTTGGTATTGTCGGGTTGCTCAAAATTTATCAAGAATTAAAACGATTGAACGAGCAAAGAGAAAAAGATATAAGTGATAAAGAGACTGCGGCCAAATTAAAAAGGACTGAATTTTTTTTGGCTCAACATCGCAGGCTCTTTGATGATAAAGACTTGTATTCTGTGCTCTGTTTGATTGATGCTGATTCACCGAAATTGGCAGAAGAAGAAATGTGGGATCAAAAAAGAAAGCTGTTGGCTTTTTTGGAGGAAATTGCACTCTTGGTTAGCTCAAATCAGATTAATAAAGATGTCGCGTTGTACATGTTTGGCTATTATGCAATTTGTGCTCAAGAGGGGAAAAATTTTCGTGTTGGTATTGACCTGTCAAGGAAGTACTGGGAGCTGCTATATCGCTTCGTTGATGATGCTAAAATTTATCTAAAAAATAATGAAAATGGTCCTCCAGCCAACATGACTTTATAAAATTTGTTTGAATTGATTTTGTATTAAATAAGAAGCTACAGGTACGTCCTTTATCTCGGACACAAGCAAAAGAGGGGTGATGTGGGGAAAGGGTCGCCACTTTACACGAGAATTTCGACTCTGCTGACCGACTCTGGTTCGAAAAGATGGCGACTCTGAACTATTGTAACCTCACAGAAAAATAACGTCAAAGAGCATTTTTTTTAAGCACGGTTTTACATTCGAAAAATAGTTTCATTAAATGCAAAGACCTATTATTATATTTTTCAATTCTTATATTTATGCAAAGGTAGGTTAGTTTAAATGAAGACAATGGAAAAATGGGATCAACTAAGGAATGAGCTTGAACAGTTTGTAAATGAGCAGAGTAATGGCATTAATTCCTATAGTGAAGAGCAGCTGATGAAGTTTGATGAGTTAAAGAACGCGCTTAACGATTGCATTAAGATCGTTAGAGACGCACCCAGAGGTTAGTATTTTATTTATTCAAGGGACAGGATGGGTGATTTTGTGAAGCCGTTGAATAGAAAAGCATAGTAATTTAATTGAGATCAATCTGATGTAATGCGTATGCAGCCTTAGGCTTCGTTCTCTCCCAGCCACCATACTGATGATGACACTAGGTTAGTTTTTAGCTCAACTTTACGGTGTTATCCAGATTCAATAGAGTAACTGGTTAAGCCGCTTGCGCGCTTGCCTAAACGATCGGTAAAAAAATAATCGAATTTAGCCATTTTTGGTTAAATGTCGTATAATTGGATTACTGAAGCCGCATAGGTGTCATGCCGAAAGCCTGCTGAAGTCCGAGAATATCGGTATGGTTTAGCTGTTAGCGAGGGGTGATGCAAGCTAAGCGCCGCCACAAGAGATTGTGGTTCCACCTGGAGTGGAATATAAAAGAGAGTTCCTCGCGCCAATTCCGAAAGCTCCCCAAGTGGGAGCTTTCTCCTTTTTTACTTGGGAAATCTGCCTTCCCAGCAATCCCCTAATAGTTCTTCAAATGCAATGGGCTTTCCATATGATGGAGTGTCATACATTACATTTTCAGCGTAGGCTGACTCAATTACTACTTTAATGTATTTTTGTTGGCCGTCAGGGGTAACCTTCCGAAGCTTTATAAACACGTAATAAGTAATTGGTGGTTTTCCTGCGACAATCGGCGCTAGAAGTTCCAGGAAAACAACGTTGTGTTTTTTCGTAAAGTGAACCCTCTCCCTTTCTGTTAGCATTTTACTTATTATTCGCGGAAGCTCTAGTGACAGTTCGTACCTCGCTGTGCAAAAAATTCTATGGCGAGGACTTTCTTGTGATCCGTCGTAAACAAAATGAGAGTTGGGGATTTCTTCGCCTTCTATAGGGCTTCTTGACCAGCAATGACATGAAAACGTCACTTCAACAGGTGCTGTTTTTGATCCGCGCCTTAGTTTGAATGTTGAGTTTTGCCGAAAGGTTTTTAGGTGGGATAGGTCGTATGTCTTTCCATCAATTATGTACTTTTGCTGCATGTCGCTTCTTAAAATGTAAATTTGATGGTTAATACGCAATAATAGCGCATTCCCCGAAGCTGTAGCGTTTGGAGTGTTAATGATGAATTGTAGAACGGGGCTGATAATTGTAGATCGGCATTAGAATGAAAAAAGGGCTTACATCGCTGTAAGCCCTTCTTTTTACTACTTAATTCTTGGTGGCCCGGGGCGGAATCGAACCACCGACACAAGGATTTTCAATCATTATTTCTATCATTTTTCATCACTATGAGAATCTCTAAAAATTAACTAAGTTATTGATTTAAAATGATTTTGTTATTTTCGTTGATTTCCATTAGTTGCCATTGATTGCCATTGTGGTGTAGCCTATACGTAGCCTAATCTGAAATAAGGATAATGTTATGTTTGAATACCCCAGCAAAATAAAGTTAACCAAAAGTGAAATTGATAGATTGCCATTTTCAGCAGAGAAGCAAATAACTATCCATGATTTGCAATTGCAGGGATTTGCAATTCGCATTGGTTCGGCAAGTAAAACTTTCATTGTCTATAAGCGAACGCCATATGGCGTTCCTAAGCGTGTAACAATCGGACGCTATGGACATTTGACCGTTGATCAGGCTCGTGTTTTAGCACAACAGGAATTAGCAAAAATTGCTCAAGGTATTGATCCGAATCAGGTAAAAAAAGAAGCCATTGAAAAACATAAAAAAGATGCTGAAGTAGAAAGCCAAACATTGCAATGGCTATTAGAAGAATATAAGCAGGAACATTTGATTGATGAAAAGGGTGGGAAATCAGGCACGCTAACATCTATGAAATCGTGTATGGATTACATGAGCCAAAGAACTATTACTTTACTCAAAAAGAATCCAAATGATGAGTGGGTCATTGATCGGAAAATTGAGTTAGAAAGCTGGTTGAATCGTCCGTTCCGCCAAATAACAAGAGAAGAAATTTTGGAAAGATTTGATTATTTTAATCGGGCATTACCGACGAAAATATCAAAGAAGGGGTTAGCTCCAATTGTGCGGACCCATCAGGTTGCTTTCACACTTTTAAATTCGGCCTACAATTTTATAATTCCACGATTGCAGTTAGATGAAAAAGAAAATTTCAGGAATCCAGTAGATGTTTTAAAGGTGTACAAGCGCTGGAAAGCTACGAATGTAAAAACTAGACATGTAGAGTTCCAAAAGGTTGAAATTGCAGATTGGTGGAATGCCATTGAAAAATATAGCGAAGTTAATCCAGTAGCGTCAGCATACATTTTATTTAGTTTGCTACAGGCTGGGCGCTCTATTGATATTGCCAATATGCAGTGGAGCCAGGTAGATTTTGAATTAAATCAGGTAACTTATTTTGAAACAAAAAACGGGGAAGACTACACTTTTCCAATAAGTAAATTGGCTTGTGAAATTTTAAAAAAGCTTTGGGAAATTCATCTAAAAATTGATAAGGAAGCGAAAGAATATCCATTTGTTTTTGCTTATCCAGAAAGTGAAACTGGGCATATTCCGCAGGATGCACGACATCATTTCAAACAGCTTGAAGAACTCAGTGGGAAATTTGTTTCTCATCACGATTTACGCAGGACTTGGGGTAGTGCTGCCCATCTAATGCAAGCAGATGGACGGATAATTAATTATTGCTTGAAACATAAAATGACAGATGTTAATGTCCGTTATTTGCTGAGAAACCAAGGGGCAATTCTGGAGACTTTGCAGACAGTGGAAAATTTTTTCATAAGCCAAGTTGAAAAATTTCGCCAAATTAAAACGACTAAAAACTAATCTGCATTTGGTTCCCATATGAATACTGAAGACTTTTTATATAAGCTAAAAAAGCTGCCACCAGATACGCCAATGACTGCGATTCATATCGCAGCTATTTTAGAGACATTATCAGGCAACCTAAAATTAAAGGCTAATACTGATTTTGATAGCCTTTCTCAGTCAAAATTAATTGATGAAGAAATGCTTGCTGATTGGTTAGGTGAATCGCCTTCAACCTTGCAAAAATGGCGAGTAAAAGGTGGTGGTCCGCAATTTGTTCGTCTACCGAAATCTGTTCGTTATTCTGTTGGAGCCGTTAGAGATTGGATTGAAACTCATACCGTATCTTCAACTAGTGAAGCTCATGTAAAGGGTCTCACCAAATTTGAAACTGATGAAGATTTTGGAAAACAAAGTTCTTCATTCTTGGATTTATATCCGGTCATTATTTATGAAAACAAATATCTCGGATTTTTCCGTAGTTTAGATAATGGCTGTGAAATTGAGCCTGATGGTTTTAAGTTGGTAAGAGTAATGACTCTTTCCGCTTTGCAGCCGCCGACAGTGCCAGAAAATCAAAACGAGCTAAAAGATCTGTTGGTTGCGCTGAATGAAATGACGAATTTGATTGCAAAAAATCCTGGTGAAGCCAGAAAAAAATATGGCGACTGGGAAAAAAGAATGACAGATACGCAGCGGTTAGGCTATTTCGAATCCGCGTTGGCATTTAATCTTGATTTCGCCAAAGAAATTGCCGAAGGTTTTTCTCACAATTTCTTGGCTGAAAATTTTAATCCAGCTCTTTGGTTTTGGAAAAATATAGTTGAGCAAGATGAAGTAAATTTTTGCCGTGAAAATCCAGTATATGCATTTGAATATTTGAAAGAAATTGGCGTCAATATTAATCGCCCAGTAGAAATTGTTGATGCACACAACAATGAAATTTTTTCTGGGACTGTAGCTCATATAATGGCAGACACATTCGCTGAAAATTTCCACTTGAATTATCCGAATCAAGAATCCCCATACTATCAGCAATTATTATTAGGTTTATTGGAAAATGGCCTTGATGTAAATTCTGATGACAAGTCCGCCAAAAGTCCAATTTCAATTGCAGAAGAAATCAATCATTCATGCGGGGTTCAGATTAGTCTCTTTGCAAAAGGGTTTAATAGTTTTCAATTGAATAAAAAACTGCAAGCATCTTTATCTGGGGAAACAAAAGAAAAGTTTAAGCAGAATTTTTAGCCCGTGATAATTATCGTTTACTTTCACCTAATAAGTTGGCAGCAATTTTTTTTGCAGTCTCAAAATCTTCGCGTTGAATACAGTCTTTAATTTCAATGATATTAACTGCACTTAAAAATTCTTCATAAATATCGTGTGATTTCAAAATTTGAACGCACGGTTCACAAAGTAATAAGCCTTTCACAAGATATTCCATTTGCGCCATGCTTTCACCAACATCAATGGCGATTCTCCACATCGCCATTATTCCACCTAATAATTTCAAAGACGGAATAAAGTATCCATTGCGGTAAGCCGTAACAACAGCATTAATTTTTGGGTGACTTTCCGGTTTGGAAAAATGCAAATTTCCCCATTCTGATTTCGGTATGAGTAGTTGAGCTACCGTATTAAATCTAACTAAATATGGAGCGCCACGAGACCTCATGTCGTGCATGTCGCCGCAAATCGCATCCACCATTGCCCATAACTCTTTTGATTCATGCGAAAGAGCATCAGATTTAAATTCAAATATTCTCCAAATTGGGACAATTTTATTTTCTTCATACAAACCAGTCTCAAACACAGCTAATGAGCCTGGTACATGCCTTTCTTGGGTAACCCTTTTCAAGACGACTTCATTTGGATTTGCTGATCCAATTTGATAGTCTTTCCACCGAATTTCTGGAATATCCCCGCTCGCTTGCAATCTGTATATAGGAACATCCCCATAGCCGCTAAAGACCAGCTTATTCAGGTCATTTATTTCTCTTGTATTTTTACTTTCGAAGATAAATGAAAGCCACGCCTTGGTTTTCATTCTTTCTAGTAGCGTCTTCTTTGGCGCTCCATTTGCATTTTGGTCTTTAATCAAGATAGCCACCAGAAAATCAAAACGAATAGTGTAGCAAAGAAATACTTGATTCGACCTACGGGTGCAAACTATTAGTTTTAAGTCCTAAGTGGTCTCAACCACTTTTTTTAAAATACCCCCCGCAACAACCACTTTACCAACTAGTGGCGATTGAAGATTAAAAATACAGTAAAACGAAAAAAAATTTAGGGCAAATATTCACGGGTGGAAAGTATTAGTTTTAACACTTAGAAAATCTAAAGCAAAAGAAATATAATTTTTTCGTTGGGCAAATTTAACTAAGGAGATAAAAAATGAACCACCTAAAAAAAAGAAATACCGAGCAAAAAATTTACATGAAAAGTTATGAGCAGCTTTCAGTCAACGAAATGATTGAAGAAGATTGGGATGAATATCTTGATGCCGATACACATGAAGAGTATACCGTGCGAGATTATCAAATCGGCTATTGGGATATGGGTGAGTATGGCGAACAAATTATCAGGGCAACTTGTGAAGAGTTAGCCGAAGACAGTTTTCTTTGCGAATACCAACCAAAGCGAAAATGCCAACCCTACATTGCCCGTTGCGAAACACTTGCCGAAGTAGCAGAACGCATTGCATCAGGTGACAAAAGCTTACCCAGCGATGGACAGACATGGCGATTTGAAGATGCAGGGAATATGTATTACGAAGCAATGTGCCATTGATGTGGAAACGAATTTGGCGATAGAAATTAACATCGCTTAATACTGAAGTATGTAGCAAAAAAAGGAGCAGTAAAAAACATTTAAACGAAAGGAAATCGTATGCGAGTCATTAAAGATGCAATTCAAAATAAGCAGGTTCTATTAATTTTATATAAGGGCTTACCACGAATAATTGAAGCCTATATTTGCGGTAAGAACTCAACAGGTCAAGAGTTTGTTCGTGGCTATCAAATCGGTGGCACAAGTTGTACCGATGATATTGGATGGAAAATATTGGATATGAAAAAAATCCAAGCGGCGATTGAAATACCTGAACACCACTTCGCCAAACCAAGGCAAGGTTATGTCAGAAATGACCCAGTCATTACCACCGTTTATGCACAGGTGTAAAACAGCATAAGCAGTTAATAGCCCAAGACAATAAGAAAAAGTAGTGGGCTATTTAGCAGCCAATGTTAGAAGTAGTAGCAAGAAGTAGAAATAAAAATACAGCGACCATGTCCCCCATAAATAGAGCGATTTTGCTGGAAGTAGCGGCAACCCAACATCTCAAAACTATCTGAGATTGGAAGTAAAAAAAACAAAAATGCAATCCACTATTTAAAAAGGAAAAATCATGGATAACCACCAAAAAAAGCAATTAATTCGTTCTGCAATCTCAGGCATTGAAACCATCATTGATGTTTCAAACCTAGCCGGAATCCCATTAACTAAAACGCTGAATGCAGAAAGCCTTAAATTGTGGGCTGATGTGATTGCAGCTTTGCACGAAGAAATGAGTGGCGAAGAAATGGGAATCATGTTTGCCTTAATTCTTGATGTTGCCAACAGGGGCAACACTATCAGTGAAGTAAAAAATATTTGCGTGATAGATATAGGCGACCAGTTTGCGATGCAGGTTGAATTAAAAACGAGACCTGAACATGCAACGACCATTCATTAATACAACCAATTTATAGCGACGCACCTATGTGTAGAACCCTGAAGTTGGGGTTCACGGTGACACAACGGTTCAGGTCTGCAGGTGCAGGCTTTGAAGTTCCACCGTATCCATGGAAAACAAAAACTCAAAAATATGGAAAAATCATGAACACAACAGATAACTTGAATGAAGCACTTTTAGACCCTTTTGGTGATGCGCCTGTCACCGTTGGAATGACGACCTACACCAGCAATGCTCCAGTGATGGTACAAGCCATGCCAGCAGCAGGTAAAATAAAAGTCGCCCCAGAATTTCAATATGCACAAATGATGGAGCACGATCACTGTGTTGCAAAAAAAGACGAACTTATCTACTGTTGGAATACCAGTTTCTGGAAGTTACAAAAAGATAATGAGAATTCGAAACATGCCTTAAGGTGGTTAGGGAATAATGTTCCACAACGAGCCAATGCAGGAACCGCTGAAAGCTGTGTCAGAACGGCTTTATTGTTGGCACAGCCCTTGCCACCAAAATCACACAACACAATCGTTCCAGTGCATGGAGGCTGGTTTACATTCAACAATGACTTTTCTATTTCATTGAATAAGCCAGACCGACATTTAGGTATTACCCATTGTGTGCCAGTTAAAACAACTTCACCAATTGGCAACTATGTGCCAGCACCAGTTCCAGCCGATTCATTGTTCGGTAAGTTCATTGAATCCTCTTTGCCTGATCCAGCAGTCCGTGAGTTGGTGCAGACTTATGTTGGCTACACCTTATGTTCCCATGTTAAACACCAAACTGGGCATTTGTGGATTGGTCCAAAGGGCAGTAATGGTAAGAGCACCATGCTTAATATTGTGATGGCCTTGCATGAGAACGCTGTTTCCATGCAGTTGGATAAGTTGGAGGGATTTAATTTATCCAATTTGGTCGGTGCAACCTTGGTTGTTTGTGACGAAACGCCCAAGGGAAAAATTGATCAACAGGTTTTGAAGTCCTTAATCTCAGGCGGTACGACTTCCATTAACCGAAAATTCAAGGATGTATTGAGCTATCAGAATTTCGCAAAATTTATTATTTGCGCCAACCACTTACCAGCATTGACAGACCAATCCGATGCCTTTTGGCGTCGTTTGCATGTCGTTGAATGGAACGAGACTTTTACAGGTGACAAACTCGTTCTTGATCTTGATAAAGAAATCATTCAGTCTGAATTGCATATCGTATTGGATTGGGCTTTGGCAGGTTTGCAAAAGTTGGAGCGAGACAAGAAATTCACGATTCCTGAAGCCTCCAAGCATGCTGTTCGTTCAGCCAAAATTGAGTCTAATAATGTTGCCAACTGGGTCGAATCAAATGGAGTGAGCTATTCTGATGCGGATCAGCCATTTAACGACAAAGCTATTCTATTTGAGAACTATAGAGAGTTTTGTCGAGACAATGGTTTTCAAGCTTGTGCTGTTCCTCAGTTCTTTGCCCGATTGCATAGCGAGTTTCCTAAACTTAAAGAAACACGCATGATGATGGGTAAGGGGGCAGATAAAAAACGTGTTCGCTGTGTCAATTTAACGACTGGCGTTTTTTGCAAGGAAGACTTAGTTGAGCAAGTCGCTCTTGAGAAAAACGAAATTGAACAAGCATTTTATGGATAAGAGTTAGCCTATACAGCTAGGCAGAAAGTTATGAATTTTTGATTTTCTGCCTAGCCTGTCCAAGTGTCCAACCCGTCCATGCGCTTTTCAAATCTTGGTGTAAAAATCAATCAGTCCAAAGACAAACGATTAGAATCAAAGTCAGCAGAATCATTATCCACTCCAAATAATGCATAGTCCCTAGGCTCAAGCATTCCTGCACTAATCAATTCCTTTCCTAGCTTTTGCAAATCATTATCTGCCAGCTTAATCACATAAGCACCCGCCAGAATTTTTCGTCTTGTATCTCGCTTTCTTTCTTCCATCGCTTCACGATTTCTAGTTTGCTGAATACGGGCTTCAAGCTCAGCTCTTTGCTGAAGTAGTTTATCTAAGTTCGGTTTGCTCATTTTTTATTTCTCCTGTTTTTATTATTTGAGCGTTGACATTTTAAATTGGCGCTGTATTTAATAAATAACAAAGAAAAAAGTAACGTCAAGCGCAAAAGGCAAAAAAATAAAACAGCGAAATGCGCACTTATACGTTGAGATAAATCTCTCAACGTGTGCTCAAAGCTGAATGCCCAAACAAAGACGTTCAGGAGAACATATATGGCAATTTACCACTTGAGTGTAAAAATTATTTCAAGGTCCAGCGGGAGAAGTTCAACCTCTGCTGCCGCATATAGAGCTGGAGTAAAAATCCACGAAAACCGCACCGGTCAAACTTTTGATTACACAAGAAAAAAAGAAGTGTCTTATCGCCGTATCTTCACACCACCCAATGCACCGCAATGGATGAAAGACCGTGAACAGCTTTGGAATGCCATAGAACAGTCTGAAACCAGAAAGGACTCACAAACCGCCAAAGAAATAATCGTCGCTTTACCGCACGAACTAAGCCCTTCACAGCACATTATTTTGCTGGAGCGATTTGTGCATACTCAGCTAACTAGCAAAGGAATAATTGCTGACGTAGTTATCCATAATAAACCCAATAACGTACATGCGCATATTTTACTAACCACTCGTGAAATCAATATCACCAACGATGGTTTTGGTAAGAAAATGCGAGACCTAAATTCAAAGCTGCAATTACAAGAATGGCGCGAACAATGGGCAAGGCACTGTAATAGAAGGCTGTCAATTGCAAGTAGCAAATCCCGAATAGACCATCGCAGTTTACAAGATCAAGGACTAGACCAAATTCCGACCGTCCACGTCGGTGCAAATTGTCATGCAATGGATAAACGAGGCATCACCTCAAAACGAAAGGAACTCAACACACTAATCAAGGAGAAAAATATGAGTAACGAAAAAAATAAACAATTCATCGCTTCATTGAAACTGGAAGGTGAAACCAGCCCAATCCAGCAAGAAATTGTTCAAGCAAAAAAATCCAAGCATTTATTCTTAAATCCAACCGACACAAAGAACAATAAAAAATATCGTGACGCAATTTTTGCCAGAACCTACATTCCGATTTTGTTGGAGATATTTGCCAGTGATTGCAAAGGAGTGGACGAGATTGAAACCGAGATTGGCACATGCTTTCAAATCAATCTCAATGGCGGTGGCAAAATTTATGACTATGGTAGTCAAATCAAAATAGCGAGTGGTACAGACGAAGAAATCAAAGTCGCCATTAAGTTGGCAGTAGAAAAGGGTTGGCAAGGGCTTCACTTAACTGGCAGTGATGAATTTAAATCACAGGTATTTTTGGAGGCGGTTCTATCAGGGGCATTCAGACCAGAACAAATCACAGGCTATAAACCAAGCAAATCCGACCTTGAAGTCATACGTGATTGCAAACCTGCATTGAAGATTGCCAACGATACCAACATCATTAAAAGCTATGTCGTTGAAAAATCAGATGGCAGTGGCACAGATGGTGCGGAAGCAAAGGTGCAAATTCCAAGGTTGAAGTTTTAATCTGATAAAAATTTATGTAATTTTCACCTTCAAATGGCGATGATTAATAAAAAAGCTAAATTGGGTCTCATTTCCCGTGGATCTATATCCATCTTAGAACGTACCATAAGGTAATTGTTTTTAAAGTTACCTATATGGACGAACAGTCAAAAAGTGCTTGCTTGATTAGATTTGGAGAAAGTCTTCGCGGACTCCGTTTGGAAGCGGGTTTTTCACAAGAAGAATTGGCTGAGCGTGCAAATATTGATCGAAGCTATCTTGGTGCGATTGAGCGAGGTGAGCACAATGTCGCACTCTTAAATATCATAAAGATTGCTAACGCCTTAAGCTTAAATCCATGTCAATTGCTAGAGGTTTTTTCTATGGAAAAAGGGATAAGATAATGGCGGTAATCGTTGCTGAGTACCTTGGAGTTCGTACTGATACAGGTATTAAAATTACTCCTATACCAATAGGTAAAAACATCGGCCCTTCAGGTAAGCCTATCGTTGCGTGTCCGTTCAAAAACTCTCATTGTGATAAAGCAAAACGAGGTGATAAACCCGTTTGTTCTTTGCGCGATTCCGAAACAAACGAATTGTGGATTGTGTGTTCTCACCGTCTATGTGCGACTCAAAAGGGAAGTGGAAAGTCTCCGATGCCATTGAGTGCCCATCAAAAAAATATCCTTCTTGCTGTGGCAAAAGAAGTTTTTGACCCTTCAATTACAAATAATGAAGTATTAGTAAATAGGGAGGTGCCAATTCCTGTAACTCAAGATAGTGATTATTCTGCTGATTATGTGATGTGGAGAAAAAATCCGACATTGATTACATCATTTAATCCAGATAGACCTATTGTTTTAGAAATGCAGGGCGGTGGTGAGACGACAAGCACTGGTGATTTAACTAAGCATATTACTGAATGGGAAAACGGGCGTGCTGAATTGACTAGCCCTGTGAGCAAAACTGCGCCATTGGTAACCAATGCGTGGCGAAGGCAGCAGGAGCAATTTTTAGTTAAAGGGAATACAGCGATGCTAACCGGTGGTCGTATGGTTTTTTGTATTGGCTCAATGATCTATGATTATCTAATACCGAGACTAACTAATACTACAATTTTCCCGCCGTTAAAAAATGCTAATTGGACATTGGCATTACTAACATTTATTGAGGATAAATCAGCGGAATTAAGTTCTCATTCTCCACCGAATTCAATTCCTTTGAAGATAGATACAAGCCGATCACTTTTTACCAACTACGGGTTTTTTGTACAGGCGATTACTAATCAAGGAACCGCATGCAATGCAATGTTTCAAGGACCTTACGTTGATTTAGTTTGATTGCTTTTTTGTTTTCTTAAGTTCCTTATTCCATTCATTTTCAACAGCCATGATTCTTTGCCCTATCCAATGAACTATATGGACACAAACGGCATTTCCTACCGCTCGGTATCTATTTCCGTCCAATGTTTGGGAAATCCCTGAAGTGTCTCGCACTCTGAAGGCATCAACCGTCTTACATACAGCGTCGGCGCTGCCCCTGCTGTCGAGCGTGTAGCTTTCCCCGTCATTTCGGTAGCCTTTTGCTTGCGGGCCGGCTTCGGATTTTCTTCCAATGCTTGCGTGTTGGATAGCAAAGATATTTGCTTCTTTATCGCTTTCTCTAATTGAGTTGAAAGTGGTTTCTCTCTTGCCGATGCCCGATCTAGAAGCGATTGCAAATGGACCTGACTCAAAAAGTACTTGAGCGGAGCGGAGGTTTCCAAGACTTGCGACAACATAGACTCTTCTACGACGTTGGGGTGTTCCAAAATATTTTGCGTCAAATACTCGCCACGAAACGCCATACCCGAGTTCATCCAACTTTTCGAGGAGAACTTGGAAATCTTTTCCTTGGTGGCTGTTGAGTAACCCTGGGACGTTTTCAATAATGACCCATCTTGGTTTGTTACTTGCGATAAGTTCAGCATATTTGTAGAAGAGTCCACTTCTTTCACCTTCTAATCCTTTACGTTTGCCTTGATTTGCCAAAGAGAGATCTTGGCAAGGAAATCCACCGCACCACACTTCTGCAGAACTTGGAATATCGGATGGATTAACTTTTCCAATATCTTCGAATAATGGCACTTTAGGCCAATGTTGCTTGAGAACTTTTTGGCAAAATTTATTTATTTCGCATTGGAACACAATTTTCATTCCAGCCTTCTCGAGACCTAAATCAAAACCGCCAATTCCTGCAAAAAATGAAGCTACTTTAAGCATGCATATATATCCAAAAAATTTCGGGTATCATATCCCGCAGGTGGGTAATAAGCAAGAAAATTTTATTGTCTGAAGCAAAAATAGTCAGGCTTGTACCAAGTAAATTTAACTGTTTAAATATACAGTGCATTTAATTTATTTTGAATAAAAAGAATGTTTTAAAGTATTTTTTTGTGGTTTTTGTCCCTCATTTTTAAATGGCTAAGTTGTAATTTCTGTTTGGCAGTTTTGTTCAAATTTATGAAAATGATTTAATCAAGGCTCCATAAGAACTAGTACCAACAACATTCTTCTGATAAAGTCATTGTTGGCATGGGTTTCTTACGCCTTATATTAATCAGATCTTCAAAGGAATGCCACCCATCGCTGCCAGTTTTGGTTGAGCACCTAAGATATGGCGAAGATCATCTCTGAGCAGCAATGCGTAAATCAGTCCTATTCCCCACAAAGGAATCAACACTACGCAAATGAATACGACAGTTTTACTTCGTCTCCAGTAATACAATTTTCTATCGGGTAGCTTGACGCCAATAATCCGATTGCCAATCAAATACAAAGTAACTTCACGACCAAGACCCCGCTCAATGAAATCGTTCAGACTTCGTGTGGTTCTCAGTTTTTGCAAAATCTGATCACCAATTTCTATAGTGTCGTAGTGTGTAAATGATTTGCCGATTTGATTGACACTAGATGTGCCACTACCCAACATTGTTAGAACGCCTGTTACTTCACGCATGTTTTTTCCCTTTCACTATTTAATGCCGCACAGAATTGATGAATCTATGCGGGACTATTGGTAAGACTGATTAAATTAAGGCATGACACCGAACGAGAAATATGCGGGACCATTGGCGAAGTTATTGCCAGTATTATTGCCAGTCACTAGCAGACCTGCTGGAGAAGAAATGAGGTAGTTGATCGTACCGTCCGACACCGTAGCTGTAGCAATGCCAGTGATAGGAGTATTGGCTGTCAATGCGATGTTTTGGCTTTTTACAATAAGGTTTTGTAAGGATGCTGTTAATGGATTTTGAATACCATCGGTGGTGTTTAGGACGTAACTTCCAGCCACAGGGTTCCACGCGGTTTGGGGTACGCCTAACCACATACCCGTCACAATCCCGCCACCACCTGTATCATTTTCTGTCACCACCAGTGTGCTATTCGCACCAGTACCTACCATAAATGCAGTCGCTCGTACTAAACCACCAGATGAAAGATCGAAGGCATAACTACTGCCAGAATGTGCGGCGAAATTACCAGTCGCTGTCGCAGTGGAACAGGTAGAAGTATTTTTGCACATACTCCAATTGCCGAGGTTATCAATCGTGATGGTGGCATAGGACATGCGGGTCTGAGCAGGAGTGCTTCCGGTGTCATGCTGATAGCGAAGCACATTATAAGTGCCTTGCAAAGCTCCAAGATTGGTATTAGAAGCTAATGCGGTACTATCCATCAGGAAGACAGGCTGATCATTTCCATTGACGAGCGTATGCGAAACACCTAACGCACCATTGCTTTGCATGACCGTGCGCATGCTAGTGTTGGAATTCCCTGTACTATCCATGCAAGCTTTATTCAAAGGTGCTGGGGCATTCGCGTCCTGGACCAGATTCAATGTGCCAGATAAATTACCCGAATACGTTAATGTCGTGCCACCATTGGAAAATTGCGCAGAACCGGCTCCACCAGTTAGGGCTACAGCTATCAATGGATGAGTATTGGCAATCGCACAGTTAGTTATCGTGCCACCAGTGCCGCCACTACTGCCACTTCCTGAGCCACTTCCAGAATTTGTGCTTGTCGTATTACTCCCATTCCCGCCACCACCACAGGCTGCAAGAGTAAGTGCAATTAGTGTCCCAACTACGATTTTTAGCTTCATGTTATCCCCATACAATAGTTTAAATTAATTTGCTTGCAAATAAGTCAAAATACTATTTGGAGAAAGTTAAACTAGATATAGAACACATGTTCTATAGTGGGTGTTCTGAATCGTAACTTAGGAGATTCTGGTAAATTTCGCCTTTAAATAAATCACCTGATTTGATTAATTATTTTAGCCAGTTCGGCCTTGCCAGAAATCCCGAATTTCGAGTAAATGCTATGAGCCTGATTTCTTACTGTCGCAGGTTGATTACCTAGTTTCTGGGCGATTGCTTTGTATGTTTCATTACGAACCAACATCTCAGCAATGACTAACTCCGTTGGCGATAAATTTTCAAAGGTCATCGTTTTTCTGAAATTTAAAAACAACAAATCTTTTTGACGCCTAGCAGTCAGAACGAACATCTTTCCGATATAAATTCTTTCTGATGTTGATCCTAAGTTTTCTAACAAAATCGAAGGAAGAAATGGCGGAATCCATGTATGAAATTCTTTGAATAAAAAATCTTCTGCAACATCATCTATAAAAAGAAGCGCACCTTCTAGTGAACAAATTGCAGTGCCATTTACCGGATTTTTTACTTCACTTATTCTATGTATTTGTCGGTTAATGGCAAAGGCTTGAAATACATGGGGGAAGATAATATTCGCTTTACAATTATCGTTTTGAACGTATTCAGCATTATTTTTGCGTCGCCAAAGTGAGAGCGTTTGAAATCGATTTGGCATTGGCGGCGCGAGTACCATAACCATGGTTTGAATGCATTCCGTTTTTATTCCATAAGCAGCAACATTTGATTTGATGCCCTTGTCATAAACCGATAAGGTGACTGAATTTCCTTTATTTTTAAATGCCATTGCTAATGACGGATCTGCACTGGTTAATTTATTTTGTCCTTCTACAAATTCAGGTTCAAGATAGTTTTGTCTTGCGTGTAATTTATCGTAGGTGGAAATATTATGAGCCGCAGCAGATAGCAGTTTTATTCCAGAAGTATCCGAAGTGTTAAAATCGCAGAATCCACCTGAATCAAAATTAATTTCTCTTTTTATAAGCGAAAAAATTTTGTCTGAAAATTCAGAAACGCACGTATTCTGACTTGCATGATAAATATCCAGCAATAAATTGTTTATTTCATTCATAAAAATCACATTGCAGTCAATACGTTAAAATAAAGTTACTCATTCCAGCGTTGGCAAAACTATTGTAATTACCGATTCCAGTATTACCTAGATCGAAATTTGGGATATTTATTTCAGCTAATCGTGATAACTATTCTCCGACGATAGCAAGTCGAGCTAAATTAAAGTAGCTTTCATATGCCGCGCCTATAGCAAGTATTTTTAATATTGATGAAAACTATCCTAAATTTAGGTCAATTTAGCGCAAAAATGACAACTTGGATATGCTTGTGAACTAAATTGGGACAAATATTGAAAAATTTCTTTACGGCATCTTTTGGTTAAGTCAAATGGAAAATAACGTTTTTCACCTACCCCAATTCACACCCACCGCAAAAAAAATGTGGATGGCAATTCCATTGAATTTCCGTAATCAACTGCTGGAAAATGTATATTGTGGTGAATGCAGGGGTGTAACCACCATCACCAATTATTCTGGTTCAGTGAAATCAGGAACGCTTATATTGTCTGGAAAATGCAAAGCTTGCGGTGCTGAAGTTGCCAGGGTTATTGATTGAAATTTCCCATTGGTTCTGCTCGGTTCTGCGGCGAAAAAAATCAGTGTAGAACCTTGAAAGCCTTGTTCGGCATAACTTTCCCTACAGGTTCTGCGGTTCTACTCTAAATAATTGATATAAAGAAGAAGAGCAGAAAGACTACTGCGCTTTTTACATGTACCAAACTTCCATGATTTGAGCAGAACCAGTTTTTTCGCTGAAAATCCCTGATTAATAAGGTTTGCATGGTTCTACTCGGCTGAAAGTCAATGCCTGCAATGGTTTGAAAATAAGAGCCTTATTCAGTAAGGCTTTCACGGTTCTGCTCTTTTTTGAAAAAATGCAAATCTAAGCCATTGTTCAGTTTGTCCAAGTAGCCCAAGCCGATTCCTAAACCTCCGCAATAAAATCTTCAACAGCAGCCCCCCCAAGCCAATTCCACGGCATCTCTATTTTTGCCCGTCAATCTATCTGCAACACCTTTTTCTCGTCTCGCTAAAAACGCCAAGATTTGCACGTCTGCGAATCAACACAAGCATTCCCCTTCGGGATTTTCTGCAATCGGTTCTCTCTTCGTTACGACTGCGATTTTGACAAATTGCTTGCATTGCTTCTTGTCCAGCCATGCCATTCGTGGCTTAGGCGAAACGACTCAAAAATGATGCAGATAAACGGGTTGTGAAGTCTGCAAAAACAGAGCAAGTCAAAATCAACTTCAGGCTCAACCAGCCTAAAAACGATACGAAAGCAGAGAACACCATGAGCACATTTTTCGCACAGCCTTATAGCTTGGATGCAGTCGGTTTTTACTTTGAGACATTGGAGTCATACACCGAGAATTCAGAAAACCTGCTGGACGCCTTTGGCAACTCTGTAGAGGAGTTTGAAATTCAATTCATAGATGGTGACAATTGCGAGTTGTTTTCAGCGTGTGGCATCAATCAAGCCAATTTAAACCGATGGTTTGAAACCATTGCAGATTTAGCCGAACATGAAAAAACAGCCTTGTATTACTTGTGCAGTGTTTCAGGCTATAACTTGGAAAATGCTTTGGATAAGCTGGAAGATGTGAATTTGTCCGAAGGCAGTTTGAAAGACGTAGCAGAAAATCTGTTTGATGAATTCTACTTAAACGACGTTCCGGAATCAGTGCGTGCTTATATTAATTACGAAAAATATGCGCGAGACTGCGAAATGGGTGGCGACTTATACGAGTTTGATTTTGAAGGCACAACCTGGACATGCACCAATGCTTCAAGCATTTAGTCAAAATAACGTGGACAAGGCGGGCAGGTTGGACTTGCCTACAGAAAGAACGTGTTTTGATTGAAAATTTTGATAGGCTACGGCGTAGCCTATACGTAGCCTAGACACCAAAAAACAAAAAAGGGTTAGTGCCTACTACGGCTCTAACCCTTGATGTACTTGGTGGCCCGGGGCGGAATCGAACCACCGACACAAGGATTTTCAATCCTCTGCTCTACCGACTGAGCTACCAGGCCAAGACCACGCATTATAGAGATGAGTTCGATGAAAAGCAAGCCCTTGGCCGAAAAAAGCTTTTTCTTGCTGGGCGCGGGGCTTGGTATGGGGCTTGATGTGGCTCATCTGCAGTGGTGACTGAGGGGCGTATAATGGTGGGATTGTCTATGCGGAAGGTCTGGTTATGACGGCTCAGGTTCATGATTGTGATATTTGTATTGTTGGTAATGGCGCGGTAGGTAAAGCGGCGGCATTGGGTTTTGCGCAAGCGGGTTTGCGGGTGGCGGTGTTGTGTCGCAGTGCTGCGCCGACGCCGGTGTCGGCGGACTGGGATGTCCGGGTGTTTGCTCTTAACCATGTTGCGCATACATTGTTGTCCTCCTTGAAAGTGTGGGATGCGCTGGATTTGCAGCGTGTGGCGCCTGTCACTGAAATGCAGGTTAAAGGTGGTAATGCGCCTGAGGATGGCCAATTGGGTTTTGATGCCTATGGTGCCCGTAGCGAAGAATTGGCGTGGATTGTTGAAGATAGAAATTTAAATCACGCGCTCGATACCGCGATGAAGTTTGCCCAAAACTTGACGCTGGTGACTGGTCAGGCAAAGCAAATGCAATGGCAGGAAGATGCTGCCGTGGTGATGTTGGAAGATGGCGCATCGATCAAGGCGAGTCTGGTGGTGGGGGCTGACGGTTCGCAATCCTGGGTGCGTGGTCAATGTGATATTGGTCTTGATTATCGTTCTTATGGTCAAAAAGGCGTGGTCACGAATTTTGAATGTGAAAAACCGCATCATGGTGTTGCCCATCAATGGTTTGTTGAAAAGCTGGGTATTATTGCCTTGTTGCCTTTGCCGGGTAACCGGGTTTCTTTAGTCTGGTCTGCGCCAGATACATTGGCTGATACTTTGCTGCGTGAGCCTCTGTCGGCCTTGGTGGCTCGTCTTGAAGAATATTGTCTGGATGTATTGGGTCATTTAACGCCAGTGCTGCCAGAAGACATTAAAGCGTTTCCATTGACGCTGATGCGCCCGCATAGCATGATCGGGCAACGTGTGGCGCTCATTGGGGACGCGGCACACGTCGTACACCCACTAGCGGGGCATGGCATGAATCTGGGCTTCGGGGATGTTGCTAGTCTGTTGGAATTGGTCAAAGCGCGTGAAGATCATCGTGATTGCGGCGATGCCCGGTTGCTGGAGCGCTATCGTCGCGCCCGCAAAGAAGAAGTGTTTCTGATGCAAATGACCACCGACGGTCTGGCGCGCTTGTTTGGCTCAGATCTGGCACCATTGCGTCTGGCACGTAATTTTGGATTGAACTTACTGAACCGTTTACCAGTCATAAAAGGCAAATTAATCTCTCACGCAATGGGCAGTAAATAAACATTGCAATATATGAATGTAAATGACCTTTGAAGCATGGTGGTCACACAAGGAATCAAAATGGATTTAAAGCAATGTATGGCAGGTTTGACGATGGCCGTTACGTTCTCAATGGCTGGCTTGGTGGTAGCTCAGACGCCGCAAGAAGTAGCGATCAAAAAATTGGTAGAGCCACGATTAGGTGACGGCGTTAAGGTTGATTCCGTGACTAAAACGCCGTATGCCGGTTTGTATGAAGTCAGAGTTGGTTCAGAAGTGCTCTACACAGATGACAAAGCGCAGTTTTTATTTATTGGTAACGTAATCGATACGAGAACTGGTGCCAACTACACCCGTGCGCGAGTGGATGAAATCAACAAAATTAAATTCTCTGATTTGCCATTGGAAATGGCTTTGAAAACGGTCAAAGGTGATGGGAAGCGCGTGATTGCTGTGTTTGAAGATCCCAATTGCGGCTACTGCAAACGTTTCCGTCAGACTCTGGCAGGGATGGACAACATCACCGTCTATACGTTTATGTACAATATTCTTGCCGAAGATTCGACAGTGAAGTCCAAAAACATCTGGTGCTCCGCTGACCGCAACAAGGCGTGGGATGAATGGATGATTAACGGCAAAGTCGCGCCGAATGCCCCTGCCAATTGTGTGACGCCAAATGAAAAAGTATTGGAGTTAGGCCATAAATTGAATATACGTGGCACACCCGCTATTTTCTTTATGGATGGAACCCGTGTTCCTGGTGCTATGGATGCTAAAGCCTTGGAAGAAAAATTTGCCAGCCTGAAGTCTGGCAAGGCAAATTAATATTTTCAACTCATTTCTCCGCTTATCTATTTAACGAGATTGTTGATGACGATACCCGCAAACTGGACAGGGATTTTACTGGCCGCAGGACGTGGGCGTCGCTTTGATCCGCTGGGGGATGAGGATAAATTACGCCAAATTCTCCCTGGCGGGTCCAGCATTGCTTGCCGGAGCGCAGCGCAATTGCAAGCCGTTTTACCTGATCTTTGTGTGGTTGTGCGTCCCGATAACCAGCAATTGATACAGCAACTACAGCAAAGTAACTATCCGGTTTTAATTTGTTCAGAAGCAGATGAAGGTATGGCCGCATCCCTGACGGCGGCGTTGCGACATACCAAAGTTAGTGCCGGGTGGATTGTTGCTTTGGCTGATATGCCGTTTGTGCAGCAGACGACCATTGCACTGGTATTGCAAGCTTTACAGAATGGCGCAGATATTGTCGTGCCAGTTTTTGGGGGGCGCCGCGGGCATCCAGTGGGGTTCTCCCACCATCATTTACCTGAGTTATTGGGCCTCACTGGTGATCAGGGTGCACGCATGCTATTGCAAAAATATCCAGTGCTGGAAGTTGTGGTGAATGATCCTGGTATTCTTCAGGATATTGATAATCCCGCCGATTTGCAGACATATCTACCTAAAATCTGAACTTCTTCGTCAATCTTTTATCCGGATATGTCCTTCATTTACGATCAGATATATCTAACTCTACGTTTTCCTCTTAGAATAGCGGTTTTCGTCTTTAGTACGAAATCGGTTTTGCACGTGTTTTTTGCGTACGTTTTTTGGGCGGTAACCGCGGGACATTATGAATATTCTGAATCAAAAACTTGCTATCCGACTTGGCTTTGCTGGCCTCATCCCTTTTATTTTGTTGACGGCAGCTTGTTGGTTGGTACCAGTGGACTTACTCAATAATTTTGTTCGTGCTCAGCTTGCCTATGGTATTGCGATTTTGTCGTTTCTTGGTGGTGTGCATTGGGGCATCACGATTATGGCCAGAGGTGAAGACATTGAAGAGACCCGCAAAGCCTTAATCTGGGGTGTGATCCCGACGATTATTGCCTGGTGTTCTCTGGTGAATTTGCTGATTGGATTTTTAGTACAAGTAGTGGGATTTATTGCTGCTTACAAGATCGATAAAAAACTCTACCAAAGCTATGCTGTCCCGACCTGGTTTATTGATTTGCGCTTGCAACTTACCCGCGTGGTAGTCACTGCACAGATATTCACCTTCATCGCTGCGAATGTGCGCATTTAACTTCACTACACATAATTATTATCAGAAAGATCGTTGAGCATGGCAAAGACGACGCAAATTAAGAGACAAACAACAACACCAAGTCATAAAGCAGCACCAATTCAATATGCAATCGTGCCGAAAGATCTGGCAGGTCACGTATTTGAAGTCACGCTGGAAATCGCCCATCCAGATGCTGAAGGCCAGATCGTCAGCTTACCTGCGTGGATACCAGGCAGCTACATGGTGCGTGAATTTGCACGTAATATCGTGCAAATTAAAGCCACCTGCGAGGGTAAAAAAATCGCCCTTAAAAAGCTTGATAAACATACCTGGCAAGCTGCTCCTTGTAAGTCTGCACTGACTATCGTGTATGAAGTCTATGCCTGGGATTTATCTGTTCGCGCAGCGCATCTGGATCAATCGCATGGTTTCTTTAACGGTACCAGCGTATTTTTGAGTGTGCATGGCCAGGAATCGGTACCACATATCGTTGATATTCAACGCTCTGCCGATGTTGCCTGCAAAACCTGGCGTGTCGCCACATCCTTGCCGGAACTGAAAGCCAAACGCTATGGATTTGGTACTTATATCGCTGCCAATTACGATGAATTGATCGATCATCCAGTAGAAACCGGTGATTTTGCGCTTGCCAGTTTTGAGGCGCACGGTGTGCCACATGATTTTGTGGTGACCGGTAAAGTACCGAATATGGACATGGACCGCATGGTCGCAGACGTACAAAAAATTTGCGAAACCCAGATCGCCTTTTTTGAGCCGCGCACAAAAAAAGCCCCGATGGACCGCTATGTGTTCATGACCATGGTAGTGGGTGAGGGCTATGGAGGTTTGGAGCACCGCGCTTCAACTGCATTGATTTGCAATCGCAACGATATTCCAGTCAAGCACCAGCCAGAAATGAGCGAAGGCTACAAAGGCTTTTTGGGCTTGTGCAGTCATGAATATTTCCATACCTGGAACGTCAAGCGCATCAAACCCGCGGCATTTGCCAGCTATGATTTGCGTCATGAAAACTACACCAGTTTGTTGTGGCTATTCGAAGGCTTCACCAGCTACTACGACGATTTGATGCTGGTACGCGCTGGCACGATTGATGAATCAGCTTACCTGAAGCTGATTTCGAAAACCATCAATATGGTGACACGTGGCAGCGGCCGTTTAAAACAAAGTGTCGCTGAATCTAGCTTTGATGCCTGGACCAAATATTATCGTCAGGATGAAAACTCACCAAACGCCATCGTTAGTTATTACACCAAGGGTTCCTTGGTCGCATTGGGATTGGATTTGACGATACGTGCAGAAACACAAGGCAAAAAATCGCTTGATGATGTGATGCGTGCTTTATGGCAAAAATTTGGGCGTGATTTCTATAGCCGCAGCTTAAACGGTACACAGCAAGGTTTGCCTGAAAATGAGATCGAAGCATTGATCGAACAAGCAACTGGTGTGAATGTCCGTCGTTTTATCGACAAGCATGTACGCGGAACTGATGACGTGCCTCTGGCAAAACTCTACGCTGATTTTGGTGTAAATCTTGATGCTGGCGCTGCAAGCAAAAAAGCCAGCCTGGGCGTTAAGGTCGTACGCGATGGAAACGACTGCAAAATCGGCAATGCGTTCGAAGGTCGTGCCGCACATTTGGCTGGTTTGTCAGCCTTAGATGTGATCATCGCGATCAACGGTTTGCGTGTTACTGCTGCCGACGCAACTGATGGGCTCAACACGGCACTTGCTCGTTATCGTGTTGGTGAAGTGGTTGAGATTCACGCTTTTCGTCGTGATGAATTGCTGGTGGTGAAAGCCAAACTGCAAGCGGATGATGTGCCGACTAACCACTTAACACTGGAAGTTGCTCATCAAGCGGCATTGGCGATAGCACGTCCTACATATAAGAAGGCTGCGAAGCGTTAAGTTAATTGAGTTGATAAAAAAAGCCGTTTGCGTATCACTGCGCAAGCGGCTTTTTTGTATGCGGGAGTCACCGCCGTTGCAGATCGAACATGGAGCGGCGAGAGTTGCATTCGCCTGATCGTTTGTCCGTTTCAATCGTAATGTCGTTTTTGACTTTCACCGCTTTAGACAAATTGTTCCGACACGCAGTGACGGCACCCGTAGGGCAAAGTCTCAGCGTCGCCTTTCTTTTGCTTTCTTTTCTTTGGCGACGCAAAGAAAAGAAAGTGGCTGCCGGGCCACCCCCGGCTTGGTTCTACGAAGTGCGATCCACTTAGATTTGAAAGTCTCAAATTCGAAAATATAAGGGGGCTTGCACGCAGCACATAAAATCAAAAAAACAACTTCTGCAATTCCGCCCCAGGATTCTCCGCACGCATAAATGCTTCCCCCACCAGGAAGCTGTGGACATTCGCGTCACGCATACGCTTCACGTCTGCTGCATTCAAAATGCCTGACTCTGTGATCACCAATTTATCTTGTGAGATACGTGGTAACAAACCTAATGTTGTATCTAATGTGACTTCAAAAGTACGCAGATTGCGGTTGTTGATACCCAGTAGCGCGGTTTTTAATTTGAGTGCAGCATCGAGTTCTTCTGCATTGTGAACCTCAACCAAGACGCTCATTCCCAGCTCGTGTGCACAAGCTTCCAAATCCGCCATCAAGCCGTGATCCAAGGCGGCAACGATCAACAGTATCGCGTCGGCGCCCCATTTTCTGGCTTGATAAATCTGGTAAGGATCGATCATGAAATCTTTACGTAAAGCCGGAATAGCGCACGCTGCTCGTGCTTGCTGCAGGTACTCCGGCGCGCCCTGGAAGAAATTCACATCCGTTAATACAGACAAACACGCTGCACCATGTTGGGCATAGCTTTGTGCAATTTCTGCTGGTTTGAAGTCAGCGCGCAAAATACCTTTCGATGGTGATGCTTTTTTTACTTCGGCAATAACAGCTGCCTGACCTGCCGCAACCTTATTACGCAAAGCAGTTTCAAATCCGCGAATCTGTCCACGTGCATCGTGATCAGATTCCACTTCATCGCGCAGGCTGATCAGGGATTGATATTTCTTTGCGGCAGCGACCTCATCCTTTTTGACGTCGAGAATTTTATTGAGTATGTCTGACATATTATTTTCCGAGTTGCTGAGTGACGCTGATGAATTGTTGCAGTTTGGTGAGAGCCGATCCAGAGGCGATGGTTGCTTGTGCTTTCTTGACACCATCTGCAATCGAGTTGGCAACGCCGGCGCCGTACAACGCCGTACCGGCATTGAGTGCAACGATGTCGCGTGCCGGACCATCGACGTTATTCATCACTTCTAAGATTTTTTCACGTGATTCAACTGCACCTTCTACGCGCAGATTGCGATTGGACACCATTTGCAAGCCAAAGTCTTCAGGGTGAATATCGTATTCGCGGATTTCGCCATTCACTAATTCACCGACCATGGTTGGTGCGCCGAGTGAAACCTCATCCATATTGTCGCGACCCCAGACCACCAGCGCGTGTTGTGCGCCAAGGCGTTGCAGAACACGTACTTGAATACCCACCAGATCAGGATGGAACACACCCATCAAAATATTAGGTGCACCAGCCGGATTAGTCAGAGGGCCCAAGATGTTAAAAATTGTCCGTACGCCTAATTCTTTACGAACCGGTGCGGCGTGTTTCATTGCGCCATGGTGGTTAGGTGCAAACATAAAGCCGATGCCGGTTTGTGCGATGGATTGGGCAATTTGCTCTGGCTTGAGATTGATATTCGCGCCCAACGATTCCAGTACATCGGCGCTACCGGACGACGAAGACACACTACGCCCACCGTGCTTGGCGACGCGCGCGCCTGCTGCTGCTACGACAAACATCGAGGCAGTCGAAATATTGAACGTATTTGCCCCATCGCCACCTGTGCCGACGATATCAATCATGTTTTGCGTGTTGGCAAGTGGTACTTTGGTCGAGAATTCACGCATGACCTGCGCTGCGGCGGTGATTTCGCCTATGCTTTCTTTTTTAACCCGCAATCCCATGGTTAGCGCAGTGATCATCACGGGGGATAACTCACCGCCCATCAATTGGCGGAATAGATACAGCATTTCATCATGAAAAATTTCACGGTGTTCGATCAGACGTGTTAATGCTTCTTGTTGAGAAATGGTCATGATGCAGTTCCAGTCAAAAAGTTTTTCAGCAAAGCATGGCCATGCTCAGACAAAATGGATTCAGGGTGAAACTGTACTCCCTGCAAATCAAATTCTTTATGGCGTACGCCCATGATTTCACCGTCATCAGTCCAGGCGGTTACTTCTAAGCAATCTGGCAAACTGGCACGCTCAATGGCCAATGAGTGATAGCGAATAATCGTGTAAGGACTTGGCAAGTCTTTAAAAACACCGACGCCCGTATGTGCAATGACAGACGTTTTGCCATGCATAACTTGTTTGGCGCGAATGATGTTGCCACCAAACGCTGCACCTATACTTTGATGCCCAAGGCAGACGCCCAGAATGGGGATTTCTCCGGCAAAACGTTCAATCACTGGGATGGAAATGCCTGCTTCATGCGGTGTACATGGACCAGGAGAAATGCAAATACGATCAGGTTTTAGGGCTGCGATTTCTTCCAGTGTGATTTCATCGTTGCGGAAGGTGCGCACATCTTCACCCAACTCGGCAAAATACTGCACGAGGTTATAGGTAAAGGAATCGTAGTTGTCGATCATTAATAACATTTAAATTTCTCCATCCAGGCCATCTTGTACTTGTTCCGCGGCACGCAATACGGCGCGGGCTTTGTTTTCTGTTTCTTGCCATTCCATTTCTGGCACTGAGTCGGCAACGACACCAGCGGCAGCTTGCACGTACAACATGCCGTCTTTCAACACACCTGTGCGGATGGCGATGGCTAAATCCATTTCGCCGCCGAACGACAAGTAACCACAGGCGCCACCATAGATGCCGCGTTTGACAGGTTCCAGCTCATCAATTAATTCCATCGCGCGGACTTTGGGAGCCCCTGACAACGTACCCGCCGGGAAGCTGGCTTTGAATACATCCAAATTCGTCAAATGTGGCTGCAAAATACCTTCTACATTAGAAACGATGTGTTGCACATGCGAGTATTTTTCAATCACCATCTGATCGGTGACTTTGACACTGCCTGTGGTAGCGATACGGCCGATATCATTGCGGGCTAAATCGATCAACATGACGTGTTCGGCAATTTCTTTTGGATCGGCTAATAATTCTTTAGCGAGTTCTGCATCGCGCTCAGGTGTGGCACCGCGTGGGCGGGTGCCAGCGAGTGGGCGGATCGTGACTTTTTTACTGCCGTCATTGAGTGTTTCGTTGCGGACTAAAATTTCTGGTGACGCGCCAATGATTTGCATATCGCCGAAATTATAGAAATACATGTACGGTGACGGATTTAAAGAGCGTAATGCACGGTACAAAGAAAGCGGCGAATCGACATACGGCTTCTTGATACGCTGACCCACTTGCACTTGCATCAAGTCACCCGCCATGATGTACTCTTTAGCTTTTTCTACCGCTTTTAAGTAATCTTCTTTGGCGAAATCACGGATAGATTCGGTACGCACAGACGCTGAAGTGACAGGAGCATCGACGCTACGGCGTAACATCGCGCGTAAGTCGCGCAGGCGTTGTCGGGCTTTTGACCAGGCTTCTGGCTGGGTGGGATCGGCGTAGACAATCAGATACAGCTTGCCAGAAACATTATCGATGACGGCCAATTCTTCGGTCAGTAGCAATTGAATTTCAGGCAAGCCCAAATCATCTTTTGGTGCTTTACCTGCCAACCGTTTTTCGACATGACGTACCGCGTCATAGCCAAAATAGCCAGCCAGACCGCCGCAAAAACGTGGCAGACCAGGGCGCATCGCTACGTTGAAACGACCCTGAAATTCAGCGATAAAGTCGAGTGGATTTTTTTGATGTGTTTCAACCACTTTTCCATCAGTGACGACTTCAATCTTGTCGCCAAAGCTACGCACCAGCGTTTGCGCTGGTAAGCCGATAAACGAGTAGCGGCCAAAGCGTTCGCCACCCATCACGGATTCGAGCAGGAAGGTATTTTTTCCGGCCTTTTGTGACTGAGCGAGTTTTAAATATAGCGTCAGCGGGGTTTCCAGATCAGCGAATGCTTCCGCAATCATCGGAATACGGTTGTAGCCTTGCGCGGCCAGCGATTTGAATTCGAGTTCGGTCATGGTTTTCTTTCAGCCGCCAGCCTTAGCTCCAGATGCACGTGGTGTGCTCTATGCTGTAGTTCAGCGATACGGGCAACAATGCACGCATCAGAAGTAGGGGCGGATAAATTAGATTGATAAAACAAACAAGAAGATGTGCTGAGGATGTGCACAGCCACTCGCGGCATTCTGAGATTAAGAGAATTGCCAGCGTCGCCATAGCCAGGCCTCAAAGGCGCCTGGTGTCATTGTCGGACGTTTGTTATCGAGAAACATTCGTGAGTGGAATGAGGTGAAATTAATTGGTTATTTTGTATTACGGTTTGCTGCCAGCAGTTGTGCTGCTTCCAACAAGGTTTCGACTATACCATCACTTTGAATATTTTGTATAGCTTCACCGTGGTTGTAACCATACGGTACCGTCAGCACCGGGCAACCAGCTGCTCGGGCAGCTTGCGCGTCGTTACTGGAATCGCCAATGGCAACAACCTGTGCTGGTGGCAGGCCAAATAACTTGCAGACCTCTGACAAGGGCATGGGGTCTGGTTTTTTACGTGGAAAAGAATCGCCGCCAAAAATCACTTCAAAATATCCGGAAAGGCCTTTCTTTTGCATCAAAGGACGGGCAAATGCCAATGGCTTATTGGTCACGCAAGCCAATCGCAAACTTTGTGCACGCATTGCTTGCAAACCCGCAATGACATCTGGGTAAAGCGTGGCTTGATCGCCATTGATTGCCAGATAATGGCGTTGATAAGACCCCATCGCTGCGTTGAAATGCTGACGACTTTGTTCTGCATCAAAATCGATTGCTAATACTTGTTGAATCAAGTGCTCAGAACCTTTGCCTACCATGGTTTTGATCATATCCAGGCTGATCGGTGGCAGCGCAAATTCAGCGCGCATACGATTGATCGCCATCAGAAAATCAGGGGCCGTGTCGAGCATGGTGCCATCGAGATCAATGATGAGTGCCTGGATATCAGAAAACATAGTCAATTTTTGCAGAAAGGGCGAAGATTAATGCTTCAGGGACGCTTAGTATTGACGGGCTTCGTGGCGGCTTTTTGCCCTGAAGCCCGCATTAATACTCAAGTTTGGTGTGAATATGCTGGTTTTGCTCAGATGTTGCTCAACTCTGAACGCATTGCGTCAATCACCGCTTTGTAATCTGGCTTACCAAAGATAGCCGAGCCAGCGACAAATGTATCCGCACCAGCGGCAGCGATTTCGGCGATATTGTCAATTTTGACGCCACCATCGACTTCTAACAGGATATCTCTTCCTGATTCATCAATCAGTTTGCGAACAGCAGCGATTTTTTTTAGAGTGTGCGGAATGAATGACTGACCGCCAAAGCCCGGATTGACTGACATGAGCAAAATAATATCGAGTTTATCCATCACGTGTTCGAGCACACTGAGCGAGGTGGCTGGATTTAACACCAGACCTGCTTTGCAACCGTGGTCGCGGATTAATTGCAAGCTGCGATCAATGTGCTCAGAACCCTCTGGATGGAAAGTAATGATATTTGCCCCAGCTTTAGCAAAATCCGGAATGATACGATCAACAGGTTTCACCATCAGATGTACATCGATAGGCACTTGCACATGCGGGCGGATGGCCTCACATACCAATGGGCCGATGGTCAGATTAGGAACGTAATGATTATCCATCACGTCGAAGTGGATCATATCCGCGCCGGCAGCGACAACGTTGCGTACTTCTTCACCCAAGCGGGCAAAATCAGCGGAAAGAATACTAGGGGCAATGCGGTAGGTAGTCATAGTGTAGGTCGTGCAGATGGAAGATATGCTATTTTACCTTGCGTCTCTCGTGCCGTCTCAGCATTCCTCTGGCACAATGGTGTTTTGCTGTCAGATGCACAAAATGCATTTTAAAACATAGATGGCAACAACAAATGAGTTTGTATCAACGCCGATCATGATCGGTATCAAAGAGCCAATAGGGGCAAACATGGCAGCATACGAAATGAGCGTCACCGTAGTGACTAAATATTTACAGGAACAGTCTGATCCTGCGCAGGACAATTTTGTGTTTGCTTACACAATTACAATCAAAAATACAGGCACTGTCGCCGCGCAAGTCATTTCACGCCACTGGGTCATTACTGATGCTAAGAATCAAGTGGAAGAAGTGAAAGGTCTGGGTGTCGTCGGGCATCAGCCCTTCTTACCGCCGGGGCAAAGTTTTGAATATACCAGTGGCAGTTCATTAAAAACCCCGCAAGGTAGTATGAAGGGGGAGTATTTCTGTGTCGCTGAAGATGGGCATCGTTTTGAGGCTGAAATACCCGAATTTGTCTTATCGCTGCCACGCACCCTGCATTGATTTATTCAGGCTTTTTGTTTGTAGGCTTACGTTTTGGTCGTATTTTATTTGTTTGTTCCGGTTTGCGACCAGAAAACATGGTCCACCAAACGAAGAAAATCAACAGACCTAAAGCAAAGCCAGCTTCCAGTACCAGTATTAACATTGCAGACATATCGAGTATCTTTAGTTCAGATATTAAATTGAGTTATCGGTAGTAGCGGATTAAATCGCCGATTAAATAGCAAATAATTCAGCACGTACTTATCACACACTATATAGGAGTATTTATGGAATTCGAATGCATCATTGTAGAAGCCAAAGATAAAGTTGGTTTAATTACCTTAAATCGTCCAAAGGCATTGAATGCCCTGAATGATCAATTAATGACTGAATTAGGTCACGCTTTGAAGAGCTTCGATAAAGATGAAGCGATCCAGTGTATCGTGATCACCGGCAGTGAAAAAGCTTTTGCCGCTGGCGCTGATATTGCTGCCATGGCGAACTACACGTTCATGGATACCTATAAAGAGGACTATATCACTCGCAATTGGGAAACGATTCGTCAGATTCGTAAGCCAGTGATAGCCGCGGTTGCAGGATACGCTTTGGGTGGTGGGTGTGAATTAGCGATGATGTGCGATTTCATTATTGCCGCTGACAATGCGAAGTTCGGTCAACCAGAAATCAAATTGGGTACTTTGCCTGGCGCTGGTGGTACGCAACGTTTGCCACGTGCTATCTCAAAATCCAAAGCCATGGACATGTGCCTGACTGCTCGTATGATGGATGCGGTCGAAGCAGAGCGTGCAGGTTTGGTTTCACGTGTTGTTCCATTGGATAAATTAATGGAAGAAACGTTGACCGCAGCCAATACGATTGCTGGCATGTCTTTGCCTATCATTATGATGATCAAAGAATCCGTGAACCGCGCATACGAAACAACTTTATCCGAAGGCGTGCATTTCGAGCGGCGTTTATTCCAGGCGAGCTTTGGAACGGAAGATCAAAAAGAAGGCATGAAAGCGTTTATGGAAAAACGTCCTGCGGCGTTTAAAAATCAATAACAATCTAAATTATTTTCATATTCCCTTGCTTTCATGGGGCGAACTTTGCTATAGTTCGCCTCCCGCTAAAACGGGAAGCAAGAAGAAGGCAGCAGCCAGGTAACTCCGGCGGTTTGATCAGGTAGAAATGACGCGAAAGCGACATGTTTCACCAGAAAGAACAGCAAAAGCAATCAGGGAGTTGACAGGGTAAATAAAGTGCTGCATAATCTCGCTTCTCTGCTGCAAACGAACACAAC
>NZ_JACOFV010000027.1 GCF_014284255.1 Cognatundibacterium jejuense
TGTCCTTGGCAAGCTCTTTTGCCAACGCTTTAAGTTTCTCTCTATCCATTACAATGTCCATCGGTAAATTCCTCTTCAGAGGTTAATAGACCGTGGACATTTACACAAATTTATTTACAGGCTCTTAATATTGCCAATCCTCATACGCCAATGGCAATGTATTGAGCAAGTTCCGGTGCTCACGCCACTTTGGCAGGAATGTATCCATATGCTTCCGGAAGCGCTCGTTGTGATGGCGCACCAATAAATGGACTAGCTCATGAACCAGAATGTATTCCAGGCATTCAGGGGGCTTCTTAACGAGTTCGAGGTTGAATAAAATTCGCTTGGTTTCAATATTGCAACTCCCCCATTTGGTTTTCATTTTCCGAATACCGCAACTTTTAGGTTTGCGCTTTATTATCGGCGACCAATGTTCAATGAGTTCGTCGATCTTAACCTTGAGTTGCTCGCGGTACCAGTTATTCAACACCACAAGCCGGTTATCAGCGGAGGTACCTGCTTGTACATAAAGACGGAGCTTACTTTTTCCTTTTACTTCAATCCGGTGCTTGCCGACTTGTTCAATCACTTCCAGGCGATACTGCCGCCCCCATAAGTAATGGCTTTCGCCATTGATCATTTCACGCTCGGTCTGACGCGGTTGCTGATTAAAATCGGCTTGTTGCCTGCGGATCCAGGCTAGTTTTGAAATAATCGCCAGTCGTACGCGCTCATCAGTCACATGATGGGGGACAGCAACGCGAACCTTGCCATATGGGGGTAAGACAGCGAGGTGAAAATTTTTAATGGTCTTACGAATGACTTGAATTTCCATATCACGGATCACCAAATAGCTCTCCGTAGCGCTTTCGTCTATTATCCTGCCCACAATATCAGCCTAAAAAAATCATTGGTAGTCACGTTGGTTTTTCGCCAGCTCTAACACTGCCGCGATATCGACATTGTAACCCGCTGCTTCTTCGCGAATTGCATTAGCGATTTCTCGCTCTTTAAAACGATCGCCAACCCAATCGGCTTTCTTCGTATAGCGAATCGCGGCGTCTATTTTATTGGCCAACACTTCGTCACTTTCAAGATTGTCAAACAAAGCACGCTTGGCTTGGGTATCAATACTGGTGGGATAAGGGTTCTTCGCGTCGCCCTGTGGCCTTAACACTTTTCGAGCGAGACTTTTTATTTTCTCTAAGTATTCTTGATAATTAATGACTTGATTGCGTCGCTCTTCAATGATGGCATCTAATAACTCTGACATCCGCTCATAATATTTTGGGTTAACAGGATTTTCATCAATAATGGTTTTACGCATATTGTTTTCAATCGTCTCCGCCATGGCTTCCGGATTGCTCTTGATGCCGTCAGGCAATTCTTCCAGGGCATCGTTACCTTTTTCAACAATCAATTGGATTAAGCCTAGCTCTTCAAAATCAATGAGTTTTTCACTCCCTTCTGCACGGATGTACATGTCTAGCAAGTGGCGCATCGCAGGCTCAAAACGCTTCATATCGAGGTAATCGCCACTAGCTAGTTTCACCTCATCGCGCATTTTTTCGTAATGGACGACGTCGATCTTGATTTGTGTGATCTCTTCAACACTAAACCCTGCAGCACGCAACTCATTAGCAATATTGGCATAACTACGTAACAGCTTGCTCACCAACTTATAGAGCGCAATGCGTAACCGGCACCATCGTAAAAGCGTAGGACTAATTGAATTTCATTACCGTCTCCACCAAAGCCCATACCATCGCTGGCAATGTATTCATCGAGATTAAATCCGGGTGGCGTAACGGTTGCGGTGTCAAGCATCTTGACTTTGCGAATGCGATGCAGGGCGAGCAAGCGGATGTTGTCGTAGCCTTCAAAATTGGCAACGACGTAAATCACTGCGCCATGTTCTATCAGGCCCAATACGTTAATTGGCGAATAGCTTCTTGCTTCTGGCTTGCCAGCAGGTCGGTAACTTATCTCTACTTGCTTACTTCTGAACAAGGCGTTATAAAGTTCCTTCTGAACAACAGGATCATTATTTGGTTGTTGCAACGCCAGGCTAGTTTCTACGGTACGAACTTTGTTTGGCCAAGTACGCACAGCACTCTTGGATACGTTTTCCGTTAAAGATTTTGCTGCACTCTTGAAATAAAATTCCAGATCATCTTCGATGCTGCTTGGTAGTAGCCGGCTAGCAAACTGCTTGAGCAACAGAAAACTCAATGCCTCAGCTTCACTTAAACCAGGCATCAGACTGAGCGCTACATCTTTGCTATATTTCCAGCCGAAAGGTTTTTGTTCCTCGTCGGCAATAATGCCAACACTGCCAGACAGCATTTGTAAATCGCGTTCGACCGTCCGTTTAGACGTTTTAAATCCACGGTCTTCGAGTGCTTTGTGTATCTCATTAGCACTGCGGGTTCTATCTTTCGATAATAATTTGAGGCACTCTATCTGGCGCAAAACTGTTTCGGACATATATTTTAAAATAAGCAAAAATTACAACTAGTTACCATTATTACATTTTCAAATGTCATTGAGATGACGATTAAGAAAATAAATTGATCGCCATCGGAATTCACTCTTATTCAGTAATTACTCTCAGCCAACATTTTCAGAATTTTGATGTTGAGGCGCCCATCTTTTTCTTCATCAAATGCCCTCCCCTTTGATTCACAGATCGCCCTCATCATGGCAATTGCTTGTTGCTCGCCAATCGCGTTGATGATCTTAAGTCGTTCGGAGCAGGGGAGATTGGAACTCACATATTCATAACACCCCACATCTAATAAAGCACGGATATAAATTTGCTGATGCGTTTGCGTGTCAATCACGTGTGCGCCTTCGATTGCGTAGCGTCGATTATTTTCTTGACCCATCTTGATTGCCTCTGTCATGAAAAATTAACCGTAATGCGATGGCTGTATTTCTGGCGATCACATCTCGTTTGGATAGAGACATTATTGAATGCGGCAGCGACAAATCATGTCGCTGAGATTCGCCCAGATGAATATTATTTTTTTTATCTTTGCGACATAATTTGTCGCAAAGATAGAGTCGAAATCATTGAATGAAATTTCATAGACTTCAATTCCAAAATCTAATTTATCCCAATGATTTTATTTACCATTGAAACTCATTGAATATGGTGGACGTTGGCAAATTAAACCAATCCAATAAGGCTTGACGGCGCTCTGGCAAGAACTGAACTTCATCAAAGAAAACGTCATGATCGTAGATGAGGTTAGCGACGCCCTCATGATCGAAATAATTATGACCGTAGAACAGTTCTCCCGAATCGAGTGTCGATAGCTCAGGCCACAGTTGAACTGCTTGAAACCAAAGATCTTTTGGACTTAAGGGATGTACATCAATTTCCTGCTCTCGTGCAATATCTTGGTTTATCTGATGATAGATAAAGCCTGAAGGCGTATCCCACCAAACGAAAAGACCTGTGCCGCATGGTTTTGTTCGAAGGGGTGCGTACTGGCTAATGCCGTCAAACCAATCCTTGTAGGGCTTAAAAAAGCACTGAAAACGCTTGTCCAGGCTTTTTCCCTCAGGCGTTTCCCATTGTTTGCAAAACGTGTCCAAATCTGCTTCAGTAAAATCGATACGAAGATCCCCCAAATAGCCAGAGATAAAACCAGAATGTTCGGATGGCGCCATCTTTTCGTATAACGAAGTGGGTATATGCTTGTCCAACCAACGGATCAACTCGTTTTGAGCCTTTTCAAAATTATTTTGATTAAAGCGAATGAAGTAAAGGTCTTTCTTTTCGGCGCGCAAAATTTCTTCAGGTGTGCGAATAATGACTGGCATGATCAATTAACTTTTAAAAAGAATGGGGAGAGTGAGTAAATTCGACCTCTGAGCTAGACAAGAAGCGATGCTCCGAATAAGAAATCAGTTAATATTTTTTTAGTCGCGATGCTTTTCCCATTCAACGTACTTTTTAATTGCAATGGCACTCAATATTCCAGCAGCGAAGGTGATTGAAAAAGCTAACAGGCTTACTAGTGGTGAGGTATTGTTTCCCATGATGCGTCCCTGTGATGTCAATAATTCGAAGTAAATATTGCAATGGCAATTTGAAAAAATGCTACCTGCGAAGAATAAAGTAAGCTTGCGACAGCCTACGTCGCACACCGTCTGCGCATTCGAATTTAATTGAATCGGTGAGTTAGTTTTCTAAGATCGGTACCCAAAAACTATTGATAAACTCGGAATTGAGATTGATCAAAACCACGTCACAAAGCAAAAAATATTTTCCAGAAATCAGAATAATCTGATCTTAATTAATAGACAAAATATCAAAACACATGGCATCATAACAAGCACATCATCCACATGACTTGTTATGGCAAACATCACTCCTAGCGCCCTTCCCTCAGTCAGAAAAAATGGCGGTCTTTTTCGTGAATTAGAAGTCATCGAGCGATTGCAGCAGTCACTTCCAGATAATTACGAAATCTTTCATAGCATCCCGCTACACACGATAGCCGCTGATGCTGATCAGTTTACGGAAATTGATATTCTAGTTTTAGCACCTCATGGACAGATATTACTGATCGAGGTAAAAGCTGGTGATGTGGTTTCACGGGATGGTGGTCTCTATAAAATCTACTCCGATAAGACGCATGATGTTGGGAGGCAATGCCGGTATCAGTATGGTGCATTCAGAACCCGCTTAAATGAGATTGGTATCGACACTTACATCAGTACCTGTCTGGTCATACCGGACTGCACGCTCACAGGTGAACAACCAATTTCGATACCCAAGGATAGAATTATTGATGCAAGTCGCTACGATCATTTAGGTATTTACGTCAGAGAATTTTTATCCTCAGGCAAGAGATGCTCTGACATAGCGATGCTTAAACGATTTTTGCACAACGAGTTTCGAGTCAACGTCGATATCTGCGTACTCAAAAATCAGTTGCAATCGACAGTAAGGCAATTGGCCGATGGCCTCGCAACTTGGGTTCCAAGAATTACGTCCCCCACAGGCATTTATAAAATCCATGCAACCGCAGGTTCTGGAAAAACGCAACTTGCACTTAACTTATTGAATTCTGCATTAGCCAGATCAGAGTCCGTCGCCTATATTTGCTATAACCGTACATTAGCGGATCACCTACGTCCTATTGCGCCTTCCAGAGCATTGGTTTCAAATTTTGATGAGCTCTGCGTCGAACATTTCCGTCGACATCACGGGGAGCCAGATTTCACGCAAACAAAATTCTTCGAGCAGGCAACCGCAAACTATCTGAATGATAGCCAGGACTTTCCACAAAAATTTGATTTACTAATCATAGACGAGGCTCAGGATTTTGAAGCTGAATGGTTGGAAAGCCTGGCATCGCAGTTAAAGGAAGACGGCAAGCTCTTTATTCTGCAAGATGATGATCAGCGACTCTACAAGCGCTCAGAATTCGATATTCCGGGCGCAGTAGAAATCGAATGCCAAGACAATTTTCGCAGCCCCAAGCTAATTTGTGATGTCATTAACACTCTGGGATTAACCAGCAGAACAATACAAAGTAAAAACCCATTCAAAGGGGAATTACCTACCTTTCATGAATACGGCGATCGCAGACAGCTTCTCAATAAGACTGAAGCGGCGGTCAATAATTTACTAGCGCAAGGCTTTGCTCTGAATGACATTGTAGTGCTTACCGCATGCGGCAGAGAGCGCTCTGAGATATTAACAGCAGAACGTATCGGTAAGCACCACATCCGACAATTTACTGGCGACTATACCCGCGATGGAGATCCAATCTGGACAGACGGCGAATTAATGGTTGAATCCGTGTACCGCTACAAAGGACAAAGCTCTCCCGCTGTGATCCTGAGTGAAATTGATTTTAGTGAATTAACTCAGAAAGAGAAAAGAAAACTATTTGTGGGAATGACCAGGGCGCAAATGGCGCTTGAACTTGTGTTATCAACGCAGGCTACTCAGATTGTCAGTGAGCTTATCATTGAAAATACCTGAGCATCAGCTTGAATTTCCGTGCGACATAAATTGTCGCTCTCGGATATCGATATCCTGATCCTAATTTGCAATTATTCACGTGAGTCGCAAAAAATAGTCTCCCTCCTTCAGGTCAATATTCGTTTTGCGTCGGCATCCAAAGTTCAATTAAAGCTACGGGCTTTGGGTATATTAAACACACGATAATCAAATAATTGTTATCGATAAAATGCGAGTTCACTGGACAATGTGTTTGAACTTAAGTAGCGGAAATTCAAGACTTGCCATTAAGGATTTCAAGCTCACGACACGATTCCCACGACGCCATTAACTCGAAAGGCAATGGAAAAATTGGCCCTCTGCCTTAGCAATTATTGCTAGGGCAGATACCTCGCATTGAATACGTTTTTCTGTTTGCGCCGCTTCACGATATTGGAAAATCGGCATTCCAGATAATATTTTGCTAAAACCAGGAAGGCTGGAAGAGCATGAGTGGTATGTAATGCGTTCACATGTCGAAATTGGCATGCAAATTATCGACAAGATGAATACGGCGCTGGAGCTTGAATCCGATCTGGCATTCCGGGTAATGCGTAACATCGTCGCATTTCGCCACGAGCGCGGCGATGGGTCTGGCTACCCTGAGGATTTAACGCTTGAGCAAATACCCATTGAGAGCCGGATCGTTGCAATTGCAGACGTGTACGATGCCTTATCAAGTAAACGCCCCTACAAACAGGCCTTTAGTGACGAAGAATCCATCGCCGAGCTATGCAAGGAATAAAGTGGACCCATCTGTCCAGACAAATATCTGCTTAGTTTAAGAAACATTCTCTGCTTCTATAACAGCTGCACCGCGCTGTCCCGGTTGTTCTGCCTCTGTGAGTAAGGAATCCTGTGTGGAGCGTAGCGAAACACAGGACTCCTTACTCGCGTCGCTAAATTTATCCGCAATGAGTGCGCCGCCACCCGTTGCCGTCCGATACACTGAATTCGGCGTTTGATAGCCCAAACCATGATGTGGGCGTTCTTCGTTGTAAAACATAAAGTATTTCGTTAAACCAAGCATCAGCTCCGGCACCGTAGCGTAACCATTTAAGTAGATGTCCTCGTACTTCACATTGCGCCACAGCCGTTCTACAAAGATATTGTCCAACGCTCGACCTCGACCATCCATGCTGATCCTTATGTCGCGGTCCAGCAGAACCTTAGTAAAACTATCGCTGGTAAATTGCGATCCCTGATCCGAATTAAATATCTCTGGTTTTCCATAGTGCCTGATTGCTTCTTCCAGGCAGTCCACGCAAAACCCTGCATCCATCGTATTCGACAATCGCCATGACAACACCTTGCGACTGTACCAGTCCATGATGCCGACCAAATACACAAATCCCCTCGCCAGCCGAACATAGGTTATGTCGACACTCCACACATGGTTCGGCCGGATCACTGGCAAACCACGCAGTAAATAAGGGTAAATCTTGTGTCCCGGATGCGCAACGCTGGTCTTGGGGCCTGGAGCCATACCTGCTAACCCTAACTTTTGCATCAGTCGCTGGACATGTTTGCGATTGATCAGATATCCCAGCAAACGTAACCAGACCGTCATGCGCCGACTACCGTAAAACGGATGCCTGGTGTATTCGGTATCAAGTAGGTCCAGCAAAACTAATTCGGCTTCATCAACTTTCTGCTGTTGCCGCTGTTTCTTGTCGTAATAAGTGGCACTGGCTACACCAGCCAATTTGCATTGCACCGTCAATCCGATATGCTCATCAGACACTACCCATGCCTGACGATCTTCTACCGGCTGATCCCGGACTTTTTTTTGAGCCAATCGAGTTCCATGTTCAGTTGACCTATCTTGGCGTACAGCCGCTCTGGGTCACTTTGAGCATCAACTGGTTTGGGACCACGCTTGGCATCAAAAAAGAGTGCAGCTTGATCAACCAGCTCTTTCTTCCATTGTCTGACTTGAGTCGGATGCACATTGTGCTCTTGGGCAATCTCATTGATCGTCTTGAGACCTCGTACTGCCTCCAGAGCCACTTTGGCCTTTTGTTGCCCGCTAAAACTGTTTCTTTTGAGTTCGCTCATCGCCTGCTTTCGTTGCTTAGCTTCTTGCAGGGTACTCCTTAAACTCTTGTCTGGCTTTGTGGGTCCACTTTAGAAGCCACCCTACTCCGCCTCGACCAATATTGTGTTGAGGCCTTGATACGCGCCAAAAGCGAGCGCGCACTAATTCAAAAGAAATTTGAAGACAGGCTTGATTGGTTTCTCGCTTTTTAATATTGCTTTTCAGTATAAGGTTGTACAAAATAAGCGTCATACCCACACGTGCATGAATTTAAGTCAATTTTTTGTCTTGCACCCTAAAGAGTTAATCTCTCTTCCCCTATCTTAATGGCAAATGCGTCAACGTCTCTTTGATTGACGTTGCCATTTAAACTCGTCCGACGTTCGTTGTTGCTTTAGGTTAATCGCCTTAGCCGCTCAGAAGTGGTAATACAGGTCTATGGAAGAATGCCTGCTTGCGATCTGGCTCACCATCTACACCATGATGAACATAGTGAGTTTTTAAATAAGGAGATGCTTCTCCAAGGTTAGTGGTCTTTACTATAAACAGCATGCATACCCAATTTACTTAGACAATAAAAAATTCAATGCTAAGATGAAAGATGTTGTGGAAACGGAGAAGTACCTATGAGAACTTTTCTTACGATAATATTATTGACGTTTCTTACCACCCACTTAAATAAACAAGTTGTTGCCGGTGACATCAACACAAACAGAAAAGAAATTATTCTGTCCGCTGCTGAACAGCCACCATATTTAGGAAAAGATTTACCTAATATCGGATACGCTGCACAGGTTGTGACCGAGGCTTACAGTCGCGTAGGCTACAAGGTAAAGATCAACTTCTTTCCACTTGCTCGTGCGAATCAAATGGCAATGCAGGGCGAATCGGATGGATATTTAGCCATATACTCTGGCAATGTCAGTGAAGCTGATTTTCTTCTTTCAAATTCCTTCCCCGCCGGTCGTTTCGTACTAATGAAAAAAACTGCTTCTAAGTTTGTAGATACAAGAGCCAACAAAACAGATAAATCTGGATTATTAAAAAATATTTCCGAATACCGAGTTGGTTTTACCAATAAAGCAGCCATACCTCCTGAGCTAGTTTACGCGGACCAATCGAAAAAAATTATCGTAAACTCTGACCTCGAAGGACTGGATATGCTAATGACGAACCAGCTCGATTTTATGCTACTAGACAAATTGACAGCGGGAGATTTAATAGCGGAACAACGCCCACAATATATTAATCAATTGGAGATATTTACCTCTTTTTCGACCAATAATTTCTACATTGGTTTTCCCAAATCATCTTCAAAAACAGGTCAATTAAAAGAGGAATTTAATCATGGTCTGCAAATATTAAAAAAGGATGGCACTCTTTACAAAATTATGTATGACCATGGCTTAAGTGCAGCTATCTTGCCTGCGAGAGGTAACACCATTCTTACCATAGGCACATTAAAAATAGCATCAATGCTTACACTGCAAAAACTATCAGTGGAGTACCAAAAAAAGCATCCAGATATCAGCTTTGATTGGAGAGTATTAGATGAAAAAACACTGCGCTTGCGTCTATTGTCGGACTTGGCTATATCGGATGGGCAGTACGATATTCTGACCATCGGTGCGTACGAAACACCAATTTGGGCTAAAAACAACTGGATATTACCGCTTAAAAATCTGTCACCTCAATATGCCATTGAAGATGTAATCAAGCCAGTTCGGCATATGCTATCTCTCGATAATAACTTATACGCGCTGCCATTTTATGCAGAAAGTTCTATGACTTATTATCGGAAGGACCTTGTAGCAAATGCTGGGCTCAGCATGCCTGAAGCACCAACATACAATGACATAAAAAGGATTGCAGCAGCTATCCACTCTCCTGAAAAACAGATTTATGGCATTTGCCTACGTGGCGATCCTGGATGGGGTGCCAATATGGCTTTACTAACGACGATGGTAAATTCCGCTGGTGGGCGTTGGTTTGATGAAAGATGGAATCCAACGATTGATACCTCAGAATGGAGATTGGCACTTCAGACGTACATAGAGTTGCTAACGTTGTACGGCCCACCTAAACCCGAAGAACAAGACTATGCGAAAAACCTCACCCTTTTCCAAGGGGGGCACTGTGGCATTTGGATTGATGCAACCGTCTTCGCAAGCGCACTCCTAGATCCTAAACAATCAAAAGTTGCTGATAAAATTGGTTTTGTACGCGCGCCAGTGTTCCGTCTAGCGACAGGGTCAAAATGGTTATGGACTTGGGCCCTTGCTATTCCGAAGTCGTCGAAAACATCGGCTGAAGCAATGAAATTTATCGAATGGGCTACTTCAAGGGAATATATACAACTTGTCGCAAAAAAGTATGGTTGGATCAATATTCCTCCAGGTACCCGTTCCTCCACTTATGAAGAAATGCATTATCGTGCAGTTGCACCCTTTGCGGATGCAGTTTTCAGAGCAATTAATGAGGACGATATCAATAATGCGACGCTGACACCTCGCCCTTATATCGGAATCCAATTTGTCGAAATTCCTGAATTTGCCTCAATTGGAAATAACATGGGGCGGCTAGCATCATCCGTTTTGGCAAAAAAAATATCCGTAGACATGGCGTTAAAGTTAGGACAAAGGGACGCTGCCGTCCAAATGAGAGAGTCTAAATACATTCATTAGCAACACGAAGATAGCGTCTCTCATGATTGAGTTTTTCAAAAAAAGCACTCAATGGTTACTTAACATTATAAAAATAGCCATCATTGGAAATTTCAGTATAAGTGCTTCCTTTCAATGACCGAGGTTCACCTTTTCTCCATATTCGATTTGCGACAAGTTGATACCGTAAGACCATCGCGTTAATTTCTAGGCTATTACCAGAAATTCGGAGAATACAGCTCATTTATTCTCGCGATCAATCATAAAATTCGAGTGCAGTGCTACTACTGATGAATTCAATTTGCTTGAGTGAAACTGGTTAGTCCAAACTTATTCAAAAAGGCAGCATATTCATGTTTTCCTTTGGAATCAGCATTATCTAACAATTCTTGTGCAATCTTTTTTAGAATCGATTTTGTAGCTTCTGCCATGGTCGCCGACATAAATACCTGAGCTTCGGTGCTGTTATGATTCATTCGTTAGCTAATGTAGGTGGTTAGACCTTTATCCCACAATTGAGCCCTTATTGGCGCATCGTCGCCGGTCAGTTCCGGTGTGATTTGGTCGTGGTATTGATGGAATAACTCGTGATCTGAGACTAAGAATCAAATTAGCCGAATTGCAAATCGTTGTGCAAGAGCACCTTGCAGAGTTGGCTGGCTTTGAGGAGGCATGAGTTCATTCAATAAAGTACGATTGAAACCAACGAATCATCCATGAAAAAAAATAAAGAATTTCAGAAAACTGAACGATAAAATATGCTCGTTCAAAATCATGGTGATGCTGGGTTTTACGGCCCCGCGTAAAATGAGACAGCGCATGTTGATGCGCTGTCTCATTACTTCATCGTCCTACTTTAACGTCACATGCCCAGATTACTTATAAATGCATTGGTAAATCCCAATGTACCAGCTTGTCCATAGCTATTACATACTGGAGAAGCATAGCCAGGTGCGCAATCGACATCCCGATCTATAGACCAAAAATGCACGCCTGCTAATTGGTTCTGCAAAGCAAACTGAGATACTGCCGTGACGTTGGCAATACTGAAAACCTCATCAGTTGTGTCGTTACCACCGATCATGGGAGTGAGTTCAATCTGCTTAAATGGAACACCCCAATTATTATGCAAATTGATTGCTGCAGAAATTGCTGACTGCCCCATATCACATTTTCCGTTGGATCCTAATACGCAATTAGACGTCAACGACGAACCATAATCCATCACCATCAGGTTGATGTAATAGTTGCTCAGTCCAGCGGCTTTAATGGCATTCATCACGGTGATACCGGCGCTGCCCAGGTCTTGCCCACTATTTGAACCCAGTGTAGCAATGGTGAATGAGAAGCGTAGTGATGGGAATTTAACCTGGGCAGCCTTGACTCGGCTGATTAAGTTATTAATGACATCGTTAGATTGTCCTGCTTCAATATCAAAGTCGATACCAATCAGAGTGGCACTGTTGTATCGATTGATAAATTGGGTAAATCCGCTATCTGTCGCACATGTAAATGCTCCAGCTGCGCCACCGGTTGAAATAATATATTTTTTTCCAGCAGCGACCAGTGCAGGTATATTAGCTTGCGCCAATGTATCCCCACTGAGCCCACCCCAAGATTCTGCACCGCATTCACCCGTCGCAAAAGCCAAGGTCAAGGCGCCCAGTTTATTGGGAATAACGTTGAGCAATGGCTGTGCTTTGCCCGTTACTGCTGTTGTTAATACGTTTGTGTTCCAATTAAGGTTGATGGTGACGTCTTTATATGGGCTAAAAACGAAACCCGGTGTTGCTGTTGGTGGTGGCGTCGTTGGTGGAGTGGTTGGTGGAGTGGTTGGTGGAGTGGTTGGTGGAGTCGTTGGTGGCGTTGTTGGTGGCGTTGTTGGTGGCGTTGTTGGTGGAGTTCCACCATTGCAGCTTCCCAATACTGCCCATGGCAAACCACTACCAGCTACTCCACTTCTGGTCGCAGGATTATCCCCTTGAGTCCACCAATTTGCCTGGTAATTTATCCCGGAATAACTTACTTTTGCGCCGCCGTTATAAGCCGTTGATGCACTCCAACTTGTATTGCAACTTGCACCAACTGGCGGTATTGTCGTGGGCGGCGTCACAGGCGGCGTCGTTATCGGTGGCGTCGTTGTTGGTGGAAGTTCGCCACTTGAGCACACGCCAACTAACGACCAGAGGCTCCCTACACTCGGATTCCAACCAGCACCTAGATAGTCAGTTTGTGTAACGAGAGCTGTGTAGTTTGCTCCGTTAAAACTCACTTGCGTACCTGCAGAATAGCTACTGCCATCAACCCAAGCTGGGCTGCAGCCTGTCGTATTTACTTTTATAGTCGACAGTAAAATCCCCCCAGTACTGACTTTGTCAGGTTGTGTAGAAGAAATGGGTGCAGCAGGAACTGACGATGTAGGTGTACTTTGACCGGTAGAAGTAACGCCTGATCCGGCACCTCCGCATCCAGCCAAAGCACAACTTCCTAGTACAAATACAGCTTTAGTAATCAACTTCATTAGTAGGTCCTCACAAAATAGCGTTTTTGATTTGCATAACATTGAAATACTGCTCGAATGTCTTATCCTTATTTTCAAATTTTTTCTGATTTGGCTCCCCTTAACTTAAGCGTTGTTAAACACGTCTTTGATTGATTTCTCAAAAAATAAATTCTGATTTGAACTTGTACTACAAAAAAATTTTCTGGAAAAACACTGAAAATCTTCGTACATAAAAACCGAAATACGATGAAGAAGCTACGCGCTGTTTTTTTGAAAAAAATTAAATTCATCAATCAAGCATTCCAATTTTCGACGCTAAAAATCTCTCTATTTTTTTTGCGGATGAAACGCGCCCCCAAGCAGCTAAAATGTCAGTTGCAAGTTCGTTTTGTAATGCGTCGACTACATGGCTATCGGGAGATATTTATCAAAAAATTTTGGTCAATTTTTTAGAATCATCAAAAAATTTATTGAAGTGGAAGATAGTCGAATTTTGAAAAGGCATTCAGCGCCGTTTGTATCAAAATTCGAATAGTTGTAAGTAAAAGCCATCACTACTTTTTGCTTCACTTAAAATATATATTCAAAAAAGTATAGAAATATTGATTTCGAACTTTTCAAAAAAAACGAACTTTTAATTCAAGAAAAAGATTATTGAGAGACTTTTATGAAATCGAAAAATGGGAAAATTAAATGCATTTATGATCGTCGATTCATTTTCAAATAGTGAGATTTTAAAAAACTCTTCTATGAATATTTTTCAGTCAAAATGAGATCAAATGCGACCACCATTTTCGTTAAGCTGGTGATGATTATTTTTTTAAGTCAATACCACCACCTGTCAGCAACAGATTTTGGCATCGATATAAAAGCTTGTATTGAAATCATATGTTCAAAAATCCAGAAATCAACATATCGAATGATGTTCGACGTTTCAATTTTCATCAATTCAAACAAACTGGCGAGGCGCAAAGTACTTGCGTAACCTCACAGATATGACTGCACTCAGCAATACCAGTTAAATACATCTTTCATTTTTTACAATGTTGCGTTTTATTTCCTGAAATTGCACTTTTCGCGCTGAAAAATGAAACTCCTTCGGAGTCGATTAATGTTATTTGCAAATTTTTTATTGAGAAAAAAATCCCTTAACACCTATTCAGTCCATCGCTTTTGAGAATTTTCCGGGTGCCAAATTTATGCAATGGATGACTCGGTTCAGCACAACGAAAGTTCAATCTTCGTCGACTCCTTGACACCTGAAACGATGATTTTGAATATAAAAAAATGTGGATACAGCTTAAGTTCAGTAACAAATTTTCGTTGCACAGGTGCAACGAAACTAAAAGCATTCATTTGTTACTCTTGAGTATCCAAGCTTGAACTGGCAATGATTGCCGAAAAAAATAGCTTAATTTTTCAAGCAGTCATTGCTTGTTTCTATATTAACTTAAGCTTCGTTCGCAAATCGAGTCATACAAACTTGCAAATACTCCGCAAATCAAGACAACGAGGAATTTTCTGCTTTTGATTGGTCAATGTGTGTGATTACAAGAATTCGCAGATGCGGCTGGCATATGAAATAAGTCTTTTTATGCCTAAAAATACTATTGCCGCCTGAGGAGTTACATGATAAAAGTGCATTGCAAATATATACCTAGTTTCTTGCTTGACGCAAACTAATTGCAAGACCCATAATGCTTGCGCGGTAAATTTTCATTCTCTTCATTTGTGGTTTGTTCTTAAGCAGCATTACGGTTACATTCCAACTTATCGAAAAGAAAAATAGCTGTTGAACTCTAGTGCGCTTAGCTTAGCTAGCGTAGGGCGAGGGAATGCCATTGCATTCGTTCTTATTCAATACTGGCGCCCAATATGGAGCTCATATCACGATGAATAAACCTAAACTGTGGGAAGACGAACTACAGTATCGACGCACCATATTGCGAGTCTTGTTGGTCGTCATTATTCTTTTTTGCAGTTTGGCCTCTACTACCCAGTTTAAAGCTGGCAATTTACTTTATGGCTTGTTAGAGGTAAGCCTGGTTGGCATGGCAATTGGTATGCTGGTCATTCATCAGAAGACGCCGAATCTGACAAGATGGTCGGCAGTATTACTATTCTTTTGTTTTAATACGATTTTGATCGGCATCTTCAATCAGACCACCCGCAGCTTTTTATTTAATTGGTTATGTTTCATTCCAGTGCTGTCCTATTTACTCATGGGCCTACGTACGGGATTTATTTTTAGTGTCGTTTATTTAGTGGCTGGAATGGGGCTGTTAATTTGGCGTCTATATCTGCCAGCTCCCGACGTAACACGGAATGCGCTGATCAATCTTGGCTCTTGTGCCGCCAGTATTTGGGCGATGTCGCATGTGTTTGAAGCAAAACGAGCATCCATGGTCGGCAGACTGCAAAAATTGGCGGAGACGGATTCGCTGACTGGATTGCACAATCGCCTGCATCTGGACTCTATCTTTCAGCAATTAACCAAAGGGCAGCGCGGTCAGCCAACATTGATTGGCATGTTGTTGCTCGACCTTGATAAATTTAAAACTATTAATGACAGCTATGGTCATGATGCAGGCGATCAAGTGCTCATGACCGTATCAACACTCATGACAGACATATGCCGGGGAGGCGATTGGGCATTTCGTTTCGGAGGAGAAGAATTTTGCTTACTCATTCCAGGGGTATCGTCAGAAATGGCAATCCAAATTGCAGAACGGCTACGTGAAAGTATTGCGGCGACTTTGGTCAACGTAGGTGAGCATCAGTTGCGGGTCACTGCCAGCATTGGCGTCGCGAATTGGCCTATGGATGGTGCTGGTCTATCGCAATTGTACAAAGTCGCTGACCAACGGCTTTATACGGCAAAAAACTCAGGACGAAACCGCGTCATGGGTTCTGACTATATTCGCAGCAACTAATCAAAAGGCATCGCTTCAATTTGCGCCGTCCCTGCTGGTAATATGAAGGCTGATGGTAGCCTTGGCTCACATACCGTATGGCAAACCATTGCGGACCACAACAGCGCTACCTACTATTTTTCCAACACGCGAGCGCCTCGCGTTGTCTGGTTGCCGCTTCAAGAAATGATTGCCGAACATAAATTCAAAAAACATACCAGCTGGAAGCTAGAAATGATCGCTACAGATCCAAGCTTAGAGGATGGCGTTTATAATCCATGCTATAGCGGCGATGTCAGCGCACTATTAAAGAAAACCTATGATCCGTTCCAACTGATTTAAGCAAAGTGAGATGCACATGGATTCCGAAAAATTTGACCTCCCAGTTGGTTATCAACAGCGCCCCATTCTGAGACAACGGGGAACTGAGCGTCAAATGACCACCGATAAGGTAGCGGAAGAAACACCGGTGGCACTGGTGTTTAATGGCATCTCTCACGCAGTCATGATGGCGACACCGCTAGACCTGGAAGAGTTGGCAATAGGTTTTGCGCTGACTGAGGGTATCGTCCAGTCCAAATCAGAAATTTACGATATTGCCGTACATCCGTTTCCTGCTTCAGCAGAAGTAGAGCTGACGATTGCACAAAGCGCGTTTATCAAACTCAAAGAGCGACGTCGTTCACTTTCTGGCAGAACTGGATGCGGTGTCTGTGGCATTGAGAGTCTAGCGTTACTGGATCTGGAACCTGAGCCTATGCAGATAACGGCGTTGCCAGAATTATTGTCGCCAGTGATTGCGCGTGCTGTGAACGAATTGAGCCAGAATCAATTTCTGATGTCAGAAACTGGTGGTGTGCATGCTGCCGCCTGGTGTGATTTTGATGGTACTGTGCTCAAGGTTTTTGAAGACGTGGGTCGGCACAATGGATTAGACAAGTTGATCGGCCATCTTGTCATGAAACAGCAGGATTTACGTGCTGGATTTGTATTCATGTCCAGTCGCGCCAGCTATGAATTGGTGCGTAAGACAGCGCGTTTAGGGATTCCTATGCTCGCTACGATTTCAGCGCCGACTTGTCTGGCAATTGATATTGCCAACAAAGCGGGTTTAAAGCTCGTGAGTTTTTGTCGTCAGAATGGTTTTGTTGAATATACGAATTTTTCAACGCCGTGACTTTAATTTCTTAGCTACAGCATTGTTGCGACGTTGCTTCTTTATTGTTAAAACTTTTTTACTCTGCAAATTCACTTGCATGCTGTACTACAAAATCTGCGATTGTTGATATATCGCTCAGATCAAGTACAGGGAAAATGGCATTCGTGACTTCTGCATCTGAAGCTATCGCTTTAATCCCCGGCCAGTCTGCACCTAATTGTGACCGGCCAATCGATGGACGCCACACTTCCAACTTTGGAAATTGCTCTGATTTAAAACCCTCGATCAGCACCAGGTCGCAGTCGTGCAAGCGGGTTAGCAGATACGCTAAAGATGGCTCAGCTTGTTCGGTCAGCTCATGCATCAAGGCCCAGCGACGGTTTCCCATCAACAAAACTTCCTGGCAGCCTGCTTCGCGCAAGCGATATGAATCTTTTCCCGGGTGATCAATATCGATATTTTTATGACTGTGTTTGATCAGTGAAACCCGTAATCCGCGCTGTTGCAATTCGGGGATCAGGCGTTCCAACAAGGTCGTTTTACCCATTCCGGAATGACCAGTAATGCCAAAAACCTTCATTTGAAACTTCCTTTATATTTCAATGGAGCAAAGATTGCGTGATGCGCTCTTCTTGCAAAGAGGCGAGGTATTTTGCATATCTCAACAAAGCAGCAACCAGCCAGGCTAGTTTAGGTAAATCACTGCCCGGATATTTATTGTTGAGAATTGGCGGAAGACAGTAAGAGTCGAACTTACGAGAGAATGATTGACATCCCCTGACGGGTTTGAAGCCCGCCCGCACCACCGGATACGTGTGCCTTCCATGGTTACTGCATCTATCATATCACTGCATGTTCGCGGCCTGCCAGAGACTATCGGTTCGCAATACATGCACATCACGCAGGCGGCGAGTATAGCCTACGCGGTCGAAGAATTCCAGAAACTGAATTGCTCGTTTTCGTCCCATCCCACTGGCATCCCGAAAATCGGCGGCACTGATCTGACGGTAAGGACTATTTAATTCCAACGTGCTGGCAACGGCTTCTGCTAGCTTTGCCAACTCGGCGATGCGTTGTGGATGACAGTAGAGATCGCGCACGATCTGATATACCTGACCGCGCAAGGCCAGCTTACGCAATAAGCTGCGAACAGTTTCTTCGTTCAACTGATGCGCTTTCGCCAGATCACGCACCCACGGTGGATCAAATTGGGATGCGAGCAAGGCATTGAGCAACACGTCTGCCAAGCGCTGCTGTTCGGGTTCCAATTCAATGCTGTGTTCTGGCAGTCGCAGCCATGGTCCTTGTGCAATCAATACTTCTGTCTGAACGAGTTTATCGATCAGCGTACGCCACACCATCTCATCTATTTCTGGCGCAACGATACGTTTTAATCGGGGATTTTGCGGTCCGGTTTCATCCGGAAAATTTGTATGAAACGCACGCAAAGCAACGACTATTTTCTCTCGCAAAGCTATCAATACGGCGTGCGGCAAAATGATCACATCGTCACCACGCAAGGCAATTTGAATAACGTCATCGTGATATTGCAATTGTTCAACGGGCAACTGCGTCAATCGGGTCAGCAAAGAGCGCCGTATGCCCATCGCGCTGCCGTCAACCAAGGCATTGTGATCATTGGTATCGAGATAATTACTCAGTGCATCCAACCATTGTTTTCGTTCCAGACTGCGGCGTTTTCGAGCCGGTCCAAACGGGTCCAAAACACGGCCGCCGCCTATTGTGCGTTGCGCTTGGGCATTGCGAATAACAAAGCGGTCACCAGGCACAGAATGTACCGGCACCTCGAACACTAATTGTGCCCGTGCCTGGCACCCTGGTTCGATGCTGTCACCATCAAGCATTAAGACACGTGCAATACGATGCGAAGCACCCAGATGCACATGGACTTGTGACCAAGGTTTTAAACTTAACCCAGCATTGTCGAGTAATTGCAAATCAACGTCGATGCGTTCTGAACACTCTGCCATCGCGGTAGCAGTCGCCCAATGACCGCGCTCAACCTCATCTTTTTCAACGCCAACAATATTCATCGCCAGGCGTTGTCCCGCATAAGCAATATCAACCGGCCGGTTTTGCGCATGAATACTTCGCACCCTGACAGTTTTCCCAGATGGCGCTAAGGTAATCGTGTCACCAATTGCCACCGCGCCAGCCGAAGCAGTACCAGCAATAAACAAACCTTTACCGCTCAGGTTAAAAACGCGATCAATTGCTAATCGAAATAAACGCTGATGTTCTTTTTGGGTTAGAGCTTGTGCCACCTTCATCAGATGCGCTTTGAGTTCTGCCACGCCCGGATCATTTTCTATATGCGCCTGTGTACAAAAAATAGTGGCATCGGCGAAAGACGATGTTGCCAGTAAATGTTGTATTTCTTTTTTGACGGCAGAAATGCGGTCAGCATCAACGCGATCAATCTTGGTCAAAGCAACTACGCCGCGCTGGATGCCAAGCAACTCCAGTATCGTCAAATGCTCGCGCGTTTGCGGCATCACGCCATCGTCAGCAGCAATCACTAACAACGCGTAATCAATGCCGCTCGCCCCTGCCGCCATGGTGTGAATCAGTTTTTCGTGACCAGGAACATCAACCAAACCGAGCACATCGCCATTGGGCAGCGGTGTGTAAGCGTAGCCCAGTTCTATTGAAATACCCCGTGCTTTTTCTTCCTTCAGGCGATCAGTATCAACGCCCGTCAAGGCGCGACTCAGGGTGGTCTTACCATGATCAATATGTCCGGCGGTACCAACGATCATGGTTTTAAAAACGCCAGTTGGTCAATGAATTCTTGCTGATCGCCATCCAGGCAACGCAAATCAAGACAGAAGGCTTCATTCGCTATTCTGCCAACGACAGGGCGTGGTAATTGCCTGAATGCTTTTTCCAGCCGCCCTAATGCGTTGCTCAGCTTATGGGCTGGATTGGCGTTGATTTTGATGCCAAAGCTAGGTAGTTGATCAACGGGTAAGGCACCACTACCAACCTGACTCGACATTTCCGCACCTTGCACCTGATACGCGTCACCAAGTGCCTGTTGGACTAAAGGGATGAGCGTTTCCGCTTGCTGTTGCATTTCTGTTCTTGGTCGTGTCAACAACCGCATGGTTGTCAGACGTTGTGTCAGCAACTCCGGTGAACGGTACAGCGCAAGTACGGGTTCCAGTGCAGCGAGCGTAATTTTGCCGACGCGCAAAGCGCGCTTTAATGGATTGCGTTTGATCTGGGTAATCAAATCAGCACGACCAACGATGATCCCAGCCTGCGGGCCGCCCAGAAGTTTGTCACCGCTAAACGTGACCAAATCCGCCCCCGCTTCTATCGCTTCACGCACCGTTGGTTCACGCACCATCCCAAACTGCTCCAGATCAATCAGCGTTCCGCTGCCGAGATCGACCGCCGTCGGAATATTGCGTTCGCGTCCTAACGCGGTGATTTCATCTAACTCGACACTTTTGGTAAAACCGGTAATCACATAATTGCTGCAATGAACTTTCATCAACAGCGCAGTATCTGCTTGAATCGCGTTACGGTAATCGGCTAGATGGGTGCGATTGGTCGAGCCGGTTTCACGCAATGTAGCGCCAGCACGTTGCATAATGTCAGGGATACGAAACGCACCACCGATTTCGACCAATTCACCGCGCGATACGATGACCTCTTTGCCCATCGCCATCGTGTTTAACAACAGCAAAACCGCTGCCGCATTATTGTTGACGATGGTGGCGGCCTCGGCACCAGTCAATTCGCACAGGAGTTCTTCCACCAGGTCATCACGATCACCGCGCTTACCAGTTTCTAAATCAAATTCCAGATTGCTGGCTGAGGTCATGGCGTCAACCACCGCTTGGACCGCCACATCGGGCAATAAAGCGCGACCCAGATTCGTATGCAAGACGGTGCCAGTCAGATTGAACATCTTCTTCAATTTAGAGCTATCTTGCCGCGCCAGACGTACTTCTACTTGTTTCAGTATGTCATTGATACAGGGAGCATCTTCGTCTTTTGCTTCATTGTGTGTCAAAGCGGCAGTGCGCAATTCACTCAACAAGGATTGCACCGCACGCAAAATCCGGCTTCGGCCATGGCGTTCTATCAATGCGCCAGCTTCTTGCAAGACCTTATCCACCGAAGGCAAATACACAGCTCTGCGATGAAGCGTGTTTGCAGGTGTGTCCGGAAGTGCGGATGTCATTCTGTTTCTCCAAACCACAGCAGTGGATTGATATTGCCACGGGTATAACCTGCCTCGCTCACCAGAATATCCAAAGTCAGGCTAGCCAGGTCATCAGCAAATGGTTCCGCGTTGTAATCGTGTTCCTGATTAAAAATCTTGGTGTAGCAATGACAATCACCGCACGTCTCGGCACGTACATATTTGCGTGGGTCGTTGGCCTTGTTGACTGGTGCCGCTGCAGGCTCAGGTGCATCAATGCGGTCTAAGCCTTGGTATGAAATTTTCCCATTTTGTTCGCAGCTTGCGCATTTGACCCTGACCATATGCCATTGACTAGCGCACATACCGCATTGGAGATATCGATAACCCTGTGATTGTCCACCGATGCGAATCAGGCTGGCCACCGGATGTGAACCGCACACGGGACACAAGGTAAACGTTTCCAGCATCGGGACTTGTTGTTGCTTGAGTCGAGAAGCGCGTGCTGTCCAAAGTACTTGCAAAGCAGCCGCAATAAATGGCGCTTGCGCTGGGTTCACATCTTCATGGCGTTGCGCTAAGACGGCATTCGCCTGATCTTCCAGATCGGTGTCATTCAATTCACGCAAGCCAGTGAGAACGACATTAAGTTCTGCCCGTTCGGGCTTACTTTTATCAGCTAATTGATCAATGAGCTGATAAAGAATAGTGCGCCAGATTTCTGGTCGTTTTAACTGTGCAGCCAACGGCGGCATCATGTGATCCAGCGCCAGATTGAGCGATTGTTGATCGGGCATAGCAAGATCAACGTTGCTCAATGATTTGGCGATCTCTGCTTGCGCTAATGCCACTTCGCGGATGAATTCGAGGTAGCCACTCATGGCTGGGTTAAACGCGATGCCAGCGACTTTGCCATCTGCCAAATCACGCAAACGGGTTGCGCGCGTTGTAAAAACGGTCGCCGCAGTTTCAGGTAACAGCAAACGCGGTAGCGCTGTGTGATCTAGCGATTCAATCTCGCCACGTTCTATGATTCTTTGTACCAAGATTTTTCCAATAACAGAGCAAAATTCGATGGGAAGCCGCTACAGGGATCAGACCTATTTTAGACTAGTTTAAAAAATAAAGCCGACGCTGTTGCTATGCGTCGGCTTCTGGTTTGATGCATATCATCCTGATTTCTTTTACCCTACCGTCTGACAGATGCAAAGCAGAACAAAATTAATCAATCAATTAATCAATTAATCAATTAATAATAATTACTTCTTATCTTTCGATGCCTTCATCACTTCGTCAAACCATAGCCGATGATGTTTGCGCGCCCAGCCTAAACTCACGGTGCCACGCACCATTGCACCAATCGATCCCTTGACCCAAATCGCCGCATAGATGTGTACGATAATGCTGACGATCAGCACAAAGGCGCAAAACGCATGCAGCAATGCAGAAAAGCGGATCAGTTCAATCGGAAATACCCACGAAAAATACGCTCGCCAGATCACCAGTCCTGAGAGCAATAAGCCTGCCATGCAGCCGATCAAAACGAAGAACAAGATTTTCTGCCCAGCGTTATATCGACCTATGTGTGGTAATTTCTCTTCGCGATTATTGAGGACGTCATCGATTTGCTTCATCCATTGCTTATCAACTGGTTCAAGCACATTGTGATGCCAGAAGCGATACACCAACACCGCAAACAAACCAAACATCAATAAGCCGATAAATGGATGCAAAATGCGCGTCCATTGCCCACCGCCCAGCACATTACTGAGCCAGAACAAAGATGGATGAAACAGTGCTAAGCCAGAAATCGCCAACAAAATAAAACTGATAGCGGTCGCCCAATGGAAGCTACGATCATCGGCGGTATATCGTTCAATCTGCGAGTTATCTTTATGCTCACTCATGATGCACCTCCTCTGCCGCTTCTTTTGCTTCTTTGGCTTCCTGCTCGTCCTTCTCACTTACCTCGTTTGGACCGATGCGCGTGTAATGGAAGAAGCCAACCAGAGCAGCCGCCGCCATACTGGCAACCGCTAGTGGTTTGGATAAACCCTTCCAGACACTGATCATCGGCGAGATGCGCGGTTTGTTTGGTAGGCCATGGTACAGCGATGGATTATCAGCATGATGTAAAACATACATGACGTGTGTTCCACCAACACCTGCCGGATCATACAAACCAGCCTGATCAAAGCCGCGTGATTTCAGATCGGTAATCCGTTCTTCCGCGTGGTGCTTCATGTCTTCTTTGGTACCGAATACAATCGCGCCGGTAGGGCATGATTTGACACATGCTGGCTCCTGACCAACTGCCACACGGTCTGAACACAACGTACATTTGTAAGCACGGTTATCTTGCTTAGAGATGCGAGGCACGTCGAACGGACAGCCGCTGACGCAGTAGCCACAACCGATACAGTTTTCTTCCTGAAAATCGACAATACCATTCGTGTATTGAACAATGGCTCCAGGAGCCGGGCAAGCCTTAAGGCAACCTGGATCTTCACAATGCATACAGCCATCTTTGCGAATCAGCCATTCGAGGTTGCCGTTAGGATTTTCATATTCAGAAAAACGCATGACGGTCCAGGAGTGCTCGGACATGTCGCGGGGATTGTCATACGTGCCGTGGGTTTCACCCACTTCGTCACGTAAGTCATTCCATTCCATACAGGCGGTCTGACATGCCTTGCAGCCTATACATTTTGTGGTATCAATCAGCTTAGCCACAGTACCGGTGATTGGCTCCCGTACAGACGGGGGCTGTACGGTCGTGGCTGACATGCGTTTGATATCGAGAGATTGAAGTGGCATATATCCTCCTAGGCTTTTTCAACTTTCACCAGGAATGATTTGAATTCCGGTGTCTGGGAATTCGCGTCACCTACTTCTGGTGTCAGTGTGTTGACCAAATAGCCTGGTTTGGCTACACCTGTAAATCCCCAATGGATAGGCAGTCCCACGGTTTGCACCGTTTTACCTTCAATCATCAATGGCTTGATACGCTTCGTGACAACCGCTTTGGCAATAATGTGGCCGCGCTTGGAACTCACTTTGATTTTTTCGCCCGCTTTGACACCGACTTGTTTGGCTAATTCTTCGCCTATTTCAACAAACTGTTCCGGTTGAATGATCGAATTCAAACGTGCATGTTTGGTCCAATAGTGGAAGTGCTCAGTCAAACGGTAGCTGGTCGCCACATGCGGATACTCGTCATGCGTACCTAGCTGCTCACGATCACCCGCAAAAATCCGTGCAGCTGGATTGCTGGTAGCGCGTGCATTTTTAGGATGCAAAGGGTTGTAGCCCAGTGGGTTTTCAAATGGTTCGTAATGTTCCGGGAATGGCCCTTCGTTCATCGCTTTGGAGGCAAAGAAACACGCCACGCCTTCGGGTGCCATAATGAATGGTCCCATACCGTTTTCTGGCGGTTCGTCGGCTTTAAAATCTGGAACGTCAGCACCAGACCAGGTCGTGCCATTCCATGCTATTAATTTGCGCGTAGGATCGAATGGCTTACCGCTCACGTCACACGATGCACGGTTGTACAACACACGACGGTTTGCTGGCCAAGCCCACGCCCAGTTGAGAGTCTGACCGATGCCAGTCGGATCGCTATTATCGCGACGCGCCATGTTGTTACCGGCTTGCGTCCATGAACCAGCAAAAATCCAGCAACCACTGGTTGTCGTACCATCATCACGCAGCATGGCAAACGAAGGCAATTGCTCACCTTTTTTAACCAAGACCTTGGTTGGATCTTTAGGGTCGGTGACATCCGCCAAAGCGCGACCGTTAAACTCTTTCGCCAATTCTTCCGGACGTGGTGCATACGGTTTTGCGTAAGGCCAGGACAGATTCACAATCGGATCAGGGAATTTACCACCGTCTTTTTTATACATCGAACGCAAACGCAAAAAGAGACCAGACATGATATCGATATCGCTGCGTGCCTCGCCCGGTGGTTCTGCACCTTGCCAATGCCATTGCAATACGCGCGAAGAACTCACCAGAGAGCCGTTTTCTTCAGCAAAACAAGTCGTCGGCAAGCGGAAAACCTCGGTCTGGATTTTTGATGGATCAACATCATTAAATTCACCGTAAGGTTTCCAGAACTCTGCAGTTTCGACCGCCAATGGATCCATCACCACTAAGAACTTCAGTTTAGATAAACCTTCGGAGACTTTTTTCTTATTCGGCGCGGACGCCAGAATATTAAAGCCTTGAGTGATGTAGCCGTTCATCTTACCTTGATGCATCAATTCTATGGCTTGCATCATGTCGTAAGGCTTATCCAACTTAGGCAAATAATCATAGCCCCAGTTATTCTCCGCTTTGGCAGCATCGCCCCACCAGGTCTTCATGAGACTGACATGGAAGGCGCGATAGTTTTTCCAGTAACTGAGCTGATTTGGACGTAACGGCTTTTTAGCACGCGCACCAATATACGCTTCAAAATCCTGCTCACTCTCGGACGGCAAAGTCATATAGCCCGGCAGCAAATTAGACATCAGCCCCAGATCGGTCAAACCCTGAATATTCGAATGCCCACGCAAGGCATTCATACCTCCGCCGGCAATACCAATATTTCCGAGCAACAATTGCACCATCGCACCAGTACGGATCGTTTGCGCACCGGTACTATGATGCGTCCAGCCAAGCGCATACAGGATTGTCGCCGCACGACCAGGCACAGCGGTCGATGCCAGCGTCTCAGCAACATGGGTGAATTTTTCTGCTGGTACACCACAGACGCGCGTCACCAATTCGGGCGTATAGCGGGAATAGTGCTTCTTCATCAACTGGTACACGCAACGCGGATGGTTCAGCGTCGGATCCACCAATGCGTAACCATCCGGGCCAATTTCATAGCTCCAGGACGATTTATCAGTGTACTTACCTGCTTTTTCATCATAGCCAGAATACAGGCCGTCATTTAACGCAAAGTCTTCGCGCACGATGAACGGCATGTCAGTGTAGTTCTTGACATACTCGTGCTGAATCTTGTCGTTAGTAAGCAGGTAGTTAATAATCGCACCCAGAAAAACGATATCCGTTCCTGTGCGCGTTGCCACATAATAATCGGCAACCGATGCGGTACGCGTAAAACGCGGATCGACCACCATCAGCTTCGCTTTATTATGCGCTTTTGCTTCTGTGACCCATTTAAAGCCACAAGGATGCGCTTCGGCGGCATTGCCACCCATGACAAGGATTACATCAGCATTTTTGATGTCTACCCAATGATTCGTCATCGCTCCACGGCCAAACGTCGGGGCAAGACCTGCCACCGTCGGACCATGTCATACACGCGCCTGATTATCGAATGCCAGCATCCCCAAACTGCGCATGGTTTTATGCGTCAGATAACCAGTTTCATTGCTGGATGCTGATGCGGCCAACATGCCAGTCGTCAACCAGCGATTGACGGTTTTTCCATCGGCCGTTTTTTCAATAAAGTTGGCATCGCGATCCTGCTTCATCAGCTTGGCAATACGATCCAAGGCATCGTCCCATGACATCTTTTGCCATGCATTCGTGCCTGGGGCACGGTATTCCGGTACCAGCAAGCGATTAGGACTGTGAATGAAATCGATCAGACTAGCACCCTTAGGACACAAGGTGCCGCGATTGACAGGATGATCGGCATCACCCTCGATATGAATAATGCTGGCGGTCGCGTTTTTTGCGCCATCGCCGAGCCCGTACATCAGAATGCCGCAACCAACTGAGCAATACGGACATGTATTGCGCGTTTCGGTGGTGCGGGAGAGCTTGTATTGCCGCACTTCTGCAAGCGCTGCTGTCGGCATGAATCCGAGCAGAGCCAGGCTGGAGCCTGCAACCGTAGAGCCGGTTATCTTGAGAAACTGTCGGCGAGAGATTTGCGTCATGGCTATCCTCGTTCGTGGTAATAGGTATCGCGTAATAAAAATATTAAACGATATATTCTAAAAGAACAGAAAAATCTTACCACATCAGGATCAGAAGGGTGATTCATATCTCACGAGAGATAAGAGTAAGATTTATAAGAAATATTAAATTTAATTTGTTAAATATTCTTGAGATAAGTGCCACACCCGACAAACAAACACAAGACAAAGTCTGAGATCAATGAAATCGACTGCAATGCCAACTTTTAGCGCAAAAATGTTTTTACAAAAATCGTCGATATACTCTCGAATTGAAGATCAACGGGTATAGCAAAATGGATTCATAAGAAAAACAGGGCAGCCAATCGGGACATCTGTCACCGGAAAAATCCGTGCAAGCGGTGGCATCAAAAATCAGGCTTAAGTGACCGCTGAATTTCAAATGCCATTCACATCATTCCAGTTAAAAAATTTGAAGAACTAGAAAAGTCAGGTAACTGTAGGGGTAACTGGATTGATACAGAGTATGTTTGTATTCTATACCTTGTATCTTGCCGCTTTTTTACTGCGGTTTTAGACTCGTTACACCTCCAATTTACCGATTGTATTCAATGACAGAATTACTCCCTTTAATGAGCTATTGCCTTGTGATGTCAGGTACTCCGGGACCGAACAATGTCATGCTCGCTACCTCTGGTGCCAATTTTGGATATCGTGGTGCGCAACCCGCGATTTTTGGCATCCAATTCGGCGTGTTCGTACAAACGGTCGTCACCTGTCTCGGACTCGGTAGTGTTTTCGTTGCCTATCCCATCACACAACAAGTACTCCGTATCGCGGGTTCCTTGTATTTGATGTATCTAGCCTATAAGCTCAGCGGCGCATCAATAAGCGAGGCACACGCACCGCAACAGGTATCCTTCACGCAAGCCGCTATTTTTCAGGCACTCAATCCCAAGAGTTGGGTCAAAGCCGTTACTTTGGCATCGGTATTTATGCCTGCCGGAGCCAATGCTATCAATGGGGCGTTAATGCTGGCGATCATTGGAACGTTGATTGGTACGCCCTGCAACATTATGTGGGCTTTGTTTGGCGTTTCAATTCGTAACCTGCTCAAAGATCCACGTAAACAACGTGCTTTCAATTTAACCATGGGAGCGATACTACTTATGCTCGCCATTCTATTTTTGCGTTAGACTTCCGTCATGTTCTCTATCGACCGTCTATCAAACATCCCCCTATCGAACCAGATCGAGGAAAATTTGCGCCGTTTGGTCGAGAATCGGGCGCTGCCTAGCGGTGCCAAGCTGATGTCGATACGACAGCTTGCCACGCATCTGGCGGTCAGCACCAATACCGTGGTGGTCGCTTATGACAGGCTGGTGGCTGGCGGTGTGATTAACTCTCACGGCACTGCAGGTTTTTTTGTCTGTTCAACCAGCGATGCAAACAGAGTTAGTCCCGACGAAATTGCGCTGGAAGCAGGCGAACAACAAGAACCGGTATGGCTAGCGCAACAAGCCAATGACCAACGGGCGGGAATTCTACTAGCCAGCAGTGGTACCCTGCCACCAACCTGGCTACAAGATGCGGTACCGGGCACCGCAGTGCAAAGAGCCTTAACTCATAGCGCGGCCGGAATGGCCTCGCGTTGCCCACCCCAAGGGTTGCCAGAATTACGCGAACATATCGCCCAGCTATTGCGTGGCATTGGCATTTCTGCTGATGCAAGCCACATACTCACCACTTTCGGCGGCACCCATGCGATCGACCTGATTTGCCGTAGCTTCTTGCAGGCTGGCGACACCGTGTTGGTGGAAGACCCTGGTTATTTTCTGATGTTTGGGCGATTGCGTCAGGACGGCATACGTCTCATCCCCATCAAACGTAACGTCGATGGTCTTGATCTGGATGAATTGGAGGCGGCGTGCCACGAACATCGGCCGCGCCTGCTGTTTGTACAAACGGCTTTGCATAATCCCACCGGGTGGAGCAGCAGCGCATCCAATTTACACAAGGTGCTTATGTTGGCACAGCAGTATGGTTTTTTGATCGCAGAAGACGATGTGCACGGCCACTTTCAACAAGGACACGCCACGCGTCTGGCTTCATTGTCCGGTTTAAATGGTGTGATTTATTATTCTAGTTTTTGCAAAGCACTCAGCCCAGCCTTACGCATGGGATATCTTGCAGCAACGCCGAATTTATTAAAAGTGCTCATGAGAACCAAAATTCATTCTGTCATGACCATGCCAGCCCTCAATGAATATGTTCTGCTAGAAGTACTCAAGGCCGGAAATTTACGTAAACATCTGGACCGTTTACAACGAAAGATCATGGCAGCTCGTAACACCAGCACACGGCAATTGAGCGAGGCGGGTGTGCTATTCGAACAGCCAGGCGAAGCAGGTATTTTCCTGTGGGGAACGATGCCAGAGGGACTCAATATCGACCTACTGGTGCAAGATGCCTATCGCAACAAAATTTTGCTCATGCGCGGCGCGGCGTTCTCGGCCAATGACACGCCCGACAGACATATTCGTTTCAACGTTGCCTTTAGTCAGCAACCACAATTGAGCGACTATCTACGTGATCGACTGAAAGCAGTGGCCGAGGCACACTCAAGCCTCACCCGGGCCAGCGTTGTTAATCGGGCGAGTTAGCAATGTACACGTAAGATCATTTTTCATCTCTAAATCATTTCGCGAGTTCAATTTTGAAGTGCAAGCGTATTTTTGAAGAATACCTGATTGGGTGTAAGGTATCCTAACCTTTTTCTTGGTCGATTATTCAGTCTATTCATGGCGTGATCAATCTCCTGTTGTGTAAT
>NZ_JACOFV010000028.1 GCF_014284255.1 Cognatundibacterium jejuense
TTAACGGCCAGTTCTTTAAACTCGGTGGTGTAAGCTTTTTTTGGTATCCTGTTCATCATTTGTCTTTCCAAAGTTACGTTTATTTTACGTCACCTTTGGGGAACTAAATTTCGGGGGAAGCTCAGTAATGTGTCAATGCCGACCAGCGATTCAAACTGTATTCGATTGCCTCGAAGGTAGCGCCGCCACTGGGGACTCGTTGACGTTGAATCAGTCACCATTGGCGTAAAGCGTCTGCAACGGGCTTGGCTTATGTTTGACGAATGGCCAATCGTCGCGCCGGATTGAGCAAGCTTGTTTCGCGTTCCACGTCGTAGAGTCGCGCGTATAAATCCACTATCTCTCCAGCGCTTACTAATGAATGTATTTAGACTCTCTCATTTGGACGGCAGCGTCCCTTTGTCCTAACTTTAACGCCATGTCTACGGATATTTTTTTTGCCAAAACGGATGATGTCAGCCGCCCCATGTTATTTCCAATTGAGGCAAATTCAGGAATTTCGACAAATTGGATTCCAATATAAGGGCGTGGTGTCAGCGTCGCATTATTGATATCGTCCTCACTAATTGCTCTGAAAACTGCATCCGCAAAGGGTGCAACTGTACGATAATGCATTTCTTCATAAGTGGAGGAACGGGTACCTGGAGGAATATTGATCCAACCATATTTTTTTGCGACAAGTTGTATATATTCCCTTGAAGTAGCCCATTCGATAAATTTCATTGCTTCAGCCGATGTTTTCGACGACTTCGGAATAGCAAGAGCCCAAGTCCATAACCATTTTGACCCTGTCGCTAGATGGAATACTGGCGCGCGTACAAAACCAATTTTGTCAGCAACTTTTGATTGTCTAGGATCTAGGAGTGCGCTTGCGAAGACGGTTGCATCAATCCAAATTCCACAGTGCCCCCCTTGGAAAAGGGTAAGGTTTTTCGCATAGTCTTGTTCTTCGGGTTTAGGTGGGCCGTACAACGTTAGCAACTCTATGTACGTCTGAAGTGCCAATCTCCATTCTGAGGTATCAATCGTTGGATTCCATCTTTCATCAAACCAACGCCCACCAGCGGAATTTACCATCGTCGTTAGTAAAGCCATATTGGCACCCCATCCAGGATCGCCACGTAGGCAAATGCCATAAATCTGTTTTTCAGGAGCATGGATAGCGGCTGCAATTCTTTTTATGTCGTTGTATGTTGGTGCTTCAGGCATGCTGAGCCCAGCATTTGCTACAAGGTCCTTCCGATAATAAGTCATAGAACTTTCTGCATAAAATGGCAGAGCGTATAAGTTATTATCGAGCGATAGCAGATGCCGAACTGGCTTGATTACATCTTCAATACCATATTGAGGTGACAGATTTTTAAGCGGTAATATCCAGTTGTTTTTAGCCCAAATTGGTGTTTCGTACGCACCGATGGTCAGAATATCGTACTGCCCATCCGATATAGCCAAGTCCGACAATAGACGTAAGCGCAGTGTTTTTTCATCTAATACTCTCCAGTCAAAGCTGATATCTGGATGCTTTTTTTGGTACTCCACTGATAGTTTTTGTAGCGTAAGCATTGATGCTATGTTTAATGTGCCTATGGTAAGAGTGGTGTTACCTCTCGCAGGCAAGATAGCTGCACTTAAGCCATGGTTGTACATAATTTTGTAAATAGTGCCATCCTTTTTTAATATTTGCAGACCATGATTAAATTCCTCTTTTAATTGACCTGTCTTTGAAGATGACTTGGGAAAACCAATGTAAAAATTATTGGTCGACAAAGAGGCAAATATCTCCAATTGATTAATATATTGTGGACGTTGTTCCGCTATTAAATCTCCCGCTGTCAATTTGTCTAGTAGCATCAAATCGAGCTGGTTCGTCATTAGCATATCAAGTCCTTCGAGGTCAGAGTTTACGATAACTTTTTTCGATTGGTCCGCGTAAACTAGCTCGGGGGGGATGGCTGCTTTATTGGTAAAACCAACTCGGTATTTGGAAATATTTTTTAAAAATCCAGATTTATCTGTTTTGTTGGTTCTCGTATCCACAAGCTTAGAAGCAGCTTTTTTCATTAGTACGAAACGACCCGCAGGGAAGGAATTTGAAAGAAGAAAATCAGCTTCACTGACGTTGCCAGAGTATATGGCTAAATATCCATCCGATTCGCCCTGCATTGCCATTTGATTTGCACGAGCAAGTGGAAAGAAGTTGATCTTTACCTTGTAGCCTACGCGACTGTAAGCCTCGGTCACAACCTGTGCAGCATATCCGATATTAGGTAAATCTTTCCCTAGATATGGAGGCTGTTCCGCAGCGGATAGAATGACTTCTTTTTTATTTAGGTCGATTTCTGCCGCAACAACACGTTCACGTAAAATAATTGCGTTAAAAATAATGAATATTAAAGAAAAAAAAATTTTCATGACACTTCTCCACTTTCACTTCGCTTTTATCTTAGCAGCGATATTTTTCTTGTCTAAGTAAATTAAGCTTTCATGAAGTTTTTTAACATAAATTATAAACCTACCCGAGATAATGTCGTTATTTTGGGGTTCACGCTTCTCATAGTGTTATTGCAGCCAATTTTTTTTAAGGATGCTCAACTATCAAATAGTCTCTATCGGTAATGTGGGACAATTTATTTACTTTAAAATATTCAACCGTTTCCTCCCCCCTTTTGAGGAGACCATCATGGATTTAAACGAAGCAATAGGTAAGCACGGAGAATAGAAAATGAACTTACGTTCAGCAATTTTCAAAAAAAAATATTAGACGCAACGGCGATAGAAAAAGACAATTGCTGTGAGTTGATGAAGTGGCTGCATGGCAATGAAAAAAAGTTTAGGAACATGTCCACCCATTCGGAGTGCGTGCAAAAGCATGCACTTTTCCATATTGAAGCTGGCAAGGTGGCGGCAACTATTAACGCAAAATATGCTAAGGCAGATGCAATGTTAAATGGTGGTGCAGCGTATGCAAACGCCTCAAGCGCCAATGGTGTGGCAATTATGCATCAAAAAAAGAAGCGGGCCTGTAACTTGTTTAAATTCCTTTTTACGCCAAAAAGGCCAAAGCTCACTTCCTGTGAATCCGTTTTTTTATTTTATATTGTTAATTCTCTCATCAGAGAAACTACAAATTTCGGCTCCGGTCTACAACTAGGCAGCACCGTTACTTTGAACGCAAGCATGATCGTCTCCGTTTAGCTATATTAGTTCGGTTATAACCGTAGCTAGATGCAAGTCAATCAGTTCGAGACACCATTGCTGTCTAGATCAGACCTAACTCCAACCCTCTTAGCACTGCTCGCACGCGGTCGCGTACTCCTAACTTCGACAAGATGCTCGATATGTGGTTCTTGATCGTTCCTTCGCTGGGTCCTAAGGCATCGGCGATTTCTCGGTTGTTAAAGCCGCCTGCCATCAGGGCAAGAATTTCTGATTCTCGGCTTGTAAGGGGATCCGGCAAATTCAATGGAGCAAACGCTGACGACGTATTTTTCAAACCCTGCAATACCCGTTCTGTAATCGCCGGACGAAACAAGGTTTGTCCCCCTGCGACGCAGCGTATAGCGTCGCTTAGGCGTTCGAGGGAAATATCTTTCAACAAAAAGCCTTGAGCACCCGAGCGCATTCCTGCGAATAGGGCGTGATCGTCATCAAAGGTTGTGAGTAATATCGTTGGCGGCAATTTGTGCATCGCGTTCAGCGCTTGTAGAACATCCAATCCGGAACGGCCTGGCATGCGAATATCTAGCAAAACAACGTCCGGTTGTGTCGCAAGTATCACGTCAATTGCTTGGTCTCCATCAACAGCTTCGGCAACAACACGTATATCTTCGCTCAATTCGAGCAACCCGCAGATACCGCTGCGTACCAGAGTTTGATCGTCAACTAATGCCACGCGTATCATAATATCGAACCTGTTAATTTAAAAAAGTGTTACACACAAATAACCATCTTGCGCAAACTCCCAGCGCGAATCGCCAGCCCCAGTCGATAGTAACTCAAGTAACTGGCGGCGATTATTAATGGTAAGTGGCCGTCCCTTATTATCGCTGACACGCAACGAAACTTCTGCGGCGCTTCCTGCAATTGTTAAGCGTATTGCGTATTCGTCGCAGTGCCGATGTAAGTCGCCGAGCAGGGTCGTGACACAAGACAAAACCCGTTGAGTGAGCAATGCAGATCGAATGCTTGGTGCATCCTGGAAATTCAAATCTACCTTAAAGCGGGTCACGCCAGCACAAAATATCTTCAATGCATTGGATAAATGAATAGGTTGATGATGGCTTTCAACGCTGACCAGATTCCGAATTTCTGCCAACAAACGATGCGACGTTTCGTGTGACGCACGCAGCGCATCGCTTCCACCAGATACTGCCTTCCTGTTGGCGATATCGAGATGCAGTTTGAGTGCCGTTAAATGGTGACCGATTGCATCGTGTAGTTCGCGTGCAATGCGTGCGCGTTCGGCCGCACTGGTCGACTCGGAAAGCAATTGTTGAGTAGCGAGTAGTTCGGCGTGGGCTATCTGCAATTTGTTCCGCTGTCTCTGCTCCGACGATCCCAGATAGCCGAAACAAAAGGTGATAGCTTGAAACACTGCGCCTGTAGCGATATCGATAAAAAAGTCGACATTCCTTTGCTCCAATGTTCGTATTGTCAAATCGGAGCCAAGCGGATTACAAATCAACACCTCAGGGTGAAGAGTGGGCATACGTAAAAAATGTAACACCATCGACAAACTAATTTGCAAACCCAGCCAAATCAGCGCGCTACGGTTAGGTAAAATGAAGGCAAGCTCGGCGGCGGTCAGAAACAATAGTTCTTCATTCACCAGTATTGCACAAACTATTTGCAGAGCTATCAAAGCAGTTGCGATATGAGGATCAAGCGCATAATCACGTTGAGTTCTTATCCAGAAAGACGCAGTAAACAAAAATAAGCCAGCCAGATAGGCTGAGATCAGCACATTGAATAGGAAAGCCAAATCGGAGGCGTTGGGATGCGCTGGAGTAAAGAGTTTGATCAAACTCGTCAACGGAAAGTGTAGCATTGGCAGAGCGAGTGGGCCGACGTACCAAACGGGTACAAGTTCTTGTATGCCAACTGCTAAGCATACTACGAATGCCAGCTTGCGAAATAGCGCAAACGTTGAAAGTTGATTTGGCTTTAGCATGACTTTCGACCATTCTTTGGCAAACAAATCGTCAGTCTAAAACCTCCGCCTCGCACGATACTGGAGTCAAGAGTTCCACTCAGATTTTCGAGGCGGGTGCGCATTCCTTGCAGGCCATTGCCATGGTTAATTGTCGTTTTTTCCGAACTAAGGGTACCGTTATCGGTAACACTTAAGTAAAGCATGCCGCCATCGCCGGTGCCTCGAATATGAATCGTGTCGGCGCCGGAATGGCGAATTACATTGCTTAACGCTTCTTGTACGCAGCGGAAAAATGCATGCGCGACAGCAGGCGAAGTCTTGGCGAATTGATCGCTCAACGACAAATTGATGGTCAATGCAGGAATACGTGCGCATAAGTTGTGCAATGTCTGTCGCAGGTCGACAATATCGTGCTCCCGTTCTATACCTACTACCTGCTGGATCTCGCTCAATAAACTTTGTGCCAACGTCTGCGCGGTTCGTACGGAGGGTTTTACGTGCGCTTCTGATTCTTGATTGGCAAGATTTAGTTGTATATTCAATGCAGCAAGATTATCTCCGATGACGTCATGCAAACTTTGCGAAATCCTGTTTTGCTCTGATAGACGTACCGTGTCAGTTAGTATCGCTTCGGTCGCTTGTATCTCTGCGTGGGTCCCGGCGAGCGTTGCTCGGCTAAGTATTTCGGCGTGTACAAAATAACCTATGCAAAACACCATGCCTTGAAATACCATTTCTTTTAGCCATTGCAGGGCGGTCATCGCCGCGAATGGAGGTGCATGAACGCCTGCTACATTGCATTGCGCGGCTCCTATTTGTAGCGTTGAAAGATGCGCAAAATTACAGGCATCCAACAGAAATATTTGTCCACACATCCATAGTAGTGCAGTTTTATAAGGCAAAATGAAGGCGAGTTCAGCAGCGATTAAATACTGCAAACCAGGATCCGTCCAGGGTTGCACGAGAATCGCAATTGCTATTTGTAGTGCGAGTAAGGCCTGATTCAACCATTGCGAACGATGAATTCGGGAATGGGTGCGATACCAAAATGCCAATGCAAACATTATTAACAACGTAATAAACATCATAACAAACAATCGATATTCGACTTGTGGACTGACGCCTTGTTCGTTTTCGACTGCTGCACTTACCTTTATAACCAGCATAGAAAGATAGCGGTTTTTCGTTGCATCGTTGGAAATTTCTGCAGCCGGCATATCGAGTACGGTGAAGATTCCCGAGACGAGCATGAACGTACATGCAATTAACACGATGCTACGGAAGAGATCGATAGTCGAAGGCTGGATTCTTGCAAACGATTTGGTAATCGAAGTAAATAGACGGTGCATGAAACTCAATTTAAAAATAAATATCTATCGGTGTATGTGCACCTGAAGGTAACCAAATCGGAGCTTGGTAATAGCGTACGCGTATGCGAGAAAGCACTCTGTCGCGGTAATTCAGATACTGAAAATTCTGTCCTAGTAGCAGATAGAAACGCACACCGTGGGAGTCAATTATCCTTAACTGCGTACTAGTGAAATCATGTTCATAGCTAAGTAATTGAGGTCGGGATTTAAACACAATTACGATATTTTTCCCATTTAATTGATGCCAGTCGGTCAGAAAATCGTCCTGACGTGCATGATAGGAGCCTTCTCCATAGACAGCTACCGGCCGCTGTGCGTGAAAGGCAAGCGTTGCAGCGCTGGAATAACTATCAGTGGCTAACTGGTAGCCGCCAGCGTATGGCGCAATTTTTGCTAGTAGCTCGTTAGTTTTAACGGTTAATACAATGCCGTCGTATAAATGGCTCTTGTGCCACAATTCCATCGGCATATTGGCAATCGCGAATATGGTTAGCAGATGCACGGCAGCAAATGCGCAACAATAGTTGAGAATGCGCTTTAAGCTCAGGGCGGGTAAGGCAAGCACAAAAGGTATAACTAACATCGGCATAAATGAAAGTAGCCAATGCAGCCCTATCGTTTTGAACAGGGAGAGAATTCCGAGTAGCAACAATGGTATCCCGTTGAGCCACACGATTGCTGACATCTCTGTGACCTGAGAAAGTACGCGATTAATGCTGTTGCGTTGTTGCCATACATAGAAGATAAAAAAAGGTGTCAATAAATACGTGATCGACAATAAGTAGAGTAATGTCGTCTGCAACGAGAATGTTGCATCCTCATTGCGGTTTTGTAGATTAAATAAAAAATTGACCCATCCGTTTTGACTATTCCACAATAAGTGATAAATCGCTGCGGGCATTGCGCAAAATGCGATCATAAAGAGTGCGCGCCAACGTTGCTGATCGTGACGGGAGAAGCACACGTGTGCCAGTATTGCGCAGGCTGTGAACAGAGAAAAATATTTGGACAACAGTGCCGCACCAAGTAACAAGCCAGATAGCGCATACCAGCCGTAATTCTGGCGACGCCAGGCCATCAGGTAAGCATACGTAGATAGCACTGAGAAAAAGACCACTGGGGTATCAGTGGTGATCAGGACATTCCAGATATTCGTCGGTTGCAGTATTACAAGCATGGCACCAATGCGGGCACGTTCGACACTATAGGTTTTCAGCAACTGCCAGACAGTTGCGGCGAGAACGAAAGGTAATAAGACTGAAGGCAATCGCAATAGCCATTCCGCGCGCGACATTTGCAGCAAACCACTCAACCACCAGCCTATCATAGGAGGGTGATCGTAATAGCCGCCAGCCGGATGTTCGCCCCAGAGAACGAAATAGGCTTCGTCGCCGGTCAGCGGCAATACGTAGGAAAACCAACAACGAAATAGCAGCACGGCAAGCAGGAATGCAAATACATGCCAATGAATTTTTTTTTGCATCATAAACTCAGTCGTCGAAAAATAGCTTCGGGGATCAGCTTGATCAGTAGCATGATATAGCGCCAAAATCCCGGAAGATAGACAACGCTATCGCGCTGAGCTATCGCATTGACGATCCCGGACGCGATAGCATCCGGCGTTGCCCACATCATTCCTTTACGAAATTCGCTAGTCATCGGCGTATCTACCAGACCAGGTTTAACTGTTAATACGTGTACGCCACTAGGATGAAGGCGGTTGCGCAATCCTTGCAAAAATGCGGACAAGCCCGCTTTGGCGCTACCGTAGACGTAATTTGATTGCCGTCCGCGCTCGCCTGCTACTGAGCTGATCACTGCAATCGTGCCATACGATTGCGTGACAAAACGTGGTGCTAGTATGGTTAGTAATGCGACGACGCTCACAAAATTGACGTTCAGCTCGCGTATACTCTTAAGCGGATCTTGTTCACATGCCGTCTGCTTTCCTAATGTACCGTAAGCGATCAATACAATATCGATACCACCCAGCGCGTATATCGCGCTATCGACTGCAGCGATGTGCGAGCTTATTTCCAAAGCGTCGAAATGTTGGTAAGTGACCGCTGTTGCACCGCGCAACAGCAAATCCCCAGCAAGCAAGTGTAAACGCTCAAGACTTTTGGCGAGCAGAAAAAAACTGGCATGTTGTTGCGCATATTGTTTGGCGAACGCTTCAGCTATGGCAGAGGTTGCGCCAACTATCAGTACCCTTTGCATTTAATCCAAACCTAAACGTTGCGATTGATTCGAGCGGAACTTGCCCAGCGCACCGTAATGTGCGCGCACTTGCTGGAAAGCCTGCCAGTTTGGGTAGCTGCGACGGAACGTATCGGTGCTCATACGCGCATCTTTGCTCAAATATAGGCGACCACCAAAGGCAAGCACGATAGCATCGAGTTCATCAAGTAATGCAAATAAGCCGTCATCAATTTGGAAGTCCAGTGCAAGGGTATGGCCCGCAAATGGGAAAGATAGGAAATTCTTATTTTGCGGCCCCAAACTTTTTAATACGGCCAAAAAGGACGCGCGTCCGGATGCTGCTATTTTTTTTAATAGCTCGTTCAATCCGGATAACGCTCCCGCATGCGGCAGTACGCACTGATACTGGCAAAATCCTCGCTTTCCGTACAGACGATTCCAATACTGAATTCGATCTAAAGGATAAAAGAATGCATCGTAATGAAGGCGCTGCTGTATCCGGCGTGCTGCGGTATGATAGTAAAGCGTATTGAATGCCTTAACTGTGTAGTGATTTAGCAATCTATCCGGCAGAATACAGGGTAGCGTTATCTGTGCTCTATTGCTGAGTTCTAGTACACCGTGAACAATTGTTTCACCCAACATCAGCACAGCTCTGCCTAGCTCCCGGCCTGACGCTAGGCAATCGATCCAGGCAACCGAATACATCGCTTGCGCATGTTGCTCGAATAATTCCAGCGTATGCTGCAAGCCCTTGGTTTGATATGCCATTTGAGCGATATCTGTGCTGAAAATTGCATGCAGCTGAAGCCGTACAGTCAAAATAATGCCGGTCAGCCCCATCCCTCCACAGGTTGCATGGAACAGATCTGCATTCTGCAATGCCGAACAGGTGAGTATGCTACCGTCCGCGAGTAGAACATCGAGGCTAATCACATGTTCACTGAAACAACCTTGCTTGTGATGATTTTTACCGTGTACATCGCTGGCGACCGCGCCACCGACGCTGACGAACTTGGTTCCCGGCGTTACCGGTAAGAACCAGCCTTTGAGAACGACGACCGTGAGTAGTTCAGCGAGACATAGACCAGATTCGCAGCATACAAAACCGTTCGCTTCATCGAAATCTATCAACATATTTAAACGGCGAGTGTCAATCAATTGCGTTGCTAATGCACTGTCGCCGTAACTTCTCCCCATGCCTCGTGCAAGCAAAGTAGAAGAGTCTTTCATATGAATCATTAAATCCGATCGCTCCCCCGGCGTATGGATGATCGCTTCTTGCAAAGGGTAGCGCCCCCAGCTATGCATTAACATTGTTGAGCCCTTTGAGAGAACACAAATTTCCGATCGAGACGGTATTTGATTGTGTAACCGATCAACAGCGCAATTGCGCCAATTGCATAGATGAAAGCTGTCGTACGTAGAAAATGCGCGGCCAGTAATTCTGAGCTCCAGAATAAGACGGTCGTCATCAAACCACTTAGCGTATACAGAGAAAAAGAGGTGACGTTCTGTAATACATTGTGAGTTTGAACTCGAAAAATATGCCTTTTATCGAGCCAGTATTTCAAGAGTAAGCCAGCAACACTGCCGCAAATTAACGAAACAAGGACGTTGTGTTTACCGTTATACAGAAAGCGGCTTAGCATTTGTGCGAGCAGATTGGTAAGTGTGGCGATCAGCGCCAATCCGGTATAGATGATAGTGATGCGCATAAACCCGTCAGCGTCCCGTTGAAAATGATAAACCGACAATGACAGCGAGCAGGCACCCTAGCAAAACGCCGGTTGCGATTTCGGCTTTGCTGTGCCCTATTCTTTCTCGAAGTATTGGCGATCCGGGAATTTTGCGGTTAAGACAATTGAGCTCGACCGCGTGTTTGCCGATTTGTCCGCGCAAGCTATGGGCATCCAGCAGTACAATGAAAGCGAGTGTGAATGCAAGCCCCGTCAACGGAGAGGTGATACCCGTTTGCAACGCGATTTGCGCAACGCTGCTGCTGACGATCGTGCTATGCGTACTCGGAAAGCCGCCGTAGCCGATCAACTCAAAGGCAATTCGTCTCTGATGAAGGCAATTTACGATCAGTTTTATCGTACCGGCGACCACCCATGCAAGGATAGGTGTAATTAAATAAATGCAGTTCATCTTCTATGCTTTCAACGGCCACAATATCCACAAACATGTCGCACACCAAAGCACTACTATCAACATGATTTGCTTATCTGCGATCAGTACGTCAGTTGGTGACTCGCCGCCATCGAGTGTTTCAACGATATACCAGTAACGAAATAAACCGAACAGAACCAGAGGAATAGTGATAATCATTTTCTGGTTTTGCGACATCACGAACAGGCTATAAAACATGACTGCACCAGTTGCCGATTTCTGCGCATATCGATCAATCAAGGCGATCGAATAATTTTTCAAGACGTATCTGCCACTTATGCCGCTATGCACTAGTTCCTGGCGGCGCTTAATCGCAGCCAAATATAGCGCCAAGCACAGCGTGGTTATTGCCATCCACCCAGAAAGCGGGACCGACAAAGCGACGGCACCGGCATACACTCTGAGCACAAAGCAGATGGCAATAGCAAAGATGTCGACAACGGGTTGGTGTTTGAGCACCAGGGTGTAGGCGTAGTTCAGCATTAAATAGGCGGCGATCACATAGACAGTCTGCGGAACAAAGAACCACGCGCAAGCAAGAATTAGGTAAAGCAATGCAAGCAGGTGCAAGGCTTCCAATTTACTGATGATGCCGCTGGCAAGTGGGCGCGATACCGATTTCTGCGGATGCCGACGGTCGCGCTCTATATCGTGAATGTCGTTGATAATGTACGCCGCTGACGATGCTATGCAGAATAATAGTGCTGCTATCAGTGCGGCGTAGACTTCTCCTAAATTGAGAAATTTTCCTGAAAATAGCAGCGGTGCCAGAACAAAAGCATTTTTTAGCCATTGCCGCGGACGAATCAGTAATAACAATCCGTACAGATGTAGTCGCGATGTAGAGCGGACATAGTTGAGTTGCATAGCTTGTCTTGAGTCATGTCGGTTAAAGGGTGTTGAGTCGCTGGCGTTTTCTAGTCGAATAGGATAGGCAACGTTGCGAATTGTAGATGCGGATAAAAATTTGCACATGTGCCAAAAGTCATATGTCCGAAGCATAACTTTTGGCATGACAACCTTGTCTGAAGTAGGGTTACGCACCAATGAGATTGAACGATCTAAGAAAGGTTGAAGTGCTTTCTTCACCGACCACCGTTACCAAACGAGATGCATATACACGCAAACTGACAGGACGATTAGCAAAAACAGTTGAACCACTGTAGCGATTACGTGTGACATTCACAGACATCATTTCAACTAAAATGTCTAAGTGGATGACAAAATTCGAATGCGACTTAAGTGGGTTCAATTGTATGAAGAACTCGGTAACACAGGCATAGTTTGCTTGCGTTTTGGCATTTCACGGCCAACACTACGGAAATGGTGGACTTGCTATCAAAAGAAAGGCATTGATGATTTGCAAGAAGAGATTCGTAGGTCAAAATTATCACCTCGGCAAAAGGCTTTGCCTATTCATGTGCAATTAATTTCTGATCTCAGAAAGCGCAAATTAAGGCATCGCAGAATCTAAAACGAATAAAACAGATTGCACGACTTTTCGCTTTCGACTGCAATTATTCATAAAATGTCCCTCACGATTATTGGTTAGCGGAACGTGTCCTGTTAAGTCCGACAACGAATGGCAACAATTTTTTCGCCACTAGCTCCGGCATCTCGGTGTGTGGATAGTGCCCAGCTCCTTCAATAATCAGGGTGTCTGCAGCTAGTTGTGCGGCAAGCCATTTAGCTTCTTCTTTTGCATGAGCGAAGTCTGGTTCACGTGTTCCCATTACAACGAGAGCTCGTACCTTAGTATGCGGCAGAATAGCTTCTGTATCTGCCTTGGAAAGTTTTATTATAGATTGAAGTGCTTCCATCCGTCCGGGTTCGCGAAGGTTTTGAACCAATGCCTCTTTGACTTGAGACTGGTCCGCAGGTTTTTTTGTAGGAAAAACACCCCCGCTGAGTCAATATTCGGTGCGCATCAACGCAAGAAGACCGACGGATAATAGCAATGCCCATTGCGCCAATTTAAGCAGCCAACCATTTTCAGGCTGCATGTCAACTACGACCAAAAAGACGATGCCGAATGCATACCATCGAATTGAAACGAACGGCACGAGATATCGAACTGCATGCGCATGGAGGGGCAAACTACCAATCATTCAACGTTCTCAAAAACTCGACATGGACGCTTCCGTATTAGTGATGCTTTCATCAGCAAGAGTTGCTAAGCAGATTTCAATAACACTGTAATCCGGGTTAGAAATCACCAATATCGCCGAACTTCTCACATTGAATTTTTCCTGCCACAAGCATCGAGCATACGTTTAATAATTTTCCTTTCCTCGTATAAATTTTAAAATTCCATTGCTGGTCAACTCGCTCCATTAACATAAATCCGAATTGGTTAGTGTGTGAAAAATTTTTAAGAGTAACGTTCGGAGCTGGTTGAATTTCCATTGGGAACGGTTTCGGAAATTTTGGATCAAGGTTGTCACCGCCGTTGCCAACAATGAATGTAGCGGGTTGTTCGTCCACAAAGTTCAGCGCTTGAAAATTATGTACATGACCGTGAAGAGCTAATTGCACTCCTTCTGGGAAGTATCGGCGGGAGTTGATTGGCTCCAACACAGATTGCAACGCCGCGCCAAAACCAGTAGGAGCATTATTTCCATATTGCACGAAACCAAATACTGGATGATGGCTAGTGAATATACTCATTCCCGTCGACTTATTAGCCAACTGATTGACGACCATGAAGTTATCCCAATAATGTAAATATTGTGGATTGGTTTGATCGATAGCAGTTTGCCCAACTTTGGCCGAATCAAATACGATGATTTGCGTATCGTTGCCCAGACTAACCGCATAAGGCTGTGAGTAATTTGCGGCGGCGTCATTTTTTTCCAAGTCACAAGTACGTTGTTCTGTATATGGTTCTGGACTTAAATAGCGAAACCAACCTTGACCCGCACGTGCGCACTCCTCATGGTTACCTCGTACAAAAATCCAGGGTGATGCTGACAGCAACGGAGCTGCAGGTTGCAAGAAATCAGCAGACCATGCATCTGAACCGTAGCCCCAAGGACTGTCTTTACATCCCTTTGCATCATCAGGACAAGCCGTTTCGCGATAGTGATAATCGCCTACATGCAGGACTAAATCTGGCTCAAAGCTTGCGGCGGTTTTAGCAAGTTGAGGAAACGGCCAAGCATCTTCATCGGAGCAATTTTGGAATACGTGATCGTTCTTTTTCATTCGGCAGCCAGTGTCGCCCAATACTAAAATACGGTTTAATGTAGCCTTCAATACAGGTAAAACCTTTGTCCCAAGCATGACGCGTTTTGCTCCCGGCGGCACCGTAATTTCGCAGGTGTTGGAGGAAAACACAGAAGCTTTTGAATCGGAGATCGAATTAGGTGTTGGTCTTCGCTCTATGGTTGCTTTGGCAGCTCTTAGCTGCATTGAGTATATTTGCGAGTCTATTATTATATTTGGGCAAATGTCCGCGTTTGTGTTTACTCGAACGATTTGTTGGTTTTTTTCCCCAACCAAGATCCAGCTAGACTCGAGTGCAGCGTCTTCCGTCGATCGTTGGGGCAACCCGCTGCATCCAAACAATACAAAGGGAATAGTCACATAAAGCAAAAAATTGGAGGTGTTCATAGACCTTCATTTTCGTAGTTAAGCATCAAATTAATTTGGATACGGCTAGAATCCCATTTTCTTTTAACGGGATTTGTTACGCGATTAAATATCTAGTCGTGGCACATATTTTTCGGCGGCACGATTGAATCTCTATGGATCGGCTCAACGTCGAAGACGACCCGTTTGTGAGGTTCGGCAGCGTTATCAATGCGATTTAATAAGATTTTCACGGCTTCTAACCCTATTTCATGTATAGGGAAACTAATGGTGCTTAAGGGAGGCGAAGACAATTCGCACCAAGGGATGTTGTCGAAGCCTACAACCGAAACATCCTCTGGTACGCTCATACTCAAGCTACGTAAGACACGAATGGCACCGATTGCGATCACGTCAGCACCAGCGATGATTCCAGTGACTCTCTTTTCCGCGAGCACCTTGATCACATCGGAATCAAGATCGGGATTAAAAGATGCTTCAACTTCCCAAACCAGTTGGCCGTGCTCCTCGACATATTCGCGAGCTCCCATTGTTCTTTGACGTACACTGAGTACCTCTGACGGCGCATTGATCATGCCAATGCGTTGATGTCCTTTTTCAATCAACATAGCTGCAGCAAGACGCCCGCCCATATAGCAATCAGCGACAACACCATCTAAACCAGGAACGAACCGATCAATCGCTACAGTTGGCTTTCCATGAAGTTCGATCTCAGTAGCGCTAGCCTCACTGATCGGAAACCAAATAAGCCCATCTACACCTAATTGTATGAGTGTTTGAATTGAGCGATTTTCAACTTCCTTTACTCCCAATGTATTTGTCACGAAGGTCTCATAGCCTGCCTCTCCCAAAGCACAAATGACTGTTTGCACAAGTTGAGGAAAGAACGGATTCGTTAGATCAGGTACCACCAGTCCAATCGTACTAGTTCGTCCGGTACGCATCGTTTTTGCTGCCTGGTTTGGGCTATAGCCCAATTGTTGTGCGACAGCGATTACCCGTTCTCGCGTTTCTCGACCAAGCGAACCACCACCATTCAACGCGTAAGACGCCGAAGCAAGTGAAACTCCGGCGGTCTCTGCGACATATTTAAGTGTAATTTTTTGTTTTTTCAACATAAGCGCAATTTTTAATTATTGAGTTTGCTAGGGGAGTAGTTAGTTGAGATTTTCCTTCATTTAACTTTGCTGATGGAGAGGAATTATACCAACGAATGAAACGATTCACTAAAATTACTTTCTTCAATTTTTTTTATCAAAAGAACGACTTTAATTTGTTAGTCTTATTTAGTTTTCTTAATTAATCAATCTATAGTTAAATTCACTTTTTTTCACTCTAAAAATTGAATTTATGCTCTCTCTTTTGCACATTTTAAAAATAGATTTTTTAGTTTGACGTCATATTAACGTCACAATCCTGCCTTATATTTCGCAGTGAAACGATTCATTTAAAAGTTTCAAATTCGCTAAATTCTTCGGGTGAATTTACTGAGCATTATCAATTTCATCATTAAATCTTAGGAAAATGAAATGAACCCACATCTCAACAAGGCAATAAAATTCATGATTTTATTGCCTATGTCGCAGGCGACAATCGCAAATGCTGACGTCGAAACGAAATATGTTGGTAACGTCAAAAATAATGTCGCAAGTGATGCTATTAATGTCGCGAGCTCCGACGGTAACGTTGCCGCACCTCCGGTAATTGACAGCAATGACAATCAAGTGCAAACAGTTGAAGTTAAGGGATTAGAAGAAGCCATTGGTTTTAGAGCTGTACGAGCGAATATAAAAATCACCAAAGAAGATATAACTTATTACCCGCCAGGGGTCAGTGCAGACAAGGTGCTGGAGCGAGTATCCGGCATCCAACAAGGTAGTTCTAACGCATTTGGTGGCAGCACGTTTGACTCAACGATCAATATGCGTGGCTTTGAGAAAGATAGTATTGGTTTCTCGGTTGACGGAATCCCAAATGGTAGAACTACCTTAGGTGGTGGTTCGGTTCCTTCTCGCTATTTCGATAGTTCGAATCTAACAAGTGTGCAGGTATCGCAGTCTGCAGGAGAAATAGGCGCGCCAACCAACCAAGCGTTGGCGGGTCAAATAAATTACCTTACTGCCGACCCAAGTAATATTTTCGGCATCAATGCAGAGGTTGGTTATGGAAGTGCGGAGACCAAACGCGCTTATGTGCTGTTTAACACAGGTGAACTAGCGCCCGGTTTAAAGGCATATATCAGCGCCTCCAGAAATTTGTCTCAAGTTTCGTATGTTATCAATCCATCTGGTACCAACACGCTAAATCACGTTGACTTTAAAGCGGTAAAAGAATTTGACAATGGCGCAGACTTGAAGTTTCGCTATTCGTATAATGATATTAATGAGAGGAGCGCCGCCAATGTCGTGACGCTCAATAGTTTCAATTCCAATCCGAATGTAGACGGCTACACAGATTCTTGGAGCAAAAATCCTAAGACGGATGTCAATTACCGCGCCTTTTACGGCAATCCAAGAACTGACAAAATGGCTTATATTTCCGGTACTTTACCGTTGCCGTACAACATACTGCTTGATATAAAAGCGTACAACGCACATCAAGATGGTGCCGGCAAGTTCGCTAATTTAGGTAACACTTATACTGCATTAAATGGTTTAACTAACAGCATCTATTATCGTGAAAACGATTATTACACAAACCGAAATGGCCTCTTAGCAGAGCTATCTGGCTCAGATGGAAATTACTTTGCGTGGCGTATCGGTGGATGGGTAGAGAAATATCAAGCAAACCAAGAGCGCAATTTCTATTTATTAACGAACCCAGTTCAAAACCAGGACTATAGTTCGATATCAAGTTTAACAAGTAGCAACCTGCATTGGCACGATAAAACAAAGCTCTTTTATGCGGCAAATACATCCAAATTTATGGATGGGCAACTTCAAATCAATTACGGCGTTACCTATCTCCAAAATTCAGTTGATTTTAATGCTCCAATTTATAGCAATACCGCCTCGAAGATTTCAAGTAACAAGTTTAACTACATCAATCAAGCAAACGCCAATTCGGGCATCCTTCCAAAATTTGGGGCCTTATATAGTATAAATCCGACTGTGCAAATTTTTACAGGCTTTTCTAAAAATGCGGCCAGCATTAGTGATCCAACCGTGCAAGCCAATGCCGCTCCAGCCACAACTCCTGGCATACCTATAAGTCAAATGGATACGACTAAAGCATGGGACTTGGGAATTCGAAAAAAAGGTAGCCAGTATTCAATTGGACTTCAATCTTTCATCATCCATGCCGAACAGACCTTCGCCTCTGACATTGCAACAACGTTGACCAAACTAAATATTCCTGAGGGCCGAAACGTCAAAGGAGTCGAGGTAAACTACAAACAAGGGATTGGTAACTGGAGCCTCTACGTTGCTGGCACGGTCCAACAATGTAAATATAATCTGAGTGGCGTCGACGGAAGCGGTAACCCTTCCGCAGGATTTATTCGTAACAACTCGGACTGCGTTGGCATTGCAAATAAAAATTTGTTTTCCGAAGTATCCTACCAACCTAGTTCAGCTTTAAAACTCGCTGGAACGGTCAAGGTTAAATCTAGCATGGCTGGTTATTATGCCAATCCAAATGCAGTAAACTCTGGAGTGGATGAAACCGTTAGCGGAGTCACCTTACTGGGTTTAAATATGTCCTACAGAACTTCTATACATACGTTTGGCATTAATGTCGAAAACCTCACCAACAAGCATTACATCTCAGGCATAGCACCAGAACTAGAATCGTCTTCCTCCGCATCAGGGCGTTACTTTATTGGAGCACCACGAACATTTTATGTTTGGTACAAAGTAGGAATTTAATCGAGAAGTTTCGGTTCGCTGTATAGGTGAAAACAATTTTAAAATTGCAGTAACTACATGTTTTCACCTATTTCCCATAGTTTTTATATGAATTCTAACGGTTGATACTAAACCTTCAGTCGAATTGGAAATAAAATTATTCAGAATTAATTTACTAAAAAATTCAAAAATTAGACTCTTTCAATTTGCTTATTAGAATTTATTTTTTGAACTTGGGATGATCCCTGTTGCAGGATAAGCCATAGCGCTATCGCGATCAATCCTCCTCCAAAAGCATGCGCCAAGGTTGCTACTTCGTTCAGTAAAAGCCAGCCCCATAAAGTTCCAAAAAATGGAATTAAGAAAGTAACTGTTAATGCCTTCATTGGTCCAACATCTGCGATTAACCTGAAGTAAAGTACATAGCCGAAAGAGGTACACAGTAGACCGAGGGCCAGCATTGAAATCCAGACGTTGGCATGTACATCGTGCCATGTCAAAGGATGAGTTGCCTCGTCCCAGACCATAAACGGCGACAACATAAGCATCGCCCCGATTTGGCTACCTAAAGCAACATTGCTACTTCCCAGACCGCCGCGTAACGTAATCCAACGTTTCGTCAAAAATCCCGCCAGACCATAACAAGCAGTTGCACCCAGACATGAAGCTATTCCCCAAAGCATTGGGCCATTAACTGTAGTCGGTCCGGTTCTCGTTAATATTGCTACCCCAGCAAATCCAGTTACAACCCCGACTGCCTTTGACATGGTAAATTGCTCACCAAAGGCAAGTGCCCCAATTAAAACACCCATCAGCGGAGTGGTTGCATTAATAATTGCGCTATAACCAGCTGGAAGAACTTTGGCTGCAAACGCAAACAAAAGAAATGGAATACCAGAATTGATTACTCCTAAAAATAACGTGGCAGTGAACTTTCCTTTGAATGAAAAACCAGTGCGCCAGAATGCAATCAAACCATACAGACCCAATGCGCCCAACGCGACTCGGCAGAATGCTGTTGGTATTGCCCCTAAAACAGGCACAGAAACTCGCATAAATAGAAAACTTCCACCCCACAATGCTGCGAGCAAGAACAGACGTAAAAGACTCATAGGATTCATAACGGTTACCTTGGTTAATGTTTATTTTTACTAAATATCGTTGCTGCTATATTATTGGTACATCATCGGATGAACAAATCATTTGTTCTAAACTTACTTTAGTAAAACTAAATTGAAATGAAACTCCCAGCACTCGTTTCTATTCGCTTCTTCGAGGCAACTGCGCGAAATCTTAGCGTTAAATGCGCTGCCGAAGAGTTACATGTAACATCAGGCGCGGTCACACAGCAGGTGCGTAAGCTCGAAGGATTTCTTGGGAGGCCGCTATTTGAAAGACGCTCTCGTGGATTAAAATTGACTACGGAAGGGCTAGATTATTATCTTGCATGTCAGGAGGCGCTAACTCTAATAGGACGAGCCACAGACAAATTGATGACCAATGAAAATCAGGTGGTTTTGGTTAGTTGTACGCCAGGCTTTGCTACGCAGTGGTTGGTGCCACGACTTCAGGACTTTATGTATCAGGCTAAAGATATTGACGTCCGTGTCAGTACATCAAATCGTAAGGTTGATCTTCGTAAGGAAGGTATTCATTTTGCGGTAAGACATGGCATGGGGGAATATCCAGGATTGCAGTCAAGGGTGCTCCTGGCCGACGACTTAATTCCAGTTTGTAGTCCCAGATTAATTGCGCCGCAGAAGACTGCAACGATAGATTTCGTCAGAGAAGAGTTGTTGCTTCACGACGAACATAGGGGGGATTGGCGCCTATGGTTCAATGCCGCGGGTATAAATCACATTAAGTCTGATTCCGGGATCGTCTTCGTTAATTCAAACGCGGTTATCGAAGCCGCTATCGCTGGACGCGGTTTTGCCCTTGTACATCGTGCATTAGTAGAATCTGAACTAGCCTCCGGGCTTTTAATTGCGCTGGAATCATTGACACTGAAAACGCCAATCGCCTATCACTTAGTCTACTATCCTGATACGTTGATTGATTCCGTGTCACGCCGATTCTTTGATTGGATTATTTGGCAATCTAAAAAAAGTTCTATTTAACATAAGGGCTCAATCGGTTCATGTGGATTGTCTCGTAAGCCAAGTTGCAAACCCCTGTTATTCGCAAATGCAATTGCTTTCAAATACCAAGGTTGGATTGTAACGTTTTAGTGAAGCGATAGAAATATATCTTGAGACTGCGATTGACTGATTGTATTTGAGTGATCACAATCGGCACATAAGAGACAGTCAACTGGCCGATCTAATTTCCCCTGCATTTCTATTTTCATTAAACAAAATTAAGCGACTTAGTAATCGCTAATCTAATAAGTCCTTTAAACGATTAGATGCGATCAACTCAAATATTTTGCAATTCATAAAATAAGATAACTTCTATGTTTTATTATAACAACGACTTACAACCAGCATAATAATGGCGTTTTATTTTGAATAACGTCCATTATCAATACAACGAAGAAGATGAAATATGACACTATGTCTATCTTCGAGAAAATAGTCGGTCGAAAATATTTCGACACGATTTCATATCAACCGTACCATTACCTATTCTTTCTTAAAAATACCATTCAAATAAAATGAAAAGTACGCTGTCGCGTCAAGAACAACTTGAACGAATAATTCAAACACAATCATTGATTGCAGAGGCTGATCTCGATCTCGATGTATTCATGCAACTTGTTGTTAATCAGCTGCAAGAGCTTACCGAAGCCAAAGGAGCTGTCATTGAATTGGTTGACGGTGATTTCATAGTTTACAAGGCGACAAGTAGCGCGCTATCTCACCACTTAAACTTGCGGCTGTCCCGTAAAAATAGCCTATCTGGTCTCTGCGTTAAGTCAGCAACCATTTTATATTGTGAGAATACTGAAACCGACGCACGGGTTGATGCAAACGCCTGCCGCAGCGTCGGGGTTCGGTCAATGATTTGTACACCACTTTTTGAAAATGGAAAAGTCGTTGGCGTACTCAAAGTAATGTCTGAACTCACTTCAGCATTTGATCAAGAAGATATCCAATTATTAGGATTAATGGCGGGGGTATTGGGTGCAGCGCTAGGCAAGCAACTATTGTTTGATTCAATGACGAAAATGCAACAAAAATTACGTCAAAGCGAGCAACGATTGCTACGGCTCTATGAATCAACTCCTGCGTTAATGCAGTCGACCAACATAAATGACGAAATACTTTCTATTAGCGATGCATTAATAAAAAAATTAGGGTATGAACGAGAGGAAGTAATAGGTCGATCGTCACTGAATTTTTTTACACCCGAGTCTCGGAAGCATGTACTCGAAGCTATTTTGCCAGCCTTTTCAAATAAAGATTATTATCACAATATTCCATGCCAAATAGTAACCAAATCTGGCTCAACTCTTGATGTACTTTTCTCTCGTGATTTGGAACGTGACGCTCAAGGTGATGTAATACGTAGTTTAGAAGTCATTGAAGATATCACTGAGCGTTTAGCACTTGAACGTCAATTAGAAGAAAAGCGAAAGCGGTTTGAATACATTATAGAGAGCACAAACACGGGTTCATGGGAATGGAATATTCAAACTGGTGCGGCCGCATTTAACGAGCGATGGTGTGAAATTATCGGCTTTACTTTGAAGGAGCTTGAACCTGTTTCCGTTGCCACTTGGCTTGAATTTTTACACCCAGAAGATAAGCAAAAATCTGACGACTTATTAGATCGCCATTTTAAAGAACAAAGTGAACGTTATGAGTGTGAAGTACGAATGCGACATCGTAACGGGTATTGGGTGTGGGTGCTCTCCCGTGGTCAAATTATGACCTATACCAAAGATGGTCGTCCGGAGCGCATGTTTGGTACTCATGAAGAAATTACACAACGTGTCGCCGAACGAGAAGTGCTGCAAAATTTAAATATTACGTTAGAAAAACGCGTTGAAGAAAAGACTGTTGAGCTTGCATCAATTTTATCAAAATTACATCAATCACAAGAAGAACTAATCAGAAGTGAAGCAAAAGCACTGTTGAGTACGTTGACCGCCAGCGTCTCTCATGAACTCAACTCCCCCATTGGTAATAGCGTCTTGGCGGCAACAACATTATCTGGATTGAGTCGTGAACTCCGTATGTCAATGGAAAAAAATGCGCTAAAAAAAGCACAATTAGTAAAGGCTATTGCTGAAATCGACGCGGGTGCGGTGATTATCGATCGGAATTTAAAGCGTGCCGAGGTACTGTTAAACAGTTTTCGGCAAGTCGCCGCCGATCAGTCAAGTGAGCAACGTCGTCATTTTGATTTAGCAGTCACCGTACAAGAAGTTATTGATACGATTGCACCAACTTTAAAACGCAAACCTCATAAAGTTGATATGGCGATTCCAAGTGGAATCGTAATGGATAGCATACCTGGTGCAATTGGACAAATCATTATTAATTTAATAAATAATGCTTACCTACATGCATTCGAAAATCGCACAAATGGCGTAGTAACGATCAATGCCGAAACAACGTCGGAGGTGGTTTCAATAAGTATCAGTGACAATGGATGCGGAATGAATGACGTGGTTTTAAACCGTTTATTCCAACCGTTTTATAGTACAAAAATTGGTCAAGGTGGAACTGGATTAGGGATGTCTATCGTAAAAAACATTGTCAACGCTCTTGGTGGGAAGATTCGTGTTTTTTCTGAAGTGAGCGTTGGTACAATTTTTAAGATCCATTTGCCTCTAACAACGCCCAAGTACACACCTTTAAAATGAAACAATATGTTGGGTGAATCGCTACATATTAAAAATAAAATTTTAATGTCTTATCAAAAAAACATTGCCACTATAAAACAATTCAAATTAAACAAACTCATATACAAAAGTAACCAGTAAGAGAAGTCAAAATTTATGCCAAATCTTCAGCATCAGACGACAAAAACCATGACTTCCAACATAATTAGTGAAATTAAAAACAAGTATAAAATCATGATTTATGAGGGAGAAGGATTTAAACAAGCCTGGTACAACGGTACACTAACCGATACGCCAGAACAGGTCAAAGACAAGTTGGAGTTAGCCCTAAAGCATTATTTTACTAAAGACTTATTTATCTCTACATTTGAGTCTGACGAAACCTCTCCATATCAATTTACCTACATAATCGTCATCCCGATCCATACCTGAATAACAATATACTTTAAATAGCAATATTTTTACGTATAACATAAGAATGTTCATAGCAATAATGATAATTCAATGAAATTTGGAGAAATGTATGAAAACGCCTGAGATTCCTCCCAACGAACGAGACCGTCTATCTGCATTAACCGGATTAGAGTAAGCACCCGGTGAAGTCATCTTGAAGTTAAGAGCGTAAGCGTAGATGATCGTGTCCACTTATTAAGTGGACACTTGTACATGATGGAAGATGGAATCAATACGCCTAGACGGCGTCGGCGACAC
>NZ_JACOFV010000029.1 GCF_014284255.1 Cognatundibacterium jejuense
TCATAGCTAAGGCGCGGAAGCCGTGAGTAGTCATCTTACCTTCATAGCCCATGCGGTTTAAGGCCATGCGTATAGCATCGCCCGACATGGGTTTGCCGTGGTCGCGTTGATTCGGGAATAGGTAAGTACTGCCACCGGTATAGTGGTGTAGCTCTCGCAGTAACTCAAGCCCTTGGCGTGACAGACAAACGTGATGATCTGTCTGGTCTGGGTTAATTGTCAGCTTGCCTCGCTTCATGCGCTGCCACGGTATTACCCACTCACCGGTCTCTAAGTTAATTTCGCTCCATGGCGTAGTGCGTAGCTCACTGCTGCGAACAAAGATCAACAACATCAAACGCAATGCTATGCGGGTAGGGGCATACAGTCTGGTATCGTTTTTATTGATTGATTCCAGAAAGGCTGGCAATTCATCTGCGGAAATAGCTGCAAAGTGGCTGGCCTTCACCGGTTTAAGCACGTCCTTAAGATCGGCGGCGGGGTTTCTATTCTCGATACCGTGTTGGTTGGCGTAGCTGAATACCCGTGCACAGGTGGACTTTAGCCGGTGCGCAACTTCACCAGCGCCTCGATCTTCAACCTTACGCAAGGCCGCAATCATTTGCATGTGGGTTATATCAGCTATCGGCATCTTGCCAATTTCGGGAAAGATGTCCTTTTCGAGCCTGCTGATTGTGTCTTTGGCTGTGGCCGTGCTCCATGCACTTAGGCGGTTTGTGTGCCATTCACGGGCGATTTTTTCAAAAGTATTAGCGGCCACATCGTTGGCTAGTTGCTTCTTTTGGTCGCGTGTAGCGGCTGGATTGGTTCCTGATGCCAGAAGCTCACGGGCTGCTTTGCGCTGGTCTCGTGCTTGCGTCAGCGAGACTTCTGGGTATTTGCCAAAAGCTAACGTATTGCGCTTGTCATTGAGCCGGTAATCAAAGCGCCAGTACTTAGTAGCATCAGGATTAACAAGTAAATACATACCTGCGCCATCAGCTAGCTTGTAAGCCTTGTCTTTGGGTTTGGCGTTTCTGACCTGAATGTCAGTGAGTGGTGTAACGAGTTTAGGCATTTTGACGGTATACGTTTTAACGGTATCTAGGTATACCGTCAAAAATACCGCCAAAAACTTGGGCTGTCAATGAATGTTCTGGCACGTCCTGAAACGAAAAACCCGCATACTCACTGGGAGACATGCGGGTTTTTGGTGTTTCTTGGTACTGCTTGAAACTTAATTCTGGCGGAGAAGGGGGGATTCGAACCCCCGGTAGGGATAAACCTACGCACGCTTTCCAGGCGTGTGACTTAAACCACTCATCCACCTCTCCTACTTTTCGTCTTTGCAATTATGCCGCATCAGCGAAGCTCGCTATTCTAGCAAACTATTTCTTCAGATGGAAGCTTTGGTGTGGAATTATTCAAAAATCAGGCGCCAATCCAGGGCAAACCTTGTTGACACCAACCACCGATGGTCTTTCTATGACCCTGTTGATCCTTATCGCCCTCGAAACCTTGCAAAATATCATAGCAATTTGTATAAGTATTTTCCGTTGCTAGCTTGGCTGCGTGGCGTGAACGCACGCCGGAGCGGCATAGGAATAAGATAACCGTATCTTTATTTGCTGACACCGCCTGCAATTGCGCCAAAAAATCTGGATTTGGCGTCCCGCCTGGGTAGATATTCCACTGCACAGCAAAATGTTGTTCTTCCTTGATGCCAACTTTGCCCACCCAGTCGCGTTCGGCGTTCGTTCTTACGTCGACTAACAACACGGATGAATCGGCTTGCAATAAGTCGTAGGCTTCAGTCGGGGTGAGTGCGCCTGCATAGGGCAGCCCTTGTTCTTGTCCACGTTGACGAGCAGTTTGCAACAAAGCGAGGCTAGACATGTTGATATCTCATAAAAAAGGGAATGTTCTTCGTATTGATTATGCACTAGGAGTACTGTTTTTGCACTGTGTTCAATGTGGTTGTTATGTTTATGCGGACACCAATTTTCTGAGCATGTTCAATTCTGGTGCTGGTTTGCCGAACAAATAGCCTTGGAAAGCATGACAATCCTGGCTTTGCAAGAACGCCAGTTGTGCTTCGGTTTCAACGCCTTCGGCAATGACAGCCAGCCCTAAGCTTTTACCTAAGCCAATGATGGTGCGGGTGATCGCTGCGTCATTGGGATCAATCAAAATATCTCTCACGAATGATTGGTCGATTTTTAGTTGATCCAGAGGTAGACGTTTTAAGTAGCTCAAGGAAGAGTAACCGGTTCCGAAATCGTCGAGAGAAAAACAGACGCCATGTGCTTTGAGTTGGTTCATTTTGCATATGGTTTCTTCGATGTCGTCGACCAACAAACTTTCAGTGAGTTCCAGCTTGAGTTTGCGGGCATCAATGCCAATTTCTTCAATGGTAGATAGAACGCTTTTGACAAAATCTGGCTGGCGAAATTGTTTGGCACTGACGTTGACTGCCATTGTCAAACTAGCCGTTTGTCGGTCGCTGCTCCACGCACGCAATTGTTGGCAGGCTGTTTTAAGTATCCAGGTGCCGAGAGGAATAATGAGACCAGATTCTTCTGCGAGCGGAATAAAGTCTGCCGGGGAAATCATTCCCTTGAGCGGATGTTGCCAGCGCAGCAGCGCCTCGGCACCGATCAGTTTGCCTGCGCTATTGACTTGTGGTTGGTAGTACAGCAAAAACTGTTGCTGATAAATGCCAGTCCGTATATCCGCTTCCATTGTTGCTCGTGCTGTCACAATACTGAGCATAATCGGATCGAAAAAGCACAAAGTATCGCCACCGGACGATTTGGCTTCGTACATTGCGACTTCGACTTGCTTGAGCAATTCGTCGGCGGAATAGGTGTCGGCACTAAAAAAATCGATGCCTATGCTGGCGGTGGTGTGATACTCATGGCCATCAATAAAATACGGTTGTTTGAGTTTTTCGATAATTTGGCTGGCGCTAGATTTTGCTCTAATCGCGGTTTCTCTGAGATTGTCACTGATGCCTTCCAGTATCAGCGCAAATTCGTCGCCACCGATGCGCGCTAATGTATCCGCTTTACCGACGCTTTCAGAAAGTCTTTTGGCGACTTGTTGCAACAGCATATCGCCAGTGCCATGACCGTTAATATCATTAATGGTTTTGAAGTTGTCCAGATCGAGAAACAAAATTGCGCCGTGCCGTTTGTTGCGCATATTGCTGGCGAGAGCATGTTGTAAGCGGTCGAGTAACAGGCGGCGATTCGCTAATCCAGTCAATGGGTCGTGGTAAGCGAGATGTTCGAGCTTGGCTTCAGTGGCTTTACGCTGCGTAATGTCGAGCATGGTGCCGACGTAATTGATAGTTTTTCCATCTTGCGATCTGACCGCGGTAATAGTCAACCATTCTGGATATATTTCGCCATTTTTACGACGATTCCAAATCTCACCCTGCCAGAATCCATGTAGTTGCAATTGTTCTGACATGTCCTTGTAATAGCTTGAGCCGTGCATGCCAGATTTGAGTAGGCTGGTGGTCTTGCCTAATGCTTCTTCACGGGAGTATCCGGTGATCCGGGTAAAGGCCTTATTGACTCGGAGGATGTTGCGATGTTCATCGGTAATCACCATTCCTTCTTGTCCTTCAAACGCAATCGCTGCGATGCGCAAATCATCTTCTATGCGTTTGCGGTCAGTGATATTTTGTATTGTGCCTATACGCCGGATTAGCTCGCCATTCGAACTTCTGTCGAGGGCAATTTGCGAGTGAATCCAGATAATTTCTCCGTCTATGCTTAAGCGGAATTCAACAGCGCAAAACTGGGTCAGACTTTGGTTCCAATGCTGAATCACTTTTTTCTGGTCTTCTGGATGAATTCTTTTAAAAATAGTTTCGCAGTCAACGTTGCTTCCAATCGGCAGTTTCAGAATGTGATAAGCCTCATTGGAACAATGTATCTGGTCGTAGTTATCTGCAATCCAGCTACCGGTGGCAGATATACTCTGGGCGCGACTCAGATCCGCTTCTCGGGCGGCAACTTCTCTGGTCCTATCAGTGACTATCGTTTCCAGATTACGTTTTTGTGTACGAGTATTGAGTAATAATTTAACCATACATGCCAGCATTAGACTGATCAAAAATACGATACTGCATTTTACGTATAAGCCAGTTAATGGTTGATTACTATTGCTATTGACGACATCGAGATACCACACAGCGTTGGGTAAGGTGAGTTTTTGGTGAACTGTATTTTGGCCATCGAAATGTGTGCTTTTATCTATGGTTTGTTTGCTCCCGGTGGCAGGGTCGATACGCCACAATTCGTAATCGTGGCCGCGTTGCGCCATGCTGAGTAGGCCAGATTCTTTCAGTATTGACTCTAGCGTAATAACGACAGATATCATGCCCCAAAACTGTTCTTGACCAGATTCTGCTTTTAAATAAACGGGCAAGCGCCCGATGATGCCGATACTGCCGCGTTTGAGCGTCAGTGGGCCGGCCAGTGTAAGTTGGTTGGTGTTTTTCGCTAAGAGTGTTTCAGTTTTTCTGGAAGGGTCGGTGAGTAAATTAATGCCCAAGCCATATTTGCGCCAGTATGCCGGTACGACGTTAGTGGTGATACCGTCTGGTGCCAAGTAGAGCGCCGATATACCAGGGTGATATTCAAGCAAATGATCAGCAAAAGAATCGAAATCATCGACCTTGCCTTTACGGTCTTTTACCAATGAGGCTACTGCGTAGGTCGCTGACAGTGCATGTGCAAGCTTATCTTCTATGGTGTGTATTTGCAGGCTGGCGAGCTCTGTAGTCACTAAGCGGTCTTCGATCGCTGCACTTTTTTCTAAGCGAATGATCAGCGTCACGCCGATGCTGATGGCCACAAAGAAGGTCAAGATCGCACAGATATGCGAATTGAGCGAAAATCTTCTGGTGATAGGTGGCATGTGACATCAATGAATAGGTAGACTGGTCGGAAAGAAACGTATGTTTATGTAATTGTAGGCTCGCGTAATTGCGACAATTTATCCAGTCAGCGACGAAGCGCAAATTGGCCATCAAAGATAGCCACTTGAGAAATGAGAGTCAATCGCATTACCTGTCTATCCGCATTGAGTATGATGAGCATCAATCATTTGATCTCAGAGCAGGAATGGCTTTGAACTAAAACGGTTTGTTTGCATCGGTATGGAATGACGATGTGCGCACCAAAATGAGGATGCACAAATCATTAAAAATGAGATGCATTAAATTGGTGCGAAAATTATTTAGGCGCACCAAAATGGCAAGTGCATCATGAAGAGATGGGCGTCTATATTTGCTTTTTTTATATACTCATTCATAAAAAAACAAGGATTTTCCAAAAAATCTATTTGTTTTTAACAGAACTGGAAGGTGGCATAGTTTCTGCTATGATTGTTAATTGAGTTTAGCCGCTGCATGAAATTTGATGAAAAAATGGTATTTTTAGTGCCGTTGGGTTATCAAATAATATGGCTGGCACAGGGCTCAGCAATTTCCGAATTTATTTTTAGCTCTATTTGAGGAGTTTCACATGGCAATGACAGCCGCAGAAGTCTTGAAAATGGCGAAAGACAACGAAGTTAAGTTCGTTGATTTCCGCTTTGCTGATACCCGAGGCAAAGAACAGCACGTAACTGTTCCAGTTTCCCAATTCGATATCGATAAATTCGAATCTGGTCACGCATTCGACGGCTCGTCCATCGCCGGCTGGAAAGGGATTGAAGCTTCCGACATGTTGCTGATGCCTGATCCAAACACAGCGAACATCGATCCATTCATGGAAGAAACCACACTGTTTATGCAATGTGACGTCATCGAGCCATCCGACGGTAAAGGTTACGACCGTGATCCACGTTCTATTGCAAAACGTGCAGAGGCTTACCTGAAATCTTCCGGTATCGGTGACACGGCTTACTTCGGTCCAGAGCCAGAATTCTTCATTTTTGACGGCGTACGTTGGAAAATCGACATGTCTGGTTGCTTCGTGAAGATTGATTCCGAGGAAGCGTCCTGGACAACAGGCGAAAAACTCGAAGGCGGTAACACCGGCCATCGCCCAACTGTCAAAGGCGGCTACTTCCCAGTGCCACCTGTCGACAGCTTTCAGGACATGCGTTCTGAAATGTGCCTGATTCTGGAATCCATGGGTATTCCAGTTGAAGTGCATCACCACGAAGTGGCTGGCGCAGGTCAAAATGAAATCGGTACTAAGTTCTCCACACTAGTAGAGCGCGCTGACTGGACTCAAAACCTGAAATACGTGGTTTGGAATGTTGCTCATACCTACGGTAAAACAGCGACTTTCATGCCTAAACCTATCGTTGGTGACAACGGTTCTGGTATGCACGTACATCAATCTATCTGGAAAGATGGCAAAAACCTGTTTGCCGGAGACGGCTATGCTGGTTTGTCTGATTTCGCTTTGTACTACATCGGCGGCATTATCAAACACGCCAAGGCATTGAATGCGATCACTAATCCGGGCACTAACTCATACAAACGTCTGGTTCCTGGCTATGAAGCACCGGTGAAATTGGCTTACTCTGCCCGCAACCGTTCTGCATCTATCCGTATTCCATACGTTGCAAATCCAAAAGGTCGTCGCGTTGAAGCGCGCTTCCCAGATCCACTGGCCAACCCATACCTGTGCTTCTCTGCGCTGATGATGGCTGGTCTGGACGGCGTACAAAACAAGATACACCCAGGCGAAGCAGCAACTAAAGACTTGTACCATTTGCCTCCAGAAGAAGATGCATTGATCCCAACAGTATGTTCTTCTCTGGAAGAAGCGTTGGATGCATTGAACAAAGACCGCGAGTTCCTGACCCGTGGCGGCGTATTCAGTGACAGCATGATTGATGCTTACATTGAATTGAAAATGCAAGATGTACAGCGTATGCGCATGACAACTCACCCAGTTGAATTCGACATGTACTACTCTCTGTAATTTGGTACAGATAAAAAAGCGGGGGCAACCCCGCTTTTTTTTGGTCTTGACGACGTTTTTGCTTCAGATTGGTTTTTTTAGATTGTATTTCCTTTACACATCCTTTGTTACAACTGGTAAGCTAGAATTGTGCGACGGCGCTGCTTCGAATACACTACAAGCCTGTTTGTGACTATTGACTGATTATGAAGAAAATATTGACCGCTATTATTTCCTTGCTTTTGATGCAAAGTGTGGCCTATGCACAGAGTGAGGTTTTTTTGTGTGTTGATGCAACCGGCAAGAAAGAATACAAAAACACTGGCGCGACTAAAGGTTGTAGTAAGGTCGAATTGCCCGGTATTACGGTTGTTCCAGCGCCTGCTTTGCCAGTAAAAAAAGCGCAAGGTAAGCCTGCGTCAAGCCCTGCAGATTTTCCTAAGGTAGACGATTCTACCCAAAAAGCACGCGATTCTGATCGTAAGCAGATTTTGCAAGATGAACTCAAATCAGAGCAAAAAAAATTAGATGATTTGAAAAAAGACTACAACAATGGCGAGCCCGAGCGCTTGGGTAGCGAGCGTAACTTCGCAAAATACCAGGAACGGACCAGTGGAATGAAAGATGATATTGCGCGCAGCACAAAAAATATTGAAGCTCTGCAGCGCGAACTAAGCAACCTCAAATAGTGCGAAAGTCAGGATGCTTTCGGGATTGAAAATTCAGGCATGATGTTTGCGTAAAGGTCGCTGTATGCGGCCTTTTTTTTCGGGATCATTTTGGAAAACTCTCTTAACTCGTTCGCCGGCCTTGATTTGTTGACCTCGGCTGTTATCGTGCTCAATGCTAACGGATGCATTGTATTCGTCAATGCCGCCGCCGAAAATTTACTCGATAGCTCCTTAAAAGCACTGGCACATCAGAAATTAACCGATTTATTTTTAAACCCCAAAGAATTGCTCGCGGTATTCGATCAGGCGATTTCGCACCAATTTGCAGATAAGCGCCAGGATCTCACTTTGGAACGTGCAGGACGCGAAGCTTTGCATGTACATAGTATCGTCACGGCTTTAGATAATCCCGAAACGCCAGTACTAATTGAGTTTCGCGAAAACGTACAGCAACTCAAACTGGATCGCGAAGAGCGGATGCTCGATCAGAGCAAGGCAAACAAAGAATTGATCCGCAATCTGGCGCATGAAATCAAAAACCCCTTAGGTGGAATCCGAGGTGCTGCGCAATTGCTGGAATTGGAGTTGCCTGAGCGTCAGCTCAAAGAATTGCGAGAATACACGCAAGTCATTATTAAAGAAGCGGATCGTTTGCAAACATTGGTGGATCGTCTGCTGGCACCGCACCGACTTCCGCATATTGTGACGGATGTCAATATTCATGAAGTCTGCGAACGTGTCAGAAGTTTGATCGTGGCAGAGTTTCCGCAGGGATTAACTATTCATCGCGATTACGATTTGTCGATTCCGGAATTTCGTGGTGATAAAGAACAACTCATACAATCGGTGCTGAATATCGCCCACAATGCTGCCCAGGCATTGGGAGAGAGGATACGTCAAGGTGATGCCATGCTGACTTTTAAGTCCAGAGTGGTGCGCCAGATCACGGTGGCCAAGGTTCGCTACAGGCTGGCATTAGACTTGCATATCATTGATAACGGACCTGGAATTCCTCCTGAAATTCGCAACCGTATTTTCTACCCATTAGTATCGGGAAGGGATGGCGGTAGCGGTTTAGGTTTAACCCTGGCACAGAATTTTGTCGAACAACACATGGGTGTCATCGAATGTGAGAGCCGGCCAGGGTGTACCGATTTCAGAATCCTGATCCCACTCCCTTGAAGCAAGAGAGTGATAGAGGGAGTGTATAGTGTGGCATCAAAAGTGCCATCATTCATTGCTACGTTGAAACCAGAGATGAAGATAAAAATATGAAACCAATTTGGATAGTGGATGACGATGATTCAATTCGTTGGGTGTTGGAAAAAGCATTAGCCCGGGAAAATCTGAGCACCAAAAGTTTTACCAATGCGCGAGATGCGATGCAGGCTTTGCAATCCGAATCTCCGCAAGTGTTGGTTTCTGATATCCGCATGCACGGCGCATCCGGACTCGAGCTGCTACAAACTGTCAAAGCTAAACACCCTGGCTTGCCGGTCATTATTATGACGGCGTTTTCCGATCTGGATTCTGCTGTCGCAGCGTTTCAGGGCGGGGCTTTCGAATATCTGGCGAAACCTTTCGATCTCGATAAAGCGGTGGAACTCATACGCCGCGCATTGGATGAAAGTCTGCGTGAAGCCAGTGTTGAACAAACCATCTCAGAAACACCAGAAATACTCGGACAGGCACCTGCAATGCAGGACGTATTCCGGGCGATTGGACGACTGTCGCAATCACATGTCACCGTCTTGATTACCGGCGAATCGGGCAGTGGTAAAGAGTTGGTAGCGCGTGCCTTGCACAAACATAGTCCGCGTGCTGGTCAGCCATTTATTGCCTTAAATACGGCCGCCATTCCTAAGGATTTACTCGAGTCTGAATTGTTTGGACACGAGCGTGGTGCTTTCACCGGTGCTCAAACTACACGTCGCGGCCGGTTTGAACAGGCTGAAGGTGGTACGCTGTTTCTGGATGAAATTGGTGATATGCCGTTCGATTTGCAGACACGCTTGTTGCGCGTTTTGTCCGATGGCCACTTTTATCGGGTTGGTGGTCACCAACCCATGAAGGCCAATGTGCGGGTGATTGCAGCAACACATCAAAATCTGGAATTGCGCGTGCGTGATGGCTTGTTCCGTGAAGACTTGTACCACCGTCTAAATGTGATTCGTTTACGCTTGCCTAGTCTGCGCGAGCGACGCGAAGATATTCCTTTGCTGGCCAAATTTTTCCTTGCGCAAAGTGCCAAGCAATTGGGTGTGGATGTAAAACGTTTGTCGGAACCAGCCTTACAATTGTTGTCTGGTATGGATTTTCCTGGGAACGTACGCCAATTAGAGAATTTGTGTAATTGGATTACTGTTATGGCACCTGGTCAAACGGTAGAAATTCTTGATTTGCCACAAGATTTGCTTCCCGTTGCCACAGCTACGAGTCTGGCTTCGGAGTTTAAGAAAGTTGATGCTGGTAAGTCTGACGTTCCTCATGCAACTGGGTATCCCGTCAGTAATGGGATAGCATCACACGATGTGCCACAACATCAGCATCAGGCTGATTGGCGTAACTTGCTTGAAGCTGAAGCGATGGCGATGCTGGTAGATGGTCAGTCAGATGTGATCGTAAAGTTGGAGCGTAGTTTTGAATCCATAGTCATTAAGGCGGCATTGAAATTCACCCATGGCAGGAAAAATGATGCTGCAATACGTCTGGGAATTGGTCGCAATACTATTACCAGGAAAATCCAGGAGTTAGGAATTGATGGCGCAAAAGATGACTGATGTTAGCAAAAAAGCCTCAATTTTTTAGGGATTCTTTTTCTTCTGAATAAAATGTTTTGTGAGACTGCAAGATCAGAGTATGATTTTTGATAGCAAGCAGCTTTTTTCGGGTTTTGTCGCCGACATTAAAGAGAAAAGCTCATTATGCTGATATGTATTTCTTTCAGGATACAGGCTAAACGCGATTCTTTTGTGCTGTCACCCTATCAGGAGATGCCCCTATGAAGTTCGAAACTCTGTTTCAGCAGCAAAATGCCTTGCCTTCGATCCCTAAGGTAGTGCAAGAGGTAATCGAAAGTTTTAACAATGACAGTGTGTCGATCGAGGAGATTTCTAAAAAACTTTCCGCCGATCAGGTCATCAGCGCAAAGTTATTACGGTTAGCGAATTCGTCGTATTACCATGCGTCAAGAAGTGTAGGTACCGTCGACGACGCTGTTCTGATGTTGGGTTTTATGACGGTACGCACCTTAGTCGTTAGTAGTGGTTTGACTGGTGGTTTTAAATCGATGCCTGGGATTGATCTTAAACAATTCTGGCGTTACAGCTTGCACACTGCAGTGGTCGCAAAATGGCTGGCGAAGCAAACGCACGGCAATTCTGATTTTGCGTTTACGGTTGGGTTGATGCATGCCATTGGCCAATTGGTTATGCATGCAGGTATGCCTGAAGAGGCGCTGCAGGTGGATAAAATTGCTGGTACTCTAGATGCCCGCCGCAGTGGTGTTGAGCGTAATTCATTTGGCTATGATTTCTACGATGTCGGTGCAGAACTCGCCAAGCGCTGGAGATTTCCGGACACGTTTTCGATGACGATTAAAGCTTGCGCAGAACCTTTGGTGCAACAAAGTTTTGAACCTATTGCGGGTATTGTTCATATCGCTGCATGGCGAGCGCGCGCTGCTGAAAATGGCTTTACTCCCGAAGAGTTAGAAGCAACGTTGCCAGTCGATGTATTACAAAAACTTGGTTTGAAACCGGAGCTTATTCTCAACGATATGCCGCCAATGAATGAGTTGAGTGCGGGTCTGGAGGATCTGTTGAATTGATTTTGACTCTTATCGTTCAACTAGGTCATTTGAATCACAAAAACGTCTAAACTCTAAACATGCGCTGCTTCTATAAAGTGGCGCATGTATGGGTTTTGTCTAAGTGTGGGTGTGGCAGATGGAAAATTAATGTCCGTTTTCTATATCCAACGCGACTGCTTCTGCAACCTTGATCCCGTCTACACCGGCAGATAAAATGCCGCCAGCGTAACCCGCACCTTCACCAGCTGGATACAAACCCTTTGTATTCATACTTTGCAGGCTATCGTCTTTGCGCTTAATGCGGATCGGTGACGAGGTTCTGGTTTCGATGCCGGTCAGAATGCCATCTTTCATTGCGAAGCCACGAATTTTCTTATCAAATTCGGGAATCGCTTCGCGGATTGCAGTAATTGCGAATTCCGGCAATGCTTGCGCCAAATCGCCCAGCGTTACCCCTGGCTTATAAGACGGTATCACTTCGCCCAATTCTGAAGAAGCTTTCCCTTTTACAAAGTCGCCGATCAACTGGCCAGGTGCATTGTAATTTTGTCCGCCCAACTCGTAGGCTTTTTCTTCTAGTGCGCGCTGGAAATCAATGCCAGCCAGAGGATGACCAGGATAATCGGCAGGCGTAATACCAACCACGATGGCACTGTTGGCATTGCGCTCATTGCGTGAGTACTGACTCATTCCATTAGTGACCACGCGGCCAGGTTCGGATGTCGCGGCAACGACTGTGCCGCCGGGGCACATACAGAAGCTATAGACAGAACGACCATTGCTTGCATGATGCACTAATTTATAATCTGCAGCACCCAGTATCTTATTTCCCGCGTTAGGGCCAAAGCGCGCTTTATCGATCACCGATTGTGGATGTTCTATCCTGAATCCGACCGAAAAAGGTTTTGCTTCTATATAGACACCGCGTTCGTAAAGCATCTTGAAGGTATCGCGTGCGCTATGGCCAATCGCCAACACCACATGATCTGTCTCAATATAGTCGCCATCATTCACATGCAGACCCTGCACTTGGCCGTCTCGTATGTCAATGTCAGTGACTCGTTGCTGAAAGCGGATTTCTCCACCAAGCGCCTCGATGCCATTGCGCATTTCTTCGATCATTTTGACCAGGCGGAAGGTGCCTATATGCGGTTTGTTGACATACATGATCTCTTCTGGCGCGCCAGATTTGACGAACTCTGTGAGCACCTTTCTGCCATAGTGCTTAGGATCTTTGATCTGACTATATAGCTTACCATCTGAAAACGTACCCGCGCCGCCTTCACCGAATTGCACATTGGATTCTGGTTGTAGTTCGCGCTTGCGCCATAAACCCCAGGTGTCTTTGGTGCGTTCGCGCACCGTTTTACCACGTTCTAATACGATAGGGCGATAACCCATTTCAGCTAATAATAGTGCTGCAAACAAACCGCACGGACCAAAACCAACGACGACCGGACGTTTAAATGGCTTTGCGCCTGCTTTTGCGACGAATTTGTAATTGGTATCCGGAGTGAGGCCGAAATGGGGTCTATTTTTAAACTTTGCCAGCAAGCTTGCATCATTGCTTGTTTCGATATCCACTGTATAGATCAGTACGATAGCTGTCTTCTTGCGCGCATCATAGCTGCGACGAAATACTGTGAAGTTAAGTAATTCGTGTTCTTCAATATCTAAAAAACTCAAAATTGCTTCTTTTAACGCAGATTCTGAGTGGTCAAGCGGTAGTTGCAAATCGGTAATGCGTAACATAGTTCGTGTCCAAAAAACTTCGTCGTGGAAGTTAGGTAATTCTTCTAAAAGAGGTATTTTACCCGTTACCGGACTGAAAACAGCGTCTTCTTTTATTTGCAGTTAGCTTGTGACTAATCCTTGGACTTTATTTTTCTGTTTATTTAGTAAGGCGAGGAAAGAATTGCTCAAGCCTAGGTTGATGCTCGAATGGGTTGAATGCGATAAATCATTTTCCAAATTCCCCTTGCGTAACAGCACTAAACTTTGTTATAGTTCGCCTCCCGCTAAAACGGGAAGTAAGAAGAAAGCAGCAGCCAGCCACCCCGGCGGTTTGATCAGGTAGAAATGACGCGAAAGCGACAGGTTTAGTTGAAACGAACAGCAAAAGCAGTCAGGGAGTTGACAGGGTAGAATAAGTGCTGCATAATCTCGCTTCTCTGCTGCAAACGAACACAACGCTTCGTTGCTAAATCAGGTAAATAGATGCCTCGATTTGAGCGGAAAAGAATTTAAACCATTCGGTTCTTTAACAATTAACAGTCAATAAATGTGAGCACTTGATGAAAGCGCACCGATTAGTTTCTAACTGATCGGAATGCTTAAAAAATATCAAATGCTT
>NZ_JACOFV010000003.1 GCF_014284255.1 Cognatundibacterium jejuense
TGATCTCTTTAAAGGGTCGTTCGAGACCAGGACGTTGATAGGCTGGGTGTGGAAGTGCAGTAATGCATTAAGCTAACCAGTACTAATTGCCCGTAAGGCTTGTCCCTATAACCTTAGCAGGTTGTAGGCTACGAGAGAAATTATGAAGTGAATGCCAAAGAGAGTTTGGTACGAATCATAACCAGTAATAAATGAATCAAGATTAGTGCGAAAGAGAGATGAGAATCACTCGGAGCGCACACTCTACGAAACTTCTTCTGAATTGGATTTGCTGTGGGCTGCAGAACAACGCACACACAGTAGATCGACAAGTTATGCCTGATGACCATAGCGAGTTGGTACCACCCCTTCCCATCCCGAACAGGACCGTGAAACGACTCTGCGCCAATGATAGTGCTGCAACCAGTGTGAAAGTAGGTTATCGTCAGGCTCCAAATTGCAACCCCTCTCTGTGAAAACAGCGAGGGGTTTTGCTTTTATAAAAGTATAGATACGTCTTTTATAGATACCTATCTTCGTGAAGATGTGAATAAAAAATGTAAATATATGAATTTGGTAGCGCGGTCCTAACACGCACTGAAGTATTTGCAGAATAGTATTTGGCGGGTCGCACTCGCCCTACAAAATTCGATTTTTTGTATTTCTCAGAACAGCGAAAATACAATGAATCACCCAGTTATGCCTGATGACCATAGCGAGTTGGTACCACCCCTTCCCATCCCGAACAGGACTGTGAAACGACTCTGCGCCAATGATAGTGCTGCAACCAGTGTGAAAGTAGGTTATCGTCAGGCTCCATACACCAACCCTCGTTACTTAGGTAGCGAGGGTTTTGTTTTTATAGCATTTGAGTGCTTCGTCGAAAATTGATCGAGTATGATGATCAATTCAGCATGACCTTGATCTGGATCACAATTGACTTTGCGGATGCGAATATCATAGATGCAGCAGGAATTTTCCTCATCTATTCAGGAGTTATTATGCAAGTTGAACATCACCAATTGGCTGTTGATTTTCCAGAGTTCAAAGAACAAATTCATGACCTGAAATCGAGCGACGCGCATTTTGCAAAATTGTTTGATGAGTATGAAGCAACGGATAAGGCAGTTAACCGCGCTGAGAACGGTGTTGAGCACTTAGGTGACGTCGCTCTTGAAGCACTCAAGAAAGTGCGCATTCACTTGAAAGACCAGTTATTTCAAAAGTTGCAGGCAACGGTGAAAGCTTAATGCTTTAAAGAAAACCTGCTGCGAATTCTTGCAGCGAAAAATAAGCGTTCAAAATAAGCCTTCAAAATAAGCGGTCAATATTTGGCCGCTTATTTTTTTTGCCGTGGTGGACGGAAAACGCTCTGATCCGCGTAAAACCCGGGATTTTGCTCTTCCCACCAACCAGGAATACCTAACACTGGTAGCGGCGTGTAATCAGCGGTGGTCAATCCATGGGTCAACAATTGTTGAGATACGAGTTGGTCGATCTGCATCAAACTATTATCACGCGATAAAGCAAAGTGTTGTGGTTCAACTCTGAGTACCCAACTATGCGCAGTGATCGCCTTATATGGATTGACTAATTTTTCCATTAAGGCGTGACCAAAACTCCAAACTTTGGCGCAACGATCAAATTTTGATCGTTGTTGTACAAAAGCGGAATCCCATTGATGCAGACGTAATGCCTCAATTAAATCGTCCCCAGCTTCAGAATTTTCAACGACTAAAAGTGCTGCATTTTCATCAAAGATGGTCGCAGCGTCACGCGCAGGGCCGCGCGATTTTCCTATCCCTAGTGCGGCAATTTGTGCGGCTTGCAAGGCATTGAGCTGACGCTTAATTTCTGGAAAACTCAGCCATACTAAGGCATTAAAAAAATCATGCAGATTTTCCCGCGTGGGTACTTTGCCCGTCGCGTTAATATGCGCCTCATATGCTGTGCCTTCCGGTAATTCTTCTTGCGGAATAAACTGAACTGCTAGCCCAAGATGATTTTGCAATTGCATTTCACCTGCGAGCCGGTTCAGGCATGCACGCCAATCTTGCGCAGCGATCAATTGCTGCGCATAAGGGCGTACGGTATCAAACCAACGGGCAGACCAGTCTATCTGGTCAAAAAAACGTTCAGACATCTGGCTTAGGCGCTGACTGCCTGTAATTTCCAATGTAAGGTTTCACCGCTATTAAGTGGCACGATACTGGCATCGGCGAACGGTAACTCATCCGGCATTGTCCATTCCTGCCGCAGCAACTGAACTTTGTCAGTATTGCGAGGCAGATTGTAAAAATCGGGGCCATTAAAGCTGGAAAACGCTTCGAGTTTATCGAGTGCACCAGCTTGATCAAACGCTTGTGCATACAGTTCCATCGCGTGCAGAGCGGTATAGCATCCAGCGCAGCCGCAAGCGTGCTCTTTTGCACCTTTAGCGTGTGGTGCGGAGTCCGTGCCGAGGAAAAAGCGTGCGCTGCCTGATGTTGCCGCTTTTAACAAAGCCTGGCGATGGGTTTCACGCTTTAAGACTGGCAGGCAATAGTAATGCGGGCGGATGCCGCCTTTAAAGATCTCATTGCGGTTGTACAGCAAATGATGTGCAGTAATCGTCGCTGCAATCGCACCAGGCGCTTCTGCAACGTAAGCCGCAGCATCGCTGGTGGTGATGTGCTCAAACACGACCTTAAGCTCTGGCATGTCTTTGCGTAAAGGTTGCATTACGCGATCAATAAATACAGCTTCACGATCGAATAAGTCGATGTCTGAATCAGTGACTTCGCCATGAACCAGAAAAGGCATGCCGACTTCTTGCATGACTTCCAGTGTTTTGTAGCATTTTTTCAGATCGGTCACGCCAGCATCTGAATTGGTCGTTGCGCCAGCCGGGTAGAGTTTCACAGCATGGACAAAACCGCTGTCCTTGGCGCGTCGGATTTCATCTGGTGGTGTGTTATTGGTCAGATATAAAGTCATCAATGGTTCAAACTTCATCCCTGCTGGCAACGCGGCCAGGATACGCTCGCGATAGGCTGCGGCTTGTTCCGTGGTCGTGACTGGTGGCTTCAGGTTAGGCATGACGATGGCACGGCCAAATTGCGCAGCAGTGTGCGGTAAGACGCTTGCGAGTGCGGCGCCATCACGCAAATGCAAATGCCAGTCGTCTGGTCGGGTGATGGTCAGAGATTGTGAGGATGGTGTGGACATGATCGCTTTCGGTGTCAAATTCTCGATAGCCATCATTTTACCTTTCTGCACGACAGGCTGAAAGGATAAAAATATACTCCACCATAGTATGTAATTTTCTCCCATGTTTGATAATGACAAATAGGGTAAAAATTAAAAATATTGGGGGAGTATATTTAAAGACGGTGTGAAACCGCATCTACATTTGTCATCCGTGATGAACAAACGCAGAAACAGGTTTCACATTTGCTGATCCTTGCTTAATGCGCGATGATCTTCGCCAGGAAATCGCGGGCGCGATCTGAGCGGGCATTGGTAAAGAAATCATCTTTGGGACAATCTTCGACAATGACACCTTTGTCCATGAAAACGATGCGGTTTGCTACTTTTTTGGCAAAACCCATTTCATGCGTCACCACCATCATGGTCATGCCTTCTTGTGCCAGACCTACCATCACGTCCAGCACTTCATTGATCATTTCAGGGTCAAGTGCTGATGTCGGCTCGTCAAATAACATGGCGATAGGATCCATCGATAAGGCACGGGCGATCGCCACACGTTGTTGCTGACCACCGGACAATTGACCAGGAAATTTATCTTTCTGATTCAACAGCCCGACGCGGTCCAGATATTTCAATCCACGTTCTGTCGCTTCATCTTCAGAACGTCCCAATACTTTGACCTGACCCAGCGTCAGATTTTGCCGGATAGTTAAATGTGGGAACAGCTCAAAGTTTTGAAACACCATACCGATGCGAGCGCGCAGTTTGGATAAATTCGTTTTGGGGTCGCCCACAGAAATGCCATCAACAATAATCTCACCTTTTTGGAAAGGTTCTAAACCATTGACAGTCTTGATCAGTGTTGATTTGCCCGAACCAGAAGGGCCGCATACGACCACCACTTCACCTTTGGCGACTTGGGTGCTGCAATCAGTCAATACCTGAAACTGACCATACCATTTGCTAACGTTGTTTAATGTAATCATGTTATCTCCAAAATCTTTCAGGGGAATGGAATCTGACCCACTCCTAGCGAATAATCGCCACTTTTTGCTGTAATTTTTTAACCAGGCTAGACAAGCTAAAACATAAAATGAAATAGATGACGGCCACAAAGGTATACATTTCTACCAATCGTCCATCACGATGCGCAACGGCATTGGCGGAGCCGACAAAGTCCGGAATCCCAAGCACAGACACCAGGGAAACGTCTTGAAATAACACGATCGTTTGCGTCAATAAGATAGGAATCATGTTGCGGAATGCTTGCGGTAAAACGATATAAGCCATCGTTTGCCAGTAGTTCATTCCTATCGCATACCCGGCGGAAATCTGACCACGCGGAATCGATTGAATACCGGAACGCATAATTTCGCAGTAGTAGGCTGCTTCAAACAGAATGAAGGTAATCAGGCAAGATGAGAAAGCGCCAACTTGCACTGGTTCATGCGCCCCGATAATCCATGCGCCAATATACGGTGCGAGGAAATAGAACCAGAAAATCACCAACAACAGGGGTACCGAACGAATCAGGTTGACATAGGTGGTGGCAACGAAAGAAATAAGGCGATTGCTCGATAAGCGCATCATTGCCAGCACGGTACCGAGGATGATGCCACCCAGCATGGCGACCAATGTTAATTTAACCGTGAATAACAGACCTTCAAAAATCAAATGCTGCCAGGTGCGTTGAATCACATCAAAGTCGAAAGAGCCTAACATGATCAATTCCCTTTCACTTTAGCGGAGCCAGAGGTAATGAACCCCGGAACTGCGGTGACCCGTTCCAGCAAATTCGACAAGAGAATCGCAATGACGGAGATACCAAGATAGATCAGCGTTACGGCTGTAAATGCTTCAAATACTTGTGCTGAAAATTCTTGCATGGAACGGGCACTTTGCATCAGTTCAACCACAAAAATACTGGAAGCGACCGAGCTGTTTTTAATGATCGCCGCGACTTCATTCGTCAGTGAAGGAATGATGATGCGAAACGCCATCGGCAGCAGCACGTAAAGATAGGTTTGCGGCAAGGTTAAGCCAAGCGCAGTCCCTGCCATGAGTTGACCGCGTGGCAGCGCATTAATACCTGCTGAGACCTGGACTGCAACGCGGGCTGAGGTAAAGAAACCCAGACTCAACGCGGCAGTAATGAACGCCATATTGGGTAATGATTTGAGCCAGTCACCAAGTGCGGTTGGCACAACTTCAGGCATGACGAAATACCAGAGGAACATCTGTACCAATAAAGGAATATTCCGAAATAACTCGACGTAAGCATTGGCCGATTTTGCCATCCATTTATTCGGTGCCGTGCGCATGGTACCGATGATTGCTCCCAATACCAGCGCAATCACCCAACCCGCTCCCGCGGTGGCTAATGTCCATTGCATGCCAGAAATCAGGGAGTCAAGGTAAGTGCCCGTGCCATCTGGCGCATCCTCCCAGAAAATCTGCCAGTTCCAGTTGTAATTCATGTGTATCTCCTCACTACCATCTCTCGATTTGTATTTCTGATTCGCACTTCTGATTGTCGACTACTAAAAGATAGCACGCATGCCACCTTTTACATTCTGGTGAAAGTAATATTTCAACTATTCCAAATAAAAGGGGAGGTGAACTCACCCCCCGCTCTTTGATCATCCTTGAACCAATCAACAGCAAATGATGTGGCTCAATTCAGAAAAGATTACTTTTTCTTTTTCAGTACGGCTTTTTGCGCTTCTGGTACAGCTGCATACGCTGATGGCTCACCGGAATCAGTTGGTTTTGCAATGACTGCTTTAAATTGGTCAGAGATAGGCCAGTTCAACGTAATACTTTTTGGTGGAATTGGTTGCATGAACCATTTATCGTAGATGCGATTGATGTCACCCGAAGTCAAGATGTTACTGATCGCCGTATCGACTGCCTTTTTGAATGCAGGATCATCTTTACGCAGCATGATGCCATATGGTTCTACCGATAAGGCTTCTTTACTGATTTCGAAATCGGATGGGGATTTAGAATTTGCTGCCAGTGATGCGAGCAAAATATCATCCATCACAAACGCAGCAGCGCGGCCAGTTTCTACCATCAGGAAAGCCTCAGCATGATCTTTCGCAGGCAGAATATTGATGCCCAGGTTTTGATCTGCATTTAAGGTCGTTAATTGTTTCAAGTTCGAAGTTCCCGATGTTGAAACGACGACTTTACCGCGTAAATCGGCAAGCGATTTAATGTGAGCCGATTTTTTAGACAGGATACGGTTAGCGGTAACAAATGTTGTTGGCGCAAACGATACTTGTTTTTGACGTTCTAGATTATTGGTGGTAGAGCCGCATTCCAGATCGATAGTGCCGTTGGCCATCAAGGGAATACGTGTTGCTGAGGTTACCGGGTTCAACTTCACATTTAATGTGCTTAAACCTAATTGTCGCTGCACTGAAGTCACAATCTTCATACACAGGTCAACCGAGTAACCTTGATACGATTGCTTATCATCGAGGTAAGAAAACGGAATAGATGAATCGCGTACACCTAGAATGATGGTGCCGCTGTCTTTGATTTTTTTTAATGTTCCACTCTCTTGCGCCTGTGCTGCGTTACACGTCATACCAACACTGATCATCAAAACTAATGTTTTCAATAATTTCATACTGTCTCCAAAATTAAACGACGAAATTCGTATAACAGAGTGTATCAAAACATGCGATCTATGCATTCATATTTTAAAATTAAGTTGTAAGTAATTTTTAAGGCTTTCACACCCTTTTTATAACCATAAAAATCGCACAAACCACAAAAAATTATCAGTGTATGGCGTTACCTCATGGGGCGTACCATGCGATAACGCTATGAGCGGCTTTATTGTTGTCAGGATGTTAATCAGCAACTTTATCGCTAGGAAAACGAATGTTATCGCGCAATAAAAAGCCCATCGGCATATTCAAATTGATACCTTTAGGTGCAATCGGCTTTTTAAACCATTTGTCGTAGAGTTTTGTGACGTCACCATCGTTCATCATTTTTGCCATTTCTCGATCCAACAGATCTTTGAATGCTGGATCATCTTTGCGTAACATAATGGCGTAGGGTTCCGTGGATAGAGCATCGCCAACAATGGTGAATTTATCTGGATTAGCATTATTTGCGCGTAAGCCATACAACAATACATCATCGATCACAAAAGCATCGGCTTGAAATTTTTCTACCATCGAAAATGATTCTGCGTGTTCACTGCCTTCAAGAAAACGCACATTCAGTCCGCGCACTTTATCGCGGTCATTGAGTAATTTGACGGTCGTGGTTCCTTTGGTAGTGACAACTTTTTTATCTTTCAAATCGGGCCAATTTTTAATGCCAGCATCACTACGCACCACCATGCGAGCCGCAGCAAAAAAATGAGGAATAGTAAAACTGACTTGCTTGCGGCGTTCAGCATTATTAGTTGTCGAACCGCACTCCATATCCGCTTTGCCATCGATAATCGCAGCAATACGATTACTCGATGTCACCGGCAAGTAGTTGACCTTTAATTGGGGGAGCTTGAGTTCTTTTTTGATAGCGTCCACAAACTTAAGGCAAATATCCATTGAATAGCCGACAGGCTTACCATCGACCAAATAGGAAAACGGCACAGAAGATTCACGATGTGCGATTGTGATAGTTTGGGTTGCTTTGATATTGCTGAGAGTATCGGCTGCGCATGTAAGCGGAATTCCGAAAGCCAGCACGCAAGGTAAACTTGCCTTCAACCATTTTTGCACTACTTTCATAAGACCTCCGAGTTAAGTAGCTCAGGATGGTAATGACAAACCACTTAGTTGTTCAAGGGAAATTGCAATTTCTTTCAAAACTTTGTAAGGTAAATGTCGTATTTTTCTTCTTAATATAAAGACAAATAGTGTTTTAAATGAATTATTTATTGATAATTAGTTTTTTAAAAGTTAATTATTTTGTGTCGCATTTGCATCAATCCTTGCTATCAGAAATTGATTTTTTTGAAGCTTTAACGCGTTAAAAAAGCACCATTGTGTGTTTACGACAAATAAAAACGCCCATTAACCTAAGGTACTGGATTCGATTGAGTTCTAACTCAGTTCCAGCTTAGGCGATGGGCGTTGCAGTTACCACATTACATGCAAAAAAATTTGCTCGTGTGACTATGCTTTACAGATTATGGATACAGACCACGCACTTCACGGGCTTGCAAGACGCGTGAGCAACCGATGATAAACGCTGCAGTACGCAGGGATACCTTCTTGTCTTCAGTTACTTGCCATACCGATGTAAATGCTTCTTTCATGATACGGGTCAGACGTTGATTGATTTCGTCTTCAGACCAGAAGTAGCTGGAGAAATCTTGTACCCATTCAAAGTAAGAAACAGTCACGCCACCAGCATTAGCGATCACGTCTGGCACCACCAACACACCTTTGTCGCGCAGAATGTCATCCGCTTCTGGTGTCGTTGGGCCGTTTGCGCCCTCCAGAATGATTTTGGCTTTGATCTGATCCGCGTTTTTGGTGGTGATTTGCTGTTCCAGTGCTGCTGGAATCATAATGTCGCAATTGACTGACCAGAATTCGTGATCCGGCAATACCGCTTCAATACCCTCGAAACCAGCAACGCTACCTTTAGCTGCAACGTGTTCTAACAGTTTATTCACATCCAGGCCGTTGGAATGGAAAATCGTGCCGCCGTGATCTTGAACAGCAACGATTTTCGCCCCAGCTTCTGCAAACAAACGTGCTGCGATACCGCCGACGTTACCAAAACCTTGTACAGCGATTTTTGCGCCTGAGATGTTCAAGCCACGTTTAGCTGCGGCTTCAGAGCCTACTACAAATACACCGCGCCCAGTTGCTTCACGACGACCTAAACTACCACCGAGAGAAATTGGTTTACCAGTCACAACGCCAGTTGCGGTGCGGCCTTCATTCATGGAATAGGTATCCATCATCCATGCCATGGTTTGCTCGTTGGTATTGACGTCTGGTGCAGGAATATCTTTGTCTGGTCCGATGATGATACCGATTTCAGACGTATAACGACGTGTCATACGCATCAATTCGCCCTTAGACAGGGTTTTAGGATCAACACGGATACCGCCTTTGGCGCCACCGTATGGAACGTTAACCGCGGAGTTCTTGATCGTCATCCAGGCTGATAAGGCCATCACTTCCGACAAAGTCACGTCTTGGTGGAAACGCACGCCGCCTTTACCTGGACCACGGGAAGTGTTGTGCTGCACACGATAGCCTTCAAAATGGGCAATCGTGCCGTCATCACGTTCGATAGGCACATCCACCACCAGAATACGTTTTGGGCGCTTCAGCGTTTCTACCCAACGCGACAGGTTGCCGAGGTAAGGGGTGACGCGATCAATCTGCTCGAGGTAAACGGACCAAGGACCGGTCTCTGTCGGGGTAAGATAGGACGGGATCTGGTGTTGGCTGGACATGGTATCTCCTGATGATGTAAACAGAAAAGACAAAAAATGGCTTCTTTTGGTGCGTTATTTTTAAATTCGCACTAAAAAGGTGAGGCATAGTAGTCGTTCTGGTCATTGTTCAGCCAATGCTTTGTTTGCATTAATCTATGCAGGAATTGCATAACTATGAAAGTGGACCGACGACAAGGTACATCATGGGGGGCAAGCCGCCTGAGCCGTGTAATTCGCCATCACTATGCGGGTTGCATCCAGCACTACCCAAAGTACTAAACTCGCTTCGCTGCCCTGTGCGCTTTTTTATTTTCTGCGGTCTGAAGCTGTTCCAGATAATCCCATAATCGTGAGACGATCATTTTGCCGGGTCTTTGTAATGATGGGCGTTCGCGATAGAGGCGAATTTCCATGTTGACTTCCCATGCGCCGGTGCCGTCGTCGGCACGTGCGAGTTGTTTTTGTTTGATCTCACGAGTGACGGCGGATTCTGGCAAAAAGGCGATACCGCGGCCTTCGAGTGCCATCATTTTTAAGCCTTCTGCCATATCGGTTTCGTAACATTTTTCCAGATGCAAAGGCGTGCGGGTGTCGTTTAGAATCAGATCCACCATGCGTCCCAGATAGGCATTGTTTGCATAGGCTAAAAACGGTATCGGTTCGTTTTCATTACCGGGCAAAAGTAACTCTGGATTGCCTTGTTTGTCGCAGCGGGTGTAGGCGCGTAATGCTTCATGACCCATGCTGATCATGTCGTACTGACTTGCGTCGAGCAGTAAAGGCTGGCGCGGGTGGTGGTAGCACAATAAGAGATCGCAACCACCTTCGACCAAGGTCATGACCGCATCATGTACATTCAAAGCCAGCAAGCGGCTATGGATTTCTCCAAACGTTGCTTCCAGGCCCGTCAGCCAACGCGGCACATACGTGAGCGATAGTGTATGCGGAACCGCAAAATCGATCGTGGTCTGGGTAGTGGTGCGCTTACCACGCAACAAAGCGCGGGCGTTATTGATTTGCCCCAACATCGCAATCGCTTGTTCGTAAAACACTTCACCTGCATGGGTTAAACGGGTCGGATATGATGTGCGGTCAATCAGATCACTGCCTAACCAAGCTTCTAACGATTGGATACGACGAGAAAAAGCCGGCTGCGTTACGTGCCGTAATTCTGCCGAACGGCTAAAGCTATTGGTTTCTGCGAGTGAGACAAAATCTTCTAACCACTTGGTTTCCATTTACACCCCTGCTACTTGTAATTGCTCGTCTTCAGTATTGCCGTCATTGTCAGTAATGCCGGTTTGTTGACGTTCCCACATTTGTGCGTAAGCGCCCTGTAAATTTAACAGTTCCTGATGTGTGCCGCGTTCAATAATCCTGCCATTGTCCATGACCAAAATTTGATGTGCATCGACGATGGTCGACAAGCGATGCGCAATCACCAGGCTGGTGCGGCTGCGAGCAATTTCTTTTAACTGCGTTTGTATCATTTGTTCAGAGCGCGAATCGAGTGCCGAGGTCGCTTCGTCAAAAATGAGGATAGCTGGATTCTTCAGTAACGTACGCGCAATAGCCACACGTTGCTTTTCACCGCCAGATAATTTTAAGCCGCGCTCACCCACCATCGATTGATAACCGTCGGGTAGTGATTCGATAAATTCATGGATATACGCCGCCTTGGCAACGGCGACGATTTCTTCTTTCGTTGCGCCAGGTTTGCCGTAGCCGATATTGTATTCAATCGTGTCGTTAAACAGCACCGTATCTTGCGGTACGATACCGATCGCAGCGCGTACTGATGCTTGTGTTACCTGACGTAAATCCTGCCCATCGATGCTGATGGTGCCGGCTTGGATATCATAAAAACGGAACAGCAAACGGGACAAGGTTGATTTGCCTGAACCACTATGACCAACCACTGCCGTGGTAGTGCCGGCGGCAATTTTAAAGTCGACATCAAACAAAATCTGACGCTTGCTTTCGTAGCTGAAATCGACGTGATTGAAGACAATTTCGCCACCCTGTTGATGTTTGATCATCAATGGTTTGGCACTAACTGGATCTGCGATTTCCTGATTCTGATCAAGTAAGGAAAACAGTTTTTCCATGTCCGCCAGACTTTGTTTGATTTCGCGATAGAGCACGCCGAGAAAATTCAAAGGCATATACAATTGCAGCATGAAGGAATTGACCAACACCAGATCACCGATGCTCATATTTCCGTCTATGACACCTTGTGTTGCACGCCATAAAATCAAGGTCACGGCGGTGGCAATGATCATCGATTGGCCGGTATTTAATAAAGACAAACTGCTCTGTGATTTGACTGCCGCTGTTTCGTAATTTTTTAAACCCTGATCATAGCGTTGTGCTTCGTATTCTTCGTTACCGAAATACTTCACGGTTTCGTAGTTCAATAAAGAATCGATGGCTTTGGTACTGGCTTTAGAGTCGAGGTCATTCATGGTGCGACGGAAATGCGTACGCCATTCTGTGACTGAAATCGTAAACACGATATAGGTCGTGAGCGCGACAAACGTGATGATACTAAACCACTTATCGTAATGCGTACTCAGATAAATTAATACCAGCGTGATTTCTAACAAGGTCGGAAAAATACTGAACAGTGCATAAGCAACCAATGAAGAAACGGCACGCGTTCCGCGTTCGATATCCCGCGTCACACCACCAGTTTGGCGGTTCAGATGAAAACGCAAAGACAACGCATGGAGATGGCGAAATACCTTGAGCGCAATGTTGCGAACCGCTCTTTGCGTCACTTTTGCAAATACAAACTCGCGTAGCTCGGTAAAGACGGTCGTCGATAAGCGTAAAGCGCCGTAAGCAATGATTAAGCTAATCGGTAACACGACCATCGCGGCCGGATGCGTCGGTGTAATGGTCATACTGTCCACTAAGCGCTTTAACACCAAAGGCACGCCTACCGTAGCTAATTTTGCGCCGACCAACATACTCAAAGCGAGCAGGACGCGTAGCTTATACGCCCACAAATACGGTAACAGCGTCTTGATGGTTGCCCAATCACTACGTTGACGATTTACAGGTGCAGCGGGTGGCACGCTGTTGCCGGTGTTTTCTCTGCGATTGCGCATCGTAAGAGTCTTTTCTAGAAGTAGTTTATGATGTCAGCCCTGCTGGCAAAAGCTGGCGTACGTGTTCCGGGTAATTTCAGGTCAAAAGCAATGCGGTGAAAGCCTTGCTACAGGACGATCTTTACTTTGTTGATTTGCGAGCTAAGCTTGAATTTAAGCTTGGACTTACGCTTCAGATTGTAACCGTTAGCAGCGTCTGATGTGTACTGTCTGCGCGGTCAGCCTCTCAGGAATAGTTTTTGCATTGATGTTGCACCCAATTCAAATGATTTAGTTTTAGAAAGATAATGATGACAAACCATACCCAAACCACGCTTCCTCCACACATGCCTACTTTGCGTGTGATGCCTATGCCTTCCGATGCCAATGTGCATGGTGACGTGTTCGGTGGCTGGATTATGGCGCAGGTGGATATTGCGGGCGCGATTCCGGCTGCCCGACGCGCCAATGGCCGTGTGGCGACCATTGCGGTGAATTCATTTTTGTTTAAACAGCCGGTATTTGTTGGTGATTTGTTATCGTTTTACGCAGACGTGGTCAAAGTCGGCAATACCTCGATCACGATTGCAGTCGAAGTCTATGCGGAGCGAAACCGGTTGCAAGCTGATACCGTGAAGGTGACTGAAGCAACCTTGACCTATGTAGCAACCGGTGAAGATCGTAAGCCACGCCAGATTCCGCCTTTAGAAGCAATTGAGGCATTTTCCGCTGGCAAATAAAATGTGGTCGCGGCGTCAATTTTTGCAGCGGTCTTTACAACTTGGTTCGCTGGCAGCACTGGCACAGGCGTTTCCAGGCTATGCCGCTGAGAAAATATCCGGTGGTACGCCATCCTACCCATTTACTTTGGGTGTGGCATCTGGTTCGCCGCGACATGACAGTGTGGTGTTGTGGACCCGGCTGTTGCCTGGACCTTTGAATTCATTACTGTTGCCACCAGTGGCGTATAAAGTGCGTTGGGAAATCGCAGAGGACGAAGCATTTAAGCGCATTGTCGATAAAGGCGAAGCGATTGCTTTGCCCGAGCTGGCGCATAGTGTGCATGTGGATGTGACTGCGTTGCGTCCGGATCGCTGGTATTGGTATCGATTTATGGTGGGTGATGCAGTTAGTCCCTATGGTCGTACCCGCACCGCACCGGCAGTTGATGCCCAAGGGAGCAGCTTAAAACTGGCTGTTGCATCGTGTCAGCATTGGGAGTTTGGCGAATATGCAGCACACCATCATATAGCGCGGTCAGCACCGGATTTGGTGGCTTTTCTCGGTGACTACATTTATGAATGGGGACCTTACGATACCAAGCACCCACTAAAACCGCGACGCCGGGATATAGAGAGTTTCAGCTTAGCAGAATACCGTTCCCGTTATGCTCAATATAAAACCGATCCCTTACTACAAGAGGCACATCATGCCGCGCCTTGGATTGTGACCTGGGATGATCATGAAGTCAGTAATGATTACGGCAATGACAGAGACGAGCGATTAGACCTGAATTTCTTGCAACGACGCGCTGCTGCTTATCAGGCATTTTATGAACATATGCCTGTGCGCCTGCAACAGCCGACCACCACTTCTGAACAATTTTCCCATATGCGGATTTATGATCGCTATGACTGGGGACGGTTAGCTCGTTTTCATGTGGTCGATGACAGGCAGTACCGGTCTTATCAACCGTGCGTCAAAGCGGGGCAGGGTGGTTCCAGTATCGTTAGCCGTGCTGAATGTAGTGATTTGCGTGATTCTACCCGCACATTGCTTGGCACTGAACAAGAGCAATGGCTCGCGCGTGGTTTTGCCAGTTCCCAAGCGAAATGGAATATTCTGACGCAACAAACCTTGATGGCACAATGTGATGTAGGTGCTGATTTTCATACGCCAGAAGCAAAATTCTGGACTGACGGTTGGGATGGTTGCCCCGCCGGACGTCAACGATTATTGGAAGATATTCAAAAGCATCAGCCCGCCAATCCTGTCGTCATTTCAGGTGATGTACATACGTTTTATGCGGCAAATCTGAAGCGCGATTTTGATGCAAAAGCATCGGCGAGTAATCCGGTTATTGCTACTGAATTTTGCGGCACGTCGATTACGTCCAATTCACGCCCGCAAGAAAGTACCGAGCAAATTTTGGCTCGAAACCGTCACATCAAATATGGCCGTAGTGATAAACGCGGTTATATATTGATGGAAATTACAGAGAAAAAAATGCTGACCCAGTTTGTGGCGCTGGACGATGTCTTGAGGGCGGATTCGGGGATCAGTACGTTGCAGACTTTTGTGGTGGAAGATGGAAAAACTGGTGTAGTCACAGCCTGATATTTTACTGACTAGTTTTTTATTATAAACGCTAATTTCATTGATTATTGAGCGGATGCAACCCCTCATATCGATGCAACAACCTATCAGTGCAGCTAGCACCCGAACAAAATAAAATGGAAGGCGCGTTGCCTTCCATTTTATTTTTTAAGCTGCTTTTTTCTCGTCACGTAATTCACGGCGCAGAATTTTACCGACGTTGGTTTTCGGTAACTCCATGCGGAATTCAATGTACTTCGGTTTTTTGTAGGCGGTGAATTGCTCTTTGCAATAATCCATGAGTTGATCAACGGTCAGATTAGGATCTTTGCGTACCACAAACAATTTCACGGCTTCACCAGAATTAGCATCTGGCACACCGATACAGGCGCATTCGAGTACGCCTGGATGCAGCGCGACTACGCCTTCGATCTCATTTGGATAGACATTAAAGCCAGACACCAGAATCATATCTTTTTTGCGGTCAACAATCGTCGTGTAACCGCGGAAATCCATAATCCCGACGTCACCAGTTTTGAAGAAGCCATCAGCTGTCATCACCTTGGCTGTTTCATCCGGACGGTTCCAGTAGCCGACCATGACTTGTGGACCACGAATTGCGATTTCACCTGGATGCCCCAGTGGAACTGGATTACCATCATCATCAAGGATCAGAATTTCTGTCGAAGGAATCGGCATGCCTATGGTGCCGGAAAACTCTTTGGTGTTCGCCAGATTTGCCGTTGCTACTGGTGAAGTTTCAGATAAACCATAACCCTCTGCAATCGCACAACCGGTGACATGGAGCCACTTGTCGGCTACTGCTTTTTGTACTGCCATACCACCGCCACTACAAATTTCCAAGCCAGAAAAATCGAGCTTAGCAAAGTCAGGATTGTTCAACAGACCGTTATACAAAGTATTCACGGCAGGGAAAATATTGATTTTGTAATTCTGCAATTCTTTAACAAAACCCGGAATGTCACGAGGATTTGGAATCAACAAATTCATCGCACCAATGCGGGTTCCAAGCAAGCTGCATACTGTCAACGCAAAAATATGGTAAAGCGGCAACGCGCAAACGATCACTTTGGATTCGTGTTCATGCCCCGCCATACCAGGTGACAACCATGCGTCGTTTTGCAAAACGTTAGCAACAACATTGCGATGTGTCAGTGTCGCCCCTTTTGAAACACCAGTCGTGCCACCGGTGTATTGCAGAAAAGCTACATCCGTGTGCAAAATCTCTACAGGTTTAAAACTCAATTGACGGGCATCCGACAGCATTTTGTTGAAGCGAATCGCGGTCGGCAGCTTAAATGCCGGCACCATTTTTTTAACATTGCGAACAACAAAATTAACTAAGGTGCCTTTGAAACCGCCTAACATATCGCCCATACTCGCTAGGACAACATGCTTGACGTCGGTTTTGGCAATCACATGTTCCAGTGTGGTCGCAAAATTTTCGAGGATAAAAATCGCTTCGGCGCCGGAATCTTTTAGCTGATGCTCTAATTCGCGCGGAGTGTACAGTGGGTTCACGTTCACTACAGCATAGCCAGCACGTAAAATCGCCGCCATCACTACTGGATACTGCAGCACGTTAGGCATCATGATGGCAACACGGGCACCTTTTTTGAGGCCGCGCTGTTGCAACCAGGCTGCTACCTGACGCGACATCGTATCGAGTTCGCCATACGTCAATAATTTCCCCATACAAGCATAGGCATTACGTGCGGCAAATTTTTTAAATGCTTCTTCTAACAACTGCACCAACGATTGATACTGCGTGACATCAATTTCTGCAGGCATCCCTTGCGGGTAGGATTTAAGCCAAAACTTATCCATAAATTTCCTCGTCTCTGTTCGTTATTGTGTTTGTAATATTCGCTATTTTTACCTGATTTGAAAACTAAAAAAAAGCATGATCGTTCTTTTTAATGATGGCAGTATTCCAACGCTTGATGCTATCGCCTAAATCTCGTCAAGGCAAGCAATTTGAGCGCAAATCGAGGGTGTCTTCAGGCCTAAGGTGCAGTTTGTTAAATTAAAGAACCTGAAGTGCTATTTACAGGATGTTTCTGAGGCAAGATTTGCAGGGAATGCAGTTATACTATCCATCGCATCCAAATTATGCTGTTTTTGGATCCTTAAATTTCTTCTTCAAATGATGGCCTTCATGGATCATCTGCGAATTGAGAGAAATGGTATAAGTATAAACATTAAAAAATATAACATTAAAAAAGTGATTTTATATTTACTTGCACTCACTTTTCCTCAAAAAATTAGTAAAAATTTTCGATTAAAGCTTTGGTGATTTTTGATTCTTAGAACATCAATTTTTCGTGGTTTTCATTTTTTTTTAGAACTGTTTACCCCATTCTAAGGAAGTTGATTTTCTTGCTTTCCTAAGCGTATTCCTGAATTCCTATTTTCTAATTCAAGCAACGCCGCAGAATGATCGGCGCCCGGATGACTGGTGAGCAAGTGTTCAAAAATAGCGGCAGCTTGATTCGTCAGTGGCAAATCGAGCTGAAAACTCTTTGCTGCGTCCAGTATATTGCGCATGTCCTTGGCTTGTGATTTCACTTGTCCGCCAGGAGTAAAGTTACGGTCGAGCATGCGTTGGCCGTGTACTTCCAATATCCGGCTTTCGGCAAAGCCACCGCGCAAGGCTTGGCGTACAGCGGCAGGATCAGCGCCGCCAGCTTGCGCCAGTAAAAGCGCTTCCGCCACGATGTTGATGGTGCCGCCGACGATAAGTTGATTGCACAACTTAGCCAGTTGACCACTTCCAGGTTCGCCAACGCGTGTGACCTGACCAAAAACTGATAAGACCTCTTTTACGCGAGAGAAACTGATTTCACTTGCGCCGGCCATAATAGCGAGCTTGCCGTTTTGTGCGCCGATCACGCCGCCGGAAACCGGTGCATCGATGAATGCAACTGTTTGCTTTTCAAGTAAAGCGTGGAACTTAAGCGCTTCCGATTGTTTGGTTGAGCTCATGTCAATCACGATGCTACCTGTGCTTAGTACTGGTAAAATTTGTGTCAATACTTCTTCAACTACCGGGCCAGAATCTAGCATCGTAATGATGATATCGGCATGCCAACCATCGCGATTGACGGCAGCGGCAGCGGAATCAGTGACTTTTGCACCAGCCAAGGCAAGCGGCTGTGTTTTGGCTTTGGTGCGATTCCAGACGGTAAGTGGATAGCCCGCTTGCAATAAGCGCATAGCCATTGGTAATCCCATCAGCCCTGTGCCTAAAAAGGCGATATGTTCTTTCTTATGTTGCATCATCATCATTTGTTGTTGGCAGTTCGCGTTATTATCTCGTTCTTATGATAACGCTTTTCAAATGAAGTGATGTTGCTTGTGAAAATCGAATTTATGCTATTCTGTACCGCTGCTGTCTTGACAACTTGTAGACCCAATATATGAAAATCTTGAATCGAAAAATAATATTAGCTGGATTGGGATTGGCGCTGTTGCATTTGAATGCATCCGCAATCGATTCAGTATCAGGTGAATTTGCTTCCGGTAACCGTTCTCAATTTGTGCGTGCAGGTGCGCAATGGAACTGGGACAACCAATGGTATAAATCGAATGGTAACTTCATCGGTGGCTATTGGGATGCAACACTGACCCAATGGCGTAACAATGCCTATAAAGGTGTTGAGGGAGATACGCAGAATATTACCGATATCGGCATCACGCCCGTATTCCGCTGGCAAAACGACAACCGAAAAGGTTTGTACGGTGAAGCGGCGATTGGTTTTCATCTGTTTTCACATATTTACAGCAATAATAATCGTCAGTTTTCTACCGCATTTCAGTTCGGTGATCATTTAGGCGTAGGTTATGTATTTGACAGTGGCTGGGATGTAGCGTTGAAGGTACAGCATTTTTCAAATGGCGCAATCAAACATCCTAACCCGGGCGCAAACCTGGCTGTGATCAAAGTAGGTCATAGTTTTTAATAAAAAAACGGATTGAGTTTTGTGGCCGGCGGTAACCCGCCAAATTCCGATTCGCATTGATGAGCGGCGTGGGTTGGATCAGCCCTACCAATTACCATTTCGGTCGATAATAAAAAAGGGAGCCGCTGCTCCCTTTTTTAGATTATTTAATGATTATTCGTTGATTGAATTATTGTTCTCGCACCCAAATTTGTGAACGTCCCAAAAATGGTGTGCCTATATAACCGCGCACATTGAGTTTTTTGTAGTTTTCTACCGGCGTAATTTTGCTGCTGTATAGTTTGCCATTGCCCGGGTCAAGAATTTTCCCGCCGGTGTATTCATCGCCGTCTTTCTTCAAACCAAACAAAATCGTCATCCCGATAATCGGCTGATCTTTGTTGACGCCTTCACATTTGTCGCATTTAGGATTTTTGTCTGCATCTGGCTCAAGAAACAAGCGCTCGATTTTCCCTTGCAATTCACCGCTGTTGTCGATGATACGAATTAAGGCTTTCGGCTTACCTGTTTTGTCGTCGATATTTTTCCAAAGACCAACTGGAGAATCTTCGGCATACGCAAATGGCGCGAGGGCGATAGAGAAAAGGATGGCGATCAGCCCGAGTTTTTTCATGTTGTCTCCGTTGTTGATATAGTTTTTGTTGATGGCCAGTTTTTCTGATTTAGCCAGCATATTCGCTCAATTAATTGTACGTGGTGAAGCTGATCACCACGTACAAAATTTTAGAGCAAGTACTTTAACAACGGATGCAGTGCTGGCTTAGGCTACCGGCAGTTTTGCCAATTGCTCGCGCAGTTTGACCAATGTTGCAGAGAAATTCGCCATTCTTTCTTTCTCTTGTGCCACCACTGCTGCAGGAGCACGGGCAACAAAACTTTCATTGCTGAGTTTGACTTCCGCTTTAGCAATTTCCGTTTCCAGACGCGTAATTTCTTTGGATAAACGTTCACGTTCTGCTGCAACGTCAATCTCAACTTTTAGCATCAGTTTGGATTCGCCAACAATAGAAACCGGTGCCGGAGATTCTGGCAGACTATCCACCACATCCACTTCAGACAATTTTGCTAATGCTTGCAAATACGGAGCAAATGATTGCAGGCGTGTTTTGTCATCAGCGTTTGCAGCTTGCAACAACAGTGGAACGCGCAAGGCTGGAGACAATTGCATTTCACCGCGCAGATTGCGACATGCATCCGTCATGGCTTTCAAAGCATGCATCCAGGCTTCGGCAGATTCATCAATATTAGCAGCAACGGCAAGTGGATACGGCTGCATCATAACCGAGTCACCCGCTGGATTGAGTTGCTTTCCAGCCAGTGGTGCGACGGTTTGCCACAACGCTTCTGTCACAAACGGAATGACAGGATGAGCAAGACGCAGTATCACTTCCAATACGCGCAATAAAGTGCGGCGCGTTGCACGTTGCTGCGCTTCGGTGCCATGTTGAACTTGTACCTTGGATACTTCCAGATACCAGTCGCAGTATTCATCCCACACAAATTTATAAATCGCTGAAGCAATATTGTCGAAGCGGTATTCAGCAAAGCCTTTTTCGATCTCTGCTTCGGTGCGTTGCATCGCAGAGATAATCCATTTGTCTGCTTTTGAATAATCGAGATCAGCATCAGTAATATCAGCGCCAAAACCGCAATCTTTACCTTCGGTATTCATCAGCACAAAGCGTGTTGCATTCCACAATTTATTGCAGAAATTGCGGTAGCCTTCGCAGCGCGCCAGATCGAAGTTTATGTTGCGACCTAAAGATGCATAACTCGCCATGGTGAAACGAATCGCATCGGTACCATACGCCTGAATACCATCGGCAAATTCTTTGCGAGTCGCTTTTTCAATTGAGGCCGCTTGCTTAGGATTCATCAAGCCTGCAGTACGTTTGGCAACCAGATCATCAACCTTGATGCCGTCAATCAGATCGATAGGATCGAGTGTATTGCCTTTGGATTTGGACATCTTCTGACCACTGGAATCACGCACCAGACCGTGAACGTAGACCGTGTTAAACGGGATTTTGCCAGTGAAGTGCGTGGTCATCATGACCATACGCGCGACCCAGAAGAAAATGATATCAAAACCTGTTACCAACACGGAGGATGGCAGGAAGTGCTTCATGTCTGGCGTTTCTTCTGGCCAGCCCATCGTGGAGAACGGTACCAGTGCAGACGAGAACCAGGTATCAAGCACGTCATCATCGCGTTTCAATGCACCCGTGTAACCAGCCGCTGCTGCTTTGACCTTGGCATCTGCTTCATTACGTGCAACGAATACTTCACCATTATCACCATACCATGCCGGGATTTGATGACCCCACCACAATTGGCGTGAGATGCACCAGTCTTGGATATTGTTGAGCCATTGGTTGTAGGTATTAGTCCAATTTTCCGGTACGAATTTGATTTCACCGGAAGCGACTTTTTCAAGCGCTACTTCAGCAATCGATTTACCAGGGAAGTGCGTCCCTTCTGGCGCTGGCTTACTCATCGCCATAAACCATTGATCGGTCAGCATCGGTTCGATAATGACATTCGTACGATCACCACGTGGCACCATCAGTTTATGTGGCTTAACTTCTGCCAGCAAACCTTGTGCATCGAGATCGGCAACGATTTGTTTGCGTGCAACGAAACGATCCATGCCTTGATAAACGGCTGGTGCATTTTCATTGATCTTTGCATCCAGTGTCATGATGCAAATCACCTCTAACTGGTGGCGTTGACCAACAGCATAGTCATTTAGATCATGCGCAGGCGTAATCTTGACGCAACCAGTGCCAAATTCTTTATCGACATAGCTGTCAGCGATGATAGGAATTTCACGATCTGTCAGCGGCAATTTCAGCATCTTGCCAACCAAATGCATGTAACGTTCATCCGTCGGATCAACTGCCACCGCAACGTCGCCCAGCAGAGTTTCCGGACGGGTGGTGGCGACGGTCAGATGTCCGCTGCCATCCGCGTAGGGGTAGCGGATATGCCACATAAAGCCATCTTCTTCTTCCGATACCACTTCCAGATCAGAAACTGCGGTGCCGAGTACCGGATCCCAGTTGACCAGACGCTTACCGCGGTAGATCAAGCCTTGTTCTACTAAGCGAACAAAAACTTCAGTCACTGCGGTAGAACGTTCAGCATCCATCGTGAAATATTCACGATCCCAGTCGGCTGACGCGCCCATGCGGCGCATCTGGCTGGTAATCGTGGAGCCGGATTTTTCTTTCCACTCCCAGACTTTTTCTAAGAATTTTTCACGACCAAGGTCATGGCGCGAAATTTTCTGTGCATCGAGTTGGCGTTCAACGACGATTTGGGTGGCAATACCAGCATGATCAGTGCCCGGTACCCACGCCGTGTTGTAACCACGCATGCGGTAGTAGCGAGTCAAACCATCCATAATCGTCTGGTTGAACGCGTGCCCCATGTGCAGCGTGCCAGTCACGTTTGGTGGCGGTAGCAGGATAGAGAAAGATGGTTTGCCATCGTCCATGCTGGCTGCGAAATAGCCGCGTTGCTCCCATTCAGAGCGCCAATATTGTTCGATTTCTGCTGGTTCGAAAGACTTCGCTAGTTCCATGATGATCTGTGATGAGTGTGCTAAACCATTGATTATAAATGACTGAGCAGTGGTTGACGCCGCTATCGCCGGGGATTTCTGGTAAAAAATATTTCAGGTCTGTGGGACTTTAGCTACTTTTTTTCAATCACATAAATGAAAATCTTGTATTTGCTGTCATTTTTTTCAACTTTCCTTATATAGTGTTAGGATGAACAACAAATTCATTGTCACTCCTTTGTTGTTAAAATTATTATTGAATCTATCGCCAAATTTACTGCCAAATTGATACCTATGGTGAATAAAAAGTTGCTGGCTATCGTACGTTTCTACGTGTGCACATTGGTGGGAGTGATGTTGCTTGGACATAGTGCCTACGCGAACGAGGCATTTGAAAAGGAGCAAATAGCCAGCATTCTGACCTTAGGCGATAGTGATAACACCGAGGCGTTGAAGCGCCTGATGGCGGTCAAAGAGCAGCAAAGCGCTGCAACCCCGGTGCAGATTCGACTGCAAACTCTTGAGGTATTGGTCAGTCTTTATTATGATGCTGGAAAAATTAAGTCCAGCGAAGCGACGATTAACGAGCTCCTTGCTCTTGCAACAGCAGAAAAAGATGTTGAAGGTATCGGTATCGCCAATATTATGGCGGCATATAAGTTGATCGAAGATGGCAAACCGCAAGAAGCTCTCAATAAACTCAACCTGATCGACAGTTCTTTGCAACCGGATGCATCCGCCGAGCTGAAAATGCGTCTGGATAGTGCCTTGGGAACTGCCAGTTATGTCCTCGGAAATTTTGATTCGTCATTGCGATATTTCCTGGAGGCGCTGAAGCTCACGGATGAATTGCCTGAGCGCAAAGTGGAAAATCGCATTCGCCGGCTTGATTCCATCGCAAAATTGTACATCAACATGAAAGATCCAGAGAAGGCACTGGCAACCGTTGATGAGGCATTAGAAATTTCTCCACTGGCGCGTGCTCCCAAGATTTTGGCATCATTGAGTCTAAGCCAAGGGATTGCCTATGCGAACTTGAATCAAGATGCTAAAGCTGTTGAGGCATATAAACGGGCATTAAAAATAGCTCGCGAAGCGGGCATGGCTACCTTTGAAGTGATTTGCCTGATTGATATCAGTGATCATTATTTGACGACGAATGAATATAAGAAAGCCGAAGAGTTCGCTAGGCTCAGCCTTAAGCGTGCTGAGGCTCTTGGTGATAAGGGCTCAATCGACATCGCTAAAATTAATTTGGGTTTTTCACTGGCTGGGCAAGGACGGATCGCAAGTGGGGTTGAATTAGTCAATGGTGTGATACATGATTTCCTGCAATCCGGACGCAAGACGGATGCAGAAAGCGTTATCGGTGAACTAGCCAATATGTACGAAAAGGCTGGTATGTACAAAGAGGCATTAGCAACGCTGCGTCAACAGCAGAGCTTAAGTAACGAGTTATTCAGCGCCGATCGCTCAAAAGCAGTTGCAGGCTTGCAAGAGCAATTCAATGCCAAACAGCGACAAAAACAAATTGAATTGTTGGGCAAAGAAAATGCCTTAAAAGATGCGGATATCCGCAATCATAGCCTGCAACAAGTCATCACTATGTTGGGGGCTATGGTGACGGTGATGGTTGGTATCTTCATCTACTTGCTTTATCGACGTGTCCAGCGCATCAATCAACAATTACGTGAAGCGAATAGCCAATTAGAATTCCATGCGATACGTGATCCTCTGACTGGATTGTATAACCGTCGTTCTTTTGTTGAATTGATGAAAACCAGGAGCGTACAACTTGAAGCAGACAGACGAGAAGAGAGAGAAGGCAATCCTGACTGTCTGATTTTGCTTGATATCGATCACTTCAAGCACATTAATGACACCCTAGGTCATGCAGCAGGGGATGCAGTACTGATTCAGGTAGCACAACGATTGCGTAAGGTTGTACGCGACACAGATATGGTGTTACGCTGGGGCGGTGAGGAATTTTTAGTCTATTCTCCAAAATCCAATCCTTCACAAATTGCTGGATTGGTCGATCGCGTCTTACAGTCGGTCGGTGGGACGAGTATCGTTGCTGGAGATCATGAAGTTCAGGTGACCATGACTGCCGGATTTATTTCACTACCATTTTCAGATATTTCTGAATTGAAATTAGATTGGGAGAAAGCCTTACAAATCGCCGATATGGCACTGTACCTGGGTAAGGCAAATGGTCGTAATCGTGGCTATGGTATTGCCAAAATTATGGTCGATTCCGAATCTGCATTGCCATTCTTAGAAGAAGATCTGGCCGCTGCCGTGAGTTCAGGGATGGTGGAATTGATCGAAGTTGTTGGCCCTGCTAAATTAGATTTGCCTGTTTCAAAATAAATGTTCTTGCATAATCTTTTTCTCAGAATCATGAGATAGCGCTATAATGCCGCCACAAACGCAGAGTTACCAATCATCGTAGCGCTGCCAAGTTAAACAATGCTAGGGGTCCTGATATCAATGTTGATATCGGGTGAGAAATACCCTCGAACCTGATCTGGATAATGCCAGCGAAGGGAAGCCGCTAAAAATCGTGCCAGTGTCGTGTTTTGTGTTTGCCGTACCCGACATCCCGCGCATCGTGTTTTTAGAAACTCCTTTGCTGGCTCCATGCCAACAAGCAAAGGAGCCAAAATTAATGAATGCCAATCCTAAATTTCTGTCCGCGACAGCGACAGTTGACGAAGCCGCCATTGCGCCGCTGCCAAATTCGCGCAAAGTGTATGTACAAGGCAGTCGCCCTGACATCCGCGTGCCTATGCGCGAAATTAGCCAGTCGGATACGCCAGCCTCTTTTGGCGCAGAAAAAAATCCACCGATTTATGTTTATGACACCTCAGGCCCTTACACGGACCCGAACGTCAGCATTGATATTCGCTCCGGTTTAGCATCTGTACGGGGTGCGTGGATTGCTGAGCGAGACGACACTGAAGAACTGTCTGGTCCAAGTTCTAAATATGGTCAGGAGCGTTTGAACGATCCGCAATTGACAGAATTACGTTTCAATTTAAAACGTTTGCCACGCCGTGCTAAAGCTGGCAAAAATGTGTCTCAGATGCATTATGCGCGTCAAGGCATTATCACGCCTGAGATGGAATACATCGCGATTCGTGAAAACCTGCAACGTAAAGAATATTTAGAAAACTTAAAAGCCTCCGGGCCTATGGGCAATAAGTTGGCCGAGATGATGGGACGTCAGCATCCAGGGCAATCTTTTGGCGCATCGATTCCAGCAGAAATTACACCAGAATTTGTCCGCTCTGAAGTCGCCCGTGGCCGAGCGATTATCCCGGCTAACATCAATCATCCTGAAGTTGAACCGATGATTATCGGTCGTAACTTTTTAGTCAAAATTAACGCTAATATCGGCAACTCCGCCGTTACATCGTCAATCGGTGAAGAGGTCGAAAAAATGACTTGGGCAATCCGTTGGGGTGGTGACAATGTGATGGATTTGTCGACGGGCAAACACATCCACGAAACGCGCGAATGGATCATCCGCAATTCACCAGTACCGATCGGCACTGTGCCTATTTATCAGGCCTTGGAAAAGGTGAATGGCAAAGCTGAGGATCTGACTTGGGAAATTTTCCGCGACACGTTGATTGAACAAGCTGAACAGGGTGTCGATTATTTCACGATCCACGCTGGTGTCCGTTTGCAATACGTACCGCTGACGGCAAAACGCATGACTGGGATCGTTTCTCGCGGTGGCTCTATCATGGCAAAGTGGTGTTTAGCGCATCACAAAGAAAGCTTCTTGTACGAGCATTTTGAAGACATTTGCGAGATCATGAAAGCCTACGACGTGTCATTTAGTTTAGGCGATGGCTTGCGTCCGGGGTCCATTTATGATGCCAATGACGAAGCGCAATTGGGTGAATTGAAAACCTTAGGTGAGCTGACACAAATCGCCTGGAAGCATGATGTACAAGTAATGATTGAAGGGCCCGGTCACGTACCGATGCATCTGATCAAAGAGAACATGGATCTGCAATTAGAACAATGCCACGAAGCGCCGTTCTATACTTTGGGACCATTGACGACCGATATCGCACCAGGTTATGACCATATTACGTCTGGCATTGGCGCTGCCCAAATCGGCTGGTATGGCACGGCGATGCTGTGCTACGTGACGCCAAAAGAACATCTGGGCTTACCAAATAAAGTCGACGTTAAAGACGGCATCATTACCTACAAAATTGCAGCGCATGCCGCCGATCTGGCGAAAGGTCATCCCGGCGCGCAGATTCGCGACAACGCCTTGTCGAAAGCACGTTTTGAATTCCGTTGGGAAGATCAATTCAATATCGGACTTGACCCGGACAAAGCTCGTGAATTTCATGATGAAACTTTGCCTAAAGATTCAGCCAAAGTTGCGCATTTCTGCTCTATGTGTGGCCCGCATTTCTGCTCCATGAAAATCACCCAGGAAGTGCGTGACTACGCGGCAAAACAAGGCATTTCAGAGATCGCTGCATTGAAACAAGGCATGGAAGTCAAGGCGGTTGAATTCGTAAAAAATGGTGCAGAAATTTACCGCAAACAGTAAACCTTTTATGGATATTGAATTAAACGGAAGCCCCTATCTGCTCACTGAAGGAAACACAGTCAACGATTTAATCGCCATTCTCGATCTCAGCCAAAAAAATATTGCTGTGGCAGTGAATCGGCAGATTATTCCTCGTCATGAGTGGATTAGTCAGTCATTACGGATCAACGACAAAGTCGACATCGTCCGCGCAATTGGCGGTGGATGAGACAGGACACGAAGAGCATGCTCTTCGTGCCTGACGAATCTGAGTCGCTTGCAAGCGACGAAGTGGACGAGACAGGAAATCAGAAGGTGCTCTTCGTGCCTGACGAATCTGAGTCGCTTGCAAGCGACGAAGTGGACGAGACAGGAAATCAGAAGATGCTCTTCGTGCCTGACGAATCTGAGTCGCTTGCAAGCGACGAAGTGGACGAGACAGGAAATCAGAAGATGCTCTTCGTGCCTGACGAATCTGAGTCGCTTGTGCTGTTGGCAAAATTGAAAAGGAATTTGAAATGCAAACCGAAAATGGTTTAACGATTGCCGGAAAGACCTACCGCTCACGCCTGTTGGTCGGTAGTGGTAAATACAAAGATCTGGAACAAACACGCTTAGCAACAGAAGCTGCTGGCGCAGAAATTATCACGGTGGCGATACGTCGTGTGAATATTGGTCAAGACCCTAATGCGCCAAGTTTGCTTGATGCGGTGCCGCCCTCGAAGTACACCATACTGCCTAATTCTGCTGGCTGTTATAACGCCGAAGACGCGGTCTACACCTTGCAATTGGGGCGTGAATTATTAGGTGGACATAAGTTATGCAAACTCGAAGTATTGGGTGACGAAAAAACCTTATTCCCGAATATGCCAGAAACTTTAAAGGCCGCTAAAACCCTGGTCAATGAAGGTTTTGATGTAATGGTGTATTGCAGCGATGATCCTATCCAGGCAAGAATGTTGGAAGATATCGGGTGTGTTGCCATCATGCCTTTAGCTTCGCTGATTGGTTCGGGGATGGGTATTTTAAATCCTTGGAATTTATCGCTGATCATCGAGCAATCTAAAGTACCAGTACTGGTCGATGCCGGTGTCGGCACTGCGTCTGATGCGGCGATTGCGATGGAGCTTGGTTGTGATGGGGTGTTGATGAATACCGCGATTGCCGGTGCCGGAGATCCTATACGTATGGCGCGCGCGATGGGGTTGGCGGTAGAAGCTGGACGCGAGGCATTTTTGGCTGGTCGCATGCCACGCAAATTCGCAGCCTCGCCTTCATCACCGATGGCTGGACGTATAGTTTGATGCAAGCTGAAAAACGTCCTTGCGTGTTGGTGTTCGCTGGTCACGATCCCAGCGGTGGTGCCGGGATTCAGGCTGATATCGAAGCGATCGCAGCGCAAGGTGCACATGCCTTGCCTGTCATTACCGCTTTGACGGTACAAGATAATGACCATGCTTATGCAGTGCATGCCGTTGATGCACAAATTATCTTGCAGCAAGCGATGACGCTGGTTGCTAAAATACCAGTCAAGGTCGTCAAGATTGGTATCGTCGCACATAAAAAAAATGCAGCAGCTATTGCCAACTTTATTTTGAAACTGAAACAACAGCAGCCAGATTTGCAGGTGGTACTTGATCCGGTATTGGGCAGTGGTCATGGGGATAGTTTGTCGCTCGATGATGCGGTGGCGGCGATACAGCCTTTGCTTGGCGTTGCGAGCTTGATTACGCCTAATCTTCCGGAATTGTCTCGCTTGTGTCCATCCATTGACGGTTATGTCGCACAGGCACAGTGCTTGCTGCAAGAGACGTCAGCTGATGTTTTAGTGAAAGGCGGTCATGGCGCTGAAGATCAGGTCAAAAACTGTTGGTATCAGGCACAATATTTACAGGCAAAACAAGAGTGGTTGTGGCCACGATTGCCGGGAGAATTTCACGGTAGCGGTTGTACTTTAGCATCGGCCATTGCTGGTCGTCTGGCTGTGGGTGAATCGCTGGGGCAGGCGTTGAATACAGCGCAAATCTATACACAACATTGTTTACAGCAAGCCTATGCAATTGCTGCCGGCCAGCTGATTCCGCAGCGAAATTTCAAATAATATAATGATGAATAATTTACGTGGATTGTATATCGTCACGCCAGATTGGGATGACACCGAACAACTATTGAAAGCCACAGAACAAGCACTGCAAGGCGGCGCCAATATTGTTCAGTACCGTCATAAAACTGCCAGTGTGGGTTTGCGCAAAGAACAGGCGCTAGCACTGCAGGTATTGTGCCGTCAGTATCAAAAGCCATTTATCATTAATGATCATCTGGACTTATTTTTAGAACTGGATGCAGACGGTTTGCATGTCGGTGGCATGGATATTTCTGTCGCACAAGCCCGAGCACAAATTGGCACTGATAAAATTTTAGGTGCTTCGTGTTATGGTGATCTGGAACTGGCACGAACTGCCGTAAGCAGCGGCGCAAGCTACGTCGCGTTTGGTGGCTTTTATCCTTCGCGTATCAAAAAATATGCGGTAACGACGGCTGCGACTATCGTTGCCGATGCCGGCAAGGAATTTCAATTGTCAAAGGTGGTGATTGGTGGCATGACCTTAGAAAACTGTCAGCCGCTGGTACAGTACGGTGCTGAGATGGTGGCAGTAATTAGTGGTGTGTATATGACAGATGATCCTAAGCTGGCAGCGCAACAATTCAGCGCCTTGTTCGCCTGAGATACTTTACGTTTATCCGACGGAATTATAAGAAATAATGCTGTCGGATTAATTTTCTTAGCCTTGAATGTATTAGTGTGGTTCTTTGTATGCCAGACATTTTTTTATCTTTGGTAAAGAATGCCACAAGTTTTTTGCATTCTGTGCAGCATTGTTTTAGACTGAGCTCCAGAACTAACACGATATATCGTCAACTGAGAATAAGCTCCAGTTTGTAAAGTTTTGTACGATTTTTGCCCTTTGAATTGTGATCTGGTGGAGGGACAATGTTGAATGAGTTTTCAAGTTGAGCAAATAGGTATATGTAGAAAATCTGACTTCACCGCGCAAAAAGTAGTTTTACGAACATAAACATTTTTTGCTTACAGCATATCGGGGATACATTGCTTTACCTACGTATGATCTCTGGCCAGTTAGTCATCTTTGTTGCCATATTGGTGCTGGCGGGCATTTTCATGCCACAAGCGTTTTCACAAGAACATCTGAAAATCACTCTCACCGAACAAGAATATCCCCCACTTATTTCTTACGATACGCAAGTCGGTGGTTTGCTAACGGATATGGTGCGAGAAGCGTTTAAGTTGCGTGGGGTTGAGGTTACCTTTGCAGCAGTGCCGAATAATCGTGCCATTAATGGCTTAATGCAGGGCTTGTATGATGGGAGTTATGGCTGGACGCATAGCCCGGAACGGGACGCCAAGTTATTGTATTCAGCAAAGCCAATCTATTTTTTAAAAATCGTTTTTTTTCAGCGTAGTAACGAAGAATATAAATGGGAGCATTTGATAGACTTGAGTCCTTATAATATCGGTATTACTCAAGGGAACTATTACTCAAGTGAATTTTCGGCTTTGACGACATCCGGAAAATTAAAGATAGACCCAGCCCCCAGTGATATATCAAATTTCAAAAAATTATTGCTTGGCCGCATCGATATTTTCCCTATCGATCACGATGTCGGACTATATTTTCTAAAAAATAATTTTTCAGCGGAAGAGCAGCGTAGAATTAAATTTCAGAATAAAGCCATTTCTATCGTTCCAGTTTATTTGGTCGTGCGTCGTACATTGCCTAATGCCAAGGAATTTATTGCCCGTTTTGATCAGGGTTTTCAGCAACTCTCTGATTCGGGGCAGTTAGAAAAAATGATAGAGGTATATAAGTCTCAATTAGCCGCATCAAGCGAAGTTCAAACAAGTAAACCATAAGCACTATACGGTCATCCCGCATCAACGATTCGAGCACAAAACACCCGCTTATCATCGATAGTAGGAGTTTGTCATGGTACCGATCAGTTTTTATCCTCTCCGTCTGCGTCGTATTTCTTACCTTTCTTGCTTAGCGACAGCACTACTGGCGCGTTTTCCTTTGGTATTGGCACAAGAGGTGCAACATTCTGCTGGTGCTACAAGCTTGGAAGAACCGGAAAAAGCGGAAAAAGCGGAAAAAGATACCCAAGAAGTCGTAATTACCGCTCAAAGACGGACAGAACGATTGCAGAATGCACCGCTCAGTGTGACGGCATTGGATGCTGAAAAAATAGAAAAAATGGGCATAGAAAGTGTGGTGGATGTGGCACGCATGACGCCAGGATTAAATGTCGTCTCATCGGGTCCCGGACAAAACATTTTGGTCATGCGTGGTATTTCCTCGTCTGCAGGTACGGCCGGAACAGTGGGTTATTATCTGGATGATATTCCAATTGCTGCATCAAGCAATGCTTCACTATTGTCTTTACGCGGCGTCATTGACCCCTCAGTATTTGATATCGATCAGGTTGAGGTATTGCGTGGTCCGCAAGGAACTTTATACGGGTCGAGCTCCATGGGTGGCACAGTCAAGTATCTGACTAAGCAGCCTAATTTTAGTCAATTTCAATTCAATGGAAGCGCTACAGTTTCAGAGACTAAAGGTGGTGGCTTGAATTGGGGTAGTAATGCGATGCTGAACATCCCTTTGGTCGACAATAAAATCGCATTTCGGCTGGCTGCGTTTGAGCGGCATCAGGATGGCTTTATTGATCGCTATCAGATTGATCCTAATAATTATCTCGGAGCGCTCACTAGTGGGTCTAAGCAAGAAAGCGCTAACTCAGAGAAGACCACTGGGGTAAGGGCGATTGTGTCATTCAAACTGGAAGATCAGCTCACCATTACCTCGTCGATATTTAATCAACGCACATTTTTAGCGGCACCATTTCAGATTGATGTACCGCCCGGCAGCATCAGCTCTTTGATGCAGGCGCGATTGGTGCCTGAGCCCAGTACGCAAGTCTCGACCTTAGCAAACGTTTCTATCCGCAAAGGCTTTGATCAATTTGAATTACTCTCATCGACGTCCTATTACGACAGGAATGTAGAAATCGATGAAGATTCATCGAAGGTGTTGTATTACTTTTATTCCCCTAAACCTCAAACTTACGTTTATCCGTCTGTCATGAAGGGCGACTATGTAAATCGTGAGTTTACCCAGGAATTCCGTTTCACCTCCGATTTCAAAGGACCGTGGCAAATTATTGGTGGCGCATATTATCATCATGTGAATGCGCCGTTGGCATCATCGATTCCTACCCCAGATGGTTACAATGCTGCGTTTGGAACGCATATAAATACTTTTTTTACCGGCTCACGAGAAGCGACGGTGAGTGAAACTGCCTTGTTTGAAGAAACCTCGTACCAAATGACACCTCAGCTCACTGCCAGAGTTGGATTGCGCAGTTTCAGAGTGAATCAAACCTTTATTCAACAGACTGACGGTGCTTTTGTAGGAAACGTACCTACGACTGTGCAAGGTAGCTCATCGGACTCTGGTCTGAATCCAAAATTCAATCTGGGCTGGCAAGTGAATAAGGATATGTTGTTATATGCGACCGCGTCCAAAGGTTACCGTCCTGGTGGGCCGAATAATCCGGCTCCGGCTGCGGTTTGTGGTTCCGAAGTAGCTAGTCTGAATCTGAGTCCAAGTTCTTTGGTGAAATTTGCGCCAGATACCGTTTGGAATTATGAATTGGGTACCAAGTCATCGTGGCTGGATGACAAATTATTTTTGAATGGCTCGTTGTACTACATTAAATGGAATCAGGTACAGCAGCAAATTGTGTTGCAATGTGGATTTAATATTACGGCCAATTTTGGTTCGGCGACCAGCAAAGGCCTTGAATTGGAAGTAGTTTATCATCCAGTGCGTGAATGGAATTTCCGTCTTGCCGGCAATTTTACACAAGCTGAATTAGGTAATGACGTGCCTGGCACCAATGCGAAAAAAGGCGATCAATTGGTTGACGTGCCACGCTGGACGATGTCGGCATCGGCCGAGTATTCTGCGTTGATGCCAAACGGTGTTCCAGGTTACGCACGGCTTGATTACAGCTATACCGGAACGACGAATTCTTTGTATGACAGGACGAGTCCTTTTTATCAACGCCCTGCATTCGGCATGTTTAATCTGCGACTTGGTGAAAACCAATTGCCTGGCAACAGCCACTGGGGGTGGGCAGCATTTGTCGATAACGTCACCAATAAAATTGGCGAAACCGGTTTACCGGTGGCAATCTCTGCTGATTTGCCGACGACACGACGACTCGGCATCGTACGGCCGCGAACTATAGGATTGACACTTAAATACACAATGTAAATTCGGGTATTCTTTTCTTATTTTGTGTTTTTATTATACTGGTATGGAGTATATAAAATCACCCTATAATCTGCTTTGGTAAATAAGGTGTTTATAAAAAATTAAGGGGGAGTATGTGATTTAACTCCTCGCCTGGCTGCGCTATCGTACTTTGATGAAGTGCAGAGAAGGGCGCAGCAAGCTTGCAGTCCCGTATAATCGGGGTATGCAAAATTTACTTCATAATCTCAATCCAGAACAGCTCGCTGCTGTTACTCTGCCGGCGCAGTCGGCTTTAATTTTGGCTGGTGCCGGTTCTGGCAAGACGCGCGTGTTAACGACCCGCATTGCCTGGCTGATTCAAACAGGACAGGTTTCGCCCGGCGGTATTCTAGCGGTGACATTTACCAATAAAGCGGCAAAAGAAATGATGTCGCGTTTGTCTGCTATGTTGCCCATCAATACCCGTGGCATGTGGATCGGCACTTTTCATGGTTTGTGTAATCGCTTATTGCGCGCCCATCATCGCGATGCTGGCTTGCCGCAGACATTTCAAATTTTGGATTCTGGCGATCAGTTATCGTTTATTAAACGCTTATTGAAAGCGAATAATATCGACGATGAAAAATTCCCACCTAAGACGCTGATGTATTTCATCAACAGCGCAAAGGATCAGGGCTTACGTGCAGCGCAGGTCGACGCTTACGACGATTTCAATCGCAAGATGGTTGGCTTATACGATTTGTATGATGCCCAATGCCAACGCGAAGGCGTGGTGGATTTTGCTGAATTATTGCTGCGGACCTATGAATTGTTGAGCCGCAATCAGCCTTTGCGCGAACATTATCAGGAGCGCTTCCGCCACGTGTTGGTCGATGAGTTTCAGGATACCAATGACCTGCAATACAAATGGCTCAAACTCATGGCTGGTGCAGGTAATCGCCGCGCTGGCGCAGTATTTGCGGTGGGTGATGATGATCAAAGTATTTACGCCTTCCGCGGTGCGAATGTTGGAAATATGTCGGCATTTGAGCGCGAATTTGAAGTAAAAAATCTGATTAAGCTGGAACAAAACTACCGTTCCCATGGTCATATCTTAGATAGCGCCAATATCCTGATTGCGAATAATAGCAAGCGTCTCGGTAAAAATTTACGTACCGATGCCGGGCATGGTGAATTGGTTAGGGTCATGGAAGCCAGCAGCGATATTCAGGAAGCCAACTGGATTATCGAAGAGGCAAAAAGTTTGATACGCGAAGGTTCTTTGCGTAGCGAAATTGCGATTTTGTATCGCTCCAATGCGCAGTCGCGCGTGATTGAACATGCCTTATTCACCGCCAATATTCCGTATCGTGTGTATGGTGGTCAACGCTTCTTTGAACGTGCTGAAATTAAGCATGCGATTGCGTATCTGCAGTTGATGGACAATCCGCACAATGACTCGGCATTTTTGCGGGTAGTGAATTTCCCCACCCGCGGTATTGGTGCCCGTTCGATTGAACAATTGCAGGATGCTGCGAGAGCGCAGGGGAGTTCTTTGTATGCAGCGGTGCGGCATGTCGGCGGTAAAGCTGGCACGTCGCTGGCGAATTTTGTGAAGCTCATTGAAGGCGCACGTTTCGAAACACAAAATTTACCTTTGCCTGAAATGGTCAAAATTGTGCTTGATCTGAGTACTCTGATCACGCATTATCAAACCGAAAAAGAAGGCGCAGACCGGATAGAAAACTTGGAACAGTTGGTCAATGCGGCAACGCTGTTCGTGTCGGAAGAAGGTTTCGGCAAAGAGGCGCCAGCTTTTAGCGGCCCCGCTAGCAGCGCGGCAGTTTTGCTGGAAAACGGTGACGGCACAGCGATCATTGATGCGGATGCAGCGCTGCCAACATTGATGTCGCCATTATCTGCTTTCTTGTCGCATGCCTCTTTGGAGGCGGGTGACAATCAGGCGCAGGCTGGGCAAGATGCGATGCAACTAATGACCGTGCACTCGGCTAAAGGTCTGGAGTTTGATGCGGTGTTTATTACGGGACTGGAAGAAGGTTTGTTCCCGCATGAAAATAGCGCACAAGAAGAATCCGGCGTTGAAGAAGAGCGACGTTTGATGTACGTGGCGATTACGCGTGCGCGCAAACGTTTGTATCTGAGCTTTTCGCAAACCCGCATGTTGCATGGCCAGACGCGCTATAACATGCGTTCACGATTTTTTGATGAATTGCCGGAAGAGTCCTTGAAATGGCTGTCCCCAAAAATTCAACCTAGCTGGTTTGGCAATAGCAAAAAATCGGCATGGGATGATGCGCCAATCGAAGAATCGAATCGTATTGCGCAACAAATGACCAGGCAAAGTCCGTCTATGACGTGGCGTATTGGGCAAGGGGTTGCTCATCCCAAGTTCGGTGAAGGCGTGATTGTCAATATCGAGGGTAGCGGCACGAACGCGCGGGCGCATATCAATTTTGGGCAATTTGGGATGAAACTGCTCGATTTAAGCGTCGCTAAGCTGGAAAAAATTTAAACACAGGAACACCAGTGAGATTGTCTGTGCTGGTTTGAGTGCCGTCGGCGGGGTCTTGTATCGCCAGATGGTTGGTGTTCCGGCACAGGTAAACGCAGCTAAGTTTTAGGGCTTACATCAGGTCGCTCTGGTCGTTTTTACGCAATGCCAGATAGGAACAAGGACGGTTTATGGTAAAAGAACAGTTATTGCAATACATTGGTGCGGGCCTGTTTTTCATGGCAGTGCTGCACACTTTTTCTACCAAATATTTCTTAAATCTTGCTCATCGCAGCACACGACATGCAGGTTTGTGGCATTTGTTGGGTGAGGTGGAGGTGGTGTTTGGATTTTGGGCGCTGTTATTGGTCTGTGCAATTGGTTTGCTGAGTGATCAGCACAAGGCGATTGATTATCTCGAAGCGCAAAATTTTACTGAGCCTTTATTTGTATTCGTGATTCTCGTCATGGCGGGAACGCGTCCTGTGTTGTGGACGGTGCAGGAATTCGTCTCTCGCGTCGCAAACATACTGCCATTTTCGCGCCAATTGTCCTTGTATTTGTTGTGTCTGACCTTGGTGCCTTTGCTCGGATCCTTGATTACTGAGCCGGCAGCGATGACCTTGGGTGCGTTGATGTTGCGTGAACGCTTTTACAAAAAAGCGATTTCTACCCGTATGAAATATCTGACCCTCGGCGTGTTGTTCGTCAATGTGTCTATTGGTGGTGTGCTGACACCGTTTGCTGCACCTCCAGTATTGATGGTGGCAGAAAAATGGGGCTGGGATATTGCGTTTATGAGTAGCACTTTCGGTTGGAAAGCCGCACTGGCAGTGCTCATGAATGGTTTAATCGCAACCTTGTGGTTCAAGCGTGAACTGCTGCGTCTTCCTGCTGAGGAAGAGACAGAGACGAGCACTAAAATGCCTGTTCCCATCATCGCAATTCATATTTTATTTTTGGCATTGACCGTTTTGTATGCGCACTACCCAGTGGTGTTTTTAGGCTTATTTTTATTTTTCTTAGGTTTTACTGAAGCCTATGAACGTTATCAAGACCGACTGATGCTCCGAGAGGGCTTGCTGGTGGCGTTTTTTCTTGCAGGCTTGGTTGTATTAGGCGGGATGCAGCAGTGGTGGTTGCAACCGATACTTGCGGGTTTAAATGATATTGTTTTATTTTTTGGTGCGATGTCGCTGACTGCAATTACAGACAATGCTGCATTAACTTATCTCGGTTCATTGGTCAGTGGCTTATCTGACAGTGCGAAATATGCGCTGGTAGCAGGTGCGGTGACTGGTGGTGGTTTAACGGTCATTGCCAACGCACCGAACCCAGCTGGTTATGCGATTTTGAAAGAATGCTTTGATGAAAGCGCGATTAGTCCTTTAGGATTATTTTTATCAGCATTAATACCAAGCGCGGTGGCAGCTTTCTTCTTTCTGGTGTTTTAAGGAGCGTTTCGTTTGTTCGCTATTTGAGCTCCTATGGTGGCTCGATGAATGGATGTGCCATGCACGTGCGTGCGATCCAGAATAAAGACACTGACGGCTTGCTCTAAACCTTTGGCCTCGGCGGCCAGATTCGCCGCCGACGCTGCAGCTTGTTCAACCATTGCGGCATTCTGCTGGGTTATATCGTCCATCTGCGATACGGCACTGTTCATTTGCTCAACTCCTACACTTTGCTCTCCGCTGGCAGCGCTGATTTCATGAATTACCTGGGTCACTTTTTGCACGGATTCAACCAGGGTTTGCATGATATTGGTCGTGTCATTGACCATGTGATTTCCTTGAGTGACTTTGCTTACTGAATCATCAATTAAAACTTTAATTTCTTTTGCTGCGGACGCCGAACGTTGTGCCAGATTGCGCACTTCGCTTGCGACCACCGCAAATCCCCTACCTTGTTCGCCAGCGCGTGCAGCTTCTACTGCTGCGTTCAGGGCCAAAATATTGGTTTGAAATGCGATGCCATCGATCAGGCTGATAATGTTTTCGATCTTTTTTGCTGAGGTATTGATTTCTTGCATAGTCACACCTACTCGATTAACCATCTCGCCACCTTGTTTGGCAATTGTCGAGGTTTGATCGGCAAGTTGATTAGCCTGGTTGGCATTGGCCGAATTCTGTCTTACGTTGTCAGCAAATTGCGCCATACTGGCGGCGGTTTTTTGCAAGCTGGAGGCTTGCGATTCTGTGCGGCTTGATAAATCCAGATTCGCATCGGCGATTTCTTGTGTGCCAGTAGAAATAGATCTGACATTGGTTCGGACATCACCAATGATAGAAACTAAATTGATATTCATTTGACGCAAGGCCTGCATGAGTTGTCCCATCTCCGAGTCATCTCCGAGGGGGATGTTGCGTGTTAAATCACCACCGGCAATCGCTCTGGCACTATCGAGCGCAGATTGTATAGGATTAAGTAAGGTCGTTTGAATAACGAACCATTGATAAATCACCAGTGTAATACTCGCGATGAGACCGATGATATTCCATAAACTGACGCCTTCTGTAGCGATATGTAAGCCGCCCCAAACGACTAAGAACAGTAACGTAATTGACATGCCGAGCGCCAGACGGTGGTGGGCCGGCATTTGTAAAACATTCAGAATTTTCCCGCCAAGGGTGGTGGAAAGTATTTTTCCATGTTTAAGCTGGATGTGTTTTGCCTGACCGGTACGCATGCGATGGTATAGATCTTCAGCCGCCTTCACTTCAGCCCGTCCAGGCTTGGTTCTGACAGACATATAACCGACCACATGGCCATTTTCTATGAGGGGAGTAACGTTAGCGTTAACCCAGTAATGATCACCATTTTTACAGCGATTTTTGACAATACCGGACCACGGTAAGCCCTCTTTTATTGTGCTCCACAAATCAGCAAAGGCTGCTTCTGGCATGTCTGGGTGACGCACCAGGTTGTGTGGCTTACCGATGAGTTCTGCTTGTTCATATCCGCTGATTTCAATGAAATACGGATTGCAATAAGTAATAATGCCTTTGAGGTTAGTTTTGGAGACGATAGATTGTCCATCGCTCATGAATTGTTCAACTCCTGAATTGGGCTGATTATTTCGCACGTGAATTGTCCTTGGTTTTTACTTGAGGTATTTGTTGTGCATTTTTTTCTTAAGAATAGAGCACGCAAAATGAAAAACAAAGGATTATTAGTGAGGTGTGCAGCGTATTGCGGCGCAATGAAGAGGCGCTGTCAGCGCCATGAACGTCATCGTGACGTCGTTCCTTCATTGCCAGATGTCGTGTTGTTTGGCAGCTAGGGGAATGATACTAACTCAAACGTAATAGGCCGTCGTTGTCATGATCTTTGCCATCAACTTCATGCCAGTTCGCACAGGTAAAGGCATTTCACTAGCCCCAAGCGATTGTGCAGCCGCGCCATGGGCTACTTCATCGACTCGCATTTGTTCAACAATGGCGCGAGATTTAGCGTCATTTTGAGGCAATGCTTGCAGGTGACTTGCAAGATGGGCTTCTACCTGGCGTTCAGTTTCAACCACGAACCCCAAACTTGCTGCGTCGCCGCATTTGGCAGCAACCACGCCACAAGCATAAGCACCGGCGTACCACAACGGACTTAACAGGCTGGTGCGAGAATTTAATTCTTTCAGTCGGTTTGCAGTCCAGGCCAGGTGATCCTCTTCTTCCACACAAGAATGCTGGAGTTGCCGTGCAACGACAGGTGTATGCGAAAAGCTACTTTGTGCATCATACAAAGCCTGAGCGCAAATTTCGCCAACATGGTTAACACGCATTAAGCCTGCGCTATGTTTTTGTTCTTGTTCGCTGAGGTTGTCAGTCAGGATATGTGCCGCCGGATTGGGGCGTGAGCTTTTGGCCTGAGCAGAAACGGTACGCAAAGCGCGATCAAATGCCAGGAGCAGGCGATCTGGGTGAGGTAATGACATAGAGTGAATTGATTTGGCAAAGAATAGCGCTATTGTAGATCACTTCGGATTTACTGGGACTTGCTCAGAATTTGAGCCAGAGTAAGAGAAAGCCGAACTTTTGTTCAACATTTTTTTACCTTCATTGGTAAATAGAAACTTTGTTGCGACCTCGCCACATTTTATTCGTTTAAACACGATCGTTCGCAAATTTGCTTTGCTCAAAAGCAGCGAGTTTGTTTCAATCAGTCTTAGCTTCTGATTCTTTATGTTTCGAAGTTTTAGCAAGTCAACGACAAAAAATGGCCGCCTAGAGCCTGTTATTCAGTTGCATCATCAGACCCGTAAACTGACCAATTTGGAGACTTAAATAATGAAAAAATCACTGATTGCTTTTGCAGTTCTCAGCGCGTTTGCAGCCAGCGCGTCCGCACAGTCCAATGTAACCATGTACGGCATTATTGATGCTGCGGCGATGTACAACACTAATCAGACGGCCGGCGGCGGTAAAAAGCTTACCGTCGATGCGGGTCAGTTATTGACATCGCGTTGGGGCTTCAAGGGCAGCGAAGATCTGGGTGGTGGAATGAAAGCCATCTTTAACCTCGAAGGTACCTTAACCAATGATACAGGTGCAGCTGGCGCCGGGTTTGGCGGTACAGGGGCGCAATCATTTACACAGGCTGGTAGTGGAACTTCATTGTTCGATCGTCTTGCCTGGGTCGGACTTTCGGGTGATTTTGGTACAGTTACCGCTGGTCGCAATAATATTTTGGGTGTGGATTCTGTTGGTATGGCTGATCCTATGGGTTTAGCGCATGCAGGTAGTAACCCTAACGTGATGTTCAGTGCGCTGAATTCTGGCGCCACGTACGGTGGTTTTGGTACAAATCAGGGTGGAACAGCGTTACGCCAGAATAATTCTATTAAATATGTATCGCCTTACCAAAATATGTCGGGCTTTGGTGTCGGACTGATGTACGGTTTTGGTGAAAAGGCTGGAGATACCTCTGCAAACCGTTACATGGGGGCTTCAGCATTTTTTACTGATGGCAAAAATGGTGCTGCGATGTCGTATGCCAAGTTGACTGATGCTTCTGGTAATGCATCCTTGTCGGGCGTTGCGCTTGGTTTGCGTTATGTTGTTACGCCCGAATTCAGGTTTAACTTCACGTATTCTCAGAATAAAGTCGACGGTACTATTTTGATTCCTGTCGCAGCCAATCTGGCTTTGAATGCCGATCAACGCAAGATTGCAATCATTGGCGCGGGTGTTGATTATACGTTCTCACCGCAAACAACGATTACTGGCGCTTACTATGATACCAAGCGTTCTGGTGACGTCGGTGGTGCATTGGACGGCAAAGCAGATCAGTATATTCTTTTAGGTAAATACGCATTGAGTAAGCGTACGACAGCCTATGCATCATTAACCTACGCAAAAGCCGGGTCATCCAATCCACAAGATACTGGGTTGTCACTGGGTATAATTGCTGCGGGAAATTCCTCAGCTGTACGTACAGCCGTTGGCGTTCTGCACTCATTTTGATTGGCATTTAATTCTGTAAAATTTTATTTTTCCAAATATAAAAGCCTCATTTTTGAGGCTTTTATATTTTAATTTGGCGCTCGATATTTTCGCTATTTTTCGGGTGATATTTTTCGAAACAGGTTTTTGAGTGTAAAGAGTAAGAATAAATGTGTTTTTGATAATTTTCGTTGCGAATGCGAGACAATTTATCGATCTGTAGTACTTTAAAGCTCGATTTCACTTGGCTATAAACCGTCATATTTGGTCAAATACGTTAACTTCTGTTTTGTCGAAATTAGTTGTTTTCAAGTATTAGCGCGTTTCGTGCCTTCTTTTGTATGTGATCTTCGCGTTTCGTGCTTAAGGTAGTTAGATTTAAATTTAAATCCTTTGGAGAAAAAAATGAAAAAAACACTTATCGCTCTGTCAGTATTGGCAGCAATGTCTGGCGCAGCGCAAGCGCAGTCTAACGTCACTATCTACGGTGTTGTTGATATGGCTTTCCAAGCTGAAAGCAATGGCGCAGGTAAAAAGTATGCTATCGACGGTGGCGAACAAGCTGGTTCACGTATCGGCTTCAAAGGTTCAGAAGATCTTGGCGGCGGTCTGAAAGCAATCTTCGCTCTGGAAGCTGGTATCTGGACTGACACTGGTGCATCCCAGGGTGGTCTGACATTTGGTCGTCAATCATGGGTTGGTTTGACAGGTGACTTTGGTACAGTCAAAGCTGGTCGTCAATACACACCACAGTTCTATTTCTATGATGCAGTTGACCCGTTTGATCTGGGATTCACTTCTGGTCACGCAGGTTCTTATCTGTCTGGTGGTAAGCCAGTCAACGCTTCTACATCTACAGGCGGCGTTTTTGGTTTCCTGACATCAAATACAGCATGGCGAGTAAATAATAGCGTTAGCTATCAATCCGCTAATATTCAAGGTTTCAGTGCCATGGCCTTGTACGGTGCAGGTGAATTCGCTGGTGATAATTCAGCTGGTCGTTCTGTTGGTATTAGTGGCCAGTACGCAGCTGGTCCGGTATATGTCGGCGCTGTGTATTACAAAGCTAATGACGCGATTGCTAAAGGTAACGGAATCAAAACAGTGTTGTTAGGTGGCACTTACGATTTCGGCGTTGCTAAAGCGGCATTGGGTTACGCTACTGAAAAATCTGATGATAGTACACTGAACACAAAAGGTTATACATTAGGTGTTACAGTGCCAGTAACTGCAGCTGACAACATTTTGGCAACCGCAGCACGTTTGAAAGATGACTACGCAAACGGCTCAAGCACTCAACTTGCTATCGGTGCGACGCATGCATTGTCGAAACGTACTAACTTGTACACTTCCGCATCCCGCGTGAGCAATGACTCAAACGTAAACGGTGCTGGTTTGGCTGCATCTAACGGTGCAAAAGACTATGTGTTCAACTTCGGTATTCTGCACTCCTTCTAATTATCGACAGGCGCAAGCCTGTTAGTAAGATGAATCCTATGTTGAACAAAAAAGCACCTTTCTGGGTGCTTTTTTGTTGTCTGCAGATTTGATTCAACGACCAAGGCTCGTTGCATTCAGACGCAAACCTGCCAAGGACTTAATCAATCGTCGCTGGTTAAACGACCAGGTGCGCTCACACCAAAATGTTCATACGCAAGCGTTGTCGCGATACGACCACGTGGGGTTCGCTGTAAATAGCCCTGTTGGATAAGGTACGGTTCCAGTACGTCTTCGATGGTATCGCGCTCTTCGCCAATCGCAGCTGCAACGTTATCAAGTCCCACTGGCCCGCCGCCAAACTTAAACAGAATCGCTTCCAGCAGTTTTCTATCCATCAAATCAAAACCAACCGTATCAACATCGAGCATTTTTAATGCCGCATCGGCGATGTCTTTGGTGATATTGCCATTGCCTTTGACTTCAGCATAGTCGCGTACGCGGCGTAATAAGCGATTGGCAATACGGGGTGTGCCTCGGGCACGGTTGGCAATTTCGCGCGCTCCCTCTTCGTGGATAGGTGCATTTAACAACGATGCTGAGCGGGTGACAATACGCGTCAGCTGTTCCGGTGTGTAAAACTCCAGTCGTGCCACGATACCAAAACGATCGCGCAAAGGATTGGTTAGCATGCCCGCACGCGTCGTGGCGCCTACCAACGTGAATGGCTGCAAATCGAGTTTGACCGAGCGTGCTGCCGGGCCTTCCCCGATCATGATGTCGATTTGGTAGTCTTCTAATGCAGGATATAAAATTTCTTCCACCACGGGCGACAGGCGGTGTATCTCGTCAATAAACAAAACGTCATTGGCCTCCAGATTGGTCAGGAGCGCAGCCAGATCGCCAGCGCGTTCCAGCACTGGCCCGGACGTTTGTCGTAAATTGACACCCATTTCGCGGGCGATAATATGTGCCAGCGTCGTTTTTCCTAAACCAGGTGGACCAAACAACAGGGTGTGATCGAGTGCTTCTTTGCGTTGTCGCGCTGCTGTGATGAAAATCTCTAACTGGGCGCGGATTTTTTCCTGGCCAACATATTCGTCGAGTTGCTTAGGGCGTAGCGCACGTTCTATCGCTTCTTCTTGCGAAGACACCGGCGTCGCAGAAATGATCCGGGTTTCAGCTGGTTCAGAAAACAGATTATCAGTTTGTATGCTCATTGCTTACGCCTTAGACAGTGCTTTGAGAGCCAGTTTGATACCGTCAGAAACGCCGGTACCAGCCGGGACAGATTTCATGGCGATGGCTGCTTCTTTGTCAGAGTAACCTAAAGCCAGCAGAGCATTTAAAATATCACCACTATGGTCACCTGCGGCAACCGCTGCGCTGCTGGTGAACAGATCCGCCCCTAATTTACCTTTGAGTTCGAGCAGCAAACGTTCAGCCGTCTTCTTGCCTATGCCTGGGATGCGTGTCAGGCGTCCGGCTTCTTGCAAAGTAATCGCTTGTGATAAATCAGCGACTGACATACCCGACAAAATTGCCAGGGCTGTGCGCGAGCCGACGCCGCTGATTTTGATTAATTGACGAAACGTTGCACGCTCTTCTGCACTGCCAAAACCAAACAAGACATGTGCATCTTCGCGTATCGCCAGGTGCGTCAGCAAGGCTACTTTTTCACCCAACGCAGGTAAATTGTAGAAAGTACTCATCGGTACGTCGACTTCATAGCCGACACCCTGGCAATCAATGAGCAATTGTGGGGGATTTTTTTCTAGCAATGTGCCTGCAATACGACCTATCATGAGACGGCTTTCATACTGTATGAATAAACAGTGATAATAAACGATTCTGTCTTACTTGACGAGGACGTTTGGAAGGCAATGCAGAATCAACCTATCAGACGGCCACCTTTGACGCGCAACCCCTTTTTTGCCAGTTCCGGCGCAATCGCACTGAGGGTGGCTAATGCTTCGCCGCTATGTGCGTGACAGATCGCTACGCCTAACGCATCCGCAGCGTCAGGACTAGGTTTGCCAGAAAGTTTCAACAGCCGTTGCACCATATCCTGTACCTGTTCTTTTTTTGCACGGCCATGACCAACCACGCCTTGTTTGACTTGCAAGGCTGTGTATTCGGCAACCGCCAGATCTGCCGCTACCAGCGCACAAATTGCCGCGCCACGGGCTTGACCAAGCAGTAAAGTCGATTGCGGATTGACGTTGACGAAGACAATTTCTATCGCAGCACAGTCTGGTTGGTAGGTGCTGACTACTTCTGAAACGCTGGCAAGGATGGTTTTGAGCCGCTCAGGTAATGAGCCTTCTGTGGTTTTGATAGTGCCAGAGGCGACGTAGGTAAGGTGGTTACCTTGCTTTTGTATGACCCCGAAACCGGTGGTGCGTAAGCCGGGGTCTATGCCTAATATTCTCATTGGAAGTTATTTTTCCTGGGCGAGCTGGATGTGTGGGGTGTAATTAGATCGGCTAATGATATCTGAATCCAATGTCGTTACGGTAAATCTTCATTCAAAGCGCAAAAAAATGGCCTCCAGTTTGCGCCGGAGGCCATGTCTTTCAATTTATTTGAAGCTCATTTGAAGCTTATTTGAAGCCTGATTAATGACGGAAATGACGTGTCCCGGTATACACCATGACCACACCGCGTTCATCCGCAGCATCAATGACTTCCTGATCTCGCATAGAACCACCTGGGTGAATCACGCATGTCGCACCAGCATCAACCACAACATCTAAACCATCACGGAACGGGAAGAAAGCGTCAGAAGCGACCGCTGAACCAGCCAGTGTCAGCCCTGCGTTTTGTGCTTTAATCGATGCGATACGGGCTGAGTCAATGCGGCTCATCTGGCCTGCACCAACACCCAATGTCATGCCATTACCGCAGAAGACGATGGCGTTGGATTTAACGTATTTTGCAACGCGCCACGCAAACATCATGTCGGCCATTTGTTGTGGTGTCGGCTGTAATTTGGAAACGACGCGCAATTCTTCTTGCAACACATTTTTCGCATCAGGCGCTTGCACTAACAAACCACCACCAACGCGTTTGACGTCGTATTGATTAACAGCATTGCCCAACGAAATTTCTAACAGACGCACATTTTGTTTTGCGGCGAAAATTGCTTTTGCTTCGGCAGTGAATGATGGTGCGATCAAGACTTCAACAAATTGTTTTGCAACGATTTCTGCTGCTTTGCCATCGAGCTCGCGGTTGAATGCAATGATGCCGCCAAAAGCTGAAGTCGGATCTGTCTGCAGCGCTTTGCTGTAGGCTTCGAATGGCGTCACGCCTAAGGCTACGCCACAAGGATTGGCATGTTTAACGATCACGCATGCCGATTCATTGAATGATTTTACGCATTCCCATGCTGCGTCGGCATCAGCGATATTGTTGTAAGACAGTTCTTTGCCTTGCAATTGCTTGTAGTTCGCCAATGCACCGTCAACCGCTTTCAGATCGCGGTAAAACGCTGCGGATTGATGTGGGTTTTCGCCGTAACGCATTTCTTGAACTTTATCGAAATGCAGGTTCAGGGTTTGCGGATACGCACTACGTGTTGTGTGCGCTTTATCTTCACCGAGGCTGGTCAGGTAGTTGGTGATCGCGCCATCGTATTGCGCGGTGTGTGCGAAGACTTTTTTCGCCAAAGTGAATTTGGTATCGTAACTGACGACGTTTTGATTCGCCTTCATTTCAGCCAATACAATCGCGTAATCACTAGGATCAACGATGACCGTGACGTCTTTGTGATTTTTCGCGGAAGAGCGCAACATGGTCGGGCCGCCGATATCGATATTTTCAATCGCATCTTCCAGTGAACATTCTGCTTTGGCAACGGTTTGCTGGAACGGATACAGATTCACGACCACCATATCGATGGTAGGAATCCCGTGTTGTTCGAGCGCTGCTACATGTTCAGGAAAATCACGACGTGCCAGAATGCCGCCATGCACTTTGGGATGCAAAGTCTTGACGCGACCATCCAACATTTCCGGAAAACCGGTGTAGTCGGCCACTTCCGTTACTGGCAGGCCATTGTCAGCCAACAGTTTAGCGGTACCACCAGTGGACAGCAGCTTGACACCGAGTGCCGACAATTCACGTGCAAAATCGAGCACACCAGTCTTGTCTGAGACGGATATGAGGGCTTGTTTGATCATGATGAGAATGAAAGAGTAAGGAAATCGGTGTCAGAGCCAGCCATGTAATTACAGCAAACCGTGATGCTGCAATTTTTTGCGCAAGGTATTACGGTTAATGCCTAACATGTCTGCTGCTTGTGATTGATTGCTTTCAGCACGTGTCATCACCATTTCAAGCATAGGCTTTTCGACGGCTAATACAACCATATCGTAAATATTGGAGGCGGGTTGTTCACCCAGGTCACGGAAATATTTTTCCAGGTTTTTGTGGACGGCGTCTTGAATGCTATCTTTGCTCATATTTTATTGTCACTGTTCGGTTATGCCGGGCGGCGGAATAGTCCGTGTTTACGAACCATCAGGCAATATTGTTGTTACGGTAGTGCTACGCTGTTACAACATTTGCCTTAGGCGGCCATTTTTTCTTCAAAGGGGCGGTATTGTAACCGTTCCCCAGCCATGCGATCAAAAAAATGACTGACGGCGGCTAATTGTTCATCACACGAGGTCAGTAAATTCATTTGTTGCCGGAATTCCTCACCACCCACCAGATCTTGTACATACCAGCCGATATGCTTACGCGCCGTTCGTACACCCAGATAATCACCGTAAAATGCGTAATGCTCTTTTAAGTGGCTATCCATCAGATGCCTGACTTCGCTGATTAGTGGTGGAGGTAAGTGTTCCCCTGTCCTCAGGTAATGCTCGATTTCCCGGAAAATCCACGGTCGGCCTTGGGCGGCGCGACCGATCATGATGGCATCCGCACCGGTGACTTCCAAAACGTATTTGGCTTTTTCCGGTGTTGTGATGTCGCCGTTGGCGACCACAGGGATATTCACCGCGGCTTTGACCGCAGTAATTGTTTCGTATTCGGCATCACCTTTGTAGCCATCTGCGCGTGTGCGCCCGTGTAAGGTCAGCATTTGTATGCCGGCAGACTGCGCCATGCGTGCAATATTCAGGGCATTTTTGTTTGCTCTGTCCCATCCCGTCCGGAACTTCAGTGTCACAGGCACATCAACTGCCTTGACCACCGCATCCAGAATTTGTCCGACCAGAGTTTCGTGCTGTAATAGCGCAGAACCACACCAGGCGTTACAGACTTTTTTGACCGGGCAACCCATGTTGATATCGATGATTTGCGCACCTTTATCGACATTGAATTTGGCGCAATCTGCGAGCATGACGGGATCAGCACCGGCAATCTGCACCGCTTTCGGTTCCATTTCGCCTTCGTGATTGGTACGGCGGGTGGATTTTTCGGTTTCCCATAATTTGGGATTCGAGGCTGCCATTTCAGAAACGGCATAACCCGCACCTAACTCTTTGCATAATTGCCGGAACGGCCTATCAGTTACTCCAGCCATAGGAGCAACGAAAATATTATTACGCAAGACGTAGGAACCGATTTGCACGATGAGGCTTTGGGGGAAATTTGAAGAAGCGCTATTCTACCTGAAACCTGCCTAAATAATTGGCAAAATTCTGTGTGATTTATAGGAATATTTATTTCTATGAAAAGACGCTTTTGATAGTTTTAGAGAGGTTTCTCTAAATAATTTCAACTTAGGTGCGCATTTGCGCTTAACTGATGGTATTTTGCTGGATTTTTATCGTTTGCTGATGAGTCTTTCTTTTTTTTATCACCACACGCGTTGCCGTCGGTGCAGAGAAGTCGTCAAAACCATATCTCGCGTTTCAGGAAAAAATAATCTGGCAATGGAAAATCATTGATCGGTTTATTCCCGTCCTTTATCGGGAATCGCTGACCTATTATCGCAAACAGACTGCAAGGACGAATCATGAGGCGTAATTTGACCATCTTTACTCAAACCATAGGAGAAGATGTCATGAAATATTCGAAAATAATCTTGATTGCCTTGTTGACTGCGATAGGGATGAACTTTTCGCTTGCGCAAGGAATGACACCGGGTGTTCCGGCTGGCTGGACTTTTAACGACGTGGCACAAGAAAAGTATCAAATTGGTGTCGATACTACGATAGGAAGCAAAGAGCATCCGGTACTCTATATTGGCGCCAAGCAGGCAAAAGAAAATGATTTTGCAAGCCTCACGCAGGTCATTGAGTCAGGCGCCTTCAGCGGGAAAGTCGTCGAGCTTACCGTCTCGGCTAAATTTATTGGCGATAGCAAAAATAGCGAATTCTGGATACGTTGCCATAAATCTGAAAAATCTAAAAAATGGAACGCAATTGCATCAAGTTTCGGCAAAGAGATGCAAGACTGGAGTAAGGTCAGTATGGACATGAAGTTGCCTGCTGATGGCTGTCAACTCGAAATCGGTATTGGGGTGCGTGGCCAAGGACAGCTATGGATTCGTGATATTCGCTTTAATACCGCCACAATTGATCAGAAAACACTTGAAAGAAAGCCTCTGGCTGAAAGAGTAAAGTTGGCAGAGCCCCAGGCGGAATTTAAAAATCTCAATTTCAGTGAGCGTTAATGTTGACATTGCTATTGAATGACCGGATCTCGGGTCATGGACAACAACGCGACTATTTTCCAACGAAACGCGAATGGCCCTATTTTCCAGCCTGTTTGAGCGTCGCGTTGTGGTCGTTGATTGTTTGCTTTTCCATGCAGCAAACATGGCTGGTTGACCTGCTATGTTTGCTGACTGCCTATGCAATAGCCCAATCTGGTTTTGTTTTTGCACAGACCAGTAGAAAATTGAACCATCCTGGTCTACGATGGTTGCTTGTCTGTGGGGCTATTGTGATAGCGACAATCAGTGGCGTGCGACTACAGTTCTTTTTATGGCCAGTGTCAGTCATGACGCATGAGGGATGGACGGTTTGGATTGTCGTTTTTTTGTTTTTGTTGGTAACGATTTTGCCATCAGCAATAAAAACAGAGGTGTCGAGAGCCGCATCGGAGCAGTTAAAGCGTGCGGAGTCTGCCCATGCTGCCGACAGACAATTACTCGAAGCCAGACTGATGGCATTACAAGGGCAAATAGAACCACATTTTCTATTTAACACCTTAGCCACCACACGCGCCTTGCTCAGACAAGATCCACCATTAGCCGAAAGTATGCTGCAACACTTGATCGCTTATCTTCAAGAGGCGATGCCTGATATGCGTGCCAAAACCATTAGCGTGGCGCAGGAATTGAAGCGTGCAGAGGCGTATTTGAAAATCATACAAATTCGTTTGCCTGAGCGTTTGCAGTTTAGTATTGAATGTAATGACGAGGCACAAGCATGTGAAATTCCACCGTTAATATTAATGACACTGGTGGAAAATGCCATCAAGCATGGTGTCGAACCGAAGATTAGTATGACGCATGTAAAGATCAGTGCGTGTTGCGAAGATGATCTCTTGCATATCATTGTTGCTGACGATGGTGCAGGTTTTCAGGATGAACTTGGAAATGGCATCGGCTTACTGAATATTCAACAAAGGCTCGATACCATGTATGGCAACCGGGCCGAATTAAGTCTTGTTTCAGGTCTTTGTGGTGGCGTCATTGCCAGTTTGCGACTCCCGCGCTTGATAGACGATCAAATCAAAGAAAGTAAAGTGGAATGAATAGTCCAACATTAGCTCATTCAATCCGTGCTTTGATCGCTGAAGATGAAGCAATTTTACGTAAGGAACTTGTCGCGGCATTAGCCATGTTATGGCCGGATCTGGAGATTGTTGCTGAGGTCTCAGATGGACAAAATGCGGTTGCAAAATTGAATGAACTACGTCCGGAAATTGCTTTTCTGGATGTCAGAATGCCGGGCCTAAGCGGTATAGATGTCGCTCGTCTGGCAACACATCGCTGTCATATTGTCTTTATCACCGCATACAATGATCATGCGATCGCAGCATTTGATCATGGGGCAGTCGATTATTTACTTAAACCGCTGGATCTGGCGCGTTTAGCTTTAACGATACAAAGACTCAAGCAACGCTTACATCAACAACCTGCGGATATGTCTTCACTATCTGTTCCTGCAAAAAGTGAAGCTTTGCGTTGGATACAAGCCTCCTCTGGCAACCAGCTACGTTTTGTGAATGTGGATGATGTCCAATGTTTTCATGCCGATGCTAAATATACTAAATTGATCACTACGCGTTTTGAAGCCTTGATACGAACGCCGATTAAGGATTTATTGAAGCAATTAGATCTGGAAAAATTCTGGCAAATTTCTCGTAGTGCGATTGTCAATGTATCGGCAATCGACACGGTACAACGCATCGATAATGGACTGGCGCTACGATTACAAAACAGAGCTGAATGGTTGAACGTGTCGCAGCCATATCAGCATCAGTTCCGGCAGATGTGAATGTTGTGAAGGTAACGCGGACTAGTGCTTTTGTGGATTAATCGCCGCGTTAATTTCATCCACTGCATCAGCATCGAGATGCGCGATGTCGCCCCAAGAGACTAATAGCAGCCGATCCTGGTCGTAGCTAAAGCGATTGATGCTGGCGTTGTAGATGGTCACTTCTCTTGGTGCATCCAATGGCAGATCCTTGGCGGCGCGGTATGCGCATTCCAACACACCACCGTGCGCCACGATGGCAATTTTTTTGCCTTCGAATTGTTTTGCGTAGTAGGTGATGTGCGTCATGATGCGTCGATGAAACTGACGAATGGTTTCACCTTGGTTTTCTCCCGGTGGAAATTCGGCGTCCGGATCATGCGCTCGCCAGGCTGCGTGTTCGAGCGGAAACAGGTGCGGCAAGTCACTGTAAAGTTGACCTTCAAAACCACCAAAACAACGCTCACGCAATCCCGCATCGAGGCGTGTACTCACGCCTTGCAAGCGGGCAATTTCGCCGGCAGTCTGCACCGCTCTTTGTAAGTCGCTGGAAATCACGGCGTCTAATTTTTCATTTTGCAATGCATAAGCTAGTGCTTTAGCCTGGCGCGTGCCTTCGGCATTGAGTGGAATATCGAGGTGACCTTGCAAGCGTTTGACGGCGTTCCAGGCGGTTTCGCCGTGGCGTATTAAAAGTATTTCGGTCATTATGTTCTTGTTTTGAATTATGTTGAAACCATTACGTTGAAGCCGAAGGGGCAGGGCGCTTAGTTTCCAACCAAAATGTGACCGGACCATCATTAGTCAATGAGACTTTCATATCAGCCCCAAAGCGACCACTCTCCACCAGCGGATGCTGGCGCTGGGCTTGTCGGAGAAAATAGCCGAATAATTCTCTGGCGACATCGGGTGGTGCTGCAGGAGTGAATGATGGGCGGGTGCCGGAATTGGTATCTGCCGCGAGGGTAAATTGTGGTACCAGCAATAAACCGCCACCACTATCTTTTACGCTCAGATTCATCTTGCCAGCAGCGTCAGAAAACACACGATAGCCGAGCAATTTCGTTAATAACGCATCGGCTTCTTTTTCTGTATCACCACGCTCGGCACATATTAAAACCATCAAGCCAGCGTCAATCGCACCAATGATTTCACCATCGACGACGACACTGGCTTGGGATACACGTTGCAGTAAAGCGATCATGCTGCCAAGGTTACACGCGCAAATTTACGTTTGCCGACTTGCAGTACAAAGGTACCGGCATCAAGCTTTAAGCCTTTATCGCTGATGACATTGCCATCAACGCGCACACCGCCTTGTTCTACCATACGCAATGCTTCTGATGTCGATGCACACAAATTAGCTTGCTTGAGTAATTGTGCAACGCCTACTGGCGCACCGCTGAGGCTGACTTCTGGAATATCGTCAGGGATGCCACCTTTGGAACGATTCACAAAATCTGCCAATGCGTCTTCACCTGCTTGTTTGCTATGGAAGCGCGCCACAATTTCTTGTGCCAGTGCGACTTTGATGTCGCGTGGGTTCTGACCTTCGGCGACAGCTTTTTTGTAGCCTGCAATTTGCTCGATGGAGGTGAAGGACAATAAATCGTAGTATTTCCACATCATGTCATCAGAGATGCTCATGACCTTGGCGAACATGGTGTTAGCGGGTTCTGTGATGGCGATGTAGTTATTTTTGGATTTTGACATTTTTTCAACGCCGTCCAGACCTTCCAGCAAAGGCATGGTCAGAATACATTGTTGTTCTTGTCCGTAATCTTTTTGTAATTCACGACCGACCAGCAGATTGAATTTCTGATCTGTTCCACCGAGCTCCAGATCTGCTTGCAAAGCGACGGAATCGTAACCTTGCATGAGTGGGTACAAAAATTCATGCACTGAAATAGGGGTGCCGGCTTTAAAGCGCTTCGTGAAATCGTCGCGCTCCATCATACGGGCAACGGTGTATTTGGAAGATAGCTGAATCATGCCGCGTGCGCCGAGCGGATCGCACCATTCAGAGTTGTAGCGGATTTCCGTTTTTGCCGCATCCAATACCAGACTCGCCTGTTTGAAGTAGGTTTGCGCGTTTGCTTCAATTTGCTCACGTGTCAATGGCGGGCGGGTCGCATTACGGCCAGACGGATCACCGATCATGGAAGTAAAATCACCAATCAAAAAGATCACGTTATGGCCTAGATCTTGCAATTGACGCATTTTGTTGAGAACAACGGTGTGGCCTAAGTGCAAATCTGGTGCAGTTGGATCCAGGCCGAGTTTGATGCGCAAAGGCTTGCCAGTTTGCTCACTACGCGCCAATTTTTGGGCAAATTCGGATTCAATTAGTAATTCGTCAACGCCGCGCTTAGTCACTGCAAGTGCGTGTTGTACAGCGTCGGAAAGTGGCAATAATGCTGGGGAGGAATTGGAGTGTTGTGCAGAAGTCATATTTTATTTACATCAAATTTTTTGTAACAGCGCTGGTCAGGATTTCTATTCTGAATCCATAATCAGCGTTTGCCAAATTCTGGGTGTTGGTTTCTTGATGGGACCCGGCAAACTTGCTTTATAATCCCGTCTTTGTTCGTCACTGATATGTAAGTTTACTTGCAAATCATTGCACCAAAATGGTGTTGATGACTATGTGTTGATGCCGATGTCTAAGTCGTCGCGCCACATTGAATCATGACAGCAATGACGAATTTTCGACTCATTTTCGACTAACACTGTTAATTTTAACTTATTGCATGCGTCCAATAGATAAATTCCTTCATATCGCTACTGGCAGAAGGCAGTTGTTCGGTTCCAGTCGCGTTTCCCGTGCGGTGTCGATTTCAGCTTTGTTCTTTGCCGTATGCGCTATTGGTGCCGCAGCCGTTGCGCCACTGGCGCCAGATGCCGCCGATTTACCAGTCAAAAAACTGACACAAGAATTACCGTTGCCTACGCTTGATGAGCAAATTGCCGCCATTGAAGCAAATGAACAACACTTTGTGCGTGAAGAAACCGTACGCCGTGGCGATACGCTCAGTGCTTTGTTGTTACGTCTAGGCGTTGAAGATGATGAAGCTGACAAGTTCATTAAAACTGATAGCGTTGCCCGTAGCTTGTTGCAATTGCGCACAGACAAAGCGGTTCGCGCTAAAACCAATGAAGAAGGTGAGCTGGAATGGTTGCAGACCACCGTTGTGGATGGATCTGATAAACCCGCCAGAAATATAGAAATTACCCGTGATGCTAACGGACATTTTAAAGCGGTGGATACTCCTGCCAATTTAGAGCGTCGGGTTGAAATGGCATCTGGGAATATCATATCCTCGCTGTTTGCTGCGACCGATGATGCAAATATTCCGGATAACGTCGCGTCACAAATTATTAGCATGTTTGAAACGAATATTGATTTCCGTAAATTACAACGCGGTGACCAGTTCAACGTCGTCTATGAGAGTTTTTGGCAAAATGGCCAAAAAGTAAAAACGGGTCGTGTGTTGGCAGGTGAATTTACCAATGCTGAAAAACCATATCAAGCCGTCTGGTTTGATGAAGCAGGTGGTCAGGGCGGTTATTACACATTTGACGGTAAATCACTCAAAAAAGCGTTCTTGAAATCGCCGCTGGCATTCACGCGTATTTCTTCAGGTTTCTCTATGCGTGTTCACCCGATTTCTGGTCAATGGAAGCAGCATAAAGGTGTTGATTTTGCAGCTGGTATTGGTACACCAATCCGTGCTACTGCAGACGGCGTGGTTGATTCTGCAGCGATGAGCGGCGGTTATGGCAATCTGGTGGTGATTAAACATTGGGGTGGGTATAGCACTGCTTATGCGCACATGCAACGTTTTGCTCCGGGAATTCGTAAAGGTAGCCACGTTTCTCAAGGTGAGGTGATTGGTTTTGTCGGTACAACGGGTTGGTCCACTGGCCCACACGTGCATTACGAGTTCCGTGTGAATAATGATGCTCGTGACCCGCTTTCTATCGTAGTACCAAATGTACAGGCATTGTCGAATGTTGATTTGCCACGTTTTAAAGCGGTAGCTAACGATATGCATCACCGTTTTGATTTATTGCGTCCGGAACGCGTGGCGCAAAATAGTAAAACGACCGCCAGCTAAAGGCAATCTATTCTTCAGGCCGAACCTCATGTTCGGCCTTTTTTTTATTGAGCTTTGAGATAACAAAAAACGATATGTTGACAACAAAGAATCCGGATAAAAATGCTGTGTATATAGGACTCATGTCAGGAACTAGTCTCGACGGCGCCGATGGCGTATTGGTTCGCTTGCCTGCAACGGAGCATGAACACATGGAATTGCTAGGTTCTGCATACATTCCGTTTAACGAGGAATTACGGCAACAAGCTTTGCAATTACAGCAGCCAGGTGACAATGAAACACATCGCGAAGCTTTGTTGGCAAACGCGCTTGCTCAATGCTATTCCGATTGTGTGAAGGCTTTATTGGCACATCATCCGGAAGTTTCCGTGCATGCGATTGGCGTCCACGGCCAAACTATACGTCACCGACCTGAGCTCGGTTACACACGGCAAACCAATAACCCAGCCTTACTCGCTGAGTTGACGGGAATCGATGTCATTGCCGACTTTCGTAGTCGTGATGTAGCAGCTGGTGGGCAAGGCGCACCCTTGGTACCTGCTTTTCATCGTGCCGTTTTTGCTGCAAAAGAGCAGTGCCGCGTTGTCGCTAATATCGGCGGCATCAGCAATATCAGTATTCTTGCAGCAGATGGCACAACCACTGGCTTTGACACGGGACCAGGTAACGTATTGATGGACTATTGGATCAAACAGCACCAAGGTTTGAGTTATGATGCCAACGGTACCTGGTCTGCACAAGGGCAGGTCAACCAAAGCTTGCTGGCGAGTTTGATGTCAGAACCGTATTTGCACCTGGCTCCTCCAAAAAGTACCGGGCGTGATTTATTTCATGCTGATTGGTTACAGCAGCATTTGCAGGCATTTTCGATGCTGGCCGCAGTGGATGTGCAGGCAACGCTATGCGCTTACACAGCACAAAGCCTGACGCAAGCGATCCTGGCTAACGCAATACAAGCACAGACGGTGTATGTGTGCGGCGGCGGCGCTTACAACACGACATTGATGAACATGCTGCAAGCTTCCTTAAAAAGTGCGGGTTCAAACGCTCAAGTACAAAGTACGGCACAATTAGGTGTCGCACCAGAACACGTAGAAGCATTAGCATTCGCTTGGCTGGCGCAGCAATTTTGCTTACGTCAGGCAGGTAATTTGCCGGAGGTTACGGGTGCCAAAGGTTTGAGAGTGCTCGGTGCTCTGTACCCGGCGTAGCGTAGGGCGGATGCAACCCAACGCAAGTTACGCTGAAAGTATCGCTGCGGGTTTGCACCCGTCCTACAAAAAATTAAAGTAAAGGAACATATGCCCCATTTTATTTATATCGCCGACCCGATGTGTTCCTGGTGTTATGGCTTCGGGCCTGAATTACAGGCGTTGCTCGATGAAACGCCGGGTGCCAGTCTGGAAATGATTGTCGGTGGCTTACGTGCCTACAATCAGGAAATAATGGGCGAATCACAGCGAACGACAATACGTGAACATTGGCATCATGTCGCAGAAGCCAGTGGCTTGCCGTTTTCTGATGTAGGAATGACACAAGCTGGTTTTAAGTATGATACCGAACCCGCGTGTCGCGCCATTGTCGCGGCAAAAATCATTGCTGATCATTTAAGCGGACAACAATTGCTGGAAATTTTTCATGCAATCCAACATGCGTTTTATGCACAAGGTCTGGACGTGACTCAGTCAGCAGTCTTAGCTGAAGTTGTGGTGAGCACACTCAATAAAATTGATGGTCACGACAGTTTTGATGTCGACAGTTTTCTGGAAACATTTTTGTCACCGCAATGTATGTCCGATGTCCGCGATGAATTTGAACAATGTCAGCGTTGGGGAATACGCGGCTTTCCTGCTTTGTTGATTGTGCACAATGAAGCTTTGCACATGATCGCTGCTGGCTATACAAAAACTGCCGAGTTGCGCGCTGCGATGACACAAGTAGTAAGTTCTTAAAAATCAAAACTGTATAGAAATACTATGAATCAATCCTTCACCGTGCCACGCATAAAAATCGCCCCGGAAGGGCCTGAATTTTCTCGCATTGTGCTTGGTTTATGGCGGCTTGCGGATTGGAATATGACGCCGCAATCTCGCGTTGAGTTTTTGGAGCAAGCATTGGCGTTGGGTATCACTACGATAGATCAGGCTGATATTTATGGCGATTATCAGAGTGAATCTTTGCTTGGCGAGGCGCTTAGCCTGGCGCCGTCGTTACGTGATAAATTCCAATTTGTCAGCAAGTGCGGAATCAAGCTCGTATCAAAAGCGCGGCCCGCATACGGCATTCAACATTACGATACCAGCCGCGCACATATCATTGCTTCAGCAGAAAATTCTTTGCGCGCCATGCAGATTGAACAACTCGATTTGTTGCTCATCCACCGTCCTGATCCTTTGATGGATGCGGATGAAATGGCAGAAGCGTTTCAGCAATTGCAGGCTAGCGGCAAGGTTAAACATGTTGGTGTATCCAATTTTACGCCCGCACAATTTGAATTACTCAATTCACGTTTTCCATTAGTGACGAATCAGGTAGAACTGTCATTATTGCATTTGCAGCCTTTGCATGATGGTACGCTGGATCTGTGTCAGAAGTTGCGCATTGCGCCGATGATATGGTCAGCCTTAGGTGGTGGCGATTTGCTGCGGGATACGCCAAGCAGCAACCCGCAAATTCAACGTGTCCGACCAGTTTTAAATACCTTGGCGTCAGAATTGAAGCTACCTGCAAGTGCGGTTGCTCTTGCGTGGATATTGCAACATCCATCGCACCCTTTAGTGCTGACTGGCTCTGGACGGATTGCGGCTTTGAGAGAGGCGGCACTGGCGTGTCAGCATACACTGACACGTGAGCAATGGTTTAGTCTGTGGTGTGCTGCCGCTGGTAAGAACGTCGATTAAAAAGCATTATGTAAATTTATGCGACGTAAAACAGCACGGCGAAATACTGGCACATACTACCGGCGAGAACAAACAGGTGCCAGATGCCATGCCCGTGTTTGAGTTTTTCATCCGTCGCGTAAAAAATGATGCCTACGGTATAAAATAAGCCGCCCAGTGCCAGCCAGATAAAGCCATTTTGCAGTATCGTCATCAGCGGCACGATAGCGGCGATTGCCAACCAACCCATGACGACATAGATCGCCAGCGATAGCCAGCGTGCACCTTTGGCAAACAAGATTTCCTGCACAATACCGATGATAGCCAGGCTCCACTCGAGGCCAAATAAGACCCACCCAGAATGTTCTCGAAGGGTCACTAAAGTGAATGGAGTGTAGCTACCTGCGATCAATAGATAAATTGCGCAGTGATCGAGTTTTTGAAATACGTTTTTGGCCTTGCCTTTGAGACTGTGGTAGAGCGCCGAAATAGTGTAAAGTAAAAACAGCATCGCCCCATAAATACTGAAGCTAACGATTTTCCAGGGGTCGCCAAGACGTGCGCTGATGGTGATCAATACTGCTGCGCCGCCGATCGCTAGCGCAGCACCCGCAATGTGGCTGATACTATTAAATTTTTCGCCGTAATACATAAAAGCTTCGTTTCTTTGAATAAAGTGGTAGTCCGTATTGTGCACTATCTAGGAAATAGCCGTGCGATGAGGGCTGACTCTCCGCTGTTCGTTTTTTATAGGTAGATTTGTTGAATAGGTTCAGGGATAAATTTTGTCAGCCGTAGATATGACTCCAATAATCCTACAAGGTCCAGTTAAAGACTTCGGTACTGTATTTTCAGATGTTCTAAACTGCGATCTCAGTTTATTCAGGCTGCGGGCGACGCTTCCATTTTCTGAAACGTGGATTGCATCCAGTTAATAAAAATTTCGACTTCCGGACGCAAGGTTGGTTGGGCTTCATGCACCAGATGATACGCGTGTGGTGGGGTTGCAAGTTGAGTATCGAAGAGTCGAACAACCTCGCCGGTTCTGATCATATCCTCGGCAAAATGTTGGCGCGTCAGGCCGACACCGTGACCGTGTTTTACCGCTTCCAGCAAAAGTCCAAGGTCGTCGATCCGCAATCCATTACTGGGTTCAGGAAAGTCCAGTCCTGCAACTTCAAACCATGGCTGCCATGGCTCTAATGCAGAACGTAATAGTTTTGCATGGCGCAAATCTGCTGGCGTTTTAATGGCAGGTATGGTTTTGAGATAGCCAGGACTGGCGACCGCGAAACTTGGTTCTACAAACAATTTTTTAGTGACCAAATTAGGATATTCTCCGGCACCAAAACGTACTTCAACATCGCTCTCGGATAGGCTCAGGTCATACAGAGGCACAAACAGATACACTTCGATTTCTATATCTGGATGTTGTTCAGAAAAATCCGCCAACCGTGGCATAAACATGTAGCGAGCGAACGTCGGTGGTACCGTTACTTTAACTTTCATCTGGTTCTGCGTGACTTTGTTTGGCAAAGGAAAATCAGACAAGGTTCTTAATGCCGCTCTGACCACGTCCAAATAACGGCGACCAAATTCAGTCAACGTGACGCTGCGTCCTTCGCGCACAAATACGCGTTCACACAAATGTTCTTCCAATAAGCGAATACGATGTGACAGAGCTGAGGGTGTAATGCACAGCTCCTCTGCAGCGACTGCAAAAGAACTAAAACGTGCGGCTGCTTCAAAGGCGGAAAGTGCATGTACCGGGGGGAGTCTTGTTGCCATTCTATGTCCTGATTTTATACATCACGCCAGACAAAATCTTTGTCTGAATTGCCTGGCAATATTCAATTGTCTGGTTCGGTCAAGCGTTGTACGGCGACTCAAAGTCGATTGTTGACGACATGGGCTTGCGAATATAACTTCGAAAGTTTCAGCAGCTAGCGCCTCGTCTATCCTCTCTATTATGATGCGTTCTTGCCGTTTTTGGCTTATGCTCTGCGACTTCTTTCCAAATTATATTTGCTATGGGTAATCGACTCTCTAAAATTGCAACACGTACTGGTGACGCAGGAACTACCGGCCTTGGTGATGGAAGCCGCGTGGATAAAGACGCATTACGGGTACACGCCATGGGCGACGTGGATGAGCTCAATTCGCATATCGGTGTGTTGTTGTGCGAAGAGTTGCCAGCAACCATGAAGCATGAATTGGCGTCAATACAACATGATTTGTTTGATATGGGGGGCGAGTTGTGTATTCCTGGCTACACCATGATTACAGAAGCTCAGGTATCGAGGCTGGATGCATTGCTGGAAAAATACAACGCTGATTTACCTCCATTAAAAGACTTTATTTTGCCAGGTGGCTCCAAAGCCGCCGCGATAGCGCATGTCTGCCGTACCGTATGTCGCCGCGCGGAACGGGCAATTGTCAGTGTTGGTAAGAGTGAAACAATCAATGACCATCCGCGCCAATATATGAATCGTTTATCTGATTTGTTATTTGTTTTATCGCGCGTCTTGAATCGCGTTGATGGTGGTAGTGACGTATTGTGGGAAAAAGATCGTACTCGTTGATACTTCAGGTCGTTACGCAGATTGAGTACTTACTTCTCGCTTCCGGATTGGCGGTGGCGGGACAGTAAGCGGATCAACGCTGCACGTAAGTCGGCGTTTTGCGCGGTCTTTTCTATATTTTTTTCTAGATTGCTCAAGGCTTGAATTGCAGTTTCGGGAATGGCTAATTGTTTTACCGGCAATGGTTTTTCGATAACCCGCTTAACTTGTACTTTGATACGGATTGCGTTAATCTGCCAGCCACGTTGTTGTAACTTTAATTGTAAATTCGGGCATTGCTGCTTGAGTTTTGTCGCAATAGCAGCGTTGGAGGCTGCAAGTACCAGTTGACCATCGGCCAGTTGCATGACTTCACAGAGTTCAAAGAGAGACGACAAAACTGCTTCGCAGTCTCTTTGAAGAGCCAGATTTCGTTGTATTGCTGGTAATAATGCGGCAATTTTATCGTTTGCACGCAGAAAATCACTCGCTCCGCTGGTAACGGAAACCGGGCGACCACGTTTGATATGAATACGATGCGGAGGTAATGATGATGCAGACATGGGCGTTACATTACCACAAACCGTGTATTTCCATCCTTGTTTGCTACGTATTTACAGAGGGAAAGTATTGATGCAGATAATATTAATGCATTCTCGTTTCACCCAGGCAAAGTCTGTAACTTTGTCTTCACGTCACGTTTTTCTGGCCATTTTTGCGTTTATCCTTCTCATGGCTGTTAGTGGCGCTTTGATGGCGACACTGACTTTGCGTCTGGCTAGTGCTGATCTTCCTATTTTACGAAGTATTTTACCGGCTTCAGTGTCGTCACCTTTGTCGGGTGACACGAATGGGAAAGACCGTTATTTGAAAGAAAATTTAACTGCCATGGCGGTTAAATTAGGCGAAATGCAAGCGCAATTAATGCGTTTGGATGCCCTTGGTGAACGGGTGCAAGGCCTTGCTGGTGTAAAGCCTGAAGAATTTAATTTTAAAGAATTACCTCCGCGCGGTGGACCAGAAATTTCCAATGCACCCTCCCGTGAATTGAATATGGCAGAGCTGCAAGCCGCGTTAGATGCTTTTCAAAAAGACGTAGAGCATCGCTCAGATTATTTAAATGTGGTTGAAACGAATTTGATGAGTTTTAAAATTCAATCCAAATTATTGCCAACAATTCAACCCGTCAATGTTACTTATAATGCTTCTGGCTTTGGTTGGCGTCTTGATCCTTTTACTGGTCGTAACGCTTTTCATGAAGGAATTGATTTTCCGGCGCCGACTGGCACACCTATTGTGGCGGCCGCCGGCGGTGTGGTGATTGCCTCGGAATTTCATCCGCAATTTGGCAATATGTTAGAGATTGATCATGGCGGAGAATTAATTACGCGTTATGCACACACCTCCAAAATTTACGTCAAGCTCGGTGATATCGTGAAGCGTGGACAACATGTGGCCGATATTGGCTCGACTGGACGTTCGACCGGTTCGCATCTGCATTTTGAGGTTCGTATCAAAGATGTCCCGCAAGATCCGAATAAATTTCTCACTGCCGGTGCAAATCAGGCAAAACTTGCTGCGCTCAAACAAAAATAGCCATGTTTTTGCGTATTTAGCCACCAATTCATCAATGCTGTAGGGATTTGATCAGGGATTTACTGGTGAAGCCCTTGCAGCATGGTAAAATCGTGAGTTATCCTATATTGTTGCTGTGCAAGCAATTTTTTGTCGCGGCGTTTTTCAGAATTTAACTTTCCGTTCATAGCATGTCATTCCTGACCAAGATATTCGGCAGCCGTAATCAACGGCTTTTGAAGCAATACCAAAAGACGGTGCGTGAGATCAACGCATTGGAACCCCAGCTGGAAACTTTGTCGGACGAGGCTTTGCAAGCCAAGACTGCTGAATTTAAAGCACGTGTGGCAGAAGGAGCAACGCTCGATAGCATTTTGGTAGAAGCCTTTGCCGTATGTCGCGAAGCGAGTAAGCGTGTTCTGAAAATGCGCCACTTCGACGTGCAAATGATCGGCGGTATGGTTTTGCATTATGGCAAAATTGCTGAAATGGGCACCGGTGAAGGTAAAACCCTGATGGGTACACTGCCAATTTATCTGAACGCTTTGTCAGGTAAAGGTGTGCACGTGGTGACCGTCAATGATTACCTCGCACAACGTGACGCTGAATGGATGGGGCAGTTGTATAGCTGGTTGGGTCTAAGCACAGGTATCAACTTGTCGCAACTAGACCATGATGCCAAACAAGTGGCTTACGGTTCGGACATTACTTACGGTACCAATAACGAATTCGGTTTCGACTACCTGCGCGATAACATGGTATTTGAAGCCAAAGACCGCGTGCAACGTGGCCTGAACTTTGCCGTCGTCGATGAAGTTGACTCGATTCTGATCGATGAAGCGCGTACGCCGTTGATCATTTCTGGCCAGGCTGAAAATCACACTGAGTTGTATTACAAAATCAACGAAGTACCTAAGATGCTGACCTTGCAAATCGGTGAAGAAACGCCCGATGGCTCAGGCAAGATTGAAGTTCCTGGTGACTACACCAAGGATGAAAAAGCGCATCAGGTATTGCTGACCGAAGCCGGTCACGATAAGGCAGAAAAAATTCTGACGCAAATGGGTCTGTTGCCTGAAGGCGCGTCTCTGTACGATGCAGCGCATATCACGTTGATCCATCATTTGTATGCCGCTTTGCGTGCGCATGCTTTGTATTTCAAAGATCAACACTATGTGGTGTTGAACGATGAAATCGTCATCGTTGATGAATTTACTGGTCGTATGATGACTGGTCGCCGCTGGTCTGATGGCTTGCATCAGGCGGTAGAAGCCAAAGAAGGCGTGCGGATTCAAAACGAGAATCAAACCCTGGCATCGATTACTTTCCAGAATTACTTCCGTATGTACACCCGCTTGTCGGGCATGACAGGTACGGCGGATACAGAAGCCTACGAATTCCAGGAAATCTACGGTCTCGAAACTGTGGTCATTCCGCCAAATCGTCCTTCACAACGTAAAGACCGTCAGGATCAGGTCTACAAATCCGCCGAAGAAAAATATGGCGCGATGCTCAAAGACATTCAGGATTGCTACGAACGTGGTCAGCCAGTATTGGTTGGTACGACTTCGATCGAAAATTCTGAATTATTGTCTGGCATTCTGACCAAAGCAAAATTGCCACACAATGTATTAAATGCGAAGCAGCACGCACGCGAAGCGGAAATCATTGCACAGGCAGGTCGTCCGCAAGCAATTACGATTGCGACCAACATGGCTGGTCGCGGTACCGATATTGTGTTGGGTGGTAATGTTGCTAAGCAAGTACAACTAATTGAAGCAAATGATGCTTTAACTGAAGTTGATAAAGCCGCACAATCGCAAAAATTGCGGGACGAATGGAATTCGCTCCACGAACACGTTGTGAAAGCAGGTGGCTTGCATATTATTGGTACTGAGCGCCATGAATCTCGCCGCGTAGATAACCAGTTGCGCGGTCGTTCTGGTCGCCAGGGTGATCCAGGTTCCAGCCGTTTCTATTTGTCTTTGGATGACCAGTTGTTGCGTATTTTTGCCGGTGATCGCGTACGCGCGATCATGGACAGATTGAAAATGCCAGAAGGCGAACCAATCGAAGCGGGCATCGTTTCACGTTCTATCGAATCGGCGCAACGTAAAGTTGAAGCGCGTAACTTTGATATTCGTAAGCAATTGCTGGAATACGATGACGTTGCCAATGATCAGCGCAAAGTGATTTACCAACAGCGTAATGAATTGCTGGAAGCACATGACATGACAGAACTGATGTCTTCATTGCGTCACGGAATGTTTGCTGACATCGTTCATGCGCATGTGCCATTGGAATCAGTGGAAGAGCAATGGGATTTACCAGGTCTGGAAGCAGTATTGTCTGCTGAATGGGCAATTGATCTGCTATTGGTCAAAATGGCGGCGTCTGAGCCAAGCTTGACTGGTGAAGATATTCTGGATCGCGTACATCAGGCCGTGAATCAGGCGTATGACGCGAAAGTGGCCATTGTTGGCAAAGAGTCCTTTGCTGGCTTTGAACGCAGCGTCATGTTGCAAAGTATTGATACGCACTGGCGCGAACATTTGGCGGCACTGGATCATTTACGTCAAGGTATCCATTTGCGCGGTTATGCACAGAAAAATCCCAAGCAAGAATACAAACGCGAAGCGTTTGAATTATTTGCGCAAATGTTGGACATGATTAAAAACGACGTGGTGCGTACGGTGGTGACCGTCCGTATTCAATCCCGTGAAGAGATCGAGGCGGTTGAAGAGCAAATGGCATTACCACAAGTAGAGAATGTCCATTTCCAACACGCTGATTTTGATGCTAGCGCATCGCCAGAAGAAATCATGGCACCAGCGGCATTTGCTGCTGATGATCAACCAGAATTAAGCTACGCATTGAAAGTCGGTCGCAATGACCCATGCCCATGCGGTAGTGGTAAAAAATTCAAACAGTGTCATGGCAAATTAGCCTGAGCATTGCTGGAGTGGTCGTCAAAAAAGGGTGAAGAAATTCACCCTTTTTTTGTTTATCTGCAGGGAAGGTGCAACCCGCGCGGTTTTGCTCTCTATTTATTTTGATTGATTCACGGTTTTGGTCAACTTTGTTACCCTTAATAAATATCATCTCTGATTGCATCAATAAAATTCATTTAAAGGGTAATCGATCTGCAACAAAAATGTCCTACAATGACGGCTTGATTTCAACGCAAGGAAACTACTATGGCCGTCAACTCTCCACTCCCTGTCGCTGCTGATTTAAAACCAGTAGCGGGTATTCGTCTTGGACATGCAGAGGCGGGTATTCGTAAAGCCAATCGTAAAGATGTATTGGTCATGGAGTTAGCTCCTACGGCAACTGTTTCCGGCGTTTTTACCACCAATCGTTTTTGTGCTGCGCCGGTGCAAGTTTGTAAAGCACATCTGGAAGGCTTGCACATGAGTTCAGGTCCAATTCGGGCCCTGGTAGTCAATACCGGTAACGCGAATGCTGGCACGGGTGATGCAGGCTTGGCTGCAGCGAATAAAACTTGTAGTGCGCTGGCTGATTTACTCGGTTGTGAAGCGGCGCAAATTCTGCCGTTTTCAACGGGTGTGATTCTTGAACCATTGCCAGTTGATCGCCTCATTGCTGGTTTGCCGCAAGCTATCACTAATTTGAAAGAAGACAACTGGTTCCTGGCTGCTGAGTCAATTATGACCACGGATACCCAGCCAAAAGCCGCCTCTGCGACCGTGCAAGTTGGTAGCCACACCGTCACAATGACTGGTATCAGTAAAGGTGCGGGTATGATCAAACCTAACATGGCGACCATGTTAGGTTACCTGGCAATGGATGCCAAAGTTGCGCAACCAGTTCTCGATCATCTGATTAAACAAGCAGCAGATAAGTCATTCAACTGCATTACGATTGACGGCGATACGTCGACAAATGACTCGTTCATTCTGATCGCGACTGGTGTTGGCAGTCTTGAAGTCAATGATATTGACACACCAGAATATGCGATTCTGGCGAAAGCGGTGATCGATTTGTCACAAAAATTGGCGCACATGATTATCCGTGATGGTGAAGGTGCCACCAAGTTTATTTCTATCGCTGTTGAACAGGGTCGTGATCTGGACGAATGCCGAAAGATTGCCTATTCAATTGCCCATTCCCCATTGGTAAAAACGGCTTTCTTTGCCTCCGATCCAAATCTGGGACGTATTTTGGCAGCGATTGGTTATGCTGGTGTTAATGATCTTGATGTCAGCAAGTTAGACCTATATCTGGATGATGTATTGGTTGCTAAAAATGGCGGCCGCAATCCAGAATACCGTGAAGAAGATGGTCAACGCGTGATGAAGCAAAGCGAAATCACGATTCGCGTTAAGCTCGGTCGTGGTGATGTCGAGACGACAGTCTGGACTTGCGATTTGTCGCATGACTACGTGACGATTAATGCTGATTACCGCTCTTAATCAAATCCACGATGACCCAGCTTGATCAGTTTTTAGCACGTGCCGAGCATGTGCTAAGTCGTCTTGAGGCACTATTGCCTGGAACTGTTGCCGTACCTGACTGGCAATTGGGTCATGCTTTTCGCTGGCGCAAACGTGGTGGACAAGGTTATTTGCAGATAGTGCGTCACGCTTGTGTGATCGGTTTGGATGATTTACACAATATCAGCCAGCAAAAGCAGTTGATAGCGCAAAACACGCTGCAATTCGTGCACGGCAAACCAGCCAATAACGTGCTGCTGACTGGTGCGCGCGGTACCGGAAAATCGTCTTTGATCAAAGCCTGTCTTAATCAATTTGCTCACCAGGGGTTGCGCTTAATCGAAGTTGATAAAGCTGATCTGGCAGATTTGCCAGATATTGTCGATTTAATCGCTGAGCGTCCTGAACGCTTCATCATTTTTTGCGATGATCTTTCTTTCGAGGAAGGTGAGGCGGGTTATAAGGCGCTCAAAGTTGCACTCGATGGCAGTATTGCTGCGCAATCCGACAATGTGCTGATTTACGCGACGTCGAACCGTCGTCATCTGATGCCAGAAAAAATGTCGGACAATGCCAGCTACCACCATGCCGATGATGGCGACTTACATCCTGGCGAGACGGTAGAAGAAAAAATTTCTTTGTCTGAACGATTTGGATTATGGGTATCGTTTTACCCGTTCAAACAAGACGACTATCTTGATATCGTTGCGCACTGGTTGCGCAGTTTCTCTTGCACCGAAGATCAGATTAGCTCTGCTCGTGCTGATGCTTTGCGTTGGGCATTGCAGCGAGGTTCGCGCTCTGGTCGCGTGGCATGGCAGTTTGCACGTGATTATGCAGGTAAATTAATGGATAAAGACCATGTTTGAAGTCGCGTCAAAAAATATCAAGCCAGTGGATGTTGCTGTCGGCATCTTGATGAAGCCAAACGGTGATGTCTTATTGGGGCAGCGTCCCACCGGTAAACCCTATGAAGGGTATTGGGAATTTCCCGGCGGTAAAGTCGAAGCGGGCGAGCCGATACTGGATGCATTAAAACGTGAATTCGTCGAGGAGCTTGGCATACGGATACTGAGTGCTGAGCCTTGGTGCGGTGTAGAGCATGTATATCCACATGCTCACGTACGCTTGCACTTCTACATCAGTCGCGAATGGGACGGTGAACCGCAAAGTCTCGAAGGTCAGGCATTTGCGTGGCAAGGTGAGGTGGGTGTAGAGCCACTGCTGCCTGCGACAATACCTCTGCTCGAATGGCTGGATATATTGCAAACCGACGCCAATAATTCAGTCATTTAAATTCAGCTAAATAAATTCAGCAACTTAGCACTGTTGTTCGAATTATTCATACCAGCGTGATACCTCCTGAGGTTTCACGCACTTAAGATACCACTTGATGGATCTTTCCATGCTGTCAAGTCAGGTTTTATCTGTCTTTTTATTGCAACTCACTCCGTACTTCTACTTATTGCCGGATGCTTTTCTGGCTGCGACTATCCTTATTCGTTTTGATTATAATGTGTATTGAAAATAATACAGTGTATTGTTTTGTGTACACTGTTCAATTTTTGATACGCTGTAGAGGGGACGCTCGGTAATTATTGGCTGTGCAATCAAAAGGCCTGTATTGAATTGCATACACTCTGCCTTCGGAATTTCAGTATTATTTTGTAAGTCATTGAATTTGTTTGATAAAAATTAATGGCATGAGCATTGCTAGGGTAAAGCAAACTTTTCTCTGTAGCGATGGAGTGCTAAAAACTATGCAACAAATAGCAGAAAGAACCGGAGCTGTACTGCGTATCGATTTGCAGGCAGTTCGATATAACTACCGACTACTCCGTGGTCGCCTGGGCTTGGCTCAATGCGGCGCAGCGGTGAAGGCGGACGCCTATGGCTTGGGAGCCGAGCAAGTAGCACGGGTGTTATACGAAGAAGGATGCCGACATTTCTTTGTCGCTCATCTGGAAGAAGCGATCGCTTTGCGTCCTGGATTGCCCGCTGATGCGGATTTGATCGTCATGCACGGCTCGCCAGTGGGTTGTGAAGCAGAATTTGTTCAACATGGGTGTATGCCAGTGTTGAATAGCATCCAGCAAATTCAGGATTGGGCTGTACTCGCGCGAGAACGGCAACAATTTTTGCCAGCCATCGTGCAAGTTGACACAGGTATGGCGCGCATGGGGCTGTCTGCGAAAGAAGTTGAAGTATTACGTGATGATCCAGATTTATTGCGCAGCATTGATGTGCGGTATGTGATGAGTCATTTGGCTAGTGCTGAAGATCAGGCAAATCCTATGAATCGTCAGCAGTTGGAAAAATTTAATGAACTTCGCGCCTTATTCCCTCGCAGTAAAGCCACTCTGGCGAATTCTTCTGGTGTGTTTTTAGGCAGCGAGTTTCATTTTGATCTGGCTCGTCCTGGTGCGGCTTTGTATGGTGTAGCACCGGTTGCGGGTCAGGAAAATCCTTTACGTGCAGTAGCGCATTTGCAGGGGCGCATTATCCAGACGCGTGAAATTCCGGCGGGAACGGGTGTGGGCTATGGCTCTACGTGGCGTAGTAAGGAAACAAGTCGCATTGCGACGATAGCTGTTGGCTATGCTGATGGTTGGTTACGTAGTTTGAGTAACCGTGGGGTGGCGCATATTGCAGGAATTGCAGCGCCTATGGTGGGAAATGTTTCTATGGATACGATTACGCTGGATGTGACTCACATCGCTCCGGAGTATTTACAACCAGGAACATTAGTAGATTTGATTTCGGCAACGAACACAGTGGATCAGGTCGCAGCAAAAGCGAACACCATTGGTTACGAAATTTTGACGAGTCTGGGAGCGCGTTATCACCGCGTATATTCAGACCATAAGTCAGATAACTAGTCTTACGCTAAAAAATTCATCCCAATTCAATCATCAGCATTAACGAAAACAGCATATCAGGAGCAACAACATGAAAGTCATCATTCTCGGCGCAGGCGTTATCGGTACAGCATCAGCCTATTTTCTGGCAAAAGCAGGTCACGAAGTCACCGTCATTGAGCGTCAACCAGGCGCAGCGTTAGAAACCAGTTACGGTAATGCCGGTGAAGTATCACCTGGTTACTCGGCACCATGGGCAGGCCCTGGTGTGCCTATGAAAGCAGTTAAATGGCTGATGATGAAACACAGCCCATTGGCAATTCGTCCTACATTTGACTTAAATACCTGGCGCTGGGTCACTCAGATGCTGATGAACTGCACCACAGCACGTTATGAGACCAATAAAGGTCGCATGTTGCGTATGGCCGAATATAGCCGCGACGTTTTGCAGCAATTACGTGCTGACACGGGTATTTCTTATGATGAACGCACCCAAGGGACGCTGCAGTTATTCCGTAATCAGGCGCAATTGGATGGCGCACAAGCGGATATCGATATTCTGAAACGTTACGATGTTCCGTATGAGACTTTGGACAAAGCTGGCTGTTTAAAAGTAGAGCCAGCATTAAAGAACGTTCAGGACAAATTCGTTGGCGCTTTACGCTTGCCAGGTGATGAAACAGGCGACTGTTTTAAATTTACACAAAACCTCGCCAAACTGGCGGAAGGTTTGGGAGTGAAATTTAAATACGGCGTCAGCATTCAAAGACTGGTGCACGAAGGTGACAAAATTACCTCCGTCATAACGTCTGAAGGTGAAATGAAGGCCGATACCTACGTACTTGCCTTAGGCAGCTACTCGCCTATCATGTTACGTGAACTTGGTATCAAGATCCCAGTCTATCCGATTAAGGGATACTCAATTACTGTACCGATTACCGATGCCCAACGAGCACCGGAATCAACCGTGATGGATGAAACTTACAAAGTGGCAATCACACGTCTAGGTGACCGCATTCGCGTCGGCGGCACCGCAGAAATCACAGGTTACAACCTGGATTTGCGCAAAGATCGTCGCGACACACTGGAATTCTCAGTTACTGATTTATTCCCGGGTGGTGGCGATGTGAGTAAGGCCGAATTCTGGACTGGACTGCGTCCTATGACGCCGGACGGCACGCCAGTCGTTGGCCCTACACCCTATCGTAATTTATTCCTGAATACCGGTCATGGCACCTTAGGTTGGACCATGGCTTGTGGTTCAGGTCAGTTCATTGCGGATCTTGTTTCAGGCAAGCGTCCGGCAATTTCAACCGAAGGTTTATTTATGGATCGATATGGCAGTATCAATCGACCAGTTTTTGTCCCCAAGGAGTAGGCATGACCCAGTTTGAACAATTGCTTTCATCAACGCAGGTGTTCGCAGATGCAAGTCTGAACGCCCGTTTTTATACTGCCATCGAGTTGTTGGCCCAAACTATGATGGTGATGCCACGTGCAACGACGGTCGATAGTCTGGCATCTGCAACGGGCAAAACCCCGCGTGTAATCCGTTCAATACTGTCGACACTGAGCAAGGATGGTCTGGTTGGTCGTGACGCCAAAGATAAAGATGCATGGCATTGCCGTGACTGCAATGGCATCATCACTTTGGCTGATGTGTATCGTTGCTTTGCCGATGCTGAAGAGCGTGCGCAAGCCAAAGCAGCGAAGAAAAACGCAGAAAGCGCAAACGACGCAGCTAAGCCAGGCGATGCGGATGACGTTGAAACAGAAAGCAGTTCACTGCGCAGTTCCAGTCAGCACAGCGTCGATTTATTGATGATGCAAGTGAAAATGACAGTCAATCGAGCAGTTGTTCAACAATTGGAGCAATTTGATCTGAGCCGCTTGCGCGGCTTGGCCACTACGGCAGCGTTCCGCACTCAGTATGCGCGTCCACGGGGCTATATTCCTGAGCCGTACTGATATCTTCAACGCAACAATAAAGCCCTTTCATGCGCATTAATATTCAGTTCAAGGACAGGGTAGGGATTGCTCACGAAATTCTGGCGGTGTTGGCCAAACGTGGTCTGAACGTCGTGGCGGTGGAGGTGGATCCACCCAACATCTACATCGACAGCCCTGAATTGCTTGAATACATGCTGCCCGACCTGCAAGCCGATTGCCAGCAGGTCAAAGGGGTAGGTGAAATTCAGGTTCTCGACGTGCTACCCGGTATACGGCGCCGATTGCATCTCGATACCATGATGGCGGCTATGGAAGATCCCGTGCTGGCGATCGATGGGAATGGTCGTGTCATGGTTGCAAATGCAGCGGCCGCAGCTGTTGCGGGGGCAAGTGAAACAGCACTTGGCGGGATGCGCTTGAGTGAGCTGCTGGATGATCCCGAAACGCAGAATGAATTGATCAAGGCTGGCTTCCGGATACCTAGCCGTGAAGTGACACTCAAGGGCGAACCTTTCTTTATGGAAGTGACGCCAGTATCTGAGCCACTGATTCAGGAACTATCTCCAAGCGGTCGCTCTGTCGGCGCAGTATTGAGTTTTCATACGCCAGCCCGTATCGGTGGGCGGTTACACGCGCTCCAAAATTCAGCTGGCAATGGTTTTGACTTAATCATTGGTGAGTCAGAGCAAATCCGTGCTTTGAAAATCAAGGCTGCACGTGTTGCGGTGGTCGACGCACCGTTACTAATTACCGGTGAAACGGGCACTGGCAAGGAATTGCTGGCGCAGTCTTGTCACGGTATGAGCTCCAGAGCGAACGCACCGTTTCTCGAACTTAATTGTGCCGCGTTACCAGAAAGTCTGGCGGAGAGCGAATTGTTTGGCTATATGTCTGGGGCATTTACCGGCGCGCAACGCGGCGGCAAACCCGGTTTATTTGAAATGGCTGACGGTGGTACGGTTTTTCTCGATGAAATCGGTGAAATGTCCTTGTATTTGCAGGCCAAGTTATTACGTTTCTTAAATGATGGAAAGTTTCGTCGTATTGGCGGCGACAAGGAAGTCAAAGTCAATGTCCGCATCATCAGCGCCACGCACAGAAATTTACGCAAAATGGTACAGGAGGGCTTGTTCCGCGAAGATTTGTTCTATCGGCTGAACGTTTTGCATCTGGAGGTACCAGCCCTGCGAGACCGTCCAGATGATATTTTGCCCTTAGCGCGGCATTTTATTGAACGTGCTTGCACGCAATCACAAAAGCCGATTTGTCGCCTCAATTCGTCCGCTTGTGCTGTTTTAGTGTCGAATCGCTGGCCAGGGAATGTGCGGCAATTGCAAAACGTGGTATTCAGGGCGATTACCATGTCCGATCAGCGCGTGTTAGATGCCGTTGATCTGGATTGGGCAGAAGGCAGTATCAGCGCCGATGAAGTCAATCTCGATACAACAGAAAATTGGGAGTTGTCGGTGAGCGCCTTTGAGCAATCTTTGCTTGAGCGGCTCTATCCTCAGTATCCATCTAGCCGCAAGTTAGCGGCTAGATTACAAACATCGCACTCTATGATTGCAACGAAATTGCGTAAGTATGGGATTCCGGGTAAGCGTTGAATTCTGGCTGAAGCTTGCATTAAGGATTGCCAATGGCGGTATTAATGCAAATCTTCAGCTTCCGGATCTTCTGGCAAGTTGACGGCTGGAATCGTGTATTTCTCTTCAGCCCAGGCGCCCAGATCAATTTGCTTGCAACGTTCTGAGCAAAAAGGACGGAAGCGGTTTTCAGTCGTCCATTCTACTTTGGTGTTGCAAGTCGGACAGTTTACAAAGGTAGCCATGTTCAGGTGTTTCGGTAGTCAAAATCGGTGATCAAATTCGGTGATCAAATTCGGATGATCAGAAGTTACACAGGGTCAGATCGAACGGGATATCGTTTTCAAATGCTTTTGGTTTCATATCGCCATCTTGCGACATATAGCGTATCCACAGCATATACTTATTGGCAGAAATTTCTGGAATCGCTCCCAACTCACGGGCAACGCTGACCCGCAACAATTGGTAGACCTTGCCTTGCAACATTTGCTGGTAGCTGCCAGCCTGTGCAATCACTTTGGTGGTTGTGCCGGATTCACGCAATAAGCGCAAAACGACATTGATAGCATCAAACAAGGGTGCAATTGGAGCGAACCATGCAGAAATATCGGTAAAACGCTTTTCTGCCGAGTTTTTCTGCCAGGCATGATAACTAGGCAGATCAAATTCACAGGCACCGCCCGGGATGATGGTACGACCACGAATGCTCATTAACCATTCATTGTCGCGGATGTTTTGGCCGGTTTTTCCGGTGCAAGCGATCAGTGAGGTACTGGCGCGATCCACATCTTCCAACACTTTATCGAGCATCTCTGCTTGCACATTGGGATTGGATTTGAAACCGATGAGTGTATGTTTCTGGCGTTCAAGTTCTTGCAATAAATCAGATTTCAGGTCAGCACGGCCTGCCACTTCCAACATTTCGAAAATGGTTGCGAGCGCAACATGATGTTGCAGCGGATCGGATTGATGCAGGAAAAATATAAATTTTTCGTACAGGTCTTCCAATCGCAGTAGCGTGCGAATACGCTCATTGAAAGGGTATTCGTAAACAATCAAAATAATGTCCCTGTTTTAAATTTATGCAATTCTTAGCTTCACGTGATTCTGAACCATACTGTAAAAAATTACAAACGTCGCGTGAAGTTTTTTTCGCAGAATTGTCTTTTCTTAGTTTTAGCAGCCATTCACCGATAGTCAATGGGCTTTCGCTAGACCCGTCCATTGCTGGTGTAGTTCGTACACTTGTTTTTTAGCTGCGCTTAAGTCGCCCTCATTCCTAATAATATCATCTGCGGCGGCGAGTCTCTGTTCACGGTTGACCTGGGCCCGCATGATAGCCAAAACCTGCTCCTGACTTAAGTTATTTCGTGTCATCACCCGGAAAATCTGTGTTTGTTCCGGACAATCAACGACAGCAATGCGATTCACACGTTCGCGCCAATTACCTGATTCAACCAATAAAGGCACGACAAAAATCACGTATGTGCTCGTTGCCATTGCCGCTGCTTTTTCACATTCCTGGCGAATTAAAGGGTGCAGGATACGTTCTAGCTTTTGTTTTGCGCCTGAGTCGGAAAAAATTAGCTCGCGCATCCAAGTTCTATCCATTGCCCCATTAGGGGCAATCGCCGCATCACCAAATTCTTGTCGTATAGCAGGTATGGCTAATCCATTTGGTGCGCTTAACTGATGGGCAATTGCATCGGTATCGATGACATTAATCCCATATTCCTGAAATAAGTTGGCAATTGTGGTTTTACCGCTACCTATCCCGCCCGTCAGTCCGATTGCATATGGCGATGTACGACCTGATGACATCAAACAAATCCCAGATAGAGTTGCGTTAGCTGCTTCCCCCAGATGAGGGCAATTAACCCGGCGCCAGCCAGGTAGGGACCAAATGGTAATGGCGTGTCTTTTCCCATTTTTGTCAGGACTATCATCGCTACACCAATCACGGCACCCACTGCTGATGAAAGTAAAATGATGATAGGCAACATGCTCCAGCCCATCCACGCACCCAAGGCTGCAAGAAGTTTGAAGTCACCGTAACCCATGCCTTCTTTGCCGGTAATGAGTTTGAATGCCCAATAAATCGACCATAAACTCAGGTAGCCCGCTACGGCGCCGATGACCGCTGAAGGTAATGAGGTGAAGGTACCATTCAGGTTGACCAGCAGACCTAACCACAATAGAGACAATGTTAAATCATCTGGCAATAAATGCGTATCGGCATCAATCATGGTCATTGCGATCAGCAAAAAGCAAAAAATCATTGCTGACACACCAGCGATGCCACTACCAAAATGCCAAGTCATTGCCGCAGCCAGCAAGCCACTTACCAATTCAACGATTGGATAGCGAATAGAAATAGGTGCTTTGCAGCCGCGACATTTACCGCCTATTGCGAGGTAGCTAATGACAGGAATATTTTCCATAGCACTGATCTGGTGACCGCAATGTGGACAGGCAGAACGCGGAACCACCAGATTGTAAGCAGTGGTGTGAGGGAGTGGTTGGCCAGTTTCGTGCGCAATATAGTTATCTGACTCGCGCTGCATCATCTTCGGTAATCTGAAAATAACGACGTTTAAAAAACTACCGATCAGCAACCCGAAAATCCCCAGCGTTACAGTGCTGAATGTATTTTCAGGTAGCTTAAAAAAAATGTCTTCTAGCATCAGACCACTGAACCCAATTTGAAGATAGGCAGGTAGAGTGCGACTACCAGACCACCAATTAATACCCCCAATATCACCATGATCATCGGTTCCATCAGGCTGGAAAGTGAGGCAACAGCTTCATCGACTTCTTCTTCATAGAAGTCAGCGACTTTGCCTAACATGCTGTCCAATGCCCCCGATTCTTCCCCAATGGCAACCATTTGTGTCACCATTGCTGGGAACAAATTAGTATTTTGCATGGCGACAGTCAGGCTGGTACCGGTACTCACCTCGGTTTGTATTTTTATAGTGGCGTCAAGATAAACCGCATTGCCGGATGCACCGCCAACCGAATCTAAGGATTCAACCAGTGGCACACCAGCAGCGAACATGGTGGCTAATGTTCTGGTCCAACGTGCAATGGTCGCTTTTCTGATGACATCACCAAAAATAGGTGTCTGTAAGAGTAGTCTATCCATCGTTCTTTGCATTTGCAGCGAACGTTTCCAGGTTTGGAAGAAAAAATAAAGAGCTCCAAATAAACCGCCGAAAATTAAATACCAATAGCTAACGACAAAGTCTGAAATTCCCATCACGATTAGTGTGGGAGCAGGTAGATCCGCACCAAAGCTGGTGAAAACCTGTTTAAACGCTGGCACGACCCAAATCATGATGACAGCTGTAACGATGAACGCGACGGCAAGAATTGACACTGGGTAGGTTAGTGCTGATTTAATTTTCTTTTTAATTGCTAAGGTTTTTTCTTTATAAATCGCCAGTCGCGTCAATAAGTCCTCTAAAATACCTGCTTGCTCACCCGCACCGACCAGATTGCAAAATAAAGGGTCAAAATACAATGGAAACTTACGAAATGCCTGATTCAGACTGGTACCGGTTTCCACGTCGCCGCGGATGTCTTGCAATAATTTGGATACGGAAGGGTTAGCATTACCCTTCGCTACAATATCGAACGATTGTAGTAACGGAACGCCCGCTTTCATCATTGTCGCTAATTGGCGAGTAAAGAGGGTTATGTCAGCATCGGTAATTTTTTTCCCCGAGCTATAGCTCTTCTTCTTCAGTTTGGTAACTAAAATACCCTGACGACGTAAGGTAGCGTTAACAATAGCTTCGCCACCAGCACGCAGTTCTCCCGTCACTGTTTTACCAAATTTATCTTTACCTTCCCAAGCATAAATGACTTCTTTTATAGGCTTATTTGGCTTGGCGATATTTGTTGCCATGTGACTGCTCTCCGATTATTCGTTGGTACATCCAAGGACTTCTTCTAAGCTAGTGAGTCCTTGTTTGACTTTCATAAGACCTGATTGGCGCAAATTTCTTACGCCATCTCGCTGAGCTTGTTCTTCAATTTCCATAGCACTTCCGCTGGCCAGGATAATCCGCTCTATCGCATTTGATATTGGCATTAGTTGATAAATACCAACCCGGCCTTTATAGCCATTGCCGCTACAGCGCTCACAGCCCACAGGTTCGTAGGGCTTCCAGCTACCATCTAGTTCTTCTTCTTTAAAGCCTGCCTGTAGGAGTACTTCATCCAAGATTTCTGTCGGTCGTTTGCAGGTACAAAGTCTTCTTGCCAAACGTTGGGCAGTGATCAAAATAACAGACGATGCAATATTGAACGGCAAGACGCCCATATTCATGAGGCGCGTTAACGTTGATGGCGCATCATTAGTATGTAAAGTTGAAAATACCATGTGACCAGTTTGCGCTGCTTTAATCGCAATATCTGCGGTTTCAAGGTCGCGAATCTCACCCACCATGATGACATCAGGATCCTGACGCAGAAACGACTTCAATGCAGCGGCGAAGGTTAAACCAGCTTTGTCATTGACGTTCACCTGATTCACGCCTGGCAAGTTAATCTCTGCCGGATCTTCCGCAGTCGAGATGTTGATTCCTGGTTTGTTGATGACATTCAAGCAGGTATATAAAGAAACCGTTTTACCTGAGCCCGTTGGTCCGGTTACCAACACCATGCCGTAAGGGCGTTGGATCGCGTTCATCAGAATTTCTTTTTGATCAGGATCGTAACCAAGCGCATCAATCCCCATTTGTGCTTGCGATCCATCCAAAATACGCATGACAATTTTTTCGCCAAACAGGGTAGGCAAAGTGCTAACGCGGAAATCGATTGATTTATTTGCACTTAAAAGAAGTTTCATGCGTCCATCTTGTGGGACACGTTTTTCAGAAATATCTAATTTTGAAATAACTTTAATGCGTGAGGAAAGCTTGTCTTTGATTGCCAATGGGGGTTGAGCGATCTCACGTAGTTCTCCATCGATCCTGAATCGAATTCGATAAAATTTTTCGAATGGTTCAAAATGCAAATCGGATGCGCCCATGTTGATCGCATCGATCAACATTTTTTGCAGGAATTTGACAATAGGTGCATCGTCAACCTCGTTTGCCTGGGCGTCAGCTGCGGCTTGCCCAGAGTCATCTTCTTTAAATTCGAACTCAAAATCATCGCCGGCGAGGTCGCTCAAACTTTGCTCTGACGTCTTTCCAATTTTATCTAATAACTTGAGCAGTGCGTCATGCTGAACCATGACGAGTTCTATCGCTAAATTTGTTTGAAATTTAACTTGATCGATCGCGGAATTGTTTGTCGGATCTGATACCGCCAGCGTTAGCTTGTTAGCTTTTTTGGCAATTGGTACCATACGTTGTTGCTGCATCAGCTTTTGATCAACCAATTTTTCTGGCAACATCTCTTCATTGATAGCAGAGAGGTCTAACAATGGATAGCCAAAAGTTTCCGAGCAAAAAGTCGCGAGGTCACGCGCACTAACAAACTTGCTTTGCAGTAGGCTATCGATAAACGGTAGTTTGTCCACCTGAATTTTTTTTTGGATCGTATCGACCTGGGCGGCGGTAAGCAAGCTTCCTTGCATCAACGCGCGAGCAAGTCCTGAGGTCAAAACGGGTGTTGCAGAATTTGGTGGGGCTGCGGACATAGTGACTTTAAGTGAAGGTTACCAAAACAATCGTTGCTTCGCGATAATGCAACTGATGGTGGGATTTGTAAAGACATGCTACTTTTTTTTACACCTCTGTGCGTAGCAAAAATAAGAAAAGTCGTCTTTACGTCGCATTACCAGGGTCAATTATAGAATTTAACTGATTCCTGTTTTTTGCTTTTTTCACTTTTTGTGCGATTTCTCGCAAAGTCTGATTGTTTGAGGTGAGGGATTGCTGTATTAATGATGTACGACAAAGAGCAACCTTATTGCAGCTTATTGCAGCTTATTGCAGCTTATTGCAGCTTATTGCAATACATCATTTCCAGAAAATCAATGATTCCGGTAGACAGCAAAGTGACTGAGCGCCAGTAGTGCTTCTTTATATCGTGAGTCTGGTAGTGAACGTATCGCAGCGGCAGCCCGTTCAGAGGCGATTACTGCTTGTTTTGTTGTGTAATCTAATGCCCCAGATTGGGTGATAGCGGCCAAAATAGCATCGAATTGAGATTCATCACCGTGTTCAATACACAGACGAACCAATTCTTTCTCGGTATCAGTGCCGTGTTTCATGAGATAAATCAGGGGTAGCGTTGGTTTGCCTTCGCGCAGATCATCGCCGACATTTTTACCTATATCTTCAGCATTTCCGGAGTAATCGAGGACGTCATCAATCAGTTGGAACGCGGTGCCTAAGCAGCGCCCATATTCTGCGGCCGCATTAATGTGTTCATCGCTGGCACCCGCGATCAAGGCACCGATTTCAGCGGCTGCCTCAAATAACTTTGCTGTTTTTGAACGAATAACTTGTAAATAACGATCTTCAGTGACGTCCGGATCATGCATATTCAGCAACTGCAGCACTTCGCCTTCTGCGATGACGTTTGTCGCATCAGCCAGTATCCGCATAACGCGCATGCTGTTAATCGACACCATCATTTGGAATGCGCGTGAATACAGAAAGTCACCGACCAATACGGAGGCTGCATTGCCGAATAAGGCATTGGCTGTCTCGCGGCCACGGCGCAAAGACGATTCATCAACGACATCGTCATGCAGCAGCGTTGCCGTGTGTATAAATTCAACAATAGCAGCCAACTCGTGATGGTGCTTTCCAGCATAACCATGTGCATTGGCCACCAGCAGTACTAATACTGGGCGAATGCGCTTGCCGCCGGCGCTAATAATATATTCAGCGATCTGATTGACTAACGCGACGTCCGAGTGAAGTTGTTGGCGAATAACTTGATTAACCGCCGACATATCATGGGCAATGGCATCGGTAATAGGGTTCTGTTGTACGGTGGCAGACAAGGGGTAATCCTGCTATTTAATCCAAGACCCCGCGATTATACGATGTTGTGATCAAAATTGCTCTGTCTAAGAAGACAGAAAAGCATGACTTTTGATGCTTTAAATTAATATTTAATGAATATCTTCCTTTCAACCTATCAGGGGTGCTGAAAAAATATGCAAATTGTTTTTGACGCTGCAGATAAGTCTATGTATAATTTGGGGTTTTCCCGAATTCCTAAGCAATAAGGTTTAAATTTGTTGGGTGGGGGAGAAAATCCTTTTATTTATTCGATGAGGTTTCACATGTACGCGGTCATAAAAACCGGCGGCAAACAATATAAAGTTGTCGCTGGTGAAAAACTTAAAGTAGAACAGATACCTGCAGACATTGGCTCCGAATTCACCATTGATCAAGTACTCGCTATGGGTGCTGGAGAAACCATTAAATTTGGTACTCCGTTGGTTGCAGGTGCTACGGTGCTGGTTAAGGTAATAGATCACGGTCGTCACGACAAAGTGCGCATTTTCAAAATGCGTCGTCGTAAGCATTACCAGAAGCGTCAAGGCCACCGCCAAAACTTTACTGAACTGCAAATCGTATCTATCAACGGTTAATCGTCTGATTATCTGTTAATTACCAGTATCCAAGGAGCTATTAAATGGCACACAAAAAAGGCGGCGGCACCACGCGCAACGGCCGTGACTCAGAGTCAAAACGCTTAGGCGTTAAAGTTTACGGCGGCCAGGCAATCAATGCTGGCGGTATCATCATTCGTCAACGCGGTACACGTGTACACGCTGGTGAAAATGTTGGTATGGGCAAAGACCACACTTTATTCGCTCTGATCGACGGTAAAGTACAATTCGCAATTAAAGGTGCTAACAAGCATCAATACGCGATTGTTGTTGCAGCTTAAGTTTTGATGTAATTCAAAGCAAGGCGCAAGCCAATACGACAAAAAGGCTCTGCCATTGGTAGAGCCTTTTTAGTTTCGAGAGATCCTGTATAAATCGGTTGTTCTCCCATTTCTGTATGCAGACGCGTACATAATTAAACTTTGCATTTGCTGTTGCCTTACTAAAATAGGGTATTCAGGTTCTGTTTGCATTTGCTGTTTTAATTCTAAAATGGAATCCCATCTGGGTAGCAAGGATTTATACAAGCTTTTTTAGGTGCTTAAAAATGAAATTTATTGACGAAGCCAGAATTGAAGTCATCGCCGGCGACGGTGGTAATGGTGTTGCCTCTTTCTGCCGAGAAAAATTCCGCCCATTTGGCGGCCCGGACGGTGGTGATGGTGGTCGCGGCGGTAGTATCTGGGCTGTTGCTGATCGTAATATCAACACACTGGTTGATTATCGCTATTCCAAACTGCACAAAGCGAAAGACGGCGAAAATGGCCGTGGTGCTGACTGCTACGGCAAAGGTGCGGACGATATCTTCCTGCGCATGCCTGTAGGAACTTTAATTGCTGACCGCAACACCGACGAAGTGATCGCTGACTTGACCGAGCATGGTCAACAGGTTGAGCTGGTTAAAGGTGGTGAAGGCGGCTGGGGTAATATTCACTTTAAAACCTCCACTAACCGTGCGCCGCGCCAACGTACTGAGGGCAAAGAAGGCGAACGCCGTGAATTGCGTCTGGAATTGAAGGTATTGGCTGACGTCGGCTTGTTAGGTTTACCAAATGCAGGTAAATCCACATTCATCACAGCTGTATCGAATGCACGCCCCAAAATTGCCGATTATCCATTTACTACCTTGCATCCGAATCTGGGTATGGTTCGTGTCAGTCACGAAAAAAGCTTTGTGATTGCTGATATTCCTGGTCTGATCGAAGGTGCTGCAGATGGTGTTGGTCTCGGCGTACAGTTCTTGAAGCATTTGCAACGTACTGGCTTGTTATTGCACATCGTTGATCTGGCGCCGTTTGATGACAATGTTGATCCAGTCAAGGATGCGAAAGCACTCATCAAAGAATTGCGCAAATACGATGAAAGCTTGTACGACAAGCCACGCTGGTTGGTTTTGAACAAGCTGGACGTATTGAGCGAAGATGAACGCAAGAAGAAGGTCAAAGACTTCGTCAAACGCTTCGGCTGGAAAGGTCCGGTATTTGAGATTTCTGCACTGAATCGCGAAGGTTGCGAAGACTTGGTGATGGCAATCTATAAAGATATTGAAGAAAAGCGCACGCAAGAACAACGTTCACAAGAAACCCAGATGAAAGAAGAAGCTCAGGGGATCTTGTCGATTGATCCAGATGATCCGCGTTTTAAAGTGTGGGAAGAATAAAGTTTTACTTAATTCAAAGAAAAACCTGATGGTAATGCTATCAGGTTTTTTTTCGTCTGATTTTACGGAATAGTTAAAAGTGTTAATTTTAATAATAAATCGATATTTTAGTGAATAAAAATTTAATATGTCTAAATTAAATTTAGAATATTCATCATCTATCAACATAAAGTATAATTTTAAGCTTTCTTGTTCTTACAAGGCCGTATCTTTACTATGCATTCTGTCATCCAACAAGCCAAACGGCTGATTGTTAAAGTAGGTTCCTCTTTAGTCACCAATGATGGCAAAGGCTTAGATAGTCACGCCATACAAAAATGGGCTGCGCAAATCGCCGCTTTGCGTGCGATGGGCAAAGAAGTTGTATTAGTCAGTTCTGGTGCCATTGCTGAAGGGCGCCAGCGGCTTGGTTTTGATAAGCGTCCGACGGGCATTCACGAGTTGCAGGCATGTGCTGCAGTTGGCCAGATGGGCTTGGCGCAGATATATGAGACTAGCTTCAGAGCGCACGATATTGGCACTGCGCAAATTTTGTTGACCCATGCTGATCTGGCAGATCGGGAACGCTACCTGAACGCACGTTCGACTTTATTTACCCTTTTGCGTTTTGGCATCGTACCGATTATCAATGAGAACGATACTGTTGTTACAGATGAAATTAAGTTTGGTGATAACGACACGCTCGGAGCATTGGTCGCTAATTTGATTGAAGCTGATGCTTTGATTATTTTGACTGACCAGCGCGGCTTATACACCGCTGATCCACGTAAAAATCCCGATGCACAATTTGTGCAAGAGGCGAAAGCGGGAGATATTGCTCTAGAGGCGATGGCGGGTGGTGCTGGTTCCAGCGTAGGCAGTGGCGGGATGCTGACAAAAATTCTGGCAGCTAAGCGTGGTGCAAAATCCGGCGCACATACAGTGATAGCGTGGGGGCGTGAAGAGGATGTTTTGCTGCGTCTTGCGCGTGGTGAGGCAATTGGTACTCAGTTGATTTCTGAGATGGCACCACTTGCTGCCCGCAAACAATGGATGGCCGATCATTTACAAACAACGGGGAAAGTGAAACTCGATGCTGGTGCGGTACAAAAACTGATCATGGAAGGCAAGTCGCTATTACCGATTGGTGTGCTGGACGTGTTGGGAGAGTTCGGCCGTGGCGAGTTAATTACGTGCGTCGATGAAGCTGGACTTGCTATTGCCCGTGGGCTATCCAACTATAGCAGCGCTGACGCACGCAAAATTAAGCGTAAGCCATCCTCTGAAATCGAATCGATACTAGGATTTGTAGAAGAGCAAGAATTGATTCATAGAGATAACATGGTCATTGTTTAAAAAGGATTCAATGACTCTAAACCTTGGGTAAAAATTCTGCACCTAAGAAAAAGAGGGATGCTCTGATGCGCATCCCTCTTTTTCTTTATTCAAATTGCCGAAGTATTAAACTTTTTATTTACCGATAAAAGGCGAGCCTTTTCCCTGCAGGCGGCTCAATAAAAACGGCGCTTTTCCAGCAACCGTGGTGCCTTCACAAAAATATTCAGTAAATAAAATATGATGTTGTTTATTTGCACCAGTATTGAAGATTTTGTCCCACTGATTACGTCGGGAGCGCGACCATGAACCATCACTACGACCGAAAGCAAATAGTTTATGTTCATAGGTTTCACAACGTATTGCTTCGTAGCTAATATTTTTGGCGCCCGCGTTACTTGTTGCGACTAGTGTGTAACGTATCGTCCCATCACCCGCCACACTGAGCGATAGTTTATCAATGGCAAATGATTGACTATCGCTCTTATAAAAATTCACCAGATTTTCTGGTTTGGGAGCGGCGGGTAATTGCAGATCTACTTCTGCCCAGGCTTTTTCTGGCTCATCATCCGGTGGCGTAGTTTGTGTTGCTTGCCCGGCAAAGCTCAGGGATGAAACTGCCAATAAACTCAAGCTGACCAATACCGCGCGGCCCATCAATTGCTTTGTAGAACTAGGTGATGTGGAATTGGGCATAAATTATTTATGTTCTTCCTGTTCAGTTTTTTGTGGCTCCCCAGCCTTATTTTCTAGCTTTGCAGGAGGACGTGTGTGGCGGTGGCGATTTCCACCAGAATTGTCATTCCGGTTGATGTAACGGGATAATTCTTGCAAGGCAAGTTGATACACGCCTCGCTTAAATTCAATCACCACATCTAACGGCACCCAATACTCGTGCCATCGCCAAGCGTCAAATTCAGGGTGATTACTGGCACGTAAATTCACGTCGCAATCGCGACCTATCATACGTAACAAAAACCAAATTTGTTTTTGCCCGCGATAATGCCCACGAATTTCACGTTTGATAAAATGATCTGGAACCTCATAACGGAGCCAGTCACGGGTGCGGCCGATAATTTTGACATGCTCCGGAAGCAGCCCTGTTTCTTCTTCTAATTCACGAAACATCGCCTGCTCAGGAGACTCACCATACTTAATCCCGCCTTGTGGAAATTGCCACGAGTGCTCGCGCACACGCTTTCCCCACCAGACCTGATTGTTGGCGTTAAGCAAAATTATGCCAACGTTAGGGCGAAAGCCTTCACGATCTAGCATATCTAACCTCAAAACTTTCTGTGGCTAAATGGCTTATCTCTGCAATTGGACGTGCTAAAAAGCGTCGTTACGTCAAAAAGTGAGCCCAATTTTCCGCGGGCGGCAGCCAGTTTGGCGAACAAATCGCGGTTTCCTTCATCAAATGTGCAAAGAGTGGGCGCATTAGCCAGCTAATCCTTTAAAATTGAGTTGATTATAACCTTCCATTTAAAAAGAATCACTGTCATGCGAGCTACTCGATTTTTTATTTCTACACTTAAAGAAGCCCCTGCCGATGCCGAAGTCGTCAGCCATAAACTGATGATGCGTGCCGGCATGATCAAACGCCTTGGTTCTGGCATCTATAACTACATGCCGATGGGCTTGCGCGTGATTCGTAAAGTAGAAAATATTATCCGCGAAGAAATGAATCGTGCTGGAGCCATTGAAATGCTGATGCCTGTCGTCCAGCCTGCCGAATTATGGCAAGAAACCGGTCGCTGGGACAAAATGGGCCCTGAATTGATGCGCGTGAAAGACCGCCATGGCCGCGATTTCATTATTCAACCGACTTCCGAAGAAGCGATTACTGATGTTGTACGTTCCGATATTCGTTCGTATCGCCAGTTGCCAGTGAATTTTTACCACATCCAAACCAAATTCCGTGACGAACGTCGTCCGCGCTTTGGATTGATGCGTGGCCGCGAATTCACCATGAAAGATGCGTACTCTTTTGATCGTAACGTTGAAGGTCTGAAGCAATCGTATCAAATCATGTTTGATGCTTACACCCGGATTTTCCAGCGTTTTGGCTTGCAATTCCGTGCTGTAGCTGCGGATAACGGTGCGATCGGTGGCTCTGGATCGCATGAATTTCACGTCATTGCTGAGACTGGCGAAGATGCTTTAGTGTATTGCCCGACTTCCGACTACGCGGCCAATATGGAGGCCGCAGAAGCTTTGGCTCTGAGCACTGAACGTCCAGCAGCAAGTGCAGCCTTGACCAAAACAGCAACCCCAGGCAAAGCCAAGTGCGAAGATGTGGCTGAATTGTTGAGCATTCCTCTGCAAAACACCGTGAAATCTATCGTTTTGACGGTAGAAGACGAGGAAAAAGGCGAAGCTGGTAAACAAGTCTGGCTGTTGTTGTTGCGCGGCGACCATGAATTGAATGAAGTGAAGACTGCAAAGGTTCCGGGTCTGGCGAATCACCGCATGGCGACCGAAGCAGAGATCGTTGAATGGTTTGGCACCAAGCCAGGCTATCTTGGTCCTATCAACACTAAGAAAGCAGTCCACATCGTTGCTGATCGTACCGTAGCGAATATGGCTGACTTTGTCGTCGGTGCAAATGAAGCTGATTTCCATTTCACCGGTGCAAACTGGGGGCGCGATATTCCCGAAGGGCTTGTTGCTGATCTGCGTAATGTCGTTGATGGCGATCCTTCACCAGATGGGAAAGGCGTATTAGCGATTCAACGCGGTATCGAAGTTGGTCACGTATTCCAGTTAGGTACCCGCTATTCACAAGACATGAAGGCCACCTTCCTGGATGAAAACGGCAAGCCACAATTATTACAAATGGGCTGCTACGGTATCGGCGTAACGCGTATTCTGGGTGCTGCTATTGAACAGAATTTCGACGATAAAGGCATCATCTGGCCAACCTCGATTGCGCCGTTCGAAGTAGTAATCTGCCCGATGGGAATGGACCGAAGCGATGCCGTTAAAACCGAGACAGAGAAGCTGTATCAAGCTTTGCTGGCCGCAGGCGTTGACGTAATTTTGGATGACCGTGGTGAGCGTCCTGGTGCGATGTTTGCTGATTGGGAGTTGATCGGCGTACCACATCGCATCGTTATCGGTGACCGTGGTCTCAAAGACGGCAAGCTGGAATACGTTGGCCGCCGAGATGCCGAGGCAACGATTGTTCCTGTCGAAGAGATGTTGGCATTTGTTAAAGCGAAACTGGCAACTTGAACCTGTTTTTTTTGGCGATAAGTTAACCACTGCTTTAATTCAGGGTTGGAGTATTTAAATATCCTTTTTGTTGTTGATAATTTTGTTGCTGATAAAAATATGATGAACAGCAAGGGGATTTTTCATCGACCGAGTTTAACAGGCGGCGCGGGTTTCACCCGCCCGAGATTATCTTTCAAGCGCAGGCTGGATCTCCTGCTGTTTCAGGCTAAAGTTAAATTCAGATGATTGCAAAATACTCCTCCCTTCCTTTGGGAAATAATCAAAAGTGAAGTTGATCTCCACCCGTTTTTTTGCCCTCCTCATAAGCATATGTGCCGCGCTACTTGGTTTGGGGCTTTCCCCTCAGGCGATGGCTGGTAACCAACTAGAAGAAGCAATGGCTGACTCGGTGCGTCTAGCGCTGTCAAAAGCTGTTTCTGATGCTAGTCCACCTAAACCCAGCTTCACTAATATTGATGAACGTATTAAATACCTGAACTGGTTGGGTGAAATGTCGGTACGTTTAAAACGTCGCATCCCCGATTATCAAACCCGTATAGAATTTCTCGAAACGGTTTGGTACGAATCAAAACGTGCGGGTCTTGATCCGGCAATGGTATTGGGACTCATGCAAGTCGAATCGGGATTTCGTAAATACGCGACGTCTGTTGTTGGGGCGCGTGGCTATATGCAGGTTATGCCATTCTGGTCGCGCGTGATCGGCGATGGTAACGCCAAGATGCTATTTAAAATGCAAACTAATTTGCGTTACGGATGCTCGATTTTGCGTATGTACATCGATATGGAAAAAGGTGATTTATACCTTGCTCTTGGTCGCTATAACGGCAGTCGTGGTAAACCCGAATACCCAAATGCAGTGCTAGCTAACTGGAAGAACTGGGAATACAAAAAATGACAACAGCGACTGCCATAAGTCCATTTTCATCTGGTACCGAAAATAAATTATTGCATTCACTGATTTTTATCCTGCTAGTCGCTGCGCATATGGCGATCATCAGCTTGATTCCCAAGTTTAATACTTATCTGCAGAGCCAAAAATCGTCACGCTCAACCAGGTTGATCTGGTTGTTATCACCAACCAAGCCGACAATAACACCAGCGGCAGATAAGCCCCTTCCCGCCAAAGCGCGCTCAGCTCATATCGAGGCGCAGAGAAACGTGCTCACTAATCGAACTGTAGAGTCTGCTGCCAATATCGTCGCGCCATCAGAAACGATCACTGTTGAGTCTGTCGCCGAACCTGTTCCACGGATGATTAATCGTGATGTCACGCAACTCGCCAAAGACATGGATAAAGATCTCAGAAAAGACTTTCCAAACCGGATTCCACAAGAGCTTATCGCCGCCAAAGGTTCGTTTGAAGCCTTTAAAAAAAATATCGCTGCCGCCGCTAAAAATCAGGAATTGATCTATCAAACCTATACGACTGCTGATGGGACATTAATCACCAAAGTGACCTCCGGCTTAGGTTCTTACTGTGTATCAGCCCCAAATTCCGCAGGGGGAGCAACCATCATCCAACGTGAGGGGCAGGGAATGCGTGTAATGACATGCCCGGGTCAGATGAGCTTTTAAACGATTGTAAAGATGCTGCTTCACCAAACAAAAATGCCCGCGCGATGCGGGCATTTTTGTTTGGGATGGGACACTAACTACTTCCCTTTAAGTCTCCCAAAGCAACTTTAGTAACCGGAACTAAGAATCAGGACAGGTGACCAGAAATGAGTTTAGTCATTTCGAACATGGAAACTTGCTTTTTGCCGTCGAAAACAGCTTTCAGTTTGTCATCCGCGTTGATGTTGCGTTTGTTTTCTGCATCTTGCAGATTGTGCTTCTTGATGTATTCCCATACTTTTTTAGTGACTTCAGTACGTGGAATTGGTGCTGCACCGATCACTGCCGCCAAAGTTGGGGAGATAGTCATTGGTTTCATGAACGCTGCGTTTGGCTTGCGCTCTGCTGCTGGTTTAGCTGCTGCTTTTTTAGGCGCTGCTGCTTTTGCTGCTACTGGCTTTTTGGCCGCTGCGGCAGGTTTTGCTGCTGGCTTAGCTGCTGGTTTAGCGGCTGCTTTTGCTGCTGGTTTTTTTGGTGCTGTTGCCATAAATAGCCTCCTTCACAAATTTCGTGGACGGAGCTTTGATCATAGTTGAAAAGCTCCTGCATTGCGTCACTTTACGCACTGCTAATAGTGGTGCGCTTTTTACACTGATGCAAGTGTTTTTTGCAGCTTTTCGACGAAAATATGCAGGAAATCGGGCTTCGTTGGATTTAAGTACGAAAAAAAGCCGTTTCAGAGCGTTTTCCCCTCTGAAACGGCAAATTTCTGTGATGTATTTTGTCGCTGAAAAAATCAGCGCTTTCCAGGCATCATGCCCTTCATGCTGCGCAACATTTTCATCATGCCGCCACCGCGTAACTTTTTCATCATGCTCTGCATTTGTTCAAATTGCGCCAGCATGCGGTTGACTTCCTGAATCTGTACGCCCGCACCGGCCGCGATACGGCGCTTGCGCGAAGCTTTGATTAATTCAGGCTTGGCACGTTCCAAAGGGGTCATGGAATTGATCATGCCTTCCATGCGACGGACTTGTTTTTCGGCCTGATCCATATTGGCGCCAGCCGCTGCCTGTTGCATTTGTGCCGGCAACTTATCCATCAAACCGGACAAGCCACCCATGTTTTTCATTTGCGACATCTGCATTTTGAAATCATTGAGGTCGAACTTGCCGCCGTCTTTGAGCTTATGCGCTAAATTCTGTGCTGCGGCAACGTCCATGCCTTTTTGCGCCGATTCGACCAAGGCCAGAATGTCGCCCATACCCAGGACGCGATTTGCCATGCGGGTCGCATCAAAGGACTCGAGACCATCGAGTTTTTCAGCAACTCCGACAAATTTGATTGGTTTGCCAGTGACGTGGCGCACGGATAGAGCCGCACCACCGCGTGAATCACCATCGAGCTTGGTCAGTACTACACCAGTCAATGGCAGCGCATCGTTAAAGGCTTTGGCAGTGTTAACGGCATCCTGACCCAACATGGCATCAACCACAAACAGCGTTTCAATTGGGTTGACTGCTGCATGAACCGCAGCGATTTCTTGCATCATCGCCTCGTCAATACCTAGACGACCAGCAGTATCGATAATTAAGACATCATGGTAATGCTTTTTTGCAAAATCTAAGGCTGCCAGCGCGATATCGACTGGCTTTTGATCTGGTGTGGATGGGAAAAAGTCAGCACCAACTTGTTCTGTCACAGTTTGCAACTGTGCAATCGCAGCGGGGCGATAAACGTCGGCGGAAACAGTAAGAACTTTTTTCTTTTTCTGTTCGCGTAAATATTTAGCTAATTTACCAACGGTCGTGGTTTTACCCGCACCTTGCAAGCCAGCCATCAAAATAATTGCAGGTGGTTGGCAAGCAAAACTGAGTTGCGATGCTTCTTCACCCAGATCGGCACCCATTAAGGCTGCCAATTCTTTTTGTACGACACCTACCAGTGCTTGTCCTGGCGTTAAAGAGGAAATAACCTCTTCGCCCATGGCTTTTTCTTTAACACGGGCGATCAGTTCACGGACGGCTGGTAAGGCAACGTCGGCTTCCAGCAAGGCCATGCGCACTTCGCGCAGCATGTCAGCGGTATTAGATTCAGTCAGGCGGGCTTCGCCGCGCATGGTCTTGACGACTTTGGCGAGGCGTTGGGTAAGATTATCAAGCATAGCGAAGAATAGATTTTCTTTGAAAAATTGCAATGATTGCCAAGCGAAGACGATGTAAAGCGATGTCATCAGCGTCTTATTCGATAGTGAATCGAATGAAATACCAGTCTATCGTCATCTGCTTATGCAAATTAATCTGGCATTTTACCTGATCAGCGTGATTTGCCGTCGCAATTCGCTTTGATAGACGGGCTTTTTGTAGAAGTATCAACTTTGTATGGAGTTCAGCTATCATACTAAGACAGCAAAATAAGTCTGCAGAAATGCATGTGTACAAATAATTGAGACAGGAGATAGGCATGTTTAGAAAAATATTGGTCAGCGCGTTGATGTTGGCTGGGATCACTAGTGTCGCATTGCAAGCGCAAGCACAAGAAGCAGTTCGCTTAGGAAATCTTAAATTTGCCCATTACGGTGCCGTGTCGTATATCAAAGAAATTGCACCGAAATGCGGTATCAAAGTCGACGAGCGAGTGTTTCCAAAAGGCCTCGATGCCATGCAGGCGGTAATTGCTGGTGAACTCGATGTTGCAGCCGTGTCCTCAGAAGCAGTCATCTCTGCGCGCGCCAGCGGCACGCCGATTTATTTGGTTGCAGGTTTTGCCAAAGGCGGAGTACGTTTGGTTGGACGTAGCGATTTGCCTTTGAAAACCGTGAAAGATTTGAAAGGCAAAAAAGTCGGCGTCACACGTGGTGGTATCCAGGATATTTTGCTGGCCGCCGAATTATCGCAAAACGGTCTGACATATTCAGATCAACCAGGAAAAGATGTACAAATTATTTACCTTGGCTTTCCGGATTTGAATCAGGCACTGATGGGGAAAAATATCGATGCCATGATGCAATCTGAGCCATATTCGTCGCAAGCTCTGAGCAAAGGATTTGGTAAAGAAATTATCAAACCGTATGACACCGCAATCGGAGAACCGGTGCGGACGATGGTGATGACTGAAAAATTTTATAAAGAACATCGCCCAACCGCTGAAAAATTTATGCGCTGCTTTGTTGAGTCAACTAAAACCTTTATCGACAATAAAGCACTGGCAGAAAAATATGTGCGTGAAAACATGTTCAAAGGTCAGGTCAATCATGAAGATTTTATTAATGCAATAGAAAATTCTCCTTACACCTATGACATCACGGCTGAACATGTTCAGATCACCACTGATTTGATGCAAAAGTATGGCGTCGGAAAAATGGCGAAGCCACCAATTGCTAAAGATTGGGTAAAAACCGATTTGTTAGAACAAGCAAAGAAAACACTGAACATTCAGTAATGCTGATGGTGACAAAAAGGCTGAAGGCAGGCGCATGTCTTTCTGCTTTTTTAATCAAGACAGGAAATTGATATGAAATTGAAGTGGCGTGAAATTGGCGCTGGACTCGTTGTCCCCGTTGTGCTGATCGCGATATGGCAAGCTGCCTGTAGTCTGGAGTGGGTGAATCCGCAAGTCTTGCCGTCGCCATGGGCGGTGCTCAAAAAATGGTTGGAATATGCATCGCCAATGACACCTTACGATCCAGCCAGCGAAAGTTGGTTAGCATGGACATTGTCGGGCGAGTTGCTGAGAGATACGATGGGTACCATGTATCGCGTCATCGTTGGTTTTGTTGTTGGTGCAGGGCTGGCCTTACCTTTGGGGTTGCTCATGGGATCGAGTGCCCGCGTGTATGCATGGTTTAACCCACTATTGCAGGTGTTGCGTCCTATTCCGCCAATCGCGTATATTCCTTTGTCGATTTTGTGGTTTGGATTGGGTAATCCTCCGGCGATTTTTTTGATCTCTATTGGCGCTTTTTTCCCTGTACTGATGAACACCATTGCGGGCGTTCATCATGTCGATAGTATTTATATTCGTGCAGCGCGAAATTTAGGTGCAAGTCAGTCGACCATGTTTTTAAGAGTCATGTTACCGGCCGCCGTGCCCTATATCTTGTCGGGTGTGAGGATTGGTATCGGCACCGCTTTCATTGTCGTGATTGTGTCAGAAATGATTGCCGTCAATAACGGTCTGGGTTTCCGTATTCTGGAAGCACGCGAATATTTTTGGTCTGACAAAATTATTGTTGGCATGGTTAGTATTGGTCTGTTGGGCTTGGCAATTGACCTGGCGATGAATAAGTTGAATAAGCATTTACTGCGTTGGCACCGTGGATTGGAGAATTAAAATGACGATGTCTGCGCACATTGAGATCAATGCAGTAAACAAAATATTTAAGACTGCTGATAAAGAAGTGGTTGCTCTGCATGATATTAATTTGGAGATACCCGAAGGACAGTTTGTTTGTCTGCTAGGGCCATCCGGTTGCGGCAAATCAACTTTGCTTAATGCGATCGCGGGCTTTGCTTTACCATCCGACGGTAGCATCATTGCTAACGGTAAGGAGGTCAGAGAACCAGGTCCTGATCGCGGTATGGTATTCCAGGAATATGCTTTATTTCCGTGGATGACGGTGGAAAAAAACATTGCTTTTGGCCTTGAAATCAAGGGAATGAAAAACGTCGATATCGAGCAACGTGTCAGCAACTTATTGCAGATGTTGGGTCTGTATGAATTCCGGCAGCGTTACCCTAAAGACTTATCGGGTGGGATGCGGCAACGCGTTGCGATTGCGCGTGTGCTGGCGCTGGATTCACCGATTATGTTGATGGATGAACCTTTTGGTGCACTGGATGCCTTGACCCGTCGTAACTTGCAAGATGAGCTGTTACGTATCTGGTCTGAGTTGAAAAAGACCATTATCTTTGTGACCCATAGCATCGAAGAGGCAATCTATCTCGCCGATAGGATCATCGTGATGACTTATCGTCCTGGCACTGTGAAGAAGGATATTTTATTGGATTTACCGCGTTTGCGAGACCCGTCTTCGGTTCAATTTAATGAATTGAAGCGTGAGTTGGGACAATTAGTAATGGAAGAGCAACAACGACACCACAATGATGAATTGAAACAGGCGATTGTAGATTGATTGGGATGAAAGGGTATACCTATGCGATCGACCTGTAGTTGCTAAAATCTCCTAGCATACGTAACTTAGGATTTTGGCTAAAGAAAAGCGTGTGGTTTATATTGAAACGCCGTCATTACATTTTTTTAAACGTTAAATACTTCCCCTCAGTATTTAAAATTCCCCTTATCAGATAAGGGATTTAGCATATATTTTCTACAAATATCGGGGGAGTATATTGGCTATATTGATGTTGATATATTATGTTACAAGTTATCTGTAGTGTTGACACAAAAAACACCGACAATGGAAAAATTACCTTAATTAGTTTTATCATCGGCGAAAAATCAAGAAGCTGATTGACGATTTACTGAGGGGGGAGGAAAGAAACTTTTATCGAATGTGGTTCAGATTGAATCACCGATACCAATAAAACTCGCATATTGCTGAGTTAGTGTCTAATATGATTATGTAAAAGATGTTGAGGAGTTTGTGATGGACCTTAGCGCAATTGCTCTTTCCGGGCAAGCAAATGTGGCTATATCGTCCCCGCCCGTTCAATACGGTGTGGGATTGACGTCTGCTGCCAGCGCATCAGTCAGTTCCAGTTCTTCGCCCATAATCAGCGATCAAACATCCAATCCTGTCGCCCCGGCCAATGTTAATGCAGGTAGCCCTTCTTCACAGGCGAATGAAACTGATTCCCTCAGAAAGTCCGCAGCGGCTTTGAATCAAAATTCCCAGCCGCATTTTGGCAGTATCGAATACACGGTTGACCAGCAGTCCGATAAAATGGTGCTGAGAGTTGTTGACCAGGAGACTAAACAAGTTTTATTGCAAATTCCTTCCAAGGTAGCCTTAATCCTGTCGGAAACGATAGGTAGTGGTGGTGCAGGTAATCTGATTCACGAATCGGCATAAGTGATCACATTGATCATAAAAGTTGTACTTGGCGTCTTTGTGATTGCTTCGTTTGTTTTCTTTCTAACTTTTCTTCAACAATACGCGCCGCAACTCACAGCGTATCAATAATCTCCACAATACGCTCAAACGCTAGCAGCGCTTCAGTAATGATTTTTTCGGCGGACAGTTTTTCTTGGGCTGAGACGAGCATCGGTGCACTGATACAAATTCGCAATGCGCTGACTGGGGTGCCCATTCTTTCGCCGCATAAAACTGGTTGCCCAAGTTGAAAGCGACGATGTTGTTGTGCATCAGCAGGTTGTTGTAATTCTTGATAAACCTTTGCCGATTCACTCCTGGTTAAGGGACGCTTTTCTCCATTACTCAGAATACGATAAATGACGAATGGGAAAATGGTTTGTTCTTCATCCCAGTTTCCTGCACTACCGATCTCGCTGCGATCAAGCGCAGGATTGCTAACGGCTTCAAAGTGAGGATCGTGTTGTATTCGATCGCTGACTGCTTTACGGAATGCTTGTAAAAATGGACGAATTTGTTGCTCGTTCAGTTGTGCAAATTCACGCAGTTCCGCCATGGCCGCTTCCCAGCGCAGTAGCAATCCAAAGTTAGTGCCGGGATGCAAATTCAAAGACGCCTTATAGCCACTTGGCCAGTCTGCGGAGTGGGAGTAAGCGCGAGCGCCTTCGTGCAAAATCCGTTCTTGACAGATATTCGCGACCAAATGGGGAATGAGTAAGGCACCAGAAAAAGTAGGTCCCCCTAAAAACTTTGACCCTGTCAGTGCAACACAAAAATGGTGTACGAGGTAGGCACGCAGGCTTTGTTTTGATAAGCGAAATTGACATGCATCAACCACTACCTGGATTTGATCGGGCCAACGTTGTTGCAATTTCTTGATGCTCGCAATGCCAGGGAAAATCAAACCTGTTTTGCACACGTCAGTCAGTATTAAAAGTAGTCGTTTTTTTGTTTTAACAGCTTGCTCTACGATTTTGAGCAATTCGGCATCAACACTGGCGATATCACGTGGCTTACCATCCTGCGAGCGCGCGGCCAGTGTAAGCAGTTCACCGCGCCAGTCGCTGACAGCGGCACCTTCCGGAGTGCCGCCGGCGCAGGTTGAATCGCTACTAAAATGTTTGCCTTGTAAGGCTGCTGCAAGGCCACTGCCAGTTTCAGCAGGATCTATCATGACCGTCAGATCAGGCTGCAACCACTGCGCTAGTAATAGGTGAATGTCGGTTCCAGAGGCGGCAAATAAAGCGTCAACTTTATCCTCTTCGCTGAGTCCACACAGCGATAAGAACTCTGATCGCAAGGCCCGTATTTGCTGGTCGTAAATATGTTGCTGCGTATCTTGTAGAACCAGTTGAGCGCATCGATTGCGTAAGGCCTGCGCCGCGGTCATTCCACGCAATGAAATGACCGACGCGGTGGAAGAACCTAAGGCGGTCAGCTCATTATCTGGCAAGGTGCTACAGCCGTATTTATTTAGCCCGGTTTGTGGATTTGGTGTAATTCTGGAGTCGCCACCAGAGACAAGTAAATCAATCGTTGCCGGAAATTCTTTCATGGATTTTCTACGTTCGCAGTTGATTTGTGGCGGGCATTTTCCAGCATTTGTCTGAAGGCATTGAAAACTTTTTGCATCGCTGGCTTTTTGTATGGATACATATCAGCCGGATCCATTGCATGTACTACCATTGCATTGTCGATCTCAAAAATCAGTAAATTTCCATCCTGGGTCTCCGCACAATCGATGCCCAAATATTGCATACCCATACGTTGGTAGATCGTTTCTAAAGCAGTAGCATGGCGCTTTGCGAATTCTTCATCGAAGTGTGCCATGCATTCAGCTTCTTCAGCGCGTTTTTCAGCGCTTTCTCCCATCCCTGCATTCAGGTAGTGAATCATCCAATGCGATGAAATCGCGAAATGGCAGACATAGGGTCTGCCTTCGATCAGTGCAATCCGGTATTTGCGAAATAAACCATCGGCACTGCGATAGTCGACAAAACGTGAAAGATAAAAGTACTCAGAAGGAATGCGCTCCAGATAGGCTTGCAGGCTATCTGCATCTTCAATTTTTTCCAGATCTTTGCCTGCATGCGAGCCTAATGGTCGTATGATCAGTGGAAAATGATCACCAGAAAGTAAGGTATGAACGTCGATTATTCCTGCACTTAGCTGACCTAAAGTGGTTCTGTTAGTGCGCACTGTAACTGGCATCTCAATGCCCGTGGAGTCGCTCAAGGCAGCGCACACACCATCGCGTGATGTTTGTGCAATATATTCCGGCAAGTTGATGACGGGACGTGGCCAGTTTGCAATAAATAAACCCACTTTTTTCAACAACGCCTGATTGGATTCCGATTCAGCAATGCCGACTAACATGACATCATGTTCAGGAACGATCTCTGGCCAATTGGCATCAAGTGATAGGTATAAAATATCGAGGGCAACGTCCGAGTCCTCTATTAAAAATTCTATCGGTGTATTGGACATCAAATCGCCTGGCCCCATGATCACCAATAGTTTGATACCTGGCGCTGATTTTTTTGCCGGAATCGAATATAAGGCCTGCGTCTTGATTGCCTGAGCTTGCATTGCTAAGGCTAAATCGTGGTGTCCGATGATTTGTAAATACACCGAGCAATCCATTAACGCATTGGCATCAGTGATATTTTCCTCTGCCCGTTTGAGCAAGGCTTCACCGATAGGCTTTATATCTTCATTGGCGAAAGCGAGGCGCATCAAAGGTGCAACACCAATGAAGGGGGCAAATGCTTGCGAGGCAAACTCAAGGCGATCGGACATACACTTCCTTTGCGGTAATTGATTTGTCGCTTATTGGGGTACTTTTTCTTTCAATTTTTCTTTTACTCAGTCGCTTGATCAGTGCGAGTTTTACCCACAGCAATGACTGCATTGAGCATCGCATCAAGATCGCCACGATGTGTGCGGTGATTCACAATCGCCACACGAATCGCGAGCTGCCCTCTGACTGTCGTAGTGGAGGGAACAGCGATGCCGGATTCATGTAAATCTGCCACGATGTCACGATTCAAGTCATCAAGATTGCGTTGACTTGAATTGTATTTAGTTTCACCTAAATAACGGAAGCACACCACATTGAGCGCAACTGGTGCGACTAACTCCAGCGATGAATGTTGGCTGATTTGCTGCACCAGATATTGCGCCAGATCACAGGTTTGGGAAATGATGTTGCCTAATTTTTCCGTGCCATAAACCTGTAAAGTAAACCAGGTCTTTAATGCACGGAAACCGCGCGATAAATCTGGGCCGAAATCGCATGGCCAAGGGGATCCGCCTGCCAGGCCACGGCTCTCGCGGCGAAGGTAGGCGACAGGTGCAGCAAAAGCATCCATATGCTGGGCCGCATCGCGTACTAATAAAAATCCAGCATCGTATTGCACTTGTCCCCATTTATGAAAATCAAATGCAATCGAATCTGCACGCTGAATCCCTTGCAATAGCGGCGCGACTTTTGGGGACATCATACCGAGCGCACCGAAAGCGCCATCGACATGGAACCAGCAATTCTGGCGAGCCGCAATATCGGCAATCTCATTGAGCGGATCAACTGCACCTACATCGACGCTTCCTGCTGTTCCGGCAATGAAGAAGGGCTGAAATCCAGCAGCGCGATCAGCTTCGATAGCCGCCTCTAGTGCTTGTGTATCCATCTCGAATAAATCATTGCTCGGAATCCGACGCAATGCGGAGGTACCAAAACCGGCCAGATCCATTGCTTGCGCTACGCAACCATGTGCTTCCACCGAGGTGTAAGCGGTCAGTTGCATCGCAAATTCTCTCAGACCTTGTTGACGTACCGATTTGCCGAGCGCAACGGTTCTGGCGACTAACACCGCCATCAGATTTGCCATTGAGGTGCCAGTCACAAAGACGCCGCTGGCAGTTTCAGGAAAGGCAAACAATTCACGCATCCAACGTACAATTTGTCGTTCGACTTCCACTGGCATTTGATCTCGACCACCAACATTGGCATTTAAACCAGCTGCTAACATGTCAGCCAACATCCCGACAGGCGTGCCGCCGCCCTGTACCCAGCCCATGAAGCCGGGATGACTATTTCCAGGCCCATACGGCAAGATATCTTGCATGAAAGTCTCATGCGCACTTTCGAGGCTTTGACCTTGCTGTGGCAGTGTCACCTGAAATTTAGCGCGGGATGTTTGCGGAATGGGTTGCCAGACCGGGCGTTCACGTAAATGTTCTACAAAATCCAGCATATCGTCGAGCATACGATGACTCTGCTGGCGAAATGCACTCCAGTCTTCCGGGTCCAGACTCTGGTGTGCGTCTTGGGGGTGATCCGCAGTGGGATCTTTAGGCAACTTATCCATCAATTTGTCTTGAAAAAACAATGCCCGATTATCTCACTTGCGAAAGAATTTGCGCAAACTTTCCATTTTTTCATCAAAAAATGTGGCTTCCGATGACAAGTCTAAGAATTTTTTAAACAAAAAATCAGAGGGAAGCATGTTCGTTGCTCTGCTAGACTGCGATTTAATCTGAATTGCCGACGTTGAAAAATGATTTCTTTACTTCTGAAGTGTCTGACCGGTGCTTTTGCTGTTTTGCTGATTGCTCTGGCTTCCCAATCCCGTTACTTTGTGTTGGCGGGTCTGGTTCCTTTATTTCCGACATTCGCATTGATTGCTCACGTCGTTATAGGAAGCAGTCGTTCCGTGACTGCTTTGCAAACCACCGCTTTATTTGGTTTGTGGTCTTTAATTCCTTATGCTGCTTATCTTAGTACTGTTTATTTTTTAAGTACGCGTACTTCATTGAGCATGACTTTGTTTTCTGCGGTTGTGGTGTGGGTCGTCTGTGCGGTATTGATGTTAGTAGTATGGTTTCGGGTATTTTCGCAACAGTAAATCCGTAGGGAGAGGGCGGACGGCCTTGGTTTTGTGTCCGAGTCAGGTTCGCATTGGATAACGGTATCTACAAAATGATTATCCTTATAAAAAAACGCCGGATTTTTATTTCCGGCGTTTTTTTTACTTCAAAATTTAGATGAGAATCGATGTTACTTACTCTGCGTTCATCTCTTTGATCAGGCGGTCATATTTTTCTACATGCTTCATGTTCCATAGGATGTAGCGTATATCAACTTGAATAGAACGTGTGTTTGCTTTGTTGAAATCCCAATCAGAAATAATCGAATCCAGCGTGCCATCAAATGCCAGGCCGATCAGTTCAGCCTTGGAATTCAATGCTGCTGAACCTGAGTTACCGCCCGTAATATCCAAGGTTGCGAGGTACGCGACAGGTACGGTTTTCAGTTTTGAATCTGCATATTGACCAAAGTCGCGTGCTTTAATTGCGGCTAACTCCGCAGCTGGTGCATTAAATTCACCGCTACCAGTAGCTTTTGGTGGAATGCCATCAACTGTCGTAAAGGCAGACCATGCGAGTCCATCCGCAGTACCATGATCACGTCCTGCAACGTTACCAAACGTTACGCGTAAAGTGCTGTTGGCATCAGGATAAACGGCCTTTCCTTTGCTTTGCATGAAGGCGATTTTTGCTTTCATGTAATTTGCATACGCTTGTTGCAGATTGCCCGCTAGTTCTTCCTCATGCGCTTCGCGCTTCAGCCCGCCGTCGTACATTGCTACTGCAGCTTTGATAAAGCTATCGTCACTGGTCTTAAAATCAGCCGGCTTACTGCTTAACCATGCAGTCCGGGTTGCTTTATCACTTAATTTACTACCGGCATACATTTGATCTAACAATGCTTTCAAATCAGCGTCAGACATGCCATCTTTGATTCCCATCACCGCATCAAAGTCAGCATTGCGCTCGTTCTTTGCTTGTGCTGCGTATTGCTTCAGGTTGTTCAGCACCAATGCTTTGTCGACGTTTTCAGCATAGCTGCGTTCGACAGATTCAATACCTGCTTTGATGCGTGGGAGATCACGGGTCTGGAAGCCAGCCTTGCGTTCAGCGTCTGGCTTAGCGCTTTCATTAGCAAGGCGATACATTACGCGAGCAGAATTGAGCAGACGTGGGAAAGAGCGATCCAGATAGAAATCACTTTTCTCTTCTGCATCACGTTTGGCAATTAATTGTTCAACTTGTGCAATATCCTGTGCATATTCTTTGACACGGGCAGGGTTGCTATTGACCCATGCTTTGAGTTCTTCATGCTCCTTGGTTTTGCGGGCCAGGAAATCACTCTTGGCATAGCTATCAAGCATGCCCTGACGGTTTTTGTAGTAATTATTGATACCTGCAACCTGGCTTGCGTACTTCAGCTTCGCATCCGGATCATTGGCGGTTTCTTTGGCAATGATTGCCAGCGATTCGCCTGAGGACTTCACGAACGCCGGGTAATTCCAATCGAAGGTGTAAGCGACTTCTGATGGCAGTCGATGACGATTGGTGCGGCCCGGGTAGCCGAGAGCCATGACGAAATCGCCTTCTTTGACGCCTTCTTTTGCCAGCTTCAGATAAAATTTAGGAACGTAAGGGACGTTGTCTTTGCTGTAGTCAGCTGCTTTGCCGTCTTTGCTGACGTAAGCGCGATAGAAACCGTAGTCACCAGTGTGTCGTGGCCACATCCAGTTGTCTGTGTCACCGCCAAATTTACCAACACCTTCCGGAGGTGCATGAACCAAACGCACGTCACGAATTTCCATTTGTTTAATTAAGTAAAATTCCAGGCCGCCGTAGTACGGATAGACGTTACAGCGATGTCCGGCATCTTTCTCGCATTCGGCAACGATAGCTTTGGAATTTTTCTCGATAGCATCGACCCGTTTTTTACCAGTCAGTTTAGCTACGTCTTTATCGATGATTTTGCTGCTGACATTCGTTACTTCCTTAGTCACGAAAACTCTGGACCCAGGTGAAGCTGGCAACTCTTCATCCAGACTTTTTGCAAAAAAACCGTTGGCTAATAGATTATTTTCTGGTTTTGAGTTGTACGCAACGCTGCCATATACACAGTGATGATTGGTGATAACCAGGCCTTGTGGCGATACAAATGATGCGGAACAACCACCGAGGCTGACGATTGCCCCCATAGGAAATTCAGTCAATTTGGTCAGATTTGCAGGGTCAAGTTTGAGACCATCCGCTTTTAATTGTTTGGCGACTTGTGGCAATTGTTGTGGCATCCACATACCTTCATCGGCATAGGCAACATTGTAAATACTGAAGACTGCTAGCGTTATGAGTGTCTTTTTCATCGTTATTTTATGAGTTAATTTGATTAGATAAGGGAAGGGACGGAGAAATTCTAAAACCGCAACCGCTAGTGCTGTGTTGCTCTCGTAGCATCATCCACAGATCGATAACTACGCTGGTTCGATTCATTTTCCGTACTTCTTATAACCGCAGTATTTAGTGAGCAAATAGTTTAAAAAGTTCAAAAAAAACCTTAAATTCAATACTTAGCTTACTTTCTATATCTTAAACCAGATTGAGAGCCCGTTTTGAGCTGCTATGAGGGTGATTAGTGATCAATGCGCTCGTTTTATCTTTGATGAATGTCAAGAGTTCAATCCAAGTTCAAAAAAAATATCTACATGGTGTAAACTTGGATGATGCAAATCTATTTACCATTTTTAGCTGCGGCACTTTATCTTGCCGTACTCTTTGTTCCATCTGGTCAGCGTACCTTGGCTGTGAGCCTCAGTGTGCTCGCGTGGCTGGTGCATGGCGCGACATTATGGGGCAGTATTTTTTCGAGTGATGCTTTACGGGTTGGTTTTGCCGTCATGCTGTCGTCGGCTCTATGGGTCACGGTTTCTGTTTATTTGCTGGAAAACCGTAATTTTTCACTGGAAGGCTTAAAATTATTATTGTTGCCTCCGGTCGCTCTGGTGACTGTATTGCCGGCTATTTTTCCGGGTACTTTGATTTTTCTTGCTGGAAAGACAGTGATGTTTCCGTGGCATGTAGCGGTTGCGCTGCTTGCTTATGGCACCCTGACAATTGCCGCCTTTCACGCGATGATTATGACGCTGCAGGATAAGCACCTGCACAAACTTCGCTCTAAGCCGCTGAGTCCGCGCCTCAACCAGATGATCGATAATCTGCCGCCGTTGATGAAGATGGAAAAGATTTTGTTCCGTTTAATTTCATTGGGCTTCGTTTTATTGACGATGACGGTGTTGTCGGGGGTCGTTTTTTCAGAGCAAGTGTTAGGGGTGGCGTTCAAGTGGGATCACAAAACCATTCTTTCTTTACTATCCTGGATGTTATTTGCAGTGTTGTTAGCTGGGCGCCACTGGCGCGGCTGGCGCGGCAAGACTGTGCTTAGTTTTACTTTATCTGGCTTTTTGACCTTAATGTTGGCGTATGTTGGTAGCCGCTTTGTGCTGGAAGTCTTGTTACACAGGGGGCTCGCGTGAAATTAGTTGTATGGTTAATCTTTATTGTTTTAGTGGTTTTAGCGATCAGAAAAAAAGCAAAGCCTTTGACCGCTTCCACGCCAGATGAAGTGCGTACTGCTCAACAAGAATCTGTTGCTGAAAATATGGTTAGCTGTGCGCATTGCCATATTTATCTTCCGGCCTCGGAAGCGGTACATTGTGGGGGAAATGTTTATTGTTCCGCTGCGCATGCCGATGCGCACTAATACTGGCATGATCACGTGAAAATGTCGGCTATTTTTCCCAATTTTTCTGAACCGACCCCTTCGTTCTGGCGTTCACTGCAAACTTTAAATTTGTCGCGCATTATTATCGCGTTATGTTTATTGTTTTTATTGAACTTATCTGGCCTGAAAGATGCTTGGGTATATACGCACGTACTTGCTCAGAATATTTGCTTGGTTTATGTGACTACCAGTATCAGTTTTTTTCTTTTAAAAATTGCGCACAAACAACATTTCGCCTTGCAGCTGTTGTCACAGATTGCCTTGGATATTTTGGTCATTTCGCTGTTGTATCTGGGATCGGGTGGGGGCAAAGGTGGATTGAGCATCTTGTTTTTATTTCCTTTGGCGGGCGTGGCGATTTTAACGCCATTATTATGGGCCTTCTTTTTTTGTGCCATTGTCAGCCTGCTGCTGCTAGTTGAAGGAGCCTATCGTTCGTTTGAATTGAGTGACGGCAATCTGATTTCGCAAGCTGGTTTGTTTGGCGCATCGTATTTTGCTGTTGTTTATCTGGTGAATCGTCTGGCCAGTAATTTGATCAGCCAAGAGAAATTGGCTACTCAACGTGGAAACGAATTGAAAATGCAGCAGGCGATTAACCGCTTGGTGATCGCCGACATGGGGGACGGCGTTCTGGTTCTGGATCATTCTGGTCGTATGTTTGAGATCAATCCTGCTGCAGAACGCATGTTGGGCGGCAATTTAACGAAAGAAATGGTCGGTATCAAGCTGTCAAATATCGTTGCTTTACGTCCTATGATAGAAACCCTGACGGATATGCAGCTACGTAGTGCCGAAAGAAATAAGACAGTGTTCGATGAAGAGGCGTCTTTTGTGTCTATTCCGTGTTACATCGATGATACCAATACGCTGAGTAAATTTAGTGCGGAAACTGGCAATATGGCCGGGCGTACGGAGCGTCAACAATTCGTGACTCATCTCAAATTGCGTTTTATTGTGGTTAAAGATGCCAATGTTCTTCATCTCAATGAGCCTGCTGGTGATTACATTATTATTTTTATGCAGGACGTTTCCGATATTGAAAATCAGGCGCAACAATTGAAATTAGCTTCAATGGGGCGTTTAACCGCGAGTATCGCCCACGAAGTTCGCAATCCTTTGTCTTCTATTTCGTATGCAGCTTCTTTATTAAATGAAGATATTGCTAATATTGAAGACAATAAAGTGCAGGCGAAGCGCCTTTTAAAAATCGTGGATGATAATGTCACAAGGCTAAACCAGTTGATCGAAGATATTTTGAAGCTGTCACGCAAGGCTAAAAATGACGTTGAGCCCTATTCGTTAATGCAAGCAATCAATGCTTGCGTTCAAGAGTTTGTTGAAATGCGGAAATTATCGCCAGATTTAATTTCAGTTGGTACAGAATTCGATTTTTATGTGCGCTTTGATCCCGGTCATTTGATTGAGATCGTGACTAATTTAATGTCAAACGCGATTCGTTATGCGAGTGGTAAACCGGGAAGTGTGCGTTTGTACGCCATGTTAAACGGCACCGGTAGACAGGAATTGCATATTCAGGATGATGGTCCACCGATCAACTATGATGTCAGAGCACATCTGTTTGAACCGTTTTATACGACCTCGCGCATGGGAACCGGATTGGGCTTATATATGGCGCGTGAGTTATGCTTAAATAACCGTTCTTTGTTGGATTATGAATACCGTGTCGATGCGGGCGATGCCGAGCCGAGCGGCAGGTTTGTAATTAATTTTTCTGGATTTAATGCATAACGATGAGTGCTACTTCTGCTACTGCCTGTCCCCGTATTCTTGTCGTTGACGATGAAGCCCATTTACGTGAGCTGCTTGAGATCACACTCATTAAAATGGGGCTGGACGTGGATAGCGCAGAAAATATTAGCCATGCACGTTCGTATCTGGCACAAAAGACATATTCCCTGGTATTAACCGATATGCGCTTACCTGATGGTTCTGGGATGGAGCTGGTGGCGGAGGTTAACGCGTTATATAAGACTACTCCAATTGCCGTCATTACTGCATTTGGAAGTGCGGACAATGCGGTGGTGGCCCTTAAAGCGGGTGCGTTTGATTATGTTTCTAAACCGGTCGCTCTCGATCAGTTACGAAAATTAGTCAGGTCAGCGCTGGATATGAACGAAGTGGCGCTCAAAGCCCAACCAATGACCGAGGTGACTCCGATCATCCCTGACTCATTCCTGATTGGCCGCTCAGCAGGTATGCAGGCGGTTCGTGAACAAATTGGCCGCTTGGCTCGCAGTATGGCTCCCGTCATTATCACTGGTGAATCGGGAAGCGGTAAAGAACTGGCTGCCCGCGAAATTCATTTCCGTAGTGCGCGTGCAAATAAACCGTTTATTGCGGTCAATTGTGGTGCTATACCCGAAACTTTAATGGAAGCCGAGTTTTTTGGTTATCGCAAAGGGGCATTCACTGGTGCGGCAGATGACAGGGAAGGTTTTTTTCAGGCTGCGAACGGTGGCACCTTGATGCTCGATGAAGTTGCTGATTTACCGCTGGCGATGCAAGTGAAACTCTTGCGCGCCATTCAGGAGCGTAGTATCCGCAAAGTCGGCGCGACTATTGAAGAAGCGGTCGATGTTCGTATTATCAGTGCGACCCATCAAAACCTGTCCAAATGTGTTGCTGAAGGACGTTTTCGCCAGGATCTATATTATCGGTTGAATGTGATTGAATTACATTTACCACCTTTGCGTGAGCGGTTGGAAGACATTGCCGATTTGTCTGCTGCGATTTTGAATAAGCTGGGCGCGGATGGAATACGGATCTCTGATGCGGCCTTGTATGCCTTGTCTGGGTATGATTTTCCAGGAAACGTCCGGGAGTTAGAAAATATACTTGAGCGGGCGCTGGCCTTCGCTAACGATTCCTGTATTCAGGTCGTTGATCTTGCGATGCGTGGAACACAAAAAATCGCTCACCCTTTACTGGAAGTGTCACCAATCGCAACACTGGTACCAGCAGAAAGTGCGCCGTTGCCGCCCATTGCCAGTTTGCTTTCTTCCACAGATCTTCCGTGTTCTTTACCCGCTTTCCTGGAAAGCGTCGAGACTGAAATGATACGACGTGCTTTACTTCAAACCAATAATAACCGGACGCAGGCAGCGGAGTTATTGGGAATCAGTTTCCGACAATTGCGCTACCAGATTCAGAAGTTAAAAATCCAGGATTAGTATCCAGGCTACTTTTCTTTGCTGATAAAAATCTGAGATGGTGATGCGCTGGCTGAATGTTGCATTATTTTTTCAGTCTTGTGCGCTTACAAAAGACGATCAAGTATTCCCCTGATGTCTATGCAGGTTAGACTTATTTGCCATTGACATTTCCAGCTTTCTCAGACCGATCTCAATTTCCGTTAGTGCTTACTTACGCATTCTGCTGCGGATTCCTGTGGCTCCCTGAAAGTCAATTGCTAAAATGGAATTTTCAATAAAAAATAAATCATTTTCATGTCCAAATAGCGGTTGCATCTGATTTGGTGGGGTACTAGAATTAGGGTTATTCAAAAAATGTGCACTATATGTAGTGGTTTTTTCTTGTTTTACCTTTCTTGCTTCTTGTTCCCCCCTTAGTCTTTGCAATTGATTTGAAAAATAAGAAATAGCACGACTTTTAGCGAAATTTAGCGAAGTTTAGCTATTTGTAGTGATGCGCAATACCGATTAAAACCGAGCGTGGCGATGGTCTTTTAAGTGAGTTTTAAACAGACTGGCTGCGTATCAAGATCTAACTGACACCGGAGGCTCAATGCACTCTTCAACTGAAACATCAACGACATCTCTTATTGAATCTGGCTCCTTATTGGCTGCTACAGGTTCGCCCACTGGTACACTCGCTGTGAACTACGCTGAATATCGCGTGATTCGCCGTAACGGTTCTGTGGTGGGATTTGAACCATCCAAAATTGCCATTGCAATGACCAAGGCCTTTTTGGCGGTGAATGGCGGTCAGGGCGCGGCATCGGCACGTGTTCGCGAATTGGTTGAGCAATTGACTGCGACAGTGGTCGCCGCCTTGGTGCGTCGTCAACCTACTGGTGGCACTTTTCATATTGAAGATATCCAGGATCAGGTTGAACTGGCATTGATGCGTTCCGGCGAACATGATGTGGCACGTGCATATGTGTTGTATCGTGCCAAACATCAGGAAGAGCGTCGCATACAACGTGAAGCGCAACAAGCTTCACAAGCACAACTGCCGAAAATTCACGTCTTGATAGATGGTCAACGCGTTGTTCTGGAAATCGAAAAGGTACGCGCTTTGATTACTGCTGCTTGTGTTGGTCTGGACAAGCTGGCAGATGCTGAAGCTATCCTGACTGAAACCCTGAAAAATCTGTACGACGGTGTACCAGTAGAAGAATTGCACAAATCTGCAATTCTGGCAGCACGTGCGCTGATGGAAAAAGAGCCAGCATACAGTCTGGTGACGGCGCGTTTGTTATTGCACACGATCCGTAAAGAAGTCTTTGCAAAAGAAGTAGCGCAGCAAGATGCTGCCGCGGAATATGTCACTTACTTCCCACAGTTCATACAAAAAGGGATTGCCGCAGAATTGCTGGACGCCAAATTAGCTGAGTTCGACCTGGAACGTCTGGCGAAGGCACTGGTTTCTGATCGTGATTTGCAATTCAGTTACATTGGCTTGCAAACCTTATATGATCGTTATTTCCTGCACGTCCGCGGTACCCGCATCGAAATGCCACAGGCTTTCTATATGCGTGTAGCGATGGGCCTGGCTTTAGAAGAAAAAGATCGCAATGCCCGCGCGATTGAATTTTACAACCTGTTGTCCAGCTTTGATTTTATGAGCTCGACACCGACCTTGTTCAATTCAGGTACACAGCGTTCGCAACTGTCTTCTTGCTACCTGACTACGGTTGCTGATGATCTGGCAGGTATTTACGATGCGCTTAAAGAAAATGCGTTGTTGGCTAAATACGCTGGCGGTCTGGGTAATGACTGGACACCGGTACGTTCACTCGGCGCACATATTAAAGGAACTAACGGCAAGTCTCAGGGTGTGGTGCCTTTCCTGAAAGTTGTAAATGACACCGCAGTTGCGGTTAATCAGGGTGGTAAGCGCAAAGGTGCGGTCTGCGCCTACCTCGAAACATGGCACATGGATATCGAAGAGTTCCTCGATCTGCGTAAAAACACTGGCGATGACCGTCGCCGTACGCATGACATGAACACCGCCAACTGGATTCCTGATCTGTTCATGAAGCGTGTCATGGAAAAAGGCGACTGGACTTTGTTCTCGCCATCTGACGTGCCTGATCTGCATGATAAATTTGGCAAAGCGTTTGAACAAGCTTATCTTGCTTACGAAGCTAAAGCGGCTTCTGGTGAATTAGAACTATCTAAAAAAATCCCTGCGCTCGATCTGTGGCGCAAGATGCTGTCGATGTTGTTCGAAACTGGCCATCCATGGATTACTTTCAAAGATCCTTGCAATATCCGTTCACCACAACAACACGTGGGCGTCGTTCATTCATCGAATTTGTGTACAGAAATCACTCTGAACACCAATGAATCTGAGATCGCTGTATGTAATCTGGGCTCAGTCAATATGCCGGCGCACATGAAAGACGGTAAGCTCGATCACGCTAAGTTGCAAAAAACTATCCGTACTGCGATGCGTATGCTTGATAACGTCATCGACATTAACTACTATGCAGTACAGAAAGCGCGTGAGTCTAACTTGCGCCACCGTCCGGTCGGCATGGGGATCATGGGTTTCCAGGATTGCTTGCACATGATGCGCGTTCCTTATGCGTCGATGGAAGCAGTGCAGTTTGCTGATACTTCGATGGAAGCAGTGTGCTACTACGCTTACTTGGCGTCGACGGAATTGGCCGAAGAGCGCGGCACTTACAGCTCATACAAAGGTTCTTTGTGGGACAGAGGTATCCTGCCGCAAGACTCTTTGAAAATGCTGGCTGAAGAACGTGGCGGATATCTGGAAGCGGATTTCTCTGAAACGATGGATTGGACCGTGGTTCGTGAACGTATCAAACAACACGGTATGCGTAACTCGAATTGCGTCGCAATTGCACCGACAGCAACGATTTCTAACATCATTGGCGTGTCGGCTTGTATCGAACCGACCTACCAAAACCTGTATGTGAAATCGAACCTGTCCGGCGAATTTACAGAAATTAACGAACATCTGGTTCGCGATCTGAAATTGCGCGGTTTGTGGGATGAAGTCATGATCGCCGACCTGAAATATTTTGACGGTAGCCTGGCGCGTATTGATCGTATCCCTGAAGATCTGCGTGAGTTGTATGCGACTGCGTTTGAAATCAGTCCATCCTGGTTAGTTGAGGCTGCATCCCGTCGTCAGAAATGGATTGATCAGGCACAGTCACTGAATATTTATATGGCAGGTGCTTCTGGTAAAAAGCTGGATGAAACCTACAAACTCGCATGGTTACGCGGTTTGAAAACAACTTATTACCTGCGTACCATTGGTGCAACACATACAGAAAAGTCGACATCAAAAACGGGTGCGTTGAATGCGGTAGCGGTTGATGGTGGTAGTGCGGGTTTTAATGCTACACCTGCGGTCCCTGCGGCAGCACCAGTTGCACCAGAAGCGGAAGGCGCAGCTTGCTATCTGCGCCCTGGCGATCCAGGTTTTGAAGAATGCGAAGCTTGCCAGTAATCATTAAATTGTGAGCGAATGGCAACATGTTGATTTGCATGTTTGCCTTTCGCTCTTTCTGGTTCTCGTTGGCATGGAATGAAAAGTAGCCATGCCTGATCCAATTTTGTAAGGAATAAAGAAATGTTATCTTGGGATGATGAAGTAACTCCCGCAGCGCCAGTATTGAAACCTGCGCAACAATCTGATGTTTTGATGAGCCCTGCGGTTGCTGTAAAGGCAGAGGCGGTAAGTGTGGACGATATGGCGCGTCGTGTGAATGCTGCTGACAAACGCATCATTAATGGTCAGACAGACGTCAACCAACTGGTTCCGTTTAAATATAAATGGGCATGGGATAAATATCTGGCAGGTTGCGCAAATCACTGGATGCCGCAAGAAATCAATATGCAACGTGATATTGAACTGTGGAAAAATCCGAATGGTTTGACTGAAGATGAACGCCGTCTGGTTAAGCGTAATCTGGGATTCTTTGTGACTGCAGACTCACTGGCTGCGAATAACATTGTGTTGGGAACCTATCGCCATATCACTGCACCTGAGTGCCGTCAGTATTTATTGCGTCAGGCTTTTGAGGAAGCGATTCATACCCATGCTTACCAGTATATCGTTGAGTCACTGGGCTTGGATGAAGGAGAAATCTTCAATGCCTACAATGAAGTTGAATCGATTCGCGATAAAGATCAGTTCCTGATTCCATTCATTGACGTGTTGACCAATCCTGAATTCAAGACTGGTACGACTGAAGCGGATCAGACTTTATTACGTTCTCTGATCGTGTTTGCATGCTTGATGGAAGGTCTGTTTTTCTACGTTGGCTTTACGCAGATTCTGGCTTTGGGTCGTCAAAATAAAATGATGGGCGCTGCCGAACAATACCAATACATCTTGCGTGACGAATCGATGCACTGCAATTTCGGGATCGATTTGATCAATACGATAAAGATGGAAAATCCACATTTGTGGACTGCAGAGTTTCGCGATGAAATTAAATCGTTGTTTTTGCGTGCGGTGGAGTTGGAATATCGCTACGCAGAGGATACAATGCCGCGTGGAGTGCTAGGTTTAAATGCGCCTATGTTTAAAGGATATTTACGATTTATCGCAAATCGCCGCGCACAGCAAATCGGTCTAGATGCTTTGTTCCCTCAAGAAGAGAATCCATTCCCTTGGATGAGCGAAATGATAGATCTGAAAAAAGAACGCAACTTTTTTGAAACGCGCGTGATTGAGTATCAAACCGGTGGAGCTTTGAATTGGGAATAAACAGCTGAAGTCAGCGCCCCGATTCCTGAAATGGAATGCTCACGGTTTGCACGAGATGTAAAACTCGAGAGGCCTCACCAAACTGAATGGACAGTCTAAGACTACATAGCTTTGAACTGTTAGTGCCGCAATTCCTGGCAAGGCTGGGACTTGCGGCTTTTGGTCGTGCTCTGCGTGTTCTACAAAAAGATACCGACGCCGGCATGTAATGCGGGCGTTTTTTTTGGTTTACCACTTCCTCTCATTACATGAAGAGTAAATCATATGGCTGAAGTGCTGCATTTACAGAGGCAATGCAGCAGTTCAGCTGGTGCCGTATTCATTAGCGCAAACAGCTATCTTGTTTGCGCCTTTGAATAATCCGCTTGAAAGGATAGAGCGGATTTTAATTTTTACCTGATTTTTTCCATCTCGATCGAAGGAGAAACAAAATGGCAACAGCACCACAACCGTCTGCGGACGAAGCAGTAGCGAAGAAGCCTGCTAAAAAGGCAGCAGTAAAGAAAGCTGCTAAACCAGCAGCTAAGGCAACTAAGGCAGCAGCGAAGCCAGCAGCAAAAGCAACCAAAGCAGCAGCTAAACCAGCAACTAAGGCCACGAAGGCAGCAGCTAAGCCAGCAGCAAAAGCAACGAAGGCAGCGGCTAAGCCAGCAGCAAAAGCAACGAAGGCAGCGGCTAAGCCAGCAGCAAAAGCAACGAAGGCAGCGGCTAAGCCAGCAGCAAAAGCAACGAAGGCAGCAGCTAAGCCAGTAGCTAAGGCAACGAAGGCAGCAGCTAAGCCAGCAGCAAAAGCGACGAAGGCAGCAGCTAAGCCAGCAGCGAAAGCAACAAAAGCCGCAGCAAAACCAGCAGCTAAAAAAGTCGCAGCAAAACCAGCAGCGAAAAAAGCAGCAGTGAAGCCAGCAGCAAAGGCAACAAAGGTAGCAGCTAAGCCAGCAGCAAAAGCAACGAAGGCAGCAGCTAAGCCAGCAGCAAAAAAAGCAGCGGTAAAAGTAGTTGCAAAGCCAGTAGCTAAAAAAGCAGCAGCGAAGCCAGCAGCTAAGGCAGCAACAAAAGCTGTAGCAAAGCCAGTAGCAAAGCCAGTAGCGAAAAAAGCAGCAGCTAAACCAGCAGCGAAACCAGCTGCTAAAAAAGCAGCAGCGAAGCCAGCAGCTAAGGCAGCAACAAAAGCTGTAGCGAAGCCAGCAGCTAAAAAAGCAGCGGCAAAGCCAGCAGCGAAAGCAGCAGCAAAGCCAGCAGCAAAGCCAGCAGCAAAGCCAGCAGCAAAGCCAGCAGCGAAAGCAGCAGCAAAGCCAGCGGCTAAAAAAGTAGCAGCTAAACCAGCAGCGAAAAAGGTAGCGGCAAAAGCAGCAACACCTGATGCAAAAACAGTTGTTAGTGCAAATGCAGCATGGCCTTTCCCAACTGGTAATCGTCCAGCGTAATTCTTTATATGCTTGGACGCCTGATTGAATTCAGGCACAATACCCACTGCGTGATTCGTCACCCGGTGGGTTTTTTTTAAGGACAACTTGTGCTGCACGATATTTTAACTTTTGTCATTGATACGGTGACTGGACTACTGGCTGGTTTTTTGCTGCTCCGCTTTTGGATGCAAGTCCAACGAGTGCGACCACCGATGGGTTTGGCGCAAGCCATTTTTCAATTGACGGACTGGATTGTGCACCCAATACGCAGGGTGGTACCGGGATTTAGGGGGTATGATTGGGCAAGCCTGATTGCGGTTTTTTTGGCTGCTTTCTTATCGATGGCAATTGACTATTGGTTAATGGCTCGTTTTCCAATTGTAGCGATTGCGGTCTTAGCATTGTTCCGTGTGTTGCAATGGATCATTTATGGGCTTATGGCCTTATTGGTGCTTGAGGCGATCTTTAGCTGGGTCAATCCACATGCGCCTTTCGCGCCTTTTGTACGTGCTTTGAATGAGCCAGTACTATTTCCATTGCGGAAAGTGTTGCCACCACTGGGAGGTTTGGATTTTTCCCCCATGGCGGCGCTGATTCTTTTGCAAGTCCTTAACCGTGTGCTGGTGGCATTGCAAAACGAGTTATTACCGAACTTAATGTTCTTTTAAATAAGAGGCCTCCTGGTAATGTAAATGTAAAGCGCTTTCATTAAACGGAGGCTCTTTGAGTTTATGTCTCAGCCGGTGGTGAAGTCGATTGGCGTGTAATTAATTGGGAACTCAGCATCTCACGCCGCATTGGTGACTCAGGATTGGCAATTCTGTCGACCAGAATCTGTGCAGTTAGCTGACCGATAGCGTGTTTTGGTTGAGAGATGGTGGTCAATGGCGGTGTGCTGAAAGACGCAAGCGCAATATCGTCGTAACCAACTACTGATAGTTGTTGCGGTATTTTGACGTTGGCTTGATTCGCTGCACAAATACCGCCAATCGCCATCAAATCATTACTCGCAAAAATTGCTGTAGGACGATCATCTCGCGATAACAATTCCTGAAAAGCATTGAACCCACCCTGGCTGGTAAAATCACTATGAATCAAATAGGCTGGATTGAAGTTGATACCGGCTTCTTGTAAAGCACGCAAATAACCAGTTACCCGACCACCACTCGGAAGCAGGGTTTTGGGGCCGGCGACACAGGCGATTTTTTTGTGGCCCAGATCGATCAGGTACCGTGTTGCGTCATAACCACCTTGTACATGATCAGCTTCAATCAGGTCTGCTACTACGCCAGTGACTTCGCGATCGACCAGTACCTTAGGAATACCTTCGTTGGCCAGCAATTGGGTTAAGTCTTCATCCGTGCCTGACGAGACTAAAATCAGGCCGTCAATCCGTTTTTCCATTAGCACGCGAATATACGCAGCTTGTTTTTTCGGGTCATCGTAAGAATTACATAAGATGATGTTATAACCAAGCTTGAACGACGCGTCCTCTATCCCCTGAATTACCTCGGCAAAATATGGATTGGAGTTGTTCGGGATCATCATTCCTATGGTGTGGGTACGATCATTCTTCAGACTGCGCGCCACTGCACTTGGTATGTAACGTAATTCCTGGATGACGGACAGCACCCGTTCACGTGCATCTTCGCTGACCACGCGAGTGTTGTTGATAACATGGGAAACGGTAGTGGTTGATACGCCTGCTTTTTCTGCGACCTGTTTCATTGTTGCCATAAAAATCCTGCCTTTCTGTGCCTAGATTATGCCGTAGGATCGCCGGAACGGTTAAAATTTTTGCAAACTAGTTTTAGAAGCAAATGCTATTCGAATCCAAGTTGAAGCGGCTTTGAGCACGTATTGCAGAAATGCAGCGTTGCAAGACTGGTCAGACTTGGCGTGGTATGAGGTTTTTTCTGTAAAAGGATATGTATGAATGATCTGTTGATTCGCAACGCCAATTTACCCGATGGCCAAACAGGCGTAGATATCTTAGTGCGACAAGGACTAATTGTTGAAGTTGGTAAGCATTTAGCTGTCAGTGGCTTACCTGAAATCGACGCGCAGGCCAATTTGCTGACAACGCCATTTGTTGATGCACATTTTCATATGGATGCGGTACTCAGTTATGGATTGCCGCGAGTAAATCAATCCGGAACCTTGCTCGAAGGTATTGCATTATGGGGCGAGCTCAAACCTTCGCTAACACAAGAAGCATTGATTACCAGAGCAATGCAATATTGTGATTGGGCCGTTGCTAAAGGTTTGCTGGCGATTCGCTCGCATGTCGATATTTGTGATGATCGCTTGCTGGCAGTTGAAGCATTATTGGAAGTAAAGCGTCGCGTCGCACCGTATCTGGATTTACAATTGGTGGCATTTCCACAAGATGGATTATTGCGCAGCAAAACTGCTTTGGACAATCTGAAGCGCGCAATAGTTATGGGCGTCGATGTGGTGGGCGGAATTCCCCATTTTGAACGCACCATGGCCGATGGCGCTGAATCGATACGAATTCTATGTGAGTTTGCGGCAGATCGCGGGCTCAGAGTAGATATGCATTGCGACGAATCTGATGATCCACTCTCACGTCATATTGAGACCCTCGCTTATCAGGCACAAAGACTGGGAATGCAGGGGAGGGTCGCTGGTTCGCATCTGACCTCGATGCATTCTATGGATAATTATTATGTCAGTAAACTATTACCGCTGATTAGTGAAGCTGGTGTTGCTGCCATTGCCAATCCACTTATTAATATCACCCTGCAAGGGCGGCACGATACCTATCCAAAGCGCCGTGGCATGACGCGAGTACCCGAAATGATTGCGGCAGGTATTGATGTCGCGTTTGGCCATGATTGCGTGATGGATCCATGGTACAGCCTGGGGTCTGGCGATATGTTGGAAGTTGCTCACATGGGTTTGCATGTGGCGCAAATGACCGGGCAGCAAGCAATGCGTCAATGTTTTGATGCAGTGACTATGGCACCAGCTAAGATTTTCGGGTTAGAACGGTACGGATTAGTACCCGGATGTTATGCCGATTTTGTCATTCTTGATGCGAGCAATAGTATTGAGGCTTTGCGTATCAGACCAGTGCGGCGCTACGTTATCCGGCGCGGCACAATCATCAGTGAAACCGCGAAACCAACGGCGAAGCTCAATTTGCCTGGACGGATTGCCGAAGTTGATTTCAGAAAATAAGCACAAGTAAGATAATAAACGCTGCACTCAATAGGAAAGCGGCTTAGCAAAGCATTTGCCTTGGTAAGCCGCTTACATGCTCAGACTATTTTTTAATCTAGTTAAATTAAAGTTGAGCGAATGCTTGCATAGCCGCCGCTATCGTAGCATCAACAATCGCATCGTCATGCTGGATAGATACGAAGCCGGCTTCAAACGCTGATGGTGCAAGGTAGACGCCAGCATCGAGCATTAGGTGGAAAAAGCGATTGAATTTTTCTTTGTCACTCGCCATCATTTCCGCATAGGATGTAGGTACTTTAGCTGCAAAATACAATCCAAACATACCACCCACGGCATCTGCGCAGAACGTGACACCAGCTTCTTTGGCTGCCGCTGCCAGACCATCAACCAGTTTGCGTGTTTGTGCGCTCAATGTTTCGTAGAAACCATCTTCCTGAATGATTTTCAGTGTTGTCATCCCAGCGGCTACAGCGACTGGATTGCCAGACAGTGTACCCGCCTGATACACGCCACCCAAAGGTGCCATATGCCCCATCAGGTCTGCACGACCACCAAAGGCAGCGACCGGTAAGCCGCCGCCGATCACTTTACCCATGCAGACAATATCGGCTTGCACTTGATACAGTGCTTGCGCACCATGTAAACCAACACGGAAACCACACATCACTTCGTCAAAAATCAAAACGCTGCCATGTGCGCTACATAGGCGACGCATGGTTTCTAAAAACGCTGGCGTGGCACGGATCAGATTCATATTGCCAGCAATGGGTTCGACAATCACGCAAGCAATCTGGTCGCCGATGGATTGAAACACTTCTTCCAGTTGCTCGCAGTTGTTGTAATCAAGAACCAATGTGTGCTTACTGAAGTCTTCTGGAACACCAGCCGAGGTTGGATTGCCAAAGGTTAGCAAGCCGCTGCCCGCTTTGACCAGCAGTGAATCAGCGTGACCGTGATAGCAACCTTCAAACTTGATGATCTTGTCACGTTTTGTTGCGCCGCGCGCCAGACGTAATGCGCTCATGGTCGCTTCAGTGCCGCTAGACACGAGGCGCACTTGTTCAACGCCAGGAACCAGTTTGCAGATTTCTTCTGCCATCAGAACTTCACCTTCAGTTGGTGCTCCGAAGCTCAGGCCACGTGCTGCCGCAACCTGTACTGCGCTGACGACTTGTGGGTGTGCGTGACCAACGATCGCCGGGCCCCATGAGCCGATGTAATCGATGTAACGACGATCATCCGCATCCCAGAAGTAAGGGCCCTCGGCACGTGTGATGAAACGTGGGGTGCCGCCGACTGAGCGGAAGGCGCGTACTGGTGAATTAACACCACCTGGCGTAGTTTTTTGGGCTCGGTTAAATAAGGTTTCGTTCTTGTTCGTCATGATGTGCGATCAGAGTGGGAGTGTTTTGTGTAACTAAAGTATCCATGCTGCATGTCTGTGCTACCGAGGCTGCCCCTTTCAATGTCAGATAAACAAAGAGGTAATATGTCAGCGCTTAGGGAATGATTTCATCTTCGAGTATTACTTTGTAGGTCATGCAGATAGGAAGATTAATTGAATCTGTCTATCTGCTTGACACCAGCTTTATTCATTTTCTTTAGCCCAGAAATATCGGTCGGGAATGAATTTCCCCATGCCAAATTGCTGTGAGTGGCTGATAGCGGCCTGCGTATATTCTTGTGCCTCTAAAACTGCCTCAGGAACTTCAAGGCCATTTGCCATCAGCGCGGCAATTGCTGCAGATAGTGTCGAACCCGCACCGGCAAACGAGCCGGGAATTCGTGGCCATATGTCTCTTCTGACGATGCCCGACTCATTGAATAAGGTGTTGGCAATTTCGCCATTGGCGCTCGGTGTGCCTGTGACCAGCACGAATTCGCAGCCAGAATCGATGAGCGTCATGACATCGGCGGTCAGATCTTCAGCTTCCGTATTTTCTTTCCAGGTTTCCGCCAGGCGTGACAGCTCAACTGCCGAAATTAATAGCAAAGTTGCTTGAGGAATGAGTAATTCGCGAATCGATAAGGTCAAATCTTCAGCATCAGCTATTTGTTCGGTGATCGTGGTATTGAATGGATCGAGAATTAAAGGCATTTCCGGATAGTCGGAAACGATTTCGGCAATCGTTGTTGCATTGTCAACGCTGCCTACCTGACCGACTTTAAAAGTTACCACCGTCATATCTTCTAATATCGTTCGCGCCTGCTCATCAACCAGATCGGCGTCGATTGGATGGATACTATCAATTTGTGCTGTATCGCCAGTCAATACCGCGGTAATTATCGGTAATCCATGGCAACCCATAGCAGCAAACGAGGCAAGGTCGGCAAATAAACCGGTGGCGGCGACGGGATCTGACGCGCCGAAGCTAAGAATGAGCGGGGAAATTTGGTTTTGCACGTTGGGTAGATTAATATAGCTAGCTTTAATAAATTCGTATTAGCCCGAATGATGGAATTTGATGTCGTTTTGAAAATTTCATGCGTTAGTTTTAATATTTTACTTGATTGAAGGGTTTTAGTCGTGAGCGATAATGCAAGTGGTCAGCAAGAATTTACTACATGGATGTGTTTAATCTGTGGATGGGTCTATGATGAAGAGCAAGGGTTGCCTGAAGAAGGCATTCCTGCTGGCACGCGTTGGCAAGATGTTCCGATGAATTGGACTTGTCCTGAGTGTGGTGCGCGCAAAGAAGACTTTGAAATGGTTGCGATTTAACCGCGAATTTGCATTTTTTTAGTTGTATTAAATGTTTATTCACGGAAAATAAACGCCAATTCAAAAAATTTTGCTACAGTGCTAGCTTGAGACAATTCTGTTGAAAAGAGATGATTCTATGTCAATTCTGGCAAGCAACGAAAACCTGAAAATCATGGTGATAGACGATAGTAGTACTATACGTCGATCGGCTGAGATATTTCTTGGGCAAGCTGGTTATAAGATCGTATTAGCCGAAGACGGGTTTGATGCTCTGGCAAAGATCAACGATTCTCATCCGGATTTGATTTTTTGCGACATTTTAATGCCACGGCTCGATGGTTATCAAACCTGTGCACTGATAAAAAAGAGTGCGAAATTCCGTGATACTCCCGTTATTATGCTGTCTTCCAAGGATGGCTTATTTGACAGAGCGCGTGGCGCCATGGTGGGTTCAGATGAATATCTGACTAAACCTTTTACAAAAGATAGTCTGCTGAAAACTGTGCGGAATTACACTTCCGAAGAGCATAGTAAATAAATCAGTTTTACGTGAGGTATGAAGAAAATGGCTATTCAGAAAATTTTAGTAGTAGACGACTCCCCAACAGAACGTTATTTTTTAACGGACGTTCTGGTTAAAAATGGTTTTTCTGTTTCTACAGCAGAAAGCGGAGAAGAGGCGCTGACAAAAATTAAAGCGGATAAACCGCAATTGATTTTGATGGACGTTGTGATGCCGGGACAGAATGGATTTCAGATTACCCGTGCGATTGCTAAAGATCCTGAGACGCAAGATGTTCCAGTGATTATCTGTACTAGCAAGAATCAGGAAACGGATCGCATCTGGGGCTTACGTCAAGGGGCTCGCGATTACCTGGTGAAGCCGATTGATCCGCAAGAATTGCTGGCTAAGATTGCCGCACTCGGCTAATACTAGTCTGCATCTTAACGGCCTGGCAGAACAGATAGATCAGATTTTCGTGTTCATTTTTAGAAATACCCGGATAGCCTCATGACCCAGACTTTGAGTGACCCTGTTGCCGCCAATCTGGAAGTAACCAGACCTGAAGGTGGCGTACGACGTACGCGTTTGCGCGAATTTCAGGCGCAGTTGGTTGAACGCATGCAAGCCGCTCAGCGCGGTGACTTTACCCAAGTCAATCAGTTAGGCATTATGGTTGGACAAGTACGTTATTTACTTGAACTGCGTGAGGCTGGTGAGATTGTAAGTGCATCGTCGCTGACTAATGTTCCGCTGACAAAGGAATGGTATGTAGGTTTGTCAAACATTCGCGGTAACTTGACAAGTGTCGTTGATTTGCCGCGTTTTCAGGGAAATGAAGGCACAAAACTTGATAATGCTTGCCGGATTGTCGCATTTGCGCCAGTTTTAGCATTTAATAGCGGTTTGCTGGTTTCGCAGGTCTTGGGCTTGAGAAATATCGCTGAAATGGAAGAAGTTGTGTCCGATGAAGGTTTGTCAGAAAAGCATGTATGGTTGCAGTGTAAATATCGTGACCGTGATGGGAATATCTGGCATAAGTTGAGCCTGGCTGCTTTAGTGCAAGACCAGGAATTTTTGCAAATAGGTTTGTAGTCAGTTTGTATTTAAAGCAATACTGAAAGCTTGTCAATCGTTTAGGAGACTTAGTAATGGCATTTAAACTACCGTTCTTGTCCAAGGGAAAAGAAAATCCGGAAATAGACGGAGCAGAAGTCGCGGCAAGGTCGTTCGGTAATGCTGATTCGGTTGAAGTTGAAGACGCGAACAACGTCAAAATGTTGAATCCCGAGGTTGCCGCGTCAACTGACGCTAACCCGGCAGTATTAAATGACAAGCTGGACAATAAGGCGGACGCGACTTTTATTGGTGACGCCTTAGAAAAAGGTGGCGATATTCGCTTGCCAGTCATTGGCAAGATGACGCTGCAACAGCAGATGCGCGTATTGTCCACCACGATGGGTGCGGCGCTGATAGCAGGTGGTTTCTTTGTATGGCTGAATGCTAGTCAATCAGCGCTGGTTTCTACCCAGGTACAGATTTCTGGTGACATGCTGATGCACTCCCAGCGTATCGGTAAGGCAGCTCCGAATGCGATTCAGGGTAACGTTGAAGCGTTTAAGCAGCTGGAAGATAGTCGCAAAGAGATTAACTCTGATCTGGAAATTTTGCTTAAAGGCGGTAACTATCAAGGCCGTAACGTTGATAAAGCAAATTCTGCGCTAGAAGCGGTTTTGCTAGATACATCAAAGACCTGGCAAAACTCCAATAAAGCTGCGGAGACTATTTTGTCTCGTCGCAAAGAGTTGACTGGTTTCGGTCAAACTTTGCAAAAATTGAACTCTTTGTCCCCAGCTTTGCTCGAGTTGACTGAGCAAATTTCGACCTTGAAAGTGCAAGGCGGCGGTTCTGCTCGTGAAATTTCTGCATCCGGTCAGTTGGTCATGTTGACCCAACGTCTGGGTCGTAGCGCGAATGAATTCCTGACATCTGAAGGTGTTAATCCGGAAACAGCGTTTTTGTTGGGTAAGGATACTAATACTTTCCGTGATCTGGTTGATGGTTTCTTAAAAGGTAGTGATGTATTGCGTCTGACGGTGACTAAGGATGCGGATACCCGGGACAAACTCGAAGAACTACAAAAAACGTTTGAAGACTATCGTGCTTCAGTCTCTACCATCCTCGGCAACTTGCAAAATTTTATCGCTGCAAAACAGTCTGAGCAGTTGGTGTTTAACGAAAACGAAGATTTAAAAACTAAATTTGCCAAACTCCAGAAAACGTATACTGCAGAGCAAGATTCGATTAGTTTATCTTTCTGGTTGCTGCTGGTCTCAGGTGCTGTCGCGTTGTTAGCAGCGGTTGGTATTGCATTGGTTCTGTTGCAGGATAGCCGCAACCGTGCTAAAGAGGCGAATGAACGTCGTCAAGAAGCCGCGTCACAAATGTTGCAAGCGCAAAAGCAAGAAGAAGAGGCAAAAGCCGCAAACGATCAAAATCAGGCCGCGATTTTGCGTCTGATGAATGAATTGCAGGAAGTGGCGGATGGTGACTTGACGGTGCAAGCAACCGTTTCCGAAGACATTACCGGCGCGATTGCCGACTCGGTAAACTACACGGTGGAAGAGTTGCGTGGACTGGTTGGTCGTGTTACTAAAACAGCAGAGCAGGTTACTTCAGCGTCGAATGATGCGCAGGGTGTTTCTAATAATTTGTTGGAAGCTTCGGAGCAACAATCACGTGAAATTACCGATGCAGGCCAGGTCGTTTTGACAATGGCTGCAGAAATTACCGACGTTTCACGCTCAGCTAACGAATCAGCGGAAGTTGCGCGTCAATCGGTTGCTGCGGCGGAGCAAGGTGCTCATGCCGTGGAAGACGCGATCAAGGGTATGAATGAGATTCGCGAACAAATTCAGGAAACATCCAAGCGGATTAAACGACTCGGTGAATCTTCACAAGAGATTGGTGAGATCACTGAACTGATTTCTGACATTACCGAACAGACCAACGTTTTGGCGTTGAATGCGGCGATTCAGGCGGCATCTGCAGGTGAAGCGGGTCGAGGTTTCTCGGTGGTTGCGGAAGAGGTTCAGCGACTGGCGGAACGTTCAGCCGAAGCGACCAAACAGATTGGTGCGTTGGTACGTACGATTCAGACAGATACCCATGATGCAGTAGCTGCGATGGAAAAATCGACTCAGGGTGTGGTTGAGGGAGCACGTTTGTCAGATGCGGCCGGTACGGCGTTGTCCGAGATTCGTAGCGTTTCTAACCGTCTGGCAGAACTGATTCAAGGCATTTCTCTGGCGACAGAACAGCAAGCGACATCAGCGAACGGTGTTGCACAAAACATTCAACACATTTTGACGATCACAGAGCAAACCCAAAACGGTACGCAACAAACAGCAGACTCTATTAAACAATTGTCGTTGTTAGCGGAAGAATTGAAAAACTCCGTATCACGTTTCCGTGTGGCTGCCTGATTTTCCTGTCTTTGGGTCGTTGCCTCATTGTGTGACGACCCTGTCCTATTTCAAGACGATGAACTTGGTTTCATCGTCTCTTGAGTTTGCGGAGCACGCATGACATCCGATTTTCCAAATTCGTCACCTCTGCCCCAGGATCAGTTTGATACTGGACCGCTTTCCTGGGTTATGGCGGAAGTGCGTGAAGCAGTTACTAATGCAGGCAAGATGCTCAAAGAGGCACTTGCACAAGATTTAGAAACCAGATCAACCACGATCTTGCATGCAAAAAGCTATTTGCATCAGGCGCATGGAGCCTTGCAGATTGTCGATATTGATGGCGTCTCTATTGTTACCGAAACCATAGAAGAATTGCTTGAGCGATTGCAAACCGGACAGCTAGAAATGAATGCGTCGAATGTCGATGTCATTCTCGATGCGTTTCACGCCGTATTGCGTTATCTCGAAGATTTATTGTCTGGGTCTGCACATCAGCCAGTCAGACTGTTCCCATACTATCGCGCCTTGTTGGAGCTAAAAGGTGCCGAACGCATTCATCCAGCCGACTTATTTTTCCCCGCATTGTCGGCGCAAAGTAGAGTACCCGAATTAGCGGTTATAAACGGAAACTCGTTGGCTTCTTATGTCGGCTTACGTCAGCGTTTTGAAAAATTATTGCTAACGTTTCTGACAAGCAAAGATGAGCAAGCACAGCGTGCTGCCGCCCAATCCATGCGTGACGTGGTGCATGAAATCGATTTGGCTCAAACCAATTCTCAGGCGAAGGCATTTTGGGTTGTCATGTGCGCTTTTGTGGAAGCAGTGGCCCAAGGCGGGATCGACAATCAACAATACGCTAAACAAATATTTGGCCGCATCAATTTGCAGATCCGTCGTCTGGTGGATGGCGTTACCGCTATTCCTGAACGTTTGTTAAGAGATGCATTATTCTTTCTGGCTCAAGCTAAATCACCAACGCCATTGGTTGCTAGTATACGGCAGGCCTACCAGTTAGATAATACCGTTCCATTTGATTATGACCAAAAAAATTACGGTCAGATCGCAGCCGGTGTGCTGAGTGCCGCTAAAGAACAATTAACCGCTGTCAAAAATCTGTGGGGACGCATTGCTAACGGCGAAAATGGCCTAGCCGATAAATTTTCGCAAAAAATGAAAGATCTGGCAGAAACCGGTAACGGTTTAAATGCGCCAGCTTTATCCAAACTTTTGCGCGAATTAAGCGGTATTTCACGTCATGTGGCACATTCTGCCGATACCTCGAAGTTGGGCATAGAACTCGCTACAAGCTTATTATTCGTCGAAACCGCATTAGACCAGATCACTCGCTTGCCTGCGCACTTTTCTGAACGGGCGGAAGAAATAACAGCGCGCTTGTTGTCTATTGTTTCTGGTGATGAACCACAATCGCAAACTGCATGGATGGGTGAAATTTCCCGCGAAGCCCAGCAGCGTCAAACGATGGGCGTACTGGTTGCGGAAATGCAAGTCAGTTTGCGCCAGGTTGAGAAAAATCTGGATGAATACTTCCGTGATCCGGGCCATCATGAATCATTGAAAAACGTCGATGACGTATTGCATCAGATAGGCGGTGCATTGGCCATGTTGGATCAGGATGATGCGATGAAGGCCGTCAATCAGACACGTTCCTTGGTGGCCAAGTTTGCGATTCCAGTGAGTTCTGACGATGAGCCAGCCATTGCTGAACGCGTGGATGAGCATCAAAAAGTTGCGCAAAATATCGGCGCACTGAGCTTCTTTATCGAGACGCTGAAAGCACAGCCAGAAACGGCTAAGAAGAAATTCAGCTTTGATGAAGTTACTGGTACCTTCCGTTCGAATTTATTGGAAGCAGTGTCACATAAAGAACTATTACCGACAGCGGAAGACATTCAAAGCCCTGATACAACTGATACAACTGATAGCAACCAGCATCAAGATCATTCACAGGCATACGTGGCAACGGCTGAAGAAGAGTTGCTGCATCAGCAGCATGAATCTGCGCGTCTGGCCGTTTCTCTGTCTGAAAATCCGGAAGATAAAGAGCTGCAAGCACAGCTCAAAGATTCTCTGGAGTCAGAACGTTCTGTGGCGAAATTGCTCGATGATACTAATGCAAGTGAACGAGCCAATGCAGCGATCGATCTATTGGCGCAGACAAACGAAGAACATTCTGCAGAGAACTTGCAAGATATCATTGCTGTTACTAGCGGCGCTGCTGAGCCAGTTCATGCGGACGTGCATGTCGATTTGCCGCAAACAGATGAAGCTATTGATGCCGAACTGTTGGAGATATTCCTGAGCGAAGCTGAGGAAGTACTAGCGTTTGTGCAGGAAACTTTGCCATTATCAAAACGCGATAGTGACAATCAAGAATATCTGACTAGCTTACGTCGTTCATTCCATACCTTGAAGGGCAGCAGCCGCATGGTAGGTTTGAATGTGTTTGGTGAGACTGCCTGGAATATTGAGCAAGTCATGAACTCGTGGTTGTCTGAGTCACGCCCTGGTAATGACAATCTGTATGGTTTACTGGAACATACGGCAGCGGAAATGGTTTTGTGGGTTGGAGAACTCAAACAGCACGGGCATTCTGCAAGAACTGGCAACGCCATTATTGCTGCAGCAGAGCGCGTTAAAGCTGGTCTTGATTATCAGGAAGCGTCAATTGAAACGGCGATACATCCAGCACCCGTTGCAAATGCTACCCCTGCGGTCGATAATCATCTTGATGTCATTCTTGAAAAACATTCAGAGCTAGCAAGCCTCTCTGAATCTCCAGCCCCAACGCATGATCTGATTCACGATAATAAGCTTGCTGATGTTGGTTTAGAATCTCTGAATTTTGACCTCAATGAACTGCAAGTGAATGAGGCAATCGAACCACCTCACAATGAGGAAATCGTCGCGTCAGCCTTACCTGAAATTGAAGCCGTAAGTGTGCCAGAGTCAGGCGATCTGGAACCGTTTGATTTCGGAAGCGATATTTCTTTGCATAATGACATATCATCGAATCTGGCTACTCCTGTTGCACCAGCGTTTGAAGAATTGCCAGAAATGACAGATTCTGCTGTTGAGTTAACGCATGACCCAGAAGTTACTCATCATGTTGAGCAGTTAGCTCAGGCTCAAGCAGACTTGAACAAAGCAGCAGAATTTGCTGTAGATTTATCACCAACGCCAAGCATGGATGATCTGTTGGCCGCATCGTTAGGAACAACGACGACGATTGCTGCTGACGTCATTTTGCCGGAATTACTTGCTCCTGCCGCGCTCGTTGATACGGCGCCGAGCTCAGACGTGACGGTATCTGAACAAGTCCCAGAGCATGTCGCAGACCACGGTGCAGAATTTATCGATGAACACGTAGCTTCAGAAAGTATTTCAGAACCTGTATCAAACGCACAAATTCTGGACTTCCCAGATTTGATCAAACCTGCGCAGAGTCTTGATGACAATATCAAACGCATCGGTGATCTCGAAATTAGTTTGCCCTTGTACTCAATTTACATGGCAGAAACCGATGAGATCGTGCGTTTCTTGTCGCAAGATTTTGCTGAATGGCGTCATGAGCCGCATCGTAACGTAACCACACATGCGATACACGCAAGTCATACTTTAGCGGGTAGTTCGGCCACTGTAGGTCTGAAACCATTGCAAGATTTGGCGCATAGTCTGGAACTGGTATTGCAAAGACTTGAACGTCATCCGGTCACTTTGCAAGCATCTGAATTTGATACTTTGCAGCACGCGCTGGAAACAGCGAAACGCATGCTGCAAAAATTTGCCTTGTCAGAAATTGCTGAATTTGCGCAAGACGATGTTCGTCAATTAGAACTCTTACTGCAGGATGTTATTTCTCGTTCTGATGCAGGTGCTGACGAAGAGTTTATTACTTCAACTAATGAAAAATTAGATTTGAAGGATTGGTCTGCAGATAATGATGTAACGTCACAGACAACTGTTGCGAATGCGTCCGAAGATGCTGCGGCGCAACTTGTATCAACTGCATTGGCACATCAAATTGCTGATCAAAGTCTGCAAATTAAAGATGACCTGGATCTGGATCTATTGCCAGTATTCCTTGAAGAGGGGCATGATCTCTTGCCCATGGTTGGCCAATTACTACGCAACTGGCAAGAACATCCTTCTGATACCGCCATCCCTCAATCTATCGCGCGACTCATGCACACCATCAAGGGTAGTGCGCGGATGGCTGGTGCAATGGGCTTGGGGCAACATATCCACGATATGGAAAGCCGTATCGAAAGTCTGATGCACGCAGGTAGCCTGGTGCGCCAACCTTTGTTAGAAGATTTGCTGGTCAGACACGATCACAGCATGTTGCTGTTCGATCGATTGCAAAATCCGGATGCACATCCTGTGCCTATGCTCAACCAGGAGCCTCTGACAGCTGCGCAAGAGCTTGATCAATTCCAGGAAAGCGTCGCAGCAGGTGATGCAGAGCCAGCTCCAAGTACCGAAATGGTCAGCCTGAAGCCCGTCATGCCTTTGGCTGGTGCCACGGCAACCAAAGCGATGCCAGCGTTGAATGCGGCCTTGAATGCGCCAGTTGCACCGGGTGCACCAGTTCCGCTAGTCAGGGTGCGCGCTGACGTACTTGATCGCTTAGTCAATCAGGCAGGTGAAGTTTCTATTTCGCGTTCACGTCTTGAGAATGAAGTCAGTACTTTGCGCTCTTCGCTTGGTGAGTTGACCGAAAACGTCACTCGTTTGCGCGATCAGTTACGTGAAGTGGAAATTCAGGCTGAAACGCAGATTACTTCCCGTATGGCACATTCCGCCGATCGTGAGTTTGACCCTCTGGAATTTGACCGCTTTACGCGCTTGCAAGAATTGACGCGCATGATGGCTGAGAGCGTCAGCGACGTGGCAACCGTGCAAAACAATCTGCATCGTACAATCGATGGTGCCGCGACGAATCTGCATACGCAGGCTCGTTTGACACGTGAACTACAGCAAGATCTGATGCGCGTGCGTATGATTCCGTTCGCCAGCGTTTCTGAACGTCTATATCGCGTTGCACGCCAGACAGCTAAGGAAATTGATAAGCGCGTCAATCTGGATATCCGTGGAACCACAGTAGAGATGGACCGTGGCGTGTTGGAAAAAATGGTTGGCCCGTTTGAGCATTTGTTACGTAATGCAATCGTGCACGGTATCGAATCACGTCAAACACGTCGTCAGATTGGCAAAGATGAAACCGGTGAATTGCTCATCGAAGTGCGTCAAGAAGGTAACGAAGTCGTTATCCGCTTTAATGACGATGGTCAAGGTTTGAATTTAGCCAATATCCGCCAGAAAGCGCAAACTTTAGGCTTGTTGCTGGAAGGTGAAACCTTATCTGATGCAGAAACAGCGGGCATGATTTTTGAACCCGGTTTTTCAACAGCGACCGAGGTTACCGAGTTAGCTGGCCGTGGTGTGGGTATGGACGTGGTGCGGGCTGAAGCCGCAACCTTGGGTGGTCGGGTTGAGGTCTCCAGTGTTGAAGGTAAGGGTGCAGAATTTACGATTCACTTGCCATTAACTCTGGCGGTGACACAGGTTGTGTTGCTGAGTTCTGGTGGTCGGACTTTTGCCGTACCGTCTGTTTTGGTAGAGCAAGTTCAGCATTTAAAGGCGAATGCTCTGGCAAACGCCTATAACGATGGTGCTGTTATCTGGCAGGATCAACGCGTCTCTATGCATTATTTATCTGCCTTGTTGGGTCACAGAGATGCAGTGCCCCTGGCGCAGCAATACACACCGTTATTGATCATGAAGAGTGGTACTGACCGTGTCGCGATCCACGTGGATGATATCGTCGGTAACCGCGAGGTGGTGGTGAAAAACATCGGCCCACAATTATCTCGCATGATCGGTATCGCTGGCGCGACGGTGCTTGGTTCAGGTGAGATCGTATTGATTATTAATCCAGTGCCACTTGCGCATCGTCTTGAGCATGAACATGCGCGTTTGCCACAAGCCGGTACTGATGCAGTGAATGTGGGTGCAGTGGCTGATTTGCGGCAACAGCAGCAACAAACTGCTGTCAATACAGAGCCTGTACAAGGATTACGTACCCAGCATACCGTGATGGTTGTCGATGATTCTCTGACTGTACGTCGCGTCACGCAACGTTTGCTGACACGTGAAGGCTATCAGGTGATTCTGGCTAAAGACGGTATTGATGCGTTGGAACAATTACAATCGGTGACGCCAGACATTATGTTGGTCGACATTGAAATGCCGCGTATGGATGGTTTCGATCTGACCCGTAACGTGCGTAGCGACGCGCGTACTGCGCATGTTCCTATCATCATGATTACTTCACGTACTGCCGATAAACACCGTAATTACGCCAGAGAATTAGGTGTCAATGAATACTTCGGTAAGCCTTATCGCGAGGATGATTTGATGGCGGCGATTGTGAAATTTGTCGGGAAAGATCAGGCAGTAATCGTTTGATGCCAGTCGTTTAAAACAAAAAAAGCAGGGGAAACCCTGCTTTTTTATTTTTGCCTTGATTAATGTTCTGACTCCGTAGTGGTATCAATTTTCTTCACGACTGCATAGCGTGTCAGTGTTGCCTTTCGGGCGCTGTCATGGTCAACAATTGGATAAGGATAATGCTCACCAAGTTTGACACCTGCTTGCTGTAGCAGCAATGGAGCAGCTTTCCATGGTGCATGAATTGAGCGTTTATCCAACTTGCTTAATTGCGGCAGATAGCGACGTATAAATTTTCCTTCCGCATCAAATTTCTCAGATTGTGTGATGGGATTGAATATCCGGAAATACGGTTGCGCATCGCAACCAGAAGAGGCAGCCCATTGCCACCCACCGTTATTGGCAGACAAATCAAAGTCGTTTAACTTTTGCGCAAAATAAGCTTCCCCGCGACGCCAGTCTATACCAAGATCTTTGATCAGAAAGCAGGCTGTTACCATGCGCAGGCGGTTGTGCATATAACCCGTCTGATTCAGTTGATGCATCGCTGCGTCAACCAGCGGATAGCCGGTTTTTCCTTCACACCACGCTTGAAAAAGCGCGTCGGCCTGCGTACCATTTTCCCATTGGATTGCATCATAGGCGGGTTTGAATGCTGAGGTTTCTACACGCGGATGATGATGCAAGATCATGAAATAAAAATCACGCCAGATGAGTTCATTTAACCATATCTGCGCACCCTGATTTGCCGCGGTACGTATTTGTTGCATCGCTTCACGTACCAGATGTCGTATGGAAACGGTACCAAAACGCAGATGGACCGACAGATATGACGGCCCTTTAATTGCAGGAAAATCGCGTGCAATATCGTAATCTTTCATGCGATTCGTAAACTCATCCAGCAGTTGCTGCCCGCCAGACATGCCTGCCGGTAAGTTAATTGGATTTTGCTGTGCCTCAGCAAACCCTATTGCCGCTAATAGTGGAACTTCAGAATGCGACACAGCTTTCAGATTTGCTGCATATTTTTCTACGGGATACGCTCGTGAATAAAAATCATCACTCTGCGTATAAAACTTTTTTAGCCAGGCATTTTTGTAAGGCGTAAATACTGAGAACGGCGTGTTCGATAACGATAAAACTTCCTCTTTTTCGAAAATGACCTGATCTTTGTAACTAATTAACTCGCAAGAAAGTGTCTTCAATGTCGTGGCAACCTGTTGATCGCGACGAATAGCAGCAGGCTCGTAATCATGATTGACGAAGACCGCCTGCGCACCAAATTCCGCAACTAATTCTGGTATGACATCAGTCGCTTCTCCATAGCGGACAATCAAACCTCCTCCAAGATCGAGCAAGGCTTGTTGCAATTCAATGACGCTGTCGTGAATAAATCTGATGCGCCTGTCATTTACAGGCAAATGGTCTAAGATGGTTTTGTCGAAAACAAATACGCCAATGACTTGCTTGCTTTGACGCAATGCTTGGAATAGTGCGGCATGATCAAAGCTTCGCAAATCCCGGCGGAACCAGACCAGGGAGAGAGGGAAGGGGGTGGTGATTTCACTCATAAAATGCTGTAAATCAATAGACTAAGGGTAGTATTACACCTTAGCACACATCGAAAAAACACGTTAAAACTGCTAGAATACGAGGATGGTGAAGCAAATAAAAACCCTCAAAACAGACTTGGCTGGTAACAAGTCTGCGCCTTCAATGGCATTGTCAGACACAGATGGTTCTGCGACTGATGAAAAAAGTTCGTCTACCGAGTTAAATCTGACCAATCACTTCCTGATTGCCATGCCATCTATGCAAGATCCGGTGTTTGGCGGCTCGGTGGTGTTTATCTGTGAGCACAGCCCGCGTGGGGCAATGGGAATGTTGATTAATCGCCCAACGGACATGAATGTTGCTGGTCTGTTTGATCGCATTGATCTCAAGCTGGAAAATATTCCTGATTCACACCCTATGGGTAAAGATCCTGTCATGTTTGGTGGGCCGGTTCAAGACGATAGAGGCTTTGTTTTGCACGCCCCAGTTGGCAAATACACTTCTTCATTGCAGGTTACCGATGATATTGCTTTCACGACATCGCGTGATGTGCTCGAAGCGATCGCTGCTGGTGATGGCCCTGATCGCGTTCTGATGAGTGTCGGTTACGCAGGTTGGGGTGCCGGACAATTGGAAAAAGAAATACTCGATAATCAATGGCTGACCGTCCTTGCTGACCCGGAGATCGTGTTTTCTTTGCCGCTCGAAGAACGTTTTAATGCAGCCATTAAATTGTTAGGGATTGATCCCCTGATGCTGGCGACGATAGCGGGGCATGCCTGATGCAAGACGCAGCGCGTATATCTGCAGAAGGTACGGTTCTGGCATTCGATTTTGGGTTGAAACGGATAGGCGTCGCGGTCGGGAATACTTTCCTCAGACAAGCTGAACCCTTAGCAATTATTCATGCCACGACAAATGACGCCAAATTTGCCGAAGTGGCCGCACTGATTAAAAACTGGCAACCGGTATTATGCGTGGTTGGTTTGCCTATGCACCCTGACGGTGAAGCACATGAAATGACGCAACGCTGCACGCGGTTTGCGAATCAGCTACAAGGTCGATTTAGTTTGCCGACGGTATTGGTTGATGAACGCTACACATCAGCGGTACTCAATGGACAACGCGGTGAACACATTGACGATGACGCCGCGGCTTTAATTCTGCAACAATATTTTGACGAGACACTATGACCTCTCTTGCAAGTAACCTCAATGCAGAAGCGCTATACCAGCAGCTTTTAAATCACATCAAAACCCACATCACAACTGTTGCCTATCCTATTTCTATCGTTGGCATTTACTCTGGCGGAGTCTGGATTGCAGAGCGGCTGGTGAGGGATTTAGGATTAACCAACAATGCAGGTCAGATTGACGTCTCTTTTTATCGCGATGATTACGCTGCCAAAGGTTTGCACGCGGAGGTGAAACCTACCCACATTCCTTTTGAAGTGGATGGTGCCCATATTCTTTTGGTCGACGATGTTTTATATACTGGCCGTACTACCCGCGCCGCTATCAACGAATTATTTGACTATGGCCGGCCAGCTCGCGTCATGCTTGCAGCACTGGTTGATCGTGGTGGTCGTGAGCTGCCAGTCACTGCTGATTTTATTGCTCATGTCGCTTCATTTGAACCCGCCGTCTCTGTCAATCTGCAACGTGCAGACGATGGCACACTAAGTTTCTCTATTGATCATGCATAATCCCCAATTAAACAAACATGGTGAGCTTCAGCATTTGCTGACGATAGAAGGCTTACCAAAATCCATTATCAATCACATTCTTGACACCGCCTCGTCGTTTGTCAGCGTCAGTGACCGGGAAGTCAAAAAAGTCCCGCTGATGCGCGGTAAGAGTGTTTTCAATCTGTTTTTTGAAAACTCTACCCGCACCCGTACCACATTTGAAATTGCGTCCAAGCGTTTATCTGCCGACGTGATCAATCTAAATATCGCGGCATCGAGTACCAGTAAAGGTGAATCGCTGCTCGATACGATAGATAATCTGGCGGCGATGCATGCCGATATGTTTGTCGTACGTCACGCTACGTCTGGTGCGCCATTCCTGATTGCCAAACATCTCAATGATACGAAGCAACACCATGTTCACGTTGTGAATGCAGGTGATGGTCGCCATGCGCACCCGACCCAGGGTTTACTCGATATGTACACCATCCGTCATTACAAAAAAGATTTTACGAATCTCACTGTCGCAATTGTTGGTGACGTATTGCATAGCCGTGTTGCCCGTTCGGACATTCATGCGTTGACCACTTTGGGTGTTCCTGAAGTTCGTGTTATCGGGCCGCACACTTTGCTGCCGGGTGGCTTGGAGCAAATGGGTGTACGTGTGTTTACCGATATGAACGAAGGTTTGAAAGGCGTCGATGTCATCATCATGTTGCGTCTGCAAAACGAACGCATGAGTGGTGCGTTGCTGCCCTCAGCGCAGGAATATTTTAAAAGCTACGGTTTGACCCCGGAACGACTGGCGCTGGCGCATCCGGATGCGATTGTGATGCATCCAGGGCCAATGAATCGTGGCGTGGAGATCGACTCTGCTGTCGCAGATGGTCCGCAGGCTGTGATTTTGCCGCAAGTGACGTTTGGTATCGCTGTCCGTATGGCAGTGATGAGTATCGTTGCAGGCAATAGCGGCGGCGACATTTGATGAATCGTACAAGCTCATCAGGTTGTCAAGTTGGTAGTTCAAAGACCACCTGATTGTGGCGATGTCCTGGGAATAAAGAACATGAAAATACAGATTAAAAATGGTCGCGTGATTGATCCAGCCAGCGGTAAAGATAGCGTTCAAGATGTGTTCGTTGCAGACGGAAAAATTCTTGCTCTGGGAGCGGCACCTGAGGGCTTTGTCGCTGATCAGCTGATTGATGCCACAGGTTTGGTCGTTGCGCCAGGTCTGGTCGATTTGAGCGCGCGTTTGCGCGAACCTGGCTTTGAATATAAAGCAACTTTGGAATCAGAATTGCAAGCCGCGATGCGCGGTGGCGTGACCAGTCTGGTTTGTCCACCAGATACCGATCCGGTACTCGATGAATCGGGTCTGGTCGAGATGCTCAAGCAAAGAGCACGTATGCAAAACAAAGCGCACGTTTATCCGCTCGGAGCGTTAACAATCGGCTTGAAAGGTCAATCTTTGACCGAGATGTCAGCGTTGACGGATGCCGGTTGTATTGGTTTCTCGCAGGCAGAAGAGACGATAGCGGACACCAATACGCTGCAACGTGCTTTGCAATATGCCGCGACTTTTGGCTACACAGTCTGGCTGCGCCCACAAGATGCGTACATTGGTAAAGGTGGCGTGGCACATAGTGGACCGCTGGCGTCGCGTATGGGCTTATCTGGCGTACCGGTGATGGCAGAAACCATCGCATTGCATACCCTGTTTGAACTCATGCGTGCAACTGGCGCGAAAGTACATCTATGCCGCATTTCTTCGGCTGCTGGTTTAGATTTAATTCGTAAGGCGAAAAAAGAAGGTTTGCCATTAACTTGTGATGTCGGCGCACACCATGTGCATCTGACGGATGCTGATATTGGCTTCTTTGATTCGAACGCCAGAATGACGCCACCATTGCGCAGTCAACGTGATCGCGATGCGATTAAGGCTGCCTTAGTGGATGGCACCATTGACGCAATTTGTTCGGATCACACACCAGTCGATGACGACGAAAAATTATTGCCGTTTGCTGAGGCAACGCCGGGTGCAACAGGCCTCGAATTGTTATTGTCACTTGCATTGAAATGGGCAGAGGACAGTCGCGGTGAAGTGTCTGTCAGCCAGGCATTGGCGGCGATCAGTTATAAGGCAGCGCAAGTCGCAGGCATTGGTGCTGGAAAGTTGGCCGTTGGAGATAGTGCTGATCTGTGTATTTTTGATCCGGCAGATCGCTGGAAAGTCGAAGCCAAAGCGTTGATCAGTCAAGGCAAGCACACTTTATTTCTTGGTTACGAATTGCCTGGTGTGGTTAAGGTGACGATGGTTTCTGGCCGCATTGCTTTTAATACTTTACATTAATACTTTGCATTAATACTGTGCATCAATCCGGTGCGTTAGTGCTTTGCATTTATTACTTGTGTAGTGATCTCTGATTAGAGTATTTTGTTGGATGCCTCTATGTCCTTCAAATAATTAGAGTAGTCGGCGCTACAGAAGAAAATCAAGGAAATAAGAAAAATGCGGGAGTATAGGTTTTTATAACCTCACTCCCCTTTATTTTATTTAAATAAATTAAAAAATTAATTGATACTCTGACTGAGTATCTGGTGAGTTCAGCATGCTTTTCTGGTATTTTTTCCGCGTCTTTTTGCATTTGCTTTCTGGTTTGATGACGTGTGTTTTTGTGTTTCCATTTATTGATGTTGAAAAACAACAAAGCAAAGTCCGTCTATGGTCACAACAATTGCTGGAAATTTGTACGGTTGATGTCAGATTTAAAGACGCTAGTAACGGCGTGATTGCGGATCGTGCGGTGATTGTCTCTAATCACGTGTCCTGGTTGGATATTTTTGTGATCAATACTCTGCACCCTTGCCATTTCGTTGCTAAATCAGATATTCGCAATTGGCCTATGATTGGATTTTTGTGCGAAAAAGCCGGTACGATTTTTTTAGCACGTGGCAAACAACGCGAAGTACGTCGTATCTATGAAGGTCTGGTACACCAGATTGCAGACGGCAAGCGAATTGCTTTTTTTCCTGAGGGCACAACTTCGGCGCAAGGAAAATTGTTGCCATTTCATGCGAACTTATTTGAAGCTGCTATCGAGGCTAAAGTACCTGTGCAACCATTTGTTGTGCGTTACGTGGATGCCGATGGCAAGTTTCATCAGGCGGCTGATTTTATCGGTGATATGACATTTGCGGAGAGTATGGCAGTGATATTGCGAGCGCCACGCATGACCGCCGAGTTGATTCGGTTGCCAGCGATCTCCACCGAGGGTGCACACCGCCGCGAAGTTGCGCAGTACGCCAGAACTGCAGTATTGCAAGAGTTGGGTATCGCTGAAGTATAGGTGCGTTAAAAATTGCCAGTGATAGTAAAACGTTTTCGCACGTCGCACCGTCACTGGAGCCGCAATTTTAAGCGGCTATGGGTTGATCTACGACGTCGGCAGATGTCAGCAGGGCTTGAACCGCTCTTTCAAATAATGGTTCAGCTTCCATAAATTTGACTCGGCCGTGGGCAATCATGCGACGGAACATACGCACGCTGACCAGTGAAGGTTTATCATGCCCATCCAATCGCAAAACGAGATTTTGTAATTGTGGGTCTACCCAACTGAGTTTTCCAACACTTGGTTTGAAACCTAAATGTAGCTCCAGGCTGACACCTGTGCGCAATCTTTCCTTGATCATCTCTGGTGTAGCGGTAGCGATCGGCGTAGCTGCGTCGGATAATCCTCCGTTGTCAGTTGTTATTGGCGCTGATTCCGTCGCTAATTCTTCGCTGCAAATTTGATCCAGCATCTCGACTTTGATATCCAGATCGCGAATCGCCTTATCCAATATTTTCTGTATTTCAGGGGTTCTTGCTTCACCCAGCAAGTCTTGTCGTGTTTCTTCATCTGGATATACAAAATGATGAAAATGTTCATGCACCGAGGGCAGTGATAATGAACGCATTTGGACATTGCTCTGCGTAGTACGTAAAGCCGCAGTGTGGGCATCAACAAGCCAGTCGAGTAATTCTTTTTGGTACTTCGGATCACAATTTATCGATGCCAATCCTTCGCGAATTGTCCCAAGGATAATCGGCAGTAAAGCAAACAGTTGTGTACGATCATCTTCAACTGCTTTGGGGACTATACTCCAAAGCAAGTCTGGTACTAACAGGCGGTAACGGGTACCGCGCCTGATATCGTCACGTTCTGTCACCTCAATTGCGGAGACCCAAGTACTTTCGAGAAAATCACGAAGAAAAGAATTGATCGTCAATTTTTTCAATACTTCTTGTAACTGTGCGGTGATGTGTACCAGGCGCAGTGTACGGTTTTGTGCTTCTTCAACTGCCACGACGGTTTGATCGAGTTGCTTATCGCTATTGCGTAATTCGCGCGCAATGAACGCATCAAATTCGTCCAGCATGCGGGTGAATAACTGAGAATTTTCGCTTTCGTCTTCCAGCAGGGTTTCGACTATCCGGCAGATTTCCTGAGTAATGTGAACACCACTCGGATCGATTTGTTTTAAACCGAGTGAGATAGAGCCAACGCGGTTAATCAGTAAGCGCGCTGGATGCCCTTTTTGTGTAAGCAGACTCTGATCACGCAAAGCAATTTTGAGTACCAGAAATTGCAGACGTCCTAATTGAGCACGGATTTCTGCAGGAACCTGGTTGTCACTCAAAATAAATTCGAACAACATGGCGACCACATCGATCGTCATTTGCTCATCGACATCCTCTGTCATGTCATTGAGTTGTGCGCGTTGCTCAAGAATCAGATTTCGGATCCGACCTAGTTGGTCGAACATCTGCTCTATTGGGGCAGTGTGCGTTTTTTGTAATTGATGGACTGATTGAACAATCCCTGACTCAGAATAGCGCGGCATTTCCTTAAACTGACTGGAGTTAGATGCGTCGGAACTGGCGCCGCCGGGATGGGTATTGTTACTCTGCGCGTCACCCCCAGCGCTATCATTGCCACCGGATTGATATCTGGCTGCATGCTCCGAGATAGAGCCATTTGTCGTTTCTGCACCTGCATCGCTACTCTCGTCATTGTATAAATGCATTTGCGTTGTATTGCCGTTACCGTTGGTAGTGGTTGTGTTGCCTTGTCCACCAAATACTTTGCGTAAGACACTGCCGATAGTTTGATTTTGTGCTAACCATTTAAACTGGTTTGCGCCAAATGGGCTGCCCGTGCTTTGCGCAGTTTGTTGATCAAAATTCTGCTCGGCCGCATTTGGGTAACGTTGGCTATTTCCGCTGTTAAATCCAGTCTCGTAGCCATTACTGAATGCTTTTGCAAAACCATTACCGCTAACCTGACCGACACCGGCGACCTGAGGTTGAGTCATCGCACCGCTGATACCGGCAGCTATTCCACGTACTGTTTCGAATAGTCGTTCAACTGGACTCCTTGGCTGATCACTGGAGATTTCCCGAGAGGCGGTATTATAAAATTTACCGCCAATCTCTACGATACCGGATTGCGCAGATGGGGCACCACCTGGGTATTGCTGCACACGCGACTGATTTTGTTGCCCAACGCCAGGAAATTGATTACTGGCTTCACCTGATTGAGCGATTTCATCTGTGGCGGTATCCAGCTCATCTTCCATCACATTGTTTGAGGACTGTGCTGGCGTCGCAAGATTGGTTTTCTTCAGCTTAAATTGGAGCTCGGCGGCAACCCCGTTCAAGGCCAGACAATGATTGACGTTTTCGTATATTCTTAAAACGTGACGGGAAAAATTCTCAGCAATCTGGGTTTCCAGAATGTTACACAGCTCACGTTCCAGATTTAATGCATCGATGGTATTTGCAATACAGCGCGCCAGAAGATAGGGGCGGAACGGATTTTCCCGTTCTTTAATGTTGTCTTGTGCAAACAAGATTGCAATACGAATATTCAAATCGCGAATCTGGTCGCCCGCTTCAATTCTGAAGCTCTCAGTGATTTCATTTAGTAGTAATTCATCGTCAAACGCATTCGCATCGACCAACGACAGGCTACTACTTTTCATGCTCAGCGCCGATACCGGGCGGAACGTATTGTAGGTCGTCTGAAAACTTCGGGTCAGCAAGGCATCCATGTTGATACTCATTTGCTGTATCAGCTCATCGGGTCTGCGCAGCAAAGTACAGGCGTGCAGATAGCGCCCTTGCTCAACTGAGGTGTACGAGCTTTCGGCTTTTCTGAAAAGTACTTCAACGGATTGTGGGAGAGCTTGCTCCAAGGACTGTACGAAGGTTTTTTGAAATTCCGTACGAGTTATTGGTAGAAGTTCGTTGGGGTCCATGCTTTTCCCTTGGCGGCCTGACATAGTTGGAAATAATGCTATTTATTTATCTATTCCACAGTATATGCGCTTTTGACTCGCTAGAAACAACGTAAACAGAGATTTGAACATTTTTGACAACTTTTAAACTTTTAACGTGAAATGACAGATGTTGCCTCAAGGAACTGGTATTTACGCGGAGCCATTGTTACAGAAATAGCAGTTAAATGTGAAAATATGCAAAAGCGTCTTTGTATGTTTCTATTCAAATTAGACGTTAGAAGACAGCGAAGCAAGTGTTATCAATAGCTATTGATAACATTGGCGCGTCATGTATTTGAGTTTTGGATTCGTACACCAATGGAACAGAGCAAAATAATGCCTCGGATTGTTGTTTGCAATGCAAAAATAATCTGAAGATAATGATTTTGCAACAGAGGTATCAGGTAAGTATGGTCAGCCAGGTTTTTGTTGTTGCGGGCAGTCAATTTGAATAATCTGGCGATCGTGCAGTGATACTGCCGTGAGTTTTCCACCCCACACACAGCCGGTGTCAAGACTGATCAGATTGGGTCGTAGCAATAAACCTAAGGTAGACCAATGACCAAATACCACCGTGCAATCAGCCGTTTCCCGATCTACATCAAACCACGGAGCAAAGCCAGTCGGTGCCGCCGTCAAGCCATCTTTGGTGGCAAAATCCATGCGTCCATCTGCCGTACAAAAACGCATTCGGGTTAAGCCATTAACGATACAGCGCAGACGATCGTTGCCTGTTAAATTATCGTTCCAGGCGTCTGGCGTGTTGCCGTACATGGATCTTAGAAAGTTGGTGTGTTCATGGCTTTTGAGCTCGGCTTCAACTTCATGTGCGAGTGCCATTGTCTGTTTGGCTGTCCACGAAGGAAACACGCCCGCATGCACGACCAGATGTTGATTTTTTAAAATAGCCATAGGGCGTTGGCGTAGCCAATGCAATAATTCACCCTTGTCCGGTGCGTTTAAAATATCATCGAGCGTATCGCTCCGGTGTGCTGGGCGTATGCCATTGGCGACTGCTAACAAATGTAGATCATGGTTACCTAAAACACTTTCGGCCAGCCCGGTTTGCTGCAGCTTGCGAACTAGCCTTAAAGTCTCTAAAGATTTTGGACCACGATTGACCAAGTCGCCGGCAAAGATATAGTAATTGTTCGATGAAATCTGTTCTATTTTACTAATCAACGTTTGCAGTTGATCAGCACAGCCTTGCAGGTCACCAATGAAGTAAGTGTTTGCCATACTCTCTTTAGTGTTCGGCACCAAGACGTTTTGCTTCTGAACGGCTCAATAAGGCTTGTTGTTTTTGTTCTTCGCGCAGACTGGTTGTCATCATCGTTGGCCAGCCGATTAAATGTTGTTCAGCGATTTCCGCCAATCCCCGCATCCATGCTGGCGACTCGTTGAGGCAGGGAATGTAATTAAATTCTTTACCGCCCGCATTTAAGAAATCGACACGTACTTCCATCGCAATTTCTTCCAGTGTTTCCAGACAATCTGCAATGAAACCCGGGCATATCACATCGATACGTTTAACACCGTCTTTGGCAAGTTTTTGAACCGTTGGCGCGGTATATGGTTGAAGCCATTCTGCGCGTCCTAAACGCGATTGAAACGTCACAAGATATTGTTCTTTGTTGAGTCCCAATGCTTCAGCCAACAAACGCGCAGTTTTATAGCATTCGCAGTGGTAAGGATCGCCACGCAATAAAAAGGCTTTAGGCAAACCATGAAAACTCATCACCAGTTTTTCAGGTCGGCCGTGGGCGAGCCAGTGCGCTTGAACTGATTGTTTTAAGGCATCGATATATGCTTCATGGTCGTGATAATTTTTAACCATGCGCAATTCAGGGACGTTACGCACTTGCTGATAATGGCTGAACACGGCGTCAAAGTTAGATGCTGTTGTCGTCGCAGAATATTGCGGATATGCGGATAAAATCAACAAACGCTCGTAGCCTTCGGTTTTTAATTTTTGCAATACCGAAGGGATGGAAGGTGAACCGTAACGCATTGCGTAAGTGACGTGCACTTCATGTCCGCGCTCACCGAGATAACCTTTAAGCAGCAATGCCTGCTTTTCGGTGTGTATTTTTAAAGGCGAACCGTCTTTGGTCCAGATGGACGCATATTTTTTTGCGGATTGTCCCGAGCGAAATGGGAGGATAATCAGATTCAGAATAAACCACCAGATCAGGCGCGGTACTTCGACGACGCGCTTGTCTGACAAAAATTGTTTCAAATAACGTCGTACTGCGGAACTGGTTGGTGCATCGGGCGTGCCGAGGTTGACCAAAACAACGGCGGTCTTGCCTATTTTTCCGTGCGAGTAATCGGGTTCTTTCAGGAAGCTCATGAGTATTCTTTGTAATAAATTTAGGAAGCCAATAATTCTCTGGCGTGTTTGCGGGTTGTCGCCGTGATTTCTATGCCGCCTAGCATACGCGCAATTTCTTCCACGCGTTGTTTACTATCGAGTGGAGTGATTGATGAAATCGTTCTGCCTTCGCGGCTGACTTTACTGACTTGAAAGTGCTGATTGGCTTGGCTTGCGACTTGCGGTAAATGTGTCACACAGAGGACCTGACGGTCTTGTCCCAGACGTTTTAACAGTCGTCCAACAACTTCTGCTACGCCACCACCAATGCCACTATCAACTTCATCAAAAATCAGCGTCGGGGTTGCTGTTGCACAAGAAGTAATAACCGAAATTGCTAATGAAATTCGTGCTAACTCACCACCTGAAGCCACTTTTGCGAGAGGACGTGCTTGCACTCCTGCGTGCCCGGCGACTAGAAATTCTATTTGCTCCAGACCATAAGCTGCCGCTTCGCAGGGAACCAGAGAAACGCCGAAATTACCGCCGCTCATGCTTAAATCTTGCATTGCTGCGGTAACCGCTATACTCAATTCTTTGGCAATTTTTTGGCGTGATGCACTTAATTTATGTGCGGCTTTCAAATACGTTTGGTAAGCTTTTTCTTCTTGCACTTTGAGTGCGTCAATGTCAGTCGCATTGGATAATTGCAGCAATTGTGCTGACAGGGTTGCAAACTCCTCGTGCAATTTTTCTGGAACGACATGAAAACGTCGCGCTGTTGAGTGTATGCTTTCGACACGGTTCTCGACTTCACGCAAGCGCGCTGGATCAAGTTCGGTGCGGCTAAGATAGTCGTTGAGCGCATAGGTTGTTTCCTGTAAGTTGATGCAGGCAGATTCAAGTGCATCAGTCACAGGTTTTAACGCTGCGTCATAGTCGAGTAGTTTGAGTAATTTTTGCTGGACAGCTGACAGCTGAGACAAGACGGGATGCTCCGACTCCGATATCAACGTAGCCGCTTCTTGTGCGCCATCAAGCAAGCTTGCTGCATGTGCTAGGCGACTATGTTCTTGCGAAATTTGTTCCCATTCACCGGATTTGATCTGCAATTTATCAAGTTCGCCTACTTGCCACTCAAGCCGTTCCCTTTCTTGTAAAACGCTTTTGGCATTAGTTTCAAATTCTTCACGTTGCTTGCTCAGATTCCGCCACAGTCTGTAGGCAGTTTCGACCTCTTGAGCTTGTGGCTGTAATCCACCTTGCATATCAAGCAGCGCACGTTGCGCCTCAGATTTGAGCAGCGATTGGTGGGCGTGCTGGCCATGAATATCCACCAGAAAATCACCGAGTTCACGCAATTGGGTAGCGGTGGCTGTAATGCCGTTGATCCAGGCTTTTGAACGCCCGGCGTTATCGATGGTACGGCGTAAAATCAATTGTTGCTCAGGATCGCTGAACTCATTGTTTTCCAACCAGCCTGTAACGGCATCATTGAGAGAGAATTCTGCGCTGATATCGGCTTTAGCGGCAGATTCGCGCACCATGCTGGCGTCTCCACGACCACCAAGTGCCAAGCTAAGAGCGTCGATCAATATTGATTTTCCAGCACCAGTTTCGCCGGTTAAAACGCTGAAACCAGAGGAAAATTCAAGCTCTAAAACATCAACAATGACAAAATCACGAATAGCGAGCGTGCGCAGCATAGGAGCGGTATTTTAGTTAGAGTAAATGAGATTAAGTAAGCGAACAGCCGATGAGCTGCTATTGTAACAACCTGTGATTAATTGAGTGCACCTTCTACTGAAGGATATTCATTCCAATGTAACTTCTCACGCAAGGTATTGTAGTAATTCCAGTCCTGCGGATGTAAAAAGGTCACTGTATGGGTAGAGCGTTTGACGATAATTCTGTCCTGATGCATCAGACTGGCAAAAGTTTGCATATCGAAATTAACACTGATGTCTCTCCCGGCGGCGATTTCAATCACAATTTCACTGCTATCGGGCAGCACGATAGGGCGGTTGGACAGCGCATGCGGTGCAATCGGAACCATGACGATGCCACTCAGACTAGGGTGTAAAAGTGGCCCACCTGCCGACAATGCGTAAGCAGTAGAACCTGTCGGTGTAGATACGATCAAACCATCCGAACGTTGGTTGTACATAAACAAGCCATCCACTTCCACCCTCAGCTCTACCATGCCTGAGCCTGCACCTCGCGCCACTACGATGTCGTTAAAAGCGACCCCACTGAAAATCTGATTGCCATCGCGCACGACGATCGCTTGCAATAAACTGCGCCGCTCAGACACGTATTTGCCTTCCAGCATTTCGCTAATCACCGGGATCATCCTATCAAGAGGAATATCTGTGATAAATCCGAGTCGCCCCTGGTTGATTCCGATTAAAGGCACGTTGTACGGTGCGAGCTGGCGCGCAATGCCGAGCATAGTGCCATCGCCGCCGACCACAATCGCAGCATCAGCAGTTTTACCGATGTCAGCCACCGACATTGCAGCCAGGTTATCGAGTTGAATATAGCGGGCGGTTTCTTCTTCCAGTACCACTCTGTGACCAGCCTGATCCAGAAAGCGCGCCAGATCGGTCATAGAATCAGTAATGCCGGCAGCATTATATTTACCAACAAGTGCAATCGTTTTAGCCTGTACAGTCATAGAAAATGAAGGGTGACGTGATTCGTCAGATTAGACCATAATTATGAAAAAAATGAACTAACAGAGTGCTCTATATGACAATTAAAGCCGTATTACTCGATTTAGACGACACCTTATGGCCGGTCGCACCCGTCATTCAGCATGCGGAAGCCACTTTATACACCTGGATGCAGCAACATGTTCCGAACGTCACTGCGCAGCATGACATCGTTTCTTTGCGATCGTTAAGGCAGGCGTTGGTGACAACTGATCCGCGTTTTTCTTATGACTTATGGGCCTTGCGTCATCAATTATTGCAAAACGTGTTCAGGCAATATGATGAAGATGTTGGCAAAGCGGATCAGGCGATGGCAGTTTTTGCTCACGCGCGCAATCAGGTCAGCCTGTACCCGGACGTGGCGCCGGCATTAGGTGTACTTGGGCAGCGTGTGAAATTGGGGACGATATCGAATGGTTTCGCTGATCTGCAAGCGATAGGATTGGCCGGGCATTTCCATGTATCGGTTGCTGCCCATCAATTTGGGTGCGCCAAACCGGATGCTAGAATATTTCATGCTGCCTGCGATGGATTGGGTCTGGCTCCGTATGAAGTGTTGTATGTAGGCGATGATTTATTGCTTGATGTGCAAGGTGCTCAGCAAGCAGGCCTGAAGGCTGGGTGGATGAACCGACGCAGTCTGGTCAATGACGATCCACGCCATTCTCATGTCAAACCCGACGCAGAATTTAAAGATTTACATGATTTGACACAATGGTTGTGAATTTCGTAGTGTTCAACTTGGCTTAGGTCGCATAAAATAAAAATATGCAACTTGATATCCGCGCCCAAACGTTATTAAAAGCTCTGGTAGAACGCTACATCGCTGACGGTCAGCCTGTAGGTTCCAGAGCATTGTCTAAAATTTCTGGTCTGGAACTGTCTCCAGCGACGATACGCAACGTCATGGCTGATTTAGAGGAACTCGGCTTTGTCGCCAGTCCACATACTTCTGCCGGGCGTGTGCCAACCCCGCGGGGTTATCGCGTTTTTGTCGATGAATTGTTAACTGTGCAAGAAATTGATGAATCCGCATTAAGCTCTCGTCTCCAGCCGGGGTTTTTAACGCAGCCACCGCAAAGAATTATCGCGAACGCGGCACAAATACTGTCTTCGCTGTCGCAATTTGCGGGGGTGGTCATGACGCCGCGTACGGAGTCGATATTTCAGCAGGTAGAATTCCTGCGTTTGTCTGAAAAACGCATTTTGCTGGTCGTCGTTGCTCCTTCGGGGGACGTGCATAACCGACTGTTGTTGACCGATGTGGATTACACGCCAGCACAATTGGTGCAGGCAGCTAATTATCTGAACCAGAATTTTGGCGGCTTAAGTTTTGATGAGGCACGCTTGCGTATCAATAGTGAATTGCGGCAGTTGCAGAGTGACATGACCAGTCTCATGCAGGCGGCAGTGGAAGCGGGTAGTGATGCTTTGGCGGAGCAAAACGAAGAAGTTGTTATCTCCGGCGAGCGTAATTTACTCAATGTGCAGGATTTGTCTTCTAATATGAATTCACTGCGCAAATTATTTGACATGTTTGAGCAAAAAAGTGGCTTAATGCAGTTGTTGGATGTATCTAGCAAGGCGACAGGTGTGCAAATTTTCATTGGCGGCGAATCGCAATTGGTGCCTATGGACGAAATGAGTATAGTCACAGCACCGTACGGTGTGAACGGTAAAATTGTCGGCACCCTGGGAGTCATTGGTCCGACTCGTATGGCGTATGAAAGGGTGATCCCTATCGTCGACATTACTGCCAAATTGCTTTCAAATGCGTTGAGTCAGTAGAAAGGTCATATTATGTTGAACAAAAATGTCTCTATTTTGTTGATTGACGATAACGATATTACGCGCGAAGTGCTACGGGTTGTATTGCGGAGCGAGGGGTATAACGTTGTTGGGGAGGCAACGGATGGTGGCACGGGTCTGGATATGGCGTTAAAACTGAGGCCTCACATCATTCTGTTGGACGTGGTCATGCCTAAGATTAGTGGTCTGGAAATTTTGCCAAAAATCAAAGAGATGCTGCCAGAAGCGATGGTATTAATGGTGACTGCAAGCAAAGACTCCGAAACTGTTTCGGAGGCCGTGAAAGCGGGAATACATGGCTTTATTCTGAAGCCATTTAATGCGCAAAAAATTCTGGATACGGTCGAAGGCGTTGTGGCAAAAATTAAGTAAAAAACTCATTTTTGATTTAAGGGCAGGTGCACCCGCCCTTTTAATACAGGTAGTTCGTCTTAATTGTCTTTGTGCGCACAATTTTCTTTTGTGCAACTACCGTAAATTGCCAGCGAGTGATCGGCAATTTTGAATCCACGTTCTAAAGCGATGGTGTGTTGTCTTTTTTCTATTTCAGCATCAAAAAATTCTTCGACGCGTCCGCAATCAAGGCATACCAGATGATCGTGGTGAGAGCCTTCATTTAATTCAAAAATAGCTTTGCCAGTTTCAAAATGATTGCGGTGAAGTAATCCGGCCTGTTCAAATTGCGTCAACACGCGGTAGACCGTCGCCAGACCTACGTCCATGTTTTCATTCAGTAATATCTTATAGACATCTTCTGCGGTCAAATGCCTTACTTTGCTATTTTGAAAGATTTCGAGGATTTTCAGTCGTGGCAAAGTCGCTTTTAGCCCGCTTGCTTTGAGATTTGAAGTGCTGTTTGTCATGTTTTCGGTCAAAAGAATGCTATCTGCTTTATGATATAGGTTTTTAGGGCATATTGCTCAATTACTGAGGGTACCTATGCGATTGTTGTTTTCGAAATTGATTCAAGCACCAGCTTTGCGTTTAACAAGTCTGGCGCTCATGTTAAGTCTGACTGCCTGTGCCTCAAAATCGCCGCTAATGGCTGATCAGGGGGCAACTGCTAATTCTGGCGTGGTGGCAAATACAGCCATTGGCACCCAAGTGTATACCCCGACAGGCGTCAAAAAGTTTTTGGGCTATATTTCCCCATATCGCATCAGCGTTCAGCAAGGCAACTTTGTCTCTGAAGAAATGATGGCGCAGATTAAAGAAGGCATGACGCGCGAACAAGTACGCTTTGTATTGGGTACAGCATTGTTGACCGATATGTTTCACGAAGATCGCTGGGATTATCCATTCCGCCTGACCAAACCTAAGGGTGAACAGGTCACGAGTCTGGTCACGATTTATTTTAAAAATAATACCGTATCCAAATTTGAAGGCGGCAATTTGCCTACTGAAAAAGAATATCTGGCGCGTATTACCGAATCAGCATTAGGGCTGGACAAGGTTGAATCGTTGAACGATCTTGATGGTACACCTAAGAAAAAAGATAAAAAATAAAGAGAACTCGGTATGACAGTATTAAAAGTTGCGGTAGCAGGTGCGTCTGGGCGCATGGGGCAAATGTTGGTTGAGGCGATCAGCGCAGATGATGATTTGCAACTGACTGGTGCCCTCGATGTGGCGGGTTCACCTGCCTTAGGTGTTGATGCAGGTGCTTTTCTGGGTAAACCTGCGGGTGTCAAGATCGAAGCTGATTTGTCGACAGCACTGGCAAACGCTGATTTTTTGATCGATTTCACGCGACCTGAAGGAACGCTGAAGCATCTTGCTTACTGTGCTGAGCACGGTATCAAGATGATCATCGGTACGACTGGCTTTGATGATGCAGGTAAAGCTGCTATTGCCGCCGCTGCAGAAAAAACCGCGATCGTCTTTGCGCCTAACATGAGCGTCGGTGTGAATGTCACCCTCAAACTTCTGGAAATGGCAGCGAAAAGTTTTGCGACTGGCTACGACATTGAAATCATTGAAGCCCATCATCGACATAAAGTGGATGCGCCTTCTGGTACTGCTCTGAAAATGGGTGAAGTCGTTGCTGATGCACTCGGACGTGACCTCAACGAAGTCGGTGTATTTGCACGTGAAGGTGTGACGGGTGAACGCGACCCATCTTCCATTGGTTTTGCCACGATTCGCGGTGGCGACATCGTCGGTGACCATACGGTCTTATTTGCAGGTATCGGTGAGCGTGTAGAAATTTCACATAAATCCTCAAGTCGCGTCACGTATGCGCATGGCAGTTTGCGTGCAGCACGTTTCCTCGCTGACAAATCCACTGGCTTGTTTGACATGTTCGATGTGCTGAACTTGCGTTGATTCGCCTCTATGGACGCAGCGATCAGTCATTATTGGGAACAGTCAGATCAGTTTGGTCATGCCATTGCGTATTTGCTGTTATTGATGTCCCTGTTGAGTTGGACTTTGATGCTGTCCAAGGCTTGGTCATTCTGGTGGGTACGTAAGGCCGCTCCCTCGATTAAATCATTTTGGCTAGCACCAACAATGACCGACGCGCTGACTTTATTGCGGTTACGGGATAAAGAAAAAATCTTTCTGACGCTGGCAGAAACTGCCGTCAGTGCCGCTGATCGTCAGCAGCTCGCCTCTACCTTGAGCGTTGATAGTGGCATAAGTGAAGTGCTGATGCGGGCTTTACGTCAGGAACTGCAAAGCGCAACGACACGATTAGAAAATGGCTTAACCATCCTGGCATCCATTGGTGCGACGGCGCCCTTTGTTGGTTTACTAGGAACTGTTTGGGGCATTTATCATGCCTTAACCAGCATCTCTATGGCTGGCATGGTACAAATTGATCAATTGGCGGGGCCAGTGGGCGAAGCCTTGATCATGACGGCATTTGGGCTGATCGTCGCCATTCCGGCAGTGCTGGCTTTTAATGCATTTAACCGGATTAACCGCATTACCCTTGCCGAGCTTGATGGTTTTGCTCACGACTTACATGCGCATCTGAGTCGTCAACAAGAGAATAATGCATGTTGAAATAATGTGCTTTTCTTATTAATGCGAACATGAACATGGCTTTTGGTCAATTCAACGAACGCTCCTCATCTTCCAAGCCTATGCATAGCATGGCTGACATCAACGTTACACCTATGGTAGATGTAATGTTGGTACTGCTGGTGATCTTTATCATTGCAGCCCCTTTGATGACCCCAGTCATTAAATTGGATTTGCCTAAGGCAGCCGCCAAAGCCGCGCCGCAGCCCACCGATGTTTTGCACATTGCCATCGATAGTGCAGGTTTATTGTACTGGAATGACCAGCAGATTGACTTTCCAGCGCTAGAATTGAAGCTGGAGTCCGCTGGTCGGCAAGCGGTTCCACCTGATTTGCAATTACGCGCCGATAAGTCCACACGCTATGAAATGATCGCCAAACTGATGTCGGCAGCTCAGTCAAAAGGCGTCAATAAAATCTCATTTGTTACCGATACACCCAAGTGAAGTCTCGGCTTTGCTCATAAATGACACGTAAGCAGTTATAATCTAAGGCTCTGAGTCATTTTCGCACCTATCTCCGGTCACGCCATGCAAGAAAAATATACTCCCTCCGACGTCGAACAAGCGGCGCAATCCCATTGGAAAAAAATTGATGCCTATACGGCAACGGAAAACGACCCTCGTTTCCCGAAAGGCAAGTATTATGCTTGCTCCATGCTGCCTTACCCTTCCGGTAAGTTGCATATGGGGCATGTCCGTAACTATACGATCAATGACATGCTGGCGCGCCAGTTACGCATGAAGGGATATAACGTCCTGATGCCTATGGGTTGGGATGCGTTTGGTTTGCCTGCAGAAAATGCAGCGATCGCTTACAAAAAATCGCCTGCAGAATGGACTTACGCCAACATCGAAGACATGAAATCGCAGATGCAACCGCTCGGTCTTGCATTTGACTGGTCGCGCGAAGTGGCGACTTGTGATCCAGATTATTACCGTTGGAATCAATGGTTGTTTTTGAAGATGCTCGAAAAAGGTATCGCTTACAAAAAAACCCAGGTCGTCAATTGGGATCCGATTGATCAAACTGTGCTCGCTAACGAACAAGTCATCGATGGTCGCGGCTGGCGTTCAGGTGCTTTAGTTGAAAAGCGCGAAATTCCAGGTTACTACTTCGGTATTACCCAATACGCTGATGAGTTGTTGAACAGTATAGAAACACTCGACGGCTGGCCAGAGCAAGTGCGTACTATGCAGCGCAACTGGATCGGTAAGAGCGAAGGCGTACGCTTTGCGTTCACGCATCAGATCACTGACGAATCTGGCGTATTGGTGCAAGACGGTAAAATGTTTGTCTTCACTACCCGTCCAGATACGATTATGGGCGTGACATTCTGCGCGGTGGCGGCAGAGCATCCGTTGGCGACTTTGGCTGCAAAAAACAATCCGCAACTCGCCGCTTTCATTGAAGAATGTAAGGCAGGCGGCACCACGGAAGCCGAAATGGCAACCAAAGAAAAAGAAGGTTTGCCTACCGGTTTGTTTGTGACGCATCCTTTGACTGGCGAACAAGTTGAAGTCTGGGTTGGTAACTATGTGCTGATGACCTACGGCGATGGCGCAGTCATGGGCGTACCAGCGCATGATGAGCGTGATTTTGCGTTTGCGAAAAAATATCATATCGCGATTAAACAAGTTGTCGCAGTTGAAGGTGAGGTCTTTACGACAGATGCCTGGGCCGATTCTTATGGCGATAAACAACGCGGTGTAACGGTGAATTCGGGCAAATACGATGGCCTGACTTACAAAGAAGCCGTTGATGCTGTTGCAGCGGATCTTGCTGCAAAAGAATTGGGCGAAAAGAAAACCACATGGCGTTTGCGCGACTGGGGTATCTCACGTCAACGTTACTGGGGCACGCCAATTCCTATCATTCATTGCGAATGCTGCGGTGATGTGCCGGTTCCTTACGAAGATTTGCCAGTGGTCTTGCCAACCGAATGTATTCCTGACGGTTCCGGCAATCCATTGAAAACCCACGCCGAATTTTTGAATGTGCCTTGTCCGAAATGTGGTAAGCCAGCACAGCGCGAAACTGACACGATGGATACCTTCGTGGATTCGAGCTGGTACTTCATGCGTTATACCTGCCCGGATGCCAAGACAATGGTCGATGAGCGCAATGATTACTGGATGGCGATGGATCAGTATATCGGTGGTGTAGAGCATGCCGTTCTGCATTTGCTGTATGCCCGTTTCTGGACCAAAGCGATGCGCGATCTGGGTCTGGTAAAGATCGACGAGCCATTCAAAAACTTGTTTACACAAGGGATGCTGCTCAATGAATCGTACTTCCGTGAAGAAGACAATGGAAAAAAAACCTGGTTCTATCCTAATGAGATCGAAGTTCAACACGATGACAAAGGTCGCCCGATTTCAGCGATGTTGAAAAGCGACGGTCAGCTAGTACAAATGGGCGGCATCGAAAAAATGTCGAAATCCAAAAACAACGTGGTTGAACCAAAAGATATCATCACCCAGTTTGGTGCTGATACAGCGCGTTTGTTCACCATGTTTGCAGGTCCACCGGATCAAAGCGCGGCGTGGAGCAATAGTGGTGTTGAAGGTGCTTCGCGCTATTTGCGTCGTTTGTGGGCAAATGCTTTGCGCTTGTCCGGCACGATTGCCGCCGGTGCTACCACTACCGTTGCACCAGCGGACTATGCGGCAGATGTCAAAGCTTTGCGTCGTGAAGTGCATTTGACTTTGAAGCAAATTGATGGCGACTACGACCGCTTGCAATACAACACGGTCGTTTCTGGTGCGATGAAATTACTCAATACTATTGAGTCGTTTAAGTCGGAAGCTGAAGGTCATGCGGCAGCGATACGTGAAGCGTTCAGCGTCTTGTTGCGTGGTTTGTATCCAGTTTGCCCGCATATCACGCACGCCTTATGGCAAGAGTTGGGCTTTGCGTCTGAACTTGGCGAATTGATTGATGCACCATGGCCTGTGGTTGACGAAGCTGCGTTGGTGCAAGACGAAATCGAATTGATGATACAGGTCAACGGCAAATTGCGTGGCAGTATCAAAGTTGCCAAGGATGCGGATAAAGCGACGATAGAAGCGATTGCGCTGGCAAGTGAGAGCGTCCAACGTTTCATCGAAGGCACACCGAAGAAAATCATCGTTGTACCAGGAAAATTAGTCAACATCGTTGCTTAACAATACTTCAGGAGAGTACCGCATGCGTCATTTTTTTTCACGTCGTCTGACATGGTTACTGATGATCGCCGTGTTGATGAGTTTGTCAGCGTGCGGTTTTAAGTTGCGTGGACCGGTAAGTTTTCCGTTTCATTCCATTTATGTCGGTGTTCCTGAAACGTCTGAATTTGGCGCGCTGTTGCGGCGCCAGATTCGAGCCAACGGTCAGACGCAAGTCACGACCAAGTCCGAAGATGCTGAAGTCATTATGGAGGTCCTACTTGATTCCAGAGAGAAGCAAGTCTTATCCCTGAATAGTCAAGGTCGTGTGCGTGAATATAACTTGTTGTACAACTTCAGTTTCCGTTTACGTAATGCTTCGGGAAAAGAATATCTGGAACCTGTAAAAATACAATTAAAACGGACGATTACGTTTAACGAATCGGTGGTGTTGGCGAAAGAATCTGAAGAGGCAGCTTTGTACCGTGATATGCAAAATGATCTGGTGCAACAAGTTATGCGACGCCTCTCGGTTGTGAAAATGGACGATTGATATGCAATTACGCTTCGATGCCATCGATGGCCATCTGGCGAAAACACTGGCACCGCTGTATGTGATTACCAGTGATGAGCATTTGCTGGCGCTGGAAGCGGCGGATAAAATTCGTCGCGTTGCAAAGGCGCAAGGTTTTTTTGAACGTGAAATTTTAAGCGTAGAGCGCAGTTTTAAATGGGGTGCTTTGTTAGCGGCCAATCAGTCACAGTCTTTGTTTGGTGATAAAAAGCTCATTGATTTACGTATCCCTACCGGTAAGCCGGGAAAAGATGGCGGTCAGGCTCTGCAGGATTATGTTGGCAACTTATCGCCAGATAATCTGACCTTGATTACGCTGCCTAAATTAGACTGGGCAACGCAAAAAGCTGCCTGGGTCACCAGCCTGCAACAAGCTGCAGTGTATATTGATATCCCATTGGTCGAGCGTCCTCAGTTACCGAATTGGATTAATCAGCGTTTGGGTTTGCAGCAACAAAGCGCGGATCGCCAAAGTCTGGATTTTATTGCTGACCGGGTTGAAGGCAATCTGCTGGCAGCGCATCAGGAAATCCAAAAACTCGCCTTATTGCATCCAGCCGGTAAATTGAGTTTTGAGCAAATTCATGATGCGGTGTTAAATGTCGCCCGTTACGATGTCTTTAAACTTAATGAAGCCATGCTGAGTGGTGATGTAGCGCGTTTATCACGCATGTTGAATGGCTTAAAAGGTGAGGGCGAAGCCTTACCCTTGGTATTATGGGCAATGGCTGAAGAAATTCGCACCTTGCTTAAATTGAAGTCTGGTATGGCGCAAGGGCGTCCTTTGTCTGCTTTGCTGAAAGAATACCGCATCTGGGGCCCACGTGAAAAACTTATGGATCCTGCTCTCCGAAGAGTAAGTTTGCAGACCTTGCAAACTGCGCTGCAAGAAGCATCGCAAGTCGATAAAATGGTCAAAGGTTTACGCGCCAAAGCATTTGCAGGTGATGCCTGGGATGCATTATTACAATTGGGACTCAGGGTGGCACGCGCCTCTTAGTTGTAGTCGCAGGGTTTGTCCAAGTTCATAAGACACCGGCAAAACCGCATAATATTTGTCATGCTTTCATTAAAAATAGCAGAGCATTTTAAATAAATAGGTGAGCCGTCCTTGAGCCGGGATTGAGTCCTGTCTAAGTTAAGGATGCGTTAAGAGTAAACTCAAGAATATGCTGAGGAAAATCCTCAGGAAATGACATCATGGATATCAAGCATTACATGAATGACCTTGGCTTACGTGCCCGTGCTGCTTCCCGTGCAATGGCCAAAGCTGATACCGCAACAAAAAATACGGCTTTGCGCTTGATTGCCGCCGCGATACGGCGTGACGCTGCCGCTTTGCGTGCTGCAAACGAGCTCGATCTGGCTGCTGCTAAAGCTGCTGGTATGGAAGCTGCGATGCTGGATCGTCTTACCCTGTCCGATAAAGCCATCGCGACGATGGCAGAAGGTCTGGAACAAATTATCAGTCTGGCGGATCCTATTGGTGAAATTTCAAACATGAAATATCGACCGACCGGTATACAAGTAGGACAAATGCGCGTTCCCTTAGGCGTAATTGGTATCATTTACGAAGCACGTCCTAATGTGACAGTTGACGCCGCTGGCTTATGTATTAAAAGTGGTAATGCAACTATTTTGCGTGGCGGTTCAGAAGCTATCCATTGCAATCAGGCACTTGCCAGGATTGTTAAAGAAGGTTTGATAGGTGCCGGTTTACCGCCAGATGCAGTACAGATTGTCGAGACAACAGATCGTGCTGCGGTTGGCGAGTTGATCACCATGCCACAATACGTAGATGTAATTGTACCCCGCGGTGGTAAAGGCTTGATTGAGCGTTTGATGCGTGAAGCCACGGTGCCTATGATTAAACATCTGGATGGCATCTGTCATGTCTACATTGATGATAAAGCGGATCTGAAAAAAGCAATCGACGTCGCTTTCAATGCTAAATGTCATCGCTACGGTACCTGCAATACGATGGAAACTTTATTGGTCGCGCGTGGTATTGCGGCGCAGGTTTTGCCGGCATTAGGTGAGTTATACGCTAGCAAGCAAGTAGAATTACGTTGTGATGAAACTGCTGCACAGATTTTGGCTGCTTATCCGTATCTGACGAAAGCAACAGAGGCAGACTGGAGTACTGAATATCTGGCAGCAATTTTGTCGATCAAAGTGGTCGAAGACATAGATGAAGCGATTACCCACATCAATGACTATTCATCTAAACATACAGAATCGATAATTACTGAAGATTACACGCGTGCTATGCGCTTTTTGCGTGAGGTAGATTCGGCCTCGGTGATGGTGAACGCATCGACGCGTTTTGCAGACGGATTTGAATATGGTCTCGGTGCAGAAATTGGCATCTCGAATGACAAATTACATGCACGTGGCCCGGTGGGTTTGGAAGGTTTAACATCCTTAAAATACGTGGTATTTGGCCATGGTGAAGTCCGTCAATAATTTTTGAAAGTACAGAAAGTAGATAATGCTCTGGATTAAAGCTTTTCATATTTTGTTTGTGATTTCCTGGTTTGCTGGCTTATTTTATCTGCCACGCATTTTCGTTAATCTGGCGATGGAAAACGATGTTGCAACTACTGAGCGCTTATTGTTGATGGCGCGTAAGTTGTATCGCTTCATGACCGTTTTAGCCATTCCGGCGCTGGCATTAGGTTTATATTTGTGGCTGGTTATTGGTATTGGCAAAGGACCGGGTAATGGCTGGATGCATGCTAAATTAACTTGCGTGCTCTTGCTGATTGGCTACCACCACGCTTGCGGTAGCTTATTGAAGAAATTTGAAAAAGGTATGAATCAACGCAGCCATTTCTGGTTCCGTTGGTTCAATGAAGTGCCCGTGATTTTATTGTTGATCGTGTTAATCATGGTTGTAGTCAAACCATTTTAAGCAAGCTTTTGTAGGACGGGTGCAATCCGCGCTGCGATTGCCCCTGCCTTTTTTTGAACGGCAATTTGTGTTGATGTAATTTATTTATCGTAACGACTCTTTCGTCGTTATGAAGGTTTTTTGATTTTTAACGGATAAAAGGTTCCCCCATGACAAGACATTCCTATTTTTGTCCATGCCCACGCGGTATGGAAATCGCTCTTGCTGAAGAGTTGAATGAAATCGCTGCTCTTGGTAGCACGATGTCGGTACACAATCAGGTACCAGGTGGTGTGCATTGCTCGGGTAGTTTGCAAGATAGCTGGCGCATCAATTTGCATTCGCGCATTGCTTCCCGTGTGTTGATGCGTATGGCGCAATCGAGCTATGTCAATGAAAACGATATTTATGATCTGGTGTTAGAGCAGCCATGGGAAGATTGGTTTGGCTATCATCACACGATCCGCGTGGATGTGACCGCAGTCAAGTCACCGCTCAAGAGTCTGGAATTTACGACACTCAAAATCAAAGACGCAATCTGTGATCGTTTCCGTGATCAATTTACCCAACGCCCTTCGGTGAATACCAAAACGCCGGATATGCGTATCGTTGGTTTTATGGATGCGCGCAATTTTACAATTTACCTCGACACATCCGGTGAAGCCTTGTTTAAACGTGGATGGCGCATGGAAACTGGTGACGCGCCTCTGCGTGAAAATCTGGCCGCAGGCTTATTGCGTACCGCAGGCTGGAAACCGGGTGTGCCTTTGTTTGATCCTATGTGTGGCTCTGGCACCATTTTGATTGAAGCGGCGCAAATCCTCGCCGGTATCCCGCCAGGTTTGAAGCGTGAATTCGCTTTTGAGAAATTTCATCAATTTGATGAGACTGAATGGCAGGCGATTAAAGCGAGTGTCAAACCAAATCCCTTACCAGCTGAGCCAAGTATCTTTGGTAGCGATATTTCTGGTGATATGGTTGTGATGACCCGCAATAACTTGAACAAAGCCGGTATCCGCTTTGAAGTGCCGCTCAAGCAAATTGAAGCGCAAGAAATCAAAGCACCGACTACGCAGCCTGGTGTGTTACTGACTAACCCACCTTATGGTGAGCGTATCGGTGTTCGTGGTGATAGCACGCTGGAAACGGATGAATTGGCCAAAGAATTTTTCACGGCATTTAGTTCAACATTGAAGCAACGCTTTGCTGGTTGGAGCGTGTTTTTATTCACTGCCGATTTAACTGTACCAAAAATGTTGCGTTTAAAAGAATCTCGCAAAACGCCATTTTTCAACGGCGCACTAGAATGCCGTTTGTTCCGTTTTGATATGGTCGCAGGTTTCAATCGTCGCGAGGAAGCGAAACCCAAAGAGCAGAATTAATTTCAGCTTGTCTGGCTAGGTATCAATATCAATATCAATATCAAAAACGGTCAGGTCTCAGCAGACCTGACCGTTTTGCTTTAGGCTTGAGGCCTGCTAGTTTTTGGGCTGTATTGCTCCAGTTATTTATCCTCATTACGGAGACCGCATTATGTCTTTACATCACATCGCTGATCAATTGAAATTAAAAGATAGCAACTTATTGCGTGACGCCGCTTTTATTAATGGGAACTGGTTAGTGAAAGACCAACGTTTTGAAGTGAGTAATCCTTCGACGCAACAAGTGTTGGCCCGGGTAAGCAATGTGACTGAGATCGATACGCATGACGCGATCGCCGCGGCGCAGGCGGCATTCCCTGCCTGGGCAGCGAAAACTGCAAAAGAACGTGCAGCCGTCATGCGTGTCTGGTTTGATTTGATGATACAGCACGCAGACGATTTGGCTGCCATCATGACGGCAGAACAAGGCAAACCATTGGCGGAAGCAAAGGGTGAAGTGATTTACGGTGCCAGTTTTCTGGAATGGTTTGCCGAAGAAGCAAAGCGTGTTTCCGGTGATGTGATGGCTTCAACCTGGACAGATAAGCGCATCATTGTGTTGAAGCAGCCTATCGGCGTTTGTGCTGCTATCACACCTTGGAATTTTCCGATTGCGATGATTACCCGCAAGGTCGCTCCAGCTTTAGCGGCTGGCTGTACCATCGTTATTAAGCCCGCAGAGCAAACTCCTTTGTCAGCGCTTGCTATGGTGGAGTTAGCGCAACGTGCAGGTATTCCTGCTGGCGTGATCAACGTCTTGACTGCAGATGCTGAGCGCTCTATCGCTGTTGGTAAAGTGCTGTGCGATAGTCCGGTCGTACGTCACTTATCATTCACTGGTTCCACGCCCGTCGGTCGTATTTTGATGCGTCAGTCATCACCAACAGTGAAGAAGCTTGCGTTAGAGCTTGGCGGTCATGCGCCGTTCATTGTATTTGATGATGCAGATTTAGATGCGGCGGTCGAAGGTGCTTTGCAATCGAAATTCAGAAATGCTGGCCAAACCTGTGTTTGTACCAATCGTTTCTATGTCCATGCTTCTGTTTATGATCAGTTTGTTGAAAAGCTGGCGACAGGCGCGAAAAAAATCCTGGTTGGCGACGGGTTTGTTACTGGCGTACAGCAGGGGCCGATGATTGATGCGCAAGCGATTTCGAAGGTGACTGAGCATGTGGCAGACGCGCAAACTAAGGGCGCACGTCTGGTTACTGGTGGTAAGCAGCATACCGCGGGGTCATTGTTTTATGAACCTACAGTTTTGTCCGATGTCACTCCTGCGATGTTGATCATGAATGAAGAAACTTTTGGTCCGGTGGCGGCGGTGGTCAAATTTACTTCCGAAGAAGAGGTCATTGCAGCCGCAAATGATACTGAATTTGGTCTGGCTTCGTATTTTTATTCACGTGATATTGGCCGGGTCTGGCGTGTCGCAGAAAAACTCGAATACGGTATGGTGGGTATTAACACTGGATTGATGTCGAATGAAGTAGCCCCGTTTGGTGGTGTTAAACAGTCAGGCTTAGGGCGCGAAGGCTCAAAGTATGGCATGGATGAATACCTCGAAATGAAGTACCTGTGTCTTGGCGGTATGGGAGTTTAGTAAATGTATTACTAGCTAAGCTTCCCTGAGGATAGGTCAACCTAAATTGCCCGGGCGGAGCGATTTCCGCCCTATTATTTATCAAGTCATTGAATTGCTGCTTATGCCATCGAATATCAAGCTCAGTAATGCGGGATTAGCCACTTTGCTGGCTGCGCTAGCGATGCTGGGACCGTTTTCCATCGATACCTATCTGCCCGCTTTCCCGAATATACAGGCTAGTTTGCAGGCAAGTGCTCTGGAAGTTCAGCAAACCCTCACTGCATATATGTTGTCTTTTGCCGTCATGACCTTGTGGCACGGTGCCTTGTCGGACTCGTTTGGTCGCAGAAATGTGATTTTAGTGGCGTTATTGGTTTTCTGTGTGGCCAGTTTTGGTTGTGCATCCGCACATAGTATTCATTATTTATGGGGTTTTCGGATTCTTCAAGGCGTGTCAGCGGGTGCCGGGATGGTAGTCGGAAGGGCGCTGATCCGTGACTTGTATTCTGGTGCTTCGGCTGAGCGTTTATTGTCGATGGTGACCATGATTTTTTCGATTGCTCCTGCGATCGCGCCGATTTTAGGTGGTTGGATAGTCGGATTTTCGACCTGGCGTGGTATCTTTTTGTTGTTATTTGGATACACTGTGTTACTTTTTTTGGCTTGTTACAAATTTCTTCCGGAGTCTTTGCCGCGTGAGAACCGGCAAGAATTTAGTCCGGAGTTTCTTTGGAAAAGTTATTTGAAAGTATTTAAATCGCCGCTATTTCACTTGAAAGCAGGCACGATAGCCTTTAATTTTGGTGGCCTTTTTTTGTACATATCTTCTGCGCCCGTGTTCATTACACAACATCTTAAATTGCGTGCAGATCAATTTGGTTGGCAGTTTATCCCTTCGGTTGCAGGGATATTTTTGGGTGCTTTAATGGCGAACAGACTGGCTGGAAAGATCTCAGTCTGGAAGCAAGTCAGCATTGGTTTTTGTTTTTTAATTGGGGCTTCTTTATTTAATGTAATCTTTAATTTTCTCTCGCAGCCTATCTTGTTTTGGTCAGTCATGCCCTTGTTCTTTTATACATTTGGCATGTCTTTGGTGGCACCAGGCGCAACTTTATTGGTATTGGATTTGTTCCCGACAATCCGTGGCATCGTAGCATCTTGTCAATCTGCAACAGTTACTTTGCTCGGGGCTATTATTGCTGGAATCGTCGCACCCGCTCTCGACCATTCCGCATTCAGTCTGGCACTAGGGCAGTTGGGATGCGCGTTAATAGGATCGATGCTGTGGTATACCGGTCGCATCTACTGGCGAGCAATAACAGCACAGAAGGAAAGTACCTTGGAAACAATTGGTTAAATGACAATCAAAGTCGCGGTTAAAAAGCTTAAAAGAAAATTTTTTTACCTCACTTGAAATGTTTCAGATATTCCTCATATCGCTTGTGCTATGCAGCAATCATAAAAATTGCCTATAATGTAGCCTTAAGCCGCGATAAATCAGTTTTTGTTTTTTTGAACTAATCCCGATTTGGCGTGTCTTTAAATTGCAACGTTTTGTAAGACCTTGTTTTTATAGTAGTTTGATTTCATCAAAATGTCATTTTCAGCAGGTATCTTGGCATTTGTCATTGAATCAATGTTCGATTCGAGGCTTTGAACAGACCTGCAATTCAGCTTTTTGCCGCGCTAGGGTTTTGTGCTGCAGCAAAAAAATTAACATTCATTTTTGGATACTAGACAATGAAAAAATCATTCCTCGCACTTGCTCTGATGAGTGCTTTCTCCGGTGCGGCATTCGCGCAATCTTCTGTAACTATCTACGGTATCGTAGACGTTGGCGTTCAAGGCTTGAGCAATGGTAACGGCAAACAAGCTAAAGTTGAAAGCGGCCAAGAATCTGGTTCCCGTTTGGGCTTCAAAGGTACTGAAGATCTGGGCGGCGGTTTGAAAGCTAACTTCGTATTGGAACAAGGTATCGCAGTTGATACTGGTGCATCTTCAGATAATTTGACATTCGGTCGTCGTTCTTTTGTTGGCTTGTCTGGTGATTTCGGTACAGTTAATCTGGGTCGCGATAAGACACCAACTTTCCAATTGTTCGATAACTTTGATCCGTTTGGTTCAGGCTTCATCAACAACGGTGGTGGTTTGAAAGCAATCTACTTCATCGGTGGTAAGTCTACAACAGCAACAACTGCTGCTAACACAACTGGCCGTGATAGCAATGCTGTGTTCTACTACACACCAGCTACATTGGGTGGTTTCTACGCTGTTGGCGAATATGCTGCTGGCGAACAAGCTGGTGACAACTCTGCTGGCCGTTCTTTGGGCGCGACTTTTGGTTATAAAGCTGATGGCTTGGACATCGCTTACAACTATGTTAAAGACAATGCTTACTCCGCAGCATTGGGTGTAAACGGTATCAAAGCTAACACTATCGCTGTTAACTACGATTTCGGCGTAGCTAAGCCAGTATTTATCTACCAAAAGAAATCTGATGACGCTGGCGTAAGCACTAAGTACATGACTGTGGGTGTAACTGCTCCAGTTGATGCAGCTGGTAAAGTTGTTGCTACTTTCACTAAAGTAACTGACGACACAGTGAAAGCTGGCTCTGCAATCGGTTCTGCTAAACAGTTCGCTGTTGGCTACCAATATGCATTGTCCAAGCGTACTGATTTGTACACAGCATATGCTCGTACAAACCAAGATGCACAATCTGCAATCGTTAACTCTAAAGCTGGCGCAAACATCAACGAATTAACTGCTGGCGTACGTCACCAGTTCTAATTGATTTCAGGCTTATGCCTGAAGCAATGAGTTGATAGAAAGAGCGGTCTTTTGACCGCTCTTTTTTATTTTCTTCGCTTTAAAGTCACATGAATATGCATGCGTACTTGATATGACATAAAAGCCGACAATTATTCGCAACTTTGACTTGCTTGATTTGTTACAATGACAGCACGTTTAGCTCAACAGGGTCTTGCCATGAAAAAATCATTGAAACTGCGTTTAGGCTTGGTGTCTGGCATATTTGCTGTGTCTCTGGCAGGATTTGTCCACGCGCAGTCAACAACTAATAAAACTGAATTGGTGACGCCACCACCACCGCCACAATTGGAAGTGTTGGAAGAGGGCCCAGCAGCCGCTGACATGAAAGCGGGAAAGCCAGAGCAAAAAAATCAAGTTAAAGATATCCGCAATAATGCAGGAAAAGTCACCGAGGTGCAGGTGCAGTCTGGCGGTAGTCATTACGTGTTGAAAGCTGATCCGGAAATTGGCAATGCTCCAAAGGGGACTGCACAGGGAGACAACAACCGTGCTCCACAATGGACGATTTTGCAGTTTGGCGGTAAAAAAGAAAGTAAAGAAGTCGAACCTTTACCCGTTTTGCCACCAGCACCAACGCAAGCAGTTTCTGCGAGTTCTTCCGATAAATAATTTCTGACGGCTTCTTTTTTGCGATATATCAATGGCAGTTTTTACACCTGTTACCCTGAATGACCTGAATTCATGGATAGATCAATTCCCGCTAGGGAAGGCGTTAGCAATCAAAGGTATTGCGTCTGGAATTGAAAATAGTAATTTTTTTATTACGACTGAAACCGGTGAATATGTTCTGACGATTTTTGAAAATCTGAGCTTTGAACAGCTACCATTTTATCTGAAATTAATGCGCCATTTGGCGGATCATGGCGTACTGGTGCCTGCGCCAGTCGCCAATGCCGATGGCGAATTGGTGGTGGCCTTGCATGGCAAGCCAGCATCGATTGTCAGTAAGCTTGAAGGCAGTTCGCAAATGGAGCCGCAAGCGTCCCATTGCGCGGAAGTCGGGCGCATGTTGGCGCGGATGCATCTTGCTGGCAAAGATTTTCCTTTGCATCAAAAGAATTTACGCGCATTAGATTGGTGGCACGCAACAACGCCTAAGGTACTGCCTTTCATCTCGGATGAACTACAACATTTGCTGCGGGCAGAAGTGCATTTTCAGGATGCGTTTGATAGTACCCCGGTGTATCGTGCTTTGCCGCGTGGTCCGATTCACGCTGATTTGTTCAGAAATAACGTCATGTTTGTTGGTGAACGACTGACCGGTTTTTTTGATTTTTATTTTGCTGGGTGCGATACCTGGATTTTTGACGTTGCCGTCACCGTAAATGACTGGTGTATCAATATTACTACCGGTGAACTCGATATTGTCCGGGTTCTGGCTATGTTGAATGCTTATCACGAGGTAAGGCCATTCAGCAAAGAAGAAGCGATTGCATGGCAGCCTATGCTGCGTGCGGCAGCGTTAAGATTCTGGTTGTCGCGTCTGTATGATTATTACCAGCCGCGAGATGCAGAAATGTTGACGCCACATGATCCTGCCCATTTTGAGCGTATTCTGCGTTTGCGTGAATCTTTACCCGTCCCACCTTTGCCAGAAAATTTATGAATCCAGTAACACCATCAACTGGCTTGCTTTGGGTTAAACGAGGATTTATCTTGTTTCGCCAGCAACCCGCAGAGATGCTGACCTTGTTTTTTACCTACATGTTTATCGTGATGGGATTAGGCCTTATCCCAATTGCAGGAGAGTTTTTGCCTTTAATGTTGATCCCGGTATTTAGTATGAGTTTTATGCAGGCTTGTGATCAAATAGAAAATGGCGTCAAGGTTTATCCAAATCTGTTAATGCTTGGATTTCGTTCGGAGGCACTGGGGCGTCTGCTCACTTTGGGGATTTTCTACGTATTGGCGGTTGCGTTGGCAATATTTGTATCTAGTCTGGTAGATGGTGGCGCACTCTTTGACTTCCTTTCCAGTCAAAAACCTATCGACCCTAAAGTAGCCCCTGATGAACGTATATTCTTGGGTATGTTAGTCGCGGTGCTTACCTATCTGTTGCCGTTAATGGCATTCTGGTTTGCTGCTCCTCTGATTATGTGGAAAAAAATGTCTGTCGGAAAAGCTTTGTTCTACAGTTTTTTTTCCGTGAAGCGTGCAGGGAAGGCATTTTTGCTCTACGGAGCAGCGTGGATGTTGATTGCGGGTATTTTGCCAGCCTTGGTCAGCGTAATGATCGCCGTGATATTTGGTGATCCTATCGTCGTGATGCTGACCATGTTGCCGATGTCAGCATTGTTGACGACCATTTTGTATTGTTCGTTTTATCCGACTTACCTTGATATTTTTGGTAAGCCGGAAATTAGTATTCAGGCTTAAAGCTCCATACCTGAGTGCATCATATAAACGAATTAGTGTCAGGTTTGATCACCTGACACTAATTCATCAGTCAGATCATCAATGATCTCGAAGCTATGCGTCATGACAGCAGTTTTTCCCAGCATAATGGACGCTGAGCAGTATTTCTCATGAGATAGTTTGATCGCGCGTTCAACCATTGTCGGTTTTAACTGACGGCCACGGACCGTGAAATGAAAGTGAATCTTAGTAAAAACCTTGGGTTCGGTTTCGGCTCTCTCTGCTTTGAGTGTCACGTCACAGGCGCGCACGTCTTGTTTGCCCTTGCGTAAAATGAGCACCACATCATACGCAGTGCACCCTCCGGTACCTATTAGCACCATCTCCATGGGGCGAGGAGCGCGGTTGTGACCGCCACCTTCTGGCGCACCATCCATTAAAACTGCGTGGCCTGAGCCTGTTTCGGCCAGAAATGACATTCCTGATGGGCCGGTCCAGCGTACGGTTGCTTCCATGAGTTACCCTTTTTTCTTTCGTTGTTGTCGTCTTTAAAATTGTACTGCATTCATTCATTAATTTTTTTGCGATATCGGATTTTGCTGGCTAGACCATATTCATCTTGCAGTCTTGGTTTAGAGGAAATCTTCGCACATTTTTCAGAATTTTTCTTGCACTGCACAATTTCTTATCCTATTATTGACTCATCGGTTAGTAATTGCATCTCAGCAGCATCAGATGCAAGTTCTACCAAGCAATTGTCTCCTCCACCTACTCCTTTGGTGGATTCAGCCCGAAGCAAGTTCTTCGGGCTATTTTTTTGTCTCAGGGCATGTTAAGCGCTACTTGGGTGCTATTGCGGCACTTTTTCTGCCTAAAATTTAAACAGTTCTTGCACTAAGTCTTTGAAAACCTTATAATTTCCGATTCTCGATTTGCCTGAGCGAGAAATTAACAAGGGAGAGTCTGCCAAAACATAGGTAGAACCACCGCACAAAGGCGTATTTAACTTTTTAGGATTCAACATGAAAACCTTTTCCGCTAAGGGCCATGAGGTTCAGCGCGACTGGTTCGTGATTGACGCGACAGATAAAGTACTCGGACGTGTTGCCAGCGAAGTGGCACTCCGTTTACGCGGCAAACATAAACCAGAATTTACTCCACACGTTGACACGGGCGATTTCATCGTCGTAGTGAATGCAGGTAAACTGCGCGTGACAGGCACTAAAGCTCTGAACAAAACATACTACCGTCACACTGGTTACCCAGGCGGTATCTATGAAACAAATTTTACGAAAATGCAAGCGCGTTTTCCAGGTCGTGCACTCGAGAAAGCTGTTAAGGGCATGTTGCCTAAAGGCCCACTCGGCTATGCAATGATCAAGAAGCTGAAAGTGTATGCAGATGCAACGCATCCGCACGCAGCACAGCAACCACAAGTACTCGACATCTAAGGATTAGCCATGATCGGTAATTACAACTACGGAACTGGCCGTCGCAAGAGCGCAGTTGCTCGCGTATTCCTGAAGTCCGGCAGCGGCAAGATCGTTGTGAACGGCAAACCAGCAAATGAATATTTCTCTCGTGAAACTGGCCTGATGGTTATCCGTCAACCACTGGAATTAACTAACAATCTCGAAACATTCGATATTATGGTTAACGTTCATGGCGGCGGCGAATCTGGTCAATCTGGTGCAGTTCGTCACGGTATCACCCGTGCACTGATCGACTACGATGCAACATTGAAATCTGAGCTGTCAAAAGCTGGTTTCGTTACACGTGATGCACGTGAAGTTGAACGTAAAAAAGTTGGTCTGCGCAAAGCACGTCGCGCAAAACAATTCTCCAAGCGTTAATTTTTTTTCGCTGGATCAAAAAGCCGTCCTTTGGGCGGCTTTTTTGCTTTTTCTGCTTTCTGTTTTTTCATGTAACGAGTTTTAACACTGTCGTTGAGATCGTTAGCTCTGCTGTTAAAATAGTGAAAAATTTCTTGCAAGGAAAATATATGATCAAAGTAGGTATCGTAGGTGGCACCGGTTATACCGGCGTGGAATTGTTACGTATATTGTCAACCCACCCCGATGTAACATTGACAGCCATTACTTCACGTAAAGAAGATGGCTTGCCCGTTGCTGATATGTACCCGTCTTTGCGCGGCAAGGTGGCGCTGGCATTTTCTGCTCCTGACAAAGCTAACTTAACAGAATGTGATGTAGTGTTCTTTGCTACACCTCATGGCGTCGCAATGGCACAGGCTCAGGAGTTGTTGGCGGCTGGCGTCAAGGTCATTGATCTGGCGGCCGATTTCCGTCTGCAAGACGTGGCTCAATTCGAGAAATGGTATGGCATTCCTCACACTTGCACTGACGTTTTGAAAGAAGCAGTGTATGGCTTGCCAGAGCTGAATCGTGAGTCGATTAAATCCGCACGGGTCATTGGCAATCCAGGTTGCTATCCAACCACCATGCAGCTTGGTTATGCACCTTTGTTGAAGGCGGATGTGATTGATGCCACTAGTTTGATTGCCGACTGTAAATCAGGTGTTTCCGGTGCAGGTCGTAAAGCTGAAATAGGCATTCTTTTTTCGGAAACCAGTGACAGTTTTAAGGCGTATGGCGTATCTGGCCATCGTCATACTCCTGAGACGACCGAACAATTACAACGTCTGACCAAGCAAGATGTTGAATTGCTGTTCACTCCACATTTGGTGCCAATGATACGCGGCATGCATTCGACTCTGTATGCGCGTCTGACGCGTGACATCAGCAATGAAGAACTGCAAGCCTTGTTTATTGAAGCTTATAAAGATGAACCTTTCGTTGATGTGATGCCGTTTGGGGCGCATCCGGAAACGCGCTCTACCCGCGCATCGAATATGTTGCGCCTCGCTTTGCACCGTCCAAACAATGGTAAGACCGTGATCATTTTGGTGGTGCAAGATAATCTGGTGAAAGGTGCTTCAGGGCAAGCTGTGCAGTGTATGAATCTGATGTTCGGATTAGAGGAAACCACAGGACTGCACCATGTTCCGGTGATGCCATAACAGTATATGGGCAAATCACGTTTCTCGCAGAGGCGCTATCTGGCGCCAAAAATGACGATTACCCATGCCTGGCCTTGGTATGTCAAAGCTGGAATTGCAGTCTTGGTTCTCGCGTTGGTAGCCGTGCTGGCTTGGTGGACATATGATTTAGGACGTAGTTTTGCCTTTGGTCCACGAATTAATAGAGACCAGGTTCAAGACTTGCAAACTAAGTTAGAGCAACTGACGTCCGAGCGCGATAAGTTGCAACTCGAAGCCAATACGATAGAAAGTAAGCTCAATATTGATCATTCGATGCAAAAGCAGTTAGCTGATCAAGTTAAAACTCTGACTACGGAAAATCAAAAGCTCAAAGATGACTTGGCTTTTTTCGAAGGTTTGATGCCATCCGGGACCGGTATGGACGGCATCACCGTGCAGAATCTGAAAGTTGAACTACAGGCACCAGGACAACTACGCTACCGTGCTTTGGTGATGCAAGGGGTGAAAAGCACCAAAGACTTTGAAGGCGAGTTGCAATTTTTTGTGAGCTTGGTTCAGGCAGGAAAACCTGTTACGATGCAGTTCCCTGATGTTAAATCGGGTGATGCTGGTAAATTAAAATTGTCGTTTAAACATTACCAGCGATTGGAGGGAGTGATTACTCTCCCCGATGGCGCGACAGCGAAAAATGTACAGGTAAAAGTCCTGGACCGAGGCGTGATTCGCGCGCAGCAGGCTGTTAATTTATAAACTTTTTCAAAATCGCTGACTGGTATTACGTGCATAAACGTGAATAGCAAGTATCGCATTTTGAATACTTCCTGAAAAAGGAAAATTTCATGTTTACCCGAAAAGCAAAGAATACGATAGATAGTCTCATTGGTGCGACCACCAGAATTGAAGGGGATCTTCATTTTAAAGGTGGCTTACGAATCGATGGACACATCTGTGGCAATGTGATCGCTGATGTTAATGGATCCAGTATGCTGGTGATTTCTGAACAGGCAGTCATTGATGGCGAAGTTCGTGCCGCCCATGTGGTGGTCAATGGTGTCATTAACGGCCCCGTCTTTTCAACTGAATTGCTGGAATTGCAGCCGAAAGCCAGAATTTCTGGCGACGTACACTACAAAACCTTAGAGATGCTAAGCGGTGCTTTGGTCTCAGGTAAATTAACCCATGATGTTTTGCAGGAACCCGCTTTATTAATGCTGGCGGCTTCCAATGCATAGTTTTGCAAGCAGGACTATAATGGAAGTATCTTAGATTGAAGGAGCAAGAAATGAATGCCGTTGCCGAAATGCCAGCACCGATTGTTTTTACTGAAAGCGCTGCTGCTAAAGTTGCGCAATTGATTGAAGAAGAAGGTAATCCAGACCTGAAATTGCGCGTATTTGTGCAGGGTGGCGGTTGCTCAGGTTTTCAATACGGATTTACTTTCGATGAAATTACCAATGAAGATGATACAACCATGACAAAAAATGGCGTACATCTGTTGATCGATTCCATGAGCTACCAATATCTGGTTGGCGCTGAGATTGACTACAAAGACGATCTCGAAGGTGCACAGTTTGTGATTAAAAATCCCAACGCTTCCACAACTTGTGGTTGTGGTTCTTCTTTCTCGGTCTGATTTTACCGGATAGATGATCATGTAAAAAGGACGCTGCGGCGTCCTTTTTTTATGCGTTGAAAACAATTCAGTCAAGTTGGCGCAAACTATTCATCGCAAGCTGAATCAAAGCTGATTACACTGATAAAAAAATAAATAGGTGTCGGTATGGAGCAAATCAGTTCAGAGCAGATTTTTGCAATGCGGCAAAGAGACGTGGCGCGCGCTTTACGTCAGGTGTTGCCTGAGCACTGTGTGTTGCACAATGAAGAGGATACCCGTCCTTACGAATGCGATGGACTGGCGGCATTTCGCCAGCTCCCTATGGTCGTTTGTTTGCCAGAAAACGAATCACAGATTATCGCTACGCTGGAAGTTTGTCGTCGTTTGCAAGTACCTATTGTGCCGCGTGGTGCAGGTACGGGCTTGTCTGGTGGTGCGATGCCGATTGCCGATGGCATTGTGTTGTCCACCGCGAAGCTGAATAAAATTCTCAAAGTCGATGCCTATGCCAGAACAGCTGTTGTACAACCTGGCGTGCGCAACCTCGCTATTTCTGAAGCCGTCTCTGCGCACGATTTATATTACGCCCCAGATCCATCCTCACAAATTGCCTGCACGATAGGCGGCAATGTCGCCGAGAATTCTGGTGGTGTGCACTGCCTTAAATATGGGCTGACGGTACACAATGTCTTGCGGGTGCGTGTTGTCACCGTTGATGGTGACGTAGTCGAACTCGGCAGTGAAGCCTTGGATGCGCCTGGCTTGGATCTGTTAGCCGTGTTTATTGGTTCCGAAGGCATGTTAGGTATCGTCACCGAAGTGACCGTGAAATTGATTCCCAAACCGCAGGTAGCGCGTGTCATCATGGCCTCGTTTGATGATGTGGTCAAAGGCGGAAACGCCGTGGCGAATGTTATTGCAGCAGGCATTATTCCTGCAGGTTTAGAAATGATGGACAAGACTTCTTCGCGTATGGTTGAACCATTTGTTAAAGCTGGCTATGACATTGATGCCGAGGCGATATTGCTGTGTGAATCTGACGGTACCAATGAAGAGGTGGAAGAAGAAATTGCCCGCATGACTGCTGTGCTTGAACAAGCCGGTGCGACAGCGATTGCGGTATCTCAAAGTGATGCAGAGCGTTTGCGCTTTTGGTCAGGACGTAAAAATGCGTTTCCTGCTGCTGGTCGTATTTCCCCCGACTATTACTGCATGGATGGAACGATTCCTCGCAAACGTCTGGCCGAAGTCTTGATCGGCATTACGCATATGGAGACCAAATATGGACTGCGCTGTGCAAATGTATTCCATGCGGGCGACGGAAATCTGCATCCTCTGATTATGTTTGATGCGAACCAACCTGGTGAATTCGAGCGCGCCGAAGCATTTGGTGCAGAAATTCTGGAGCTCTGCGTGACTGTTGGTGGAACCATTACCGGCGAACATGGCGTTGGCATAGAAAAAATAAATTCGATGTGCGTGCAATTTTCCCGCGCAGAGCTGGATGCCTTCTTTGCCGTCAAACGTGCGTTTGATACCCGCTCTCTATTGAATCCGGATAAGGCGATCCCGACCTTGCATCGGTGTGCTGAATATGGCCGCATGCATGTCAAGCAAGGACGCCTGGCATTTCCCGATTTACCGCGTTTTTAATCTCTAACAAAAAATAATTTGACTGATGAAGACAGAGATGACGACAGAGAAAATGGCAGAAATGACGACTATTTTGCAAGGTTTCAGAGAGCAAATTTTGCAGGCAAAGGAGCAGCGCACCGCCTTGCAGATTCGCGGCGGCGGGAGCAAATCCTGGTATGGTCAAGAACCTGTTGGGAATGTGGTAGATACCCGTCTATATCGCGGAATCATTGCTTACGAGCCAACCGAATTAGTACTAACCGCGTGTAGCGGAACCCCTTTATCTGAAATCGAAGCCGTATTGGCTGAGCAAAATCAGATGCTTGCTTTTGAACCGCCGCACTTTGGTGTCGGCGCAACCTTGGGTGGCATGTTGGCATCGGGCTTATCCGGTCCTCGTCGCCCTTATGTTGGTGCTGTTCGCGACTTTGTTCTTGGTGCGACTTTAATGGATGGCAAAGGCGAAATTTTAGAGTTCGGTGGTCAGGTCATGAAGAATGTGGCTGGCTACGATGTGTCGCGCTTGTTAGCGGGAGCAATGGGGAGTCTGGGCTTAGTTCTAAATATTTCGATCAAGGTACTGCCGCGCCCCTTTGCAGAAACGACCTTGGTATTTGCTTTATCTGAGGCTGACGCGATAAAAAAAATGAATCTGTGGGCAGGGCAAGCGTTACCAATTTCTGGCAGTTGCTGGCATGTTGGTCGCTTAATGCTCAGATTGTCCGGTGCCGAGGCAGCAGTACGGTCTGCGCGACAAGTTTTGGGCGGTGAAGAGATGCACGACGCGGCAGCTTATTGGACTGCTTTACGTGAACAGACACAAGACTTTTTTTCTCAAGATGAAGAGCATGGTTTGTGGCGTTTGTCTGTGCCATCCACAACCGTAGCATTGCCTTTAACCGGAAAATCCTTGATCGAATGGGGGGGCGCACAACGTTGGCTATTTAGCGATGAAACGCCGGAGGTCATACGTGCCGCTGCGAGCGCGGCTGGCGGTCATGCCAGTTTATTCCGTGGCGGTAACAAAAGCATCGGTGTGTTTACGCCGCTGCCTGCGCCTTTGCTCCACATACACCAACGCCTTAAAGATGCATTTGATCCTGCTGGGATATTTAATCCAGGCCGTTTGTACAAGGACTTTTAATTCGCTATGCAAACTAATCTCGCTGATTTTATAAAAAATACACGTGCCGGCAAAGAAGCCGACGACATTCTGCGTAAGTGTGTGCATTGCGGTTTTTGTACGGCGACTTGCCCAACCTATCAATTGATGGGCGACGAGTTGGACGGCCCGCGTGGTCGTATCTACCTGATTAAACAGGTTCTGGAAGGTAAGCCTGCGACGGAAAAAACGCAGCAACATCTGGATCGTTGCCTGACCTGCAGAAATTGCGAATCCACCTGCCCATCAGGTGTCCAGTACGGGCGTTTGCTCGATATTGGGCGCCAGGTTGTAGAGCAGCAAGTGCAACGACCCTTGTCACAAAAAATCGTCAGAGAAACGCTGAAGGCGATCTTGCCAAGACCATGGATATTTCAGCCTGCCATGCGTTTAGGGCAAAGTTTGCGTCCGCTATTACCGCAAAGTCTGAAGAATAAAGTTCCCGTCCGGCAGGAATCAGGAAGCTGGGCACATACCTCGCATGTGCGTAAAATGTTACTGCTCGATGGTTGCGTGCAACCCGCCATGGCACCGAATATCAATGCTGCCACTTCGCGTGTGCTAAGTAGTCTTGGTGTGGAATTGATCGTCACCCCTAAGGCGGGCTGTTGCGGTGCGATACGTCACCACCTGAACGATCATGAGGCGGCATTAGATGATATGCGCAGAAATATCGATGCATGGTGGCCACTAGTAGAAGCGGGGGCTGAGGCCATCGTCATGACGGCCTCGGGGTGTGGTGTCACCGTAAAAGAATACGGCCATATGTTGGCGCATGATGCCAACTATGCACAAAAAGCGGAACGTATTTCAGCCTTGACCCGCGATCTGAGTGAAATTTTGCCGGAATTTGAAGCGCAATTAGTCCAGAAACTGCAAGGAAAATTATCGCAGCGCATCGTCTGGCATCCGCCTTGTACTTTGCAACATGGACAGCAAATCCGTGGCAAAGTCGAAGGCTTGCTCAAGGCCTTGGGCGTTGATGTGCAATTGTGCGCTGATAGCCATTTGTGTTGTGGGTCGGCGGGAACGTATTCGGTCTTGCAGTCAAAAATCTCTTACCAGCTTCGTGATAATAAATTACACAATCTGCTCGCGACAAAGCCAGACATGGTCTTGTCCGCCAATATTGGTTGTCTCACGCATTTGCAATCGGGAACGGAAACGCCAGTAAAACATTGGATAGAACTCATCGACAGAGCACTCGCGAATTCCGCGCTTTCTGAATAAAATCCAGGAACAAATGATACGAACTTTTTCCGTTTTACTGATTTTCCAATGCCTGGGGGAGGGGATGGTCTATGCGACAGGATTACCTGTGCCCGGGCCAGTGATTGGTATGTTGTTCTTGTTTATTTACCTCGTACTAAGAAAAAGCGAAGTAGCAAAACTTGTTCCCGGTGTTCAAACTTTATTAGGACATTTGTCCCTCTTGTTTATTCCCGCAGGCGTAGGAATCATGGTGCACGGAAAAATGGTCACGGAAGAGTGGCTGCCATTGAGTATCGCTTTGATTGTGAGTACGGCGGTATCGATTGTAGTTACCGCTGTTTGTGTGAAGTGGCTGCAAAAATGAATCACCAACTATCGGCGGTCTGGGTTTATCTCGCTGCGTCACCCTTGTTAGGATTGACCGCCACGCTGATTGCTTATCAGATCGCTTATTTTATCTATACCAAATGCAAATTCAGCCCTCTCGCTAACCCCGTTGCGATTTCCGTTGCATTGATAGTCACGGTTTTGCTGAGTACGCATACCTCATATCAAACGTATTTCGCTGGTGCGCAGTTTGTGCATTTTCTGCTCGGTCCTGCAACAGTAGCCTTGGCCGTTCCGCTGTATCAGCAGATGAATCGACTTCGATATCAATGGAAAGCTTTTCTGGTGGGAGCGGTATTAGGCAGTGCTTCGGCGATTGCCACCGCTATGTTAATTGCGAATGTATTGGGAGCCTCGCGGGTTACCGTGCTTTCTCTGGCTTCGAAATCGGTGACGATGGCAATTGCTATGGGTGTGAGTGAAAAAGTAGGTGGCCTACCTTCTTTGACTGCGGCCTTAGTCATGCTCACCGGTATACTCGGTGCCATGATGGCGGCGGGTATTCTCGATGTTTTGAGAATCAGAGACCATGCAATTCGTGGCTTTGCTTTGGGTGTTAGTGCGCATGGAATAGGCACTGCCAGAGCGTTTCAAATCAATCAGGAAATGGGTGCGTTTGCCGGACTGGCGATGGGTTTGTCAGGATTGATTACCGCGATTTTCTTACCGTTTGGACTACGTCTTCTCGGGGTAATTTAAAATCGCGGTTGTCTCAAAATAATACTGCTGACTTATTCAGCCAATAGTTGAGTGAGGTCGGCGATCAGGTATGCTGGCGTGGTTTGCGGCGCATAGCGGCGAAATACTGTGCCATCTTTTTTAATCAGAAATTTGGTGAAATTCCATTTGATGGCCTTGGTACCCATCAAGCCAGGCGCCTCATTTTTCAAGTTCGTAAAAAACGGATGGGCAGCATCGCCATTGACGTCAATTTTCTCAAACAAGGGAAAAGTAACGCCGTAATTTTTTTCGCAAAAACTGCCGATTTCATCCGCAGTACCTGGCTCCTGATGACCGAATTGATTGCATGGGAAACCAAGTACAACGACACCTTTGTCTTTGAATTGTTGATAGACCTGCTCCAGACCTTGGTACTGCGGCGTAAACCCGCATTTGCTGGCGGTATTGACGACTAACACGACCTGACCCAAATACTGCTTCAGATCAATATCCTGACCTTGCAAATTCTTAGCGTTAAAATCGAGTGCATTCATACTTACAATATCCCTAAGTGATTGGTTCCTGCAGAGAGATCGCGGTCTTTTGCATCTTTACCCTGCAGCATAATTGCTAAGCGTAATTCGTTGACGGAATCCGCGTTACGCAATGCATCTTCATAGGTGATTTTATCTGCTTCATGTAAATCAAACAGCGCCTGATCAAAGGTTTGCATGCCGAGTTCGCGAGATTTTTTCATAATCTCTTTCATCTCATGCACCTGGCCTTTGAAAATCAGATCGGAAATGAGAGGTGTGTTTAACAGCACTTCCACCGCTGCAATCCTGCCTTTGCGACCTTTGACAGGAATCAGACGTTGTGAAATGACGGCTTTCAGATTTAAAGACAAGTCCATCAGCAATTGCGCACGGCGCTCTTCAGGGAAAAAGTTGATAATACGATCTAAGGCCTGATTCGAGCTGTTGGCGTGCAAGGTGGCAAGGCAAAGATGGCCGGTTTCGGCAAAGGCGACAGCAAAATCCATGGTTTCACGATCGCGGATTTCGCCGATCTGTATTACATCCGGTGCCTGACGCAGAGAATTTTTCAGTGCTGCACCCCAATCTTCGGTATCGATTCCGATTTCTCGCTGCGTAACAATACAGTTGCCATGTGGATGCACATATTCAATCGGGTCTTCGATCGTAATGATGTGGCCATAGCTATTCTTATTTCTATGTCCAACCATCGCTGCCAGCGTGGTTGATTTACCTGAGCCAGTTGAACCCACCATGATCACCAGACCGCGCTTGGTCAGAGCGACTTCTTTCAAATGCTCAGGCAAGCCTAAGTCTTCTAATTTAGGAATGGCGGTGGTAATGGTTCTCAGAACCAGGCCAACGCGCCCCTGCTGCATGAATGCGGAAACGCGAAAGCGCCCCATACCCGCAGGGTTGATTGCGAAATTACATTCTTTGGTTGACTCAAACTCTGACGCCTGTTTATCGTTCATGATAGCGCGCGCCAGATCGACCGTGTGCGCAGGTGTTAGCGGTTGATTTGAGACGGGAGTTACTCTGCCATCAATTTTAAATGCGGGCGGGAAATCTGCTGTGATGAATAAATCCGAGCCATTTTTAGTCAGCATGAGCCTTAACAGGTCATGCATAAATTTGGTTGCCTGATCGCGTTCCATTGTTGTTCTTGTCCTATTTGCTCAAAATGTACTTCAATCAATTAACCTGGGAAATTGTCCGGGATTTTGGCTGCGCTGCGTGCCGTCCCTACTGAGATTACATTTCGTCTGACGAGATCAGTCAAATTTTGATCCAGTGTTTGCATGCCGATACTGCTACCAGTCTGAATTGCTGAGTACATTTGGGCAATCTTTGCTTCGCGGATTAAATTGCGAATCGCTGGTGTACCCAACATGATTTCATGGGCGGCTACGCGGCCAGAGCCATCCTTGGTTTTTAATAACGTTTGTGAGATCACTGCTTGCAGAGATTCTGACAGCATGGATCGCACCATTTCTTTTTCTTCGGCAGGAAATACGTCGACAATACGATCGATCGTTTTTGCCGCAGAAGAGGTGTGTAAAGTACCGAATACCAAGTGACCTGTTTCCGCGGCGGTCAACGCCAGTCGTATAGTCTCCAGATCGCGTAATTCACCCACCAGAATCGCGTCAGGATCTTCACGCAATGCCGACTTCAACGCGTTTTGAAACGACATGGTGTGGGGGCCTACTTCACGTTGGTTGATCAGGCATTTTTTTGACTCATGCACAAATTCAATCGGATCTTCGACAGTCAGTATGTGGCCATATTCATTTTCATTCAAATGGTTCACCATCGCCGCCAGGGTCGTAGATTTACCAGAACCTGTCGGCCCGGTAACCAGCACCAGGCCCCGTGGTTTGAGTGCCAATTCGGCAAAAATTTTAGGTGTGTTGAGTTGTTCCAGCGAAAGGATTTTCGATGGAATGGTACGCATAACAGCCGCCGGACCTCGCTCCTGATTGAACGCATTCACACGGAAACGTGCCAGACCTGGAATTGAAAAGGAAAAATCACACTCCAGATGTTCCTCATAGGTCTTGCGCTGCGAGTCATTCATGATGTCATAAATCAACTCATGTACGTCTTTGTGCTCCAATGGCGGCAAATTAATACGTCGGACGTCGCCATGTACCCGTATCATCGGTGGCAAGCCGGAAGATAAGTGAAGGTCAGACGCGTTATTCTTGACGGAGAACGCAAGGAGTTCAGAAATGTCCATTTATAATTCCGGTAATGAGAGTGTCGCTGATGATCGTTGTAATACAAGCCTGATTTTGGATGGGTATAGCAAAAAGTGACCAAATTCCAACTAAAAATTTAGAAACGAGATTCCTTGATTATGTCCTTAATTTCCGACAACTTGCAAGCCGTACTTGCTGATATTCAACTTGTTGCACTCGATTCCGGACGTTCACCAGAACAAGTGCGTTTGTTGGCTGTTTCTAAGACCTTTGGTGCAGATGCTATTTTAGATGCTGCCAGCTGCGGACAGATGGCTTTTGGTGAAAATTATCTCCAGGAAGCGTTGGAAAAAATTGATTTTATCCAGCAGCATTCGCCAGACTTGAAACTGGAGTGGCATTTTATCGGGCCTATACAAAGTAATAAAACTAAACCGATTGCAGAGAACTTCTCCTGGGTACATTCTGTTGACAGAGAAAAAATTGCGCAGCGTTTATCTGAACAACGTCCGGCCGATTTAACAGCTTTGAATATTTGTTTGCAGGTCAATATCAGTGGCGAAGTGAGTAAAAGCGGGGTATTGCCGCAAGATGCGCTGTCATTGGCGCTTAAAATCGCGCAACTTCCCAGACTTAAGTTGCGTGGACTGATGGCTGTACCGGAAGCAACCGAAGATGAGCAACAACAGCGATTAGCGTTCAGACATTTGAAGCAGCTCAAGGATGAAATCTGTAAGCACGGTATCGTATTAGATACCTTATCAATGGGAATGAGCAGCGATTTACATGCGGCAATCGCGGAAGGTAGCACCATGGTCAGAATAGGTACGGCAATTTTCGGGAGAAGAAATTATGCAAAGTAAATTGAAGATCGGCTTTATCGGCGGAGGCAACATGGCGGTTGCCTTGATTGGTGGCCTGTTGCAAGGTGATGTCCCTGCGAAACATATTCATGTAGTAGATGTAAGTCAGGCAATGCTGACCCGCTTGGAAACGGAATTCGGCGTTAGTACATCGCTAAGCATCGATCATCACTTGCAACAAATGGATGTCATCATTCTCGCTGTAAAACCACAGCAGTTAAGGGACGTTGTCGGAGCGTTGTCAGCGCACATCAAGCACCAATTATTGATCTCTATCGCTGCTGGCATACGTGTTACTGATATTTCACGCTGGTTAAATTCATACAGCAAAATTGTGCGTGTAATGCCGAATACGCCCGCCTTAATCGGCAAAGGTGTTACCGGTTTGTATGCGTTGCCAGGAGTGAGCGAAACAGAAAAACAGTGTGCAGACGAAATTTTACGGGCTGTTGGTTCTACAGCGTGGTTCGAGGAGGAAAGACTGATCGACGTGGTGACTGCTATTTCTGGCAGTGGTCCAGCATACGTATTCTATTTCATTGAAGCAATGCAGCAGGCCGCTCAAGAGCTAGGACTAAGTGCCGAGCAAGGCAAGCAATTTGCCGTTGCAACGTTTGAAGGTGCAGCCCAGCTAGCCATGCATTCTGGTGACGCCGTATCTATTTTGCGTGAACGAGTCACGTCTAAAGGCGGTACGACTTATGCCGCCTTAAGCAGTATGGAGGCGGACGGCGTCAAATCTCATATTATTCGTGCGATTAAAGTAGCTGCCAGCAGGGCAGCTGAACTCGGAGAAGAGTTTGGCCAACAAAATTAATGAATGTAAATAAGAATAAATAGTGAAAAATTAATACAAATTGCTACAAACCAATAAAGATTGTTTCTTAGAATAAGTTGCATTAACGATAATTTTAACGTGGTAAATGAAGCTGTCCATTCATGGTTGGCTTCATTTTTTTTGCCTTAAATTTAATTGGCGTTGTTTTTATTATCATCTAGTTAGAATCTGGGCTCTTATTTGTTAAGTGCAAACGTAAAATTTTGTCTCAATGGGATACAATGTGATACTGATAGTTGATTAATGCTGTTAGTTGTAACAATTGTAACATCCTCCCCAAGTGTTGCGCTTTACCACCTTCAGGTGAAAGTTTCTTAGTTTCTGAGAAATCAAAAAAGTAAACCGCACAAACCCCATTGCACTTTTATTGGCTTTTGTATGGAATTTTTTGTTTGGTTTCGCAGTTTCTTTACATCTTTGCTTCAGGCTACTGCCGGCAATGGTTATCAGAACACATACATTCTGAATAGCATAAAAGCGCCATTTTCCTTGGAACGTCCAAGACGCCTTCTCGCGTCTTTTGATTGGACATGGATTGCATTACTGTTGCTAGTATCAATGTACCTTGTTCCGGGTTTGATCGGTCATGATCCTTGGAAGCAAGACGAAACATATATTTTCGGAATCATTCATCACATGCTCGAAACAGGTGATTGGATTGTTCCGACCATGGCTGGTGAACCATTTATGGAAAAGCCACCGTTGTATTATTGGCTTGCCACTATCATGGCAAAAACCTTCTCGCCGTGGCTGGCATTGCATGATGGCGCAAGATTGGCGACTGGTATATTTATGTCGGTAACCTGCATTGCTGCTGGTTGGGCTGCACGCCAATGGTGGGGCCGTGGTTACGGGCGTTATGCCGTTCTTTCTTTATTGGGTTGCCTCGGTCTGGTATTGCATTCGCACATGATGTTAACTGACGTGCCTTTGTTGACAGGTTTTGCGGTCGCTACGGCGGGTTTCGTACACATTGATGAAAACCCGCATCGCTCAGGTGCATTGCTGGGAACTGGTGTTGGTATTGGGTTTATGGCAAAAGGGGTGTTGGCGCTTGGTGTATTTGGTCTGACAGTCGCTTTATTACCGCTCTTATTCAAACAGTGGCGTAAGTCTAGCTACTGGCAGGTCTTAAAATTAGCGATGTTATATTCTGCACCGTGGCTATTGATTTGGCCAGTATGCTTGTATCATCGCTCACCCACGTTGTTTATGGATTGGTTTTGGCTCAATAACGTGGGACGTTTTTTTGGCTTTTCGGTGGCGCAATTGGGTGCTCCGCATACGGAAGGTTTTTGGATTACCACCTTACCATGGTTTGCTTTTCCAGCTATGCCGCTGGCAATGATTACCCTATGGCGTCAGCGCGCTTCCCTGTTTACTTCATCCGCGATACAAGCTTGTGGATTGGTATTTGCGATTATGCTTCTCGTGTTATGGCGCGCAGCATCGGCGCGTGACAATTACGCGCTGCCTTTGCTTTTGCCGATTGCTTTGATTGCCGCTCCTGCAGCTCGAAATCTGGCTGCAAGTGTGGATAAGATCTGGGATTGGTCTGCAAGAATGATTTTTGGATTTGTCATTGGCTTTATCTGGTTGGTGTGGGCTCTCATGACTATTAATGGATCTCCACCAGAATGGATGTTCTTGCTTAGAGTCTTGCCAAGAGAATTTGTACCGCATTTTGAATTCTGGCATGTTGTTTTTGCCTTCGGTTTAACTGCCTTGGCCTTTGCCGGACTTGGATCGCTCTCTAAAATTCAAGGTCGCGGTTTAGTCAGCTGGGTTGCTGGCCTGGGTTTGAGCTGGATGTTGATGAGTCAATTGCTTATGCCCTGGGTTGATCATGCGAAAAGCTATCGTAGTGTTTTTTCTTCCATGCAAACCGCATTGCCAGGTAATTTTGACTGTATGGCGAGTAAAGATTTAGGTGAGTCTGAAAGAGCGATGCTCAGATATTTTGCTGGCATTACAACCTATAGACAAGAGAACATTCCTGATACTAGCTGCGATTATCTGTTAATTAATGGATTTCAAAAACAGAAGCCAGAACATATGCATGATAAAAACTGGGAATTGGTGTGGGAGGGCGCTCGCCCTGGAGATAATAACGAACGGCTCTGGCTGTTTGCTGCCAAGAAAATGAATGGCCAATTAGCGTTCAGTAGCGCACGCCGTCCATTGAGATAAAGCGGTTTCAGGGAGAATTTTTCGACTCTGACTTAAATCGTTTAATCACTGGCACGATTGTTTTCCATATTTGCCAGGTTTTAAGCGCGGTTCTTGAGAGTGACGCAATACGAGTTGGTTTGATGACAAATACTACTGCAGCAATTGCAATTGCTGCCAGTGGCTGTTGTTTGACTTTTGTTATGACGCTGCTAGCACACTGATAGCTAAATTCTGCAATATCGAGCGATTGTCTGATCTCTTGCGTTTGCAAAGTGAGTACTTGCCTTTGTGCCCGAATCTTAATTAACAAAGCTTCGCGGCGTTGCGCAAGTTGATTCGGGTTCATAGTCATCAATTCGTTAATCTATCGGTGAGCGTGAAGAATTGCCATGCAGTGCAGAGGCATCCTTGCTTAGCTCTGATAATGTGAGCGAAAGTAAACGCGGTTTTTTAACAAACTGAGCCCTCAACCAAAATCCCAAACCCAGCGCAGCAGCGGAGAAAACAGAAATCATGCCGGTAACGACAATAATTCTGTGACTTTCCCAAAATACCGCAATTAACAGTACCGCGAGCAAAACTAGCGCAAAACAAGCGCAAAAAAGGGCGACGAGAGACCAAAGCAGAAGTGAGAAAAAACGTCCCAATTCTTCTTCGATCTCTACTGATGCCAGTTCCAGCCTGGTATGGACGATGCCAATGAAGGTCGCCGCCAGTTGGCCTAGCGAGTCAAGAATCGCCATATTTATTTATTGCGACCGATCAACAACCCTACTAGCAATCCCACGCCGGCTGCGATACCAGCAGATTGCCATGGGTTTTCTTTGACATACACATCGGTTGCGCGGGCGGCGTCTTTGGTGCGGGTTACAACGAGTTCTTCAACGCGTGCCAGTTCAGCTTTGGCATTTCTCAGGGTATGTTCAAACCGTGCTTTCGCTGCTTTAAAGCCTTCGCCAGATTGTTGCTCAGTGTTTTTGAGCATGTCTTCTGCATCACGTATAACTTGATGCAAATCGTCCATTAATTTGTCTTTTTGCTGTTCTACAGAGCTCATCTTCGTTCCTTTAAATTGGTTTTAGATAAAACATCCAGATTCAGTCTAGGTACAACTTGACTTGCGACACTTGCGGTAGATCAAAAAGCAATGCAATTGTTGCTATGTTCACCTTACGTCATCCGGCACCATGTGCTGGTCAAACTGCAGGGGCGGATGAGATATCTTGCCAGGAATTATGCTTGCCTGTGCAAATACAGACTTTTACTTTAATGCATAGTCAAGTGCAACACCAGCAAAGATTGCGGCTCCCAGCCAATTGTTATGCCTGAACGCTGCGAAGCAGCGCATGCGATCACGTTCACGTATGAGTGTGTAATGGTAGAGCGCACAAACGACTGCTACACCCATTCCTACAAAAAACCAGCTACTTAAACCATATTGGTGCGCAATCACAGAAATCAAGGAGAAGCTTGCGCCGTAGCACAACATCACCGCCAGCACATCGTAGCGACCAAACGTTATTGCCGAAGTGCGGATGCCTATTTTTAAGTCGTCATCACGATCGACCATCGCATATTCAGTGTCATACGCCAGTGACCAGAACACGTTGGCAAGCAGTAATATCCAGGCGCTCATAGGAACAGCATTTTGAACCGCCGCATAAGCCATAGGTATGCCAAAGCCAAACGCGATCCCTAAATAAGCCTGAGGGAGTGCAAAAAAGCGTTTGAAATACGGGTAACTTACGGCGATCAATACCGCAAACACTGAAAGTTGCTTGGTTAATGTATTCAAAGGCAGGATTAACGCAAACGAGATCAGAGCTAAAATTCCAGCCACCGCCAGTGCTTCTTTACCTGAAATTTTGCCACTCGTCAGTGGCCGCTCCGCAGTACGTTTCACGTGCTTGTCAAAATCGCGATCTGCAAAATCATTGACCGCACAACCTGCGGACCGCATCAAGACGGTTCCAACACTAAAAATGAAGACAAGTTTCCAATCTGGCTTACCGGCGGAAGCAAACCACAGCGCCACCAGAGTAGGCCACAATAGCAATAAAATTCCTATGGGTTTATCTAAGCGTACTAATTTGACATACCAATGACAACGGGTAACAAAAGCGTTCATTTTTACTTGTTTGTTGTTTCAATCAAATGGAATTATAAGTCCTCTATACATCAAGTGGTCTCAATGCTATCTTAGCCGATCTATTTATTTAATCAGGTATTTTGCAAACCAGGCGCTGAATGCGCCCAGGTGAAGGTTTCAACTGGCACACCCTTAAGAGCCTTGCTGATGACCATTTATTGCAAGTGTCCTGCTCATTATCTGTACTCCAGGAAATTACATGAAATTTTTACGACAATTTGGCTTGGCTGCCTCGGCCGCGTTGATGCTGACACAAGCCGCTCCCGCCTTAGCAGTAACCGAAATAAGTTGGTGGCATTCAATGACAGGTGCTCTGGGTGACAGAGTCAATAACCTGGCCGATGAATTCAATAAAAGCCAGTCTGAGTATAAGGTTACCCCGGTTTACAAAGGTGAATACGATGAATCTTTATCGGCCGCGATCGCTGCCTTTCGTGCTGGAAATGCGCCGGATATTTTACAAGTATTCGAGGTCGGTACGGCGACCATGATGTATGCTAAAGGCGCCATCAAGCCAGTATCCGAAGTGATGAAAATTGCTGGCGAAAAGTTTGAACCATCAGTCTATATTCCGGCGGTGGCTAGCTATTACACCGCGCCAAACGGCCAGATGTTGTCGTTGCCATTTAATAGTTCAACGACGGTGCTTTTCTATAATAAAGAGTTGTTTGCCAAAGCAGGGCTTGATCCGAACAAACCGCCGACAACGTGGCAGGAAATGATTTCCGATGCCGCGCGCCTGAAAGTCGCTGGTAGTAAATGCCCTTACACCACTGGTTGGCAAACCTGGATCCAGCTGGAAAATTTTTCAGCATGGCATAACGTTGATTTCGCATCAAAAAATAATGGTTTCGGTGGACTCGATGCGCGTCTGAAATTCAATAGCCCTCTGCACGTCAGACATATCGAAGATATGGCGAACTGGGCTAAGCAAGGCTATTTTGTGTATGCAGGCCGTAAGAGCGAAGCTGATGCGAAGTTTTATTCGGGTGAATGCGCGATGCTGACTTCATCGAGCTCTGTCTATAGCGTGATCGTCAAAAATGCCAAATTTAAATTTGGTGTGGGTGCTTTACCATATTATTCCGACGTACCAGGGGCACCACAAAATACGATTATTGGCGGCGCTTCTTTATGGACCATGGGTGGTAAGAAGAATGAAGAATACAAAGGTGTTGCTAAATTTTATAAGTTCTTATCGCAACCCGAAGTACAAGCTAAATGGCATCAAGAAACGGGCTATTTGCCAATCACCACGGCTGCGTATGAATTGACTAAAAAATCTGGCTTCTATGAAAAAAATCCAGGCACAGGAGTCGCGGTTCAGCAAATGGTGGTAAAAACGACAGATAAGTCACGTGGCATCCGTCTGGGTAGCTTTCCACAAATCCGTACTGTGATTGATGAAGAATTGGAATCTGTCTGGACCGGAAAAAAGACAGCGAAAGAAGCCTTAGATGCAGCCGTAACACGGGGTAATGATTTATTATCTCGCTTCGAAAAAGCTAATAAATAAGCGACCTCATGATATCGTCGCGATAGCTTTTGCGCTGGGTACAAGCAAATGCTCTCGCGATGACACTAAAAGTGAGGGGACTTTTTAAGTTCGATACTGCAATTAATATCGTGCTTAATGATTGTATCGGTTGTATCGATTGTCTTGATTTGACTATTTTTATCAGAAGGTGATTCTTGGAAAAACGAGCGCGTTTTCGCTCACGATGGGTGCCCTACGCTTTATTGGCACCGCAGCTCATTGTGACAGTTTTATTTTTTTTCTGGCCGGCAGCACAAGCGCTATATCAATCAGTTTTGCTACAAGATGCATTTGGATTGTCCAGTGAGTTTGTCTGGCTGGATAATTTCAACACCTTATTTGCCGACCCCAGCTATCTGACTTCGTTTAAAACGACAGGCATATTTTCCGTGTTAGTGGCGGTATTGGGGCTGGGCATATCCTTGCTTCTCGCCGTGTTTGCTGATCGCGTGGTACGCGGTGCAGCTGTCTATAAAACGTTGCTGATCTGGCCGTATTCCGTGTCCCCCGTTGTTGTCGGTGTTTTATGGATGTTCTTGCTTAATCCTACGCTCGGTGTTGTTGCCCATTTGTTGCGCCACGTTGGTATTGAATGGAACCATTTGCTGAATGCCCAGCATGCGTTGATTTTGATCGTGTTAGCGGCAGTGTGGAAGCAGATCAGCTATAACTTTTTATTTTTCCTTGCTGGGTTGCAGTCGATTCCAAAATCCTTGATTGAAGCAGCCGCAATTGATGGTGCCGGACCGGTTCGGCGTTTTTTTTCTATCGTTCTGCCTTTACTGACACCGACCAGTTTTTTTCTGTTAGTCGTCAATATTGTGTATGCGTTCTTTGATACATTTGCGATCGTAGAAGCCACGACGCAGGGTGGTCCAGGTAAAGAAACCGAGATTCTCGTGTTTAAAGTGTTTAATGATGGCTTTAAAGGCGGTGATCTTGGTAGCGCTGCGGCGCAGTCTGTTATTTTGATGTTGATCGTGGTTGTGCTGACAGTAGTGCAGTTTAAGTATGTAGAAAAGAAAGTGCAGTATTGAACATGATAGAACGTAGACCTTTTCTGGATGCGCTGAGTCACTTCGTCTTGATCTTTGGTGTGTTGCTGATTGCATTTCCGATTTACATTGCATTTGTCGCCAGCACGCAAACCTCCGACCAGGCAGCACTAGCACCGATTTCTTTAATTCCCGGCGATCAGCTATGGCATAACATTGTGACAGTGCTCAATGGCGGTGCGAGTGCCAATGTAGATATTAATCCGGTTGCGCGTATGTTGTGGGTAAGCCTTGCCTCTGCATTGCTGATTGCCGTTGGAAAAATTTCGATTTCTATGTTGTCTGCATTTGCTTTGGTGTATTTCCGCTTTCCGGGCAGACGTTTATTTTTCTGGATGATCTTTCTGACCCTGATGTTGCCAGTCGAAGTCAGGATTAATCCGACTTATAAAGTCATTTCTGATCTTGGTATGCTCAATTCGTACGCCGGTTTGACTGTACCCCTGATTGCTTCAGCAACAGCGACCTTTCTTTTCAGGCAGTTTTTTTTGACAATTCCTGACGAGCTGGCCGAAGCTGCGCGCATCGATGGCGCGGGACCATTACGCTTCTTTAAAGATGTGATCTGGCCTTTATCACGTACTAATTTGCTGGCACTGTTTGTGATCATGTTCATTTATGGCTGGAATCAGTACTTATGGCCATTGTTGGTGGCGACTGACCAAAATATGTATCCGATTGGTGTCGGGATTAAGCGCATGATTGCTGGTGGCGACGCTGCTGTCGAATGGAATCTGGTCATGACCACTCTATTGTTGGCGATGCTGCCACCGGGATTGATTGTCATCTTGATGCAGAAATGGTTTGTCAAAGGATTGGTTGACTCAGAAAAATAATGGCTTTTTTTCGCAGCGAGCAACCCGCAAAATAAAGAATTTGTATAGAGAGTGAAGATGGCACAAGTCCACTTAAAAAACGTAAAAAAAATATACGGTCACGGCAAAAAAGCAGTGAATGTGATTCATGGTGTTTCTGTCGATATTGATGATGGTGAGTTTGTCGTTATCGTTGGTCCTTCAGGCTGCGGTAAGTCGAGTTTGTTGCGCATGATCGCTGGTCTCGAAGAAATTAGCGAAGGCGATGTAGTGATCGGTGACAGAGTCGTCAATGACCTGGAGCCAAAAGACCGCGATATTGCGATGGTGTTTCAGAACTATGCGCTGTACCCGCACATGAGTGTTTTTGAAAACATGGCGTATGGCTTGAAGATACGCGGTTATTCAAAACTGGAAATTACAGACCGCGTTAATAAGGCCGCCAAGATTCTTGAACTGGAAAATTTACTCGATCGTACGCCCCGCGCTCTGTCTGGTGGCCAACGTCAGCGAGTAGCGATGGGGCGTGCAATTGTGCGTGAACCAGCGGTCTTTTTGTTTGATGAGCCATTGTCAAATCTGGATGCCAAGTTACGTGTGCAAATGCGCCTGGAAATTCAGAAACTGCATAAAGCATTGGCAACGACCAGCTTATATGTCACGCATGATCAGGTGGAAGCGATGACCTTAGGGCAGCGCATGATTGTGATGAATGGTGGCGTGGCAGAGCAAATTGGTACACCAGATGAAGTCTATTCCAGGCCAGCCACGAGTTTTGTAGCGAGCTTTATCGGCTCGCCGCCAATGAATCTGCTGCAAGGTAAAATCAGTAGCGATGGACATTGGATGACGATAGGCGAGGTTAAATTCGAATTGCCATTCCATCCTTTGCATCTGCAACGTCAGACTGAGGCCGATACCGAAACTATACTCGGTGTGCGTCCTGAACATTTATTTATCGGTATGCCTGGCTTACCATTTGAGGTCGAACTGGTGGAGTCTTTAGGTGCCGATTTATTGATTCATGGACGCTGCGCCGGTCAGCAAGTTGTTGTACGTGCACCTGTGGGAACGCCAGTGAGCGTTGGGCAGAAGACGACGGCAGGATTTACCTTTGATAGCATGCACAGATTTGATCCGCACACGCAGAAGCGAATTGATTAAAGCAACTGAGAAATTCACATCAACATTGAAGGTTTGCGGCGTGGCATTTGCGTGATCAGGTCTTTTTCTGCTGGTTCGGAATCGCTGATTAGATTCGACATATCTGTCAGATGACGATTCGATACTTGCTCTATCCCGTGCTGTTGTCCAAGCATGTAGCCGGAAGCAAAGACGATACCTGTGGCCAGAATACAGGCGCTATAGCGGATGATCGTTTTCATAAACACCTTCCATGTCTGATGTTGGGATTCAGCGGGCAAATGGTGGAGGAGACACGATTCACCCGCTACGCTCACAGTAATCAAGCAAGTGCTCAACTACGTCAGAGAAATGTCTGACCAGAACACCACGTTGGCTTTGTCAGACGGTTGTTACTCACTTAATATTCAAGAATATTGATTGCTGAGCGTAGTGTCGCAATTCATAAAACTTCGGACTAGTAAAATGTTCTAAGGTCTAGAAAACAGTATCTATGGTATCGAAATTTGATGCTATTGTTTCAAAATCTCAATTTTAAAGGGAAGCCATGAGTTCACCTGAGTTATTACTGAATGTATTGCGCGCTGAGCTTCGGGCTGCTGGAGTGACCTACAAAATTCTGGCTGAACGGATAGGAATGAGCGAGTCCAGCGTGAAGCGTATGTTCGGCCAAAAGGATATGAACTTATCGCGCCTGGCAGAAATCTGCAAAGCAGCCGGTATCGCATTGGAAGACGTGTTTCGCCAAGCGGCGGATGTGACACCGCATTCTGATACCTTAACGCTGGAACAGGAAAAATCTCTGATTGCAGACGCCAAGCTTCTGTTGGTCGCTATTTCTTGCCTAGGTCACTGGACGCTGGAGCAGATTGTTGAAACGTATGAGTTGAGTCAGGCCGAATGTGTCCTGCATTTGATTGCCCTGGATAAGTTGGAACTGATTGAGTTACGTCCAAATAATCGTTATCGTCTGAACGTTTCACCAGCTTTTCATTGGCGCCCCGACGGCCCCGTGCAGCAGTTTTTCCGCGATCACGTCGTGAGTGATTATTTTAAAGGTACTTTTAATCACACTGGTGAAACCTTGCTTTGCGTACCGGCACGGGTTTCTGATCGTAGCGCCATGGAAATCGTACAAAAAATTCAGCACCTTGCTGCGGAGCTCGCGCGTTTGCAGCAAGATGATCGCCGTTTGAAACCAGAAGAGCGCGATGGATTTACGCTCTTGGTTGGTTTCCAATCATGGGAATTTTCTGCCTTGACTGCTTTACGCCGCCCAGAGACTAAACCTGAACTCCCACGTACGACTCACCAGATAGGGCTTAAGAAAAGATAGACGGCGGAGCCCGCGCCACGGGTTGCTCCAGCACCAAAAAACAGTGGGCCAAAGCGGGTGTCGACTGACAAGCTAGCGCTACCAGCCTGCTTTAAAATACCTCTGCTAAAAGGTTCGGTCGTACCGTAGGTACCTCCGACTTCCGCGGACAAGGCAAAGCGGATCGCGCCACCCACTGTGCTGGGCAGTGCACCTATTTTACGCGCTACTACGATCCGCCCAAACACACTTCTATCGCCGTTCAACGAGTTCGTTGGTAATCCTGATAATCTCAGAAAACCACCCAGCGGTGTATCCGGATCTTTGTTTTGTGTACGCGACCACTCACCGTATATGTGTCCTGACCAGTCGCCATATTCAAACGCCCGCAAGGCACTGATGGTGGATTCCGCTGTGGAAGGTTCTCCTGAGACTTTGCTTGGTGATCTTTGCCAAATGGCATTGACGTAACTGCCTTGCGTAGGGAAAACGAGCGAATTGAGTGTGTCTACTTTAAAATTAATAATTTGGGTAGTGTCAAAAAAGCGCAGATTAGGATCGAAAGTTTGTTCAGGGTCTGATGATAATTCCGAGTTAATCTTTCTATACCCTCTCTCTATACCCGCTTCAAGGCTTCCCCAATTACCGAATTGTCGTCCTACTAAAAATGTGGCACTGGTGTTGCTGATTTCTCTGTTGGCGATCTTGACTCCGCTATCATAAACATTTTGGTTGCGGGCGCTGTATTCGATTGCTGGCGCAATATACCACTGTGAAGCGGGTGCTAAAGGTTGCCAGAACTGCGTTTTGAATTTTCTGACGCTACCAATTTTTGCCAACGTACGTAGCTCCCCTCCGTATGAATTAAGTGAGGAAGCGACGTGCATCAGATCTAAGGAAAAGCTATTTTCGTCAGAAAAATTGCTGGCGAGTTCCATTCCGAAGCGCAGGCGATTGCGACTGGAATTCGATTCAGTTGGTTTAATCAGAACACTGCGTTCTCCTTCTTTATCGCTGATCATGGTTTCGACGTTGTCCAAATCTCCCCGACCATAAAGTCGCGTTGTTGCCTTACGAATTTGCTCTTGAGTCAGTACCTGACCTTCCTCTAATCCTGTCTGAGAAATCAAAGCAATTGGGTTGATGTATTGCGTGCCCTCGACTTCGATCTTTGCAACCGGCAATGCTGTGATGGGTGTTTTAGTGATTGATCCGGTGTATAAACGGTGCTCTTCGTAGGAAGAAAATTTTTCCTGAGAAATGCTCAGGTTTTGCAATTTTTCTTTTAAATTTTCAACGGCTTTTTCTCCCGCTTTGATGGCGCGTGGATATTGGGCGAAATCAAGAAAACTAATGCCATCAAGACTGGGCGAAATTAAAATATCATCGGATTTTAATTGCTTGATTGAGCGTTGCACATTTTGTTCGGTAAGGATTTGCAGCATTTGCGTTGCCACATCGACGGCACTTTGCAATTGATGCTCTTTGGCTAAAGGTGTCCCGACATTGACTGCAATAATGATGTCTGCGCCCATTGCCCGCGCCATTTCTACAGGAAGATTACTGACCAGACCACCATCGACGACGAGCTTTTCTTTAATACGTACCGGCGCAAAAACACCTGGTACCGCAAGAGAGGCGCGCATGGTTGCCAGCAATGGCGTGTTGTCCAGTTCGACCAGATCACCCGTTAATAAATCAGATGCGGCTGAACGAAAAGGTAAGGCTAGTTGATTTACAGGATGGTCACGCATGCCCTCGGGGAGCAATTGTGTCAATGCGTTCTCTAAGGCTGCGTTGCCAGCGGCCGCAGGAGGTAGAAACACGCCTTTCTTGGTTGCTGCAAATTCTATCCTGGTCGGGATCAGTGTATCTTCTTCTTTACGTCTGAAATCTAAATCGGTACGGGCAGGTCGATCTGAGAGGACATTGTCCCAGTCGGTATCATGTACCGTCTTTTCCAATTCTTCTGGCGTGCGTCCGGCAGCGTAGGCACCACCAACGACGGCACCCATACTTGTCCCTACGACGATATCGACCGGAATGCGCATTTGCCTTAGTGCACGTAATACGCCTATGTGGGCGAACCCACGCGCACCTCCGCCCGAGAGTACTAAAGCAATGCGTGGTCGATTTTGCGGTAAGTTCGTATCAACGGAACTATTCGTATTGGTTTGCGCAATGCTTAGTGGTGAGATAAAGAGTAGGCATAGAATGGCGTAAGAGTAGTAAAGACGGGGCAATAGCATGTTGAAGCAAGCTCTCTGCAAACATTGAACGACGGTAGACAGAAATGAATCTGAAAAGTTCAAAAAAGACAACATTATAATCTTTTTGATGGGAATCCTGAACCAAGATTATTCAGGCACCGTCGTGTTGATTAATGCGGTCAGTAAATGATCACGCCATTCACCGTTGATTTTCAGGTAGGACCTGGCATAACCTTCTTTTTCGAAACCAAGTCGTTCTAAAACGCCTGCACTGCGCACATTCTCTGGCAGGTAATTTGCCATGATGCGATGCAATTTTTCTTGTTCGAACATATGTTGAATGGCAGCCTTTAGTGCTTCAGTCATATAGCCTTTTCCCTGATGGGTATGTGCTATCGCATAGCCGAGATGGCATGCTTGAAATACGCCACGAACGATATTGCTGAAATGGCAGTTGCCTATCATTTGTTGGTCACACATCAGCGCCAGGAACACACCATTCCCTGCTGCCATTTGTTGTAATTGTTGATGTAAGCGTTCCTCGCATTGCGCTAGTTCAAAATAACGATCATCCCTGATAGGCTCCCAAGCGGCGAGATGCTGGCGATTTTCTTGCAGGTAGTGCTGTAGAATGCTCGCATGTTCTGGTTTTAAAACACCTAAGCTCAGGCGAGGCGTAGTAATGGAGTCAATGAGCATCTTCGTCGCTGAATAAGGAATTGAAATCGGTTAATTCTTGGCGCTTGTTTCGGCTGCTATCGAAACTCTTCTTGATCCAACTATCTCGAACACTAAGGCAAAGCACTGACGCTCCGTACCAATTTGAGTGGGAGCATAAAGCACTTGTGGCTATACATGGTTGATAAAAATAATCAACGAAGAGAAGATTGTGTCAGTAAAAATTGCGTCACGACTTTATTGCGCGCTGGCGCTTTCGTTTAACATGGTGACACCTGGCAGGTCGCAGGCGAGTACGGCTTCGCGTATCGCTTCTATCGCAGCCTGGCGGGTAAAACTCTTGCGCCAGGCTATCACCACGCGGCGATCCGGAACCGGCTTGGCAAAGCGCACGTAACGCAACATGCCATCAGTGGTTTCCATGTCGGGTACTGATGCGATTGGTAGCACAGTTAATCCTATTCCTGACGCCACCATATGGCGTATGGTTTCTAAGGATGAGCCTTCAAAGGTGCGGGCGATGCCGTCACCTGTGGTTGAGAAACGAGCCATTTCCGGACACACTTCCAGCACCTGATCGCGGAAGCAATGACCATTACCGAGCAACAGCATGGTTTCTGATTTCAATTCTTCTGACGAAACTTCTTTGCGTTTGGCCCAGGCATGATCTTTGGGCATGGCAACGACAAAGGGCTCATCATATAACGGTTGAACCATCATTCCTTGTTCAGGGAGCGGCAAAGCCATAATCGCCGCATCCAATTCGCCCTGGCGTAATAGCTCTATGAGTTTGACGGTAAAATTTTCCTGCAACACCAGCGGCATTTGCGGCACGCGCTGTATCATCGTTTTGACTAAAGTTGGCAGCAGGTAAGGGCCAATGGTATAAATCACACCGAGTCTGAAAGAGCCGGCGAGAGGATCTTTGTTTTGTTTAGCAATCTCTTTAATTGCAGCAGTTTGCTCAAGAACCCGCTCGGCCTGCGCGACGATTTGCGCACCGAGTGGCGTGGTTGAAACTTCTGTTCCACCGCGTTCAAATATGGTCACTCCCAACTCATCTTCGAGTTTTTTGATCGCAACGGACAGCGTCGGTTGTGCAACAAAACAAGCTTCTGCTGCATGACCGAAATGCTTTTGCCGGGCGACGGCGACAATATATTTTAATTCTGTGAGTGTCATGAGCTTAGTTTGGCACAGACTTTCGCTGGCGTCAGCAATCTGTTTTGTTTAGGACTTCAAAAATACGAAAAATAGGGGGAGTATATATTTCATCCCATTATAAAATAAGAAGAAATTTCCCAAAATAGAATCATACTCAGGTGGAGTATAAATTTCGTTCGCTTGTTAAATATGCAAGCGAACGAAACTCATATAGGCAAGAACTTCTTAATTTTTTTGCATTTTACTCATGGCCTTGCTCAATTCCAGATGCCCTTGAGCGGTGCCACTTTCAGGCACAGTTTCGCCTTCGCGCTGGCGTACTTCTGCCAAACGGGCAGCGAGTTGCTCAGGCGCATCTTGACCGCGACCGACCCAGATTCCTGGCGTCAACGTGATATTAGCTGCTTCAAAACTACCCGCTCCGGCACAAAGGATGGCGCGGGTTGGCGCATCCTGGGCTGCCAGCACCAACATTGCGGGTACCACGTCTGAGGCCTTGAGTGCCTGTAAAAATTCGGCAGGGAATAAGCTTTCTGTCATTCGAGTAGCTGCGGTAGGTGCCAGACTGTTGACGCGAATATCGTATTTGGCGCCTTCTAACGACAAGGTTTGCATCAATCCTACCAACGCCAGTTTTGCCGCGCCATAGTTCGATTGTCCGAAGTTTCCGTATAAGCCTGATGATGAAGTCGTCATCACGATACGACCATATTTTTGTTCAGTCATGACTGGCCACACCGCTTTACAGCAATGTACGGCACCCATCAGATGGACATCCATAACGAGTTTGAAATCATCAATTTCCATTTTGGCGAAACTTTTATCGCGCAAAATCCCTGCGTTATTGATCAGGATATCGACCCGACCCCATTGCGCGATCGTCTCTGCGACCATCGCTTGCACGGCGGCGAAATCTGTCACGGAGGCACCATTGGCGATTGCTTCACCGCCAGCAGCACGTATCTCTTCTACGACTGCTTGTGCTGCGGTTAACGATGACCCGGAGCCATCGCGCGCACCGCCAAGATCATTAACGACTACTTTGGCACCGCGTGCCGCCAGTGCTAATGCATGCTCACGCCCTAAACCGCCACCAGCTCCAGTCACAATTGCAACTCTGCCTTTGAAATCAATAGTCATTTGTTTTCCTTTAAACGATGTTGTTGAATCGATCCGCTTTGCTTATTACTTTTTATTTATTACTAAACCTGAATGAGGAAATATCTCTTAATCCGCATGAATGTCGAACAACATTGTAATTGCTGTCTTTACCGCAGGTACATGCAGGCATCAATTTATTTAGGAAATTGCCTCCAAAACACGGAAAAGATCGTCCTGTTTTTCGTACTGTATTTGTTCATTGCTAAGCAAACTTTTTTTGCATCATGATTGCTCCACCCATGGCGGGATTCAATTCATAACTGCTAAATCCCTGATCTATATACAAAGCATGTGCTGGCGCGTTGCCCTGTAAAACTTCCAGAGTGATTTTGCAATAAGCGTGGGTTTGCGCAAAATCGCTGATGAAGCCTAATAATTTTTTGGCGATTCCCCATCCTCTGAAATCGGGATGTACGCCAAAATCATGGATATTCAGTAAAGGCTTACAAGCGAACGTAGAAAAACCCTCTATGCAAATGGCAAATCCAACCGCCTGATCATTCTGATAGGCGAGAAAACCACGAATATTTGGGCGCTTTTGTAATTCGGCGATCAGGTTTTGTCGTACAAAATCTGATAACGGTTCGCCACCACCCATGGGGTCGCTGGCATAGGTATTTAGCATCAATACCAAATCGTCTGCATGCTGCACTTGCTGTAAGTCGGCTTGGAGAATGGTTAGCATAATGAGATAAATAATATAAATGATGAATGCAGTTGAAGTGCTACGGTATTCCTTGTTAGTGAGTGAAGGTTTGTCGCAAAATGACTTTATTCGCAAAGCGTATCGGCTTGCAACTGCACCCAAATTTTTTTTCAAAATCCTCTCTCACGCCATAAAAGCATATTGTAATACTCCTGATACAAGCCGATGCATTCTGAATATGACAAATGGCTGTTTGCAAGGCTATGATGCTCGGCTTGATCAAATTTTAGCGGTGAAGATGATGGGAGCGACAAGAATATTCAATGTCAACCGTCTTTCTTAATGGCCGTTAATGGTAGCACTGCACCGATCAATAAATGATGAAATTTGATGTTCATTATCGTAGTTCGGCGCATGATCAAAATGACTTCTTAAAATCTGTTTAAAGGAATTGCCATGAGCAAACTCGTAAAATGCCTGATCCCTTTTGCACTTGTTGTTGGGTTGTCCCCTTTAGTGTCGATGGCGCAGATGGTACCTGGTAAACATCCAGCTTATTTACATGCACTGACTGATTTGCGCACAGCACGCTGGTTTCTGTATCACCAAGCGGGTGATGCTAAAGTTTATGCAGGTGAAGATAAAGGTATTAATGAAATTGATGCTGCGATTAATGAAATCAAACGGGCATCTATTGATGACGGTAAGGACCTCAATGATCATCCTGGTGTTGACGTAAAAGAACACGGCAGCCGTTTATTGAAAGCGATCGAAACGCTGAGAAAGGCACATGCTGATATCGATAAAGAAGAAGACAATCCAGATGCACATGAATTGCGTCATCGTGCTTTGGAACATATTGACCGTGCTATCAAAGCCGCTGAATCTGCTCATGCAGAATGGTTGAAAGAAAAGAAATAAACTTTGCATCATAAAAAAAGCCGAGCAGTCAGCATTGTCTGATTGCACGGCTTTTTTAATTTCAGGCTGATTTAATGCGCTTCTTCCCAGTTTGTGCCGACGCCGACTTCAGCCAATAACGGGACATTTAATTGAGCGACATTGGCCATCAGTTCCGGCAATTTTTTCTTGACCAGTTCGAGTTCAGATTCTGGTACTTCGAGCACCAATTCATCGTGAACTTGCATAATCATTTTGGATTGCAGGTGATCTGTTTCCAGCCAATTTTGTACCGCAATCATTGCCAGCTTAATTAAGTCTGCAGCTGTACCTTGCATAGGCGCGTTAATCGCCGCACGCTCTGCACCCTGACGGCGTGGACCATTTGGGCTATTGATTTCTGCCAGCCACAGACGGCGACCAAATACAGTCTCGACGTAGCCATGTACCTTGGCTTTGGTGCGTGTATCAGCCATATATTGCGCGACGCCTGGATAACGTTGGAAATATTTGTCGATATAGTTTTGCGCCGCACTGCGTTCTATACCAAGATTACCTGCCAGTCCAAATGCACTCATACCATAGATCAGGCCAAAGTTAATGACCTTGGCATAGCGGCGTTGTTCGCTGGTTACTTCTGGCAGCGAGACACCGAAAATTTCTGATGCCGTTGCCTTGTGTACGTCTTCGCCATCAGCAAACGCTTTGAGCAAACTCGCATCACCAGAAATATGCGCCATGATACGCAATTCAATTTGCGAATAGTCGGCAGAGATAATCACATTGCCAGGAGCGGCAACAAACGCTTCACGGATGCGGCGCCCCTCGGCTGTGCGTACCGGAATATTTTGCAAGTTCGGATCATTCGAAGCCAATCGACCGGTCACTGCTACGGCTTGCGCATAATTGGTATGAACACGGCCTGTACTGGTGTTGACCATTTTTGGTAGTTTATCGGTATAGGTCGATTTGAGTTTCGCTAAACCACGGTATTCCAGCAACACTTTTGGCAGTGGATAATCTTCCGCCAGTTTTTGCAATACTTCTTCATCAGTTGATGGTGCACCTGAAGGTGTTTTTTTGACGACCGGCAGACCGAGTTTGCCAAAGAAAATTTCACCCAATTGCTTTGGGGAATTTAGATTAAATGGTTGTTCCGCGAGTTCATAGGCTTTTTGTTCCAGCTCTAACAAGCGTTTGCCGATTTCATTCGATTGTGTTGCCAGCAGGTCTTTGTTGATCAGAACGCCATTACGTTCAATTTTTTGCAGAACGATAGATGTTGGCAATTCTATGTCGTGATAAACGCGCTGCAGATTGGCGTCAGGCTCTATTTCTGGCCACATCGCCAGATGCAATTGCAGTGTGATGTCAGCATCTTCAGCGGCGTAGGCGGTGGCGCGTTCCAGATCGACCTGATCGAAGCAAATTTGTGCAGCGCCTTTGCCGCACACTTCTTCAAAGCTAATGGTTTTTTTTCCGAGATGACGTAAAGCCAGACTATCCATATCATGCGATTTATGCGATTCAAATACGTACGATTCCAGCAAGGTATCGTGTTTGATACCGCGCAGATGTACACCTTGATTCGCAAAAATGTGGGTGTCGTATTTCAGGTTTTGCCCAACTTTTGCTTTGCTATCATCTTCCAGCCATGGCTTGAGTTTTTCTAACACTAATGCCTTCGATAGCTGTGTTGGACAGTCACCGTAATTATGTGCGACGGGGATATAGCAAGCGTGTCCGACTTCACAACACAGTGAGATGCCAACTAATTGTGCTGTCATTGGTTCTAATGAGGTGGTTTCCGTATCCACGGCGGTTAAACTGGCGGCGTTGATGCGATGAATCCATTCATCCAATGCCGCTTCCGTCAACACGGTTTCATAGTTTTTAATAACGACTTTCGCTTCGCTTTGATTGGCGTTTGCGTCTTCATTAAATAAACCAGCTTGTGCTGGCGTATTGCCCGAAGAGGTAGATGCAGATCCAGAGCTAAGTGGTGTTGCGCCAGCTGTGGCATCGCCGGATAATTCACGCAACCAGGTTTTAAAACCATAGCGCGTGAAGAAAGCGAGCATTGCTTCTTTGCTTTCTGCTTGCGATACCAGACTCGCTTGTATCGATTGATAATGTGCGGCAAGGTCGCAATCTGTTTTTACTGTAATCAATTCACGACCGCGTGGTAACCATTCAAGTGCCGCACGAAGGTTATCACCGACCACGCCTTTGATTTTGTCAGCGTTCGCGATCACACCATCTAAACTATCGAACTCCGTCAGCCATTTGACCGCCGTTTTGGGGCCGCATTTTGTCACGCCCGGGACGTTATCGACGGTGTCGCCAATCAGTGTCAAATAGTCGATGATGCGGTTCGGTGGCACACCAAATTTTGCTAATACGCCAGGCTCATCCATTTTTTCATTGGTCATCGTGTTGATTAACATGACTTGTGGATTGACCAGTTGCGCCAGATCTTTATCACCTGTTGATACCACGGTATTCATACCGACTTTGCTGGCTTCTACCGCCAGTGTGCCGATCACGTCATCGGCTTCTACGCCTTCGACCATCAGAATTGGCCAACCCATGGCTTTGACGACTTCATGGATAGGTTCAATTTGCAGTCGCAGATCGTCAGGCATTGGTGCACGTTGGGCTTTGTATTCCGGATATAAATCGTCGCGGAATGTTTTGCCTTTTGCATCAAATACGCACGCCATGTATGCTGCCGGATAGTCGCTACGCAGGCGGCGCAACATATTGATCATGCCGTAAATGGCACCGGTGGGTTCGCCTTGCGGGTTGCGCAGATCAGGCATAGCATGAAAAGCACGGTACAAATAGCTGGAACCATCAACTAACAACAGGGTATTTTGCATATGAACGAGAACAGAAAAAATGTGACTAGGTTGCGCCAGATTATGGACAAAGATAAGGCAACTGCCTTAAAAGCGCGTGAATCATGGCATATGTTCACGATTATGGCAGAGTTTATCGACTCTACCGAGCGCCTTTCAAATATTGGCCCTGCGGTGACGATTTTCGGATCAGCCAGAATCAAGCCGGATGACCCGTATTATCAAAGTTGTGTCGATTTGTCGCGCCGCTTGTCCGATGAAGGGTTCGCAGTGGTATCTGGAGGCGGCCCTGGCATTATGGAGGCGGCTAATAAAGGTGCTTATGAAGGCAAATCGGCCTCTGTAGGTCTCAATATTGAATTGCCACATGAGCAAAAAAGCAATCCCTGGCAAAACATCAGCCTGACTTTCCGTCATTTCTTTGCACGTAAAGTCGCCTTTGTAAAATACGCTGATGCCTACGTGGTTTATCCCGGCGGTTTTGGCACCATGGACGAGGTCAGTGAAGTCTTGACCTTAATGCAGACGGGAAAAACCCGGCGCATACCGGTGATATTGGTTGGAACTACCTTTTGGAGCGGTCTGCTCGAATGGATCAAGGTGCAAATGGCAGGTAATGGCATGATTGCGCCAGAAGACCTGAATCTGGTGCAATTAATTGATGAACCAGCCAATATTGTCGACGCGATTTATGCGTTTTATGAAGAGCGTAATATCGAACCTTCCGAAGAAGAACGACACCGCATGCTGTATTTGTAATTTTTATATAGTCATTGTCGCATTGGCTCGAAAACAAAAATGGCAGAGATCACTCTGCCATTTTTGTTGTGGCTTATGCCAGAAAAACTAATATCAAACCGATTGCCGCCGGAACACTCTGTATGAACAAAATCTTGCGGCTGGCGGTCGCAGCACCATAAACGCCAGCGATAAACACGCAAGACAGGAAAAAAATTTTTACATCATGACCAGCCGCACCCAACAGCAAACCCCAGAACAATCCGGCCGCTAAAAAGCCATTATATAAGCCTTGGTTTGCAGCTAGTACTTTTGTCGCCGCTGCAGACTCTTTGGTTTGCCGAAATGCACGCAATCCTGCTGGTTTTTCCCACAAAAACATTTCCAATACCAGAATGTACACATGTAAAACTGCGATGAGTGCGACAACTATATTTGTAACTACTTGCATAGCAATCCTTCTGAGGCCATAAGTGCTGGTGGACAATCAATCTAGCTGGGTTTTATCTAATCGATGTAATTAACGCGGGAAAATTTTGCCTTGAAATCGTCCGGCATTGCTACGACTTTTCCAGCCTGATAGTCAAAGAAAACAAAACCCGATTTTGCCATCGCGACTAAGGTCTGGTTGGCGGGGCGAGAGATGCGGAAAATAATATCGCCGCCATATTTATTAAAATCCATCATTCCGACTTCAAATAGCAATTGATCACGCGCATGCGCCTCGGCCTTATAAGTCGTTGCCAGATCAGTCACGATAATACCAATACCTTCTTGTGCGGTTTCGCGAATACCAAATTCAAACAAAAATCGTGCCCGAGCTTCCGAAATCATAGAAATCATTGAATCATTGCCGAGATGATTTGCGCCGTTGATATCGGTCACCCGAACTGTCAGGGGTGTGGAAAAGTAGTACTGGTCTTCAGGAAATTCTAATTGCAGGCGTGCCATAAAAACTTTTTAAAAAATATGCATAAGCCGTGATTGTAACTGGCTTTGAAGAGGCAAAAGGGAATTTCGTTATGTATGTTTTTTGCTAATTACATGTGTTTCCTAGATGTCGAAAGTCAAATTAGCCTGATCGGGAATATTTTTTAAAGCAAGTTATTTATTAAATATTCTTCATAAGTAGATTTAACAATTGTTGAAATGTTGCTCCTTGTAAATACGAAATAAACGCATAGTATGAAAAAAACGAAGCGAGGTACGTCATGAAAAGCGACCTGAAACTTGATCCTGATGCTGAAACAATGTCGACCCGCGATGCCGCTGAAGTTCTCAAGGTCAGCATCAGAGCCGTGCAAATGTGGGTGGCACAAGGTCGTCTTCATGCCTGGAAAACTCCCGGCGGTCATCGGCGGATATTTAAAAGCTCTGTCGATGCGATGTGTGCCGCGCGCTTTCCCTTTGTGGATGCTGGAGAGACATTTGATATTTTGGTTGTGGATGATCAGCCTTTGCATACAAGTCTGACTGATTTTTACGCCAGCATGCCCGGAGCTCCCATCAAGGTTTTATCAATAAAAAATTCTCTCGAAAGCCTGATACGGATAGGTGAAGCACCGCCACATTTGTTGATTACCGATGTCGTGATGCCACATGTGGATGGTTTTCAATTTTTAGCGACATTGAGTAAACACTCATGGTCTGAAACGATGAGGATCATCGTCACAACCAGATTATCGAAACAAGAAATGGATGACTTGGGTGGACTACCTTCAGTAATCGAATGCTATAAAAAACCGGTTGTGTTGCCTCAGCTATTAAAAGCGATCAGTAAGTATGTAGAAACATGGAAAATGTGCAGGAGCAGATCATGAATGCCCAGATGAAAATTTTCTTTGATGCTTTAAGCGATGGGGTTGCCATTGTGAACAAAGAAGGCATCGTGCAATACGTCAATGATCCAGGAAATACCGTATTTTCTGCCAAAATCGGTATGCCTTTTCCTGATCCACGAATAGTCAAAGGTGTGCGCGATTTAGCAGCAGGATTTGGTAAAGCGCCCTTGAGTGTCCCACTGCCAACACAATTGGGTAGTCCCGCTGGCTGCATCGCCAAACTGATGCCGTTACCAATTGCCGATCAGTATGCAATCGTGACACACATTCAGACCGAAAAACAATTTTATGAAATGACCTTAAAAAATTTCTACGAATTCATCAGGATTGATCTGGCACGACCAATTCATCAGTTCGCTCAACAACTGGATTTTTTTTCAGAAGAGGATAGTTCGCCTGAAATGCAAGGTCTGGTAGAAAATGGCAAAGCGATTTCAGAACGCTTGCAAAGAATCGAAATGTTGGCGGAGCTATTTGGAACTTCACCTTTGGTTGATCAGGAACGTTTGCTTTTTGAAACCATGATTACAAGCGCTTTGAATGCCGAGAATAAGCAGTTGGAATCGCGTGGTCTGGAAATCTATTTAGATGGTCTTGATGCTGAATTACCTCCTGTCTATGGAAGTAGCATCTGGCTTACGCGGGCTTTACGTGAGTTGATCAACAATGCGGCGCGTCATGCATTACCAAAATCGCGGTTAGAAATCGTCTTGCGTTGTACAGGTACGCACGTCATTCTGAGCCTGCGTAATCATGGGCAATTTGCCAGTAAATCGCTGTTACAGAAAAAATTATTTGTGCCTTTTAATCAGGTTGAAGAATACGTTAAAGATAAAAAAGCCAGCGGTTCTAAACCAGGTAGTACACCAGCAAAAGGCCCTGGTTTAGGTCTGCCGATTTGCCAGCAAATTCTACATTTACATGGCGGTCGCATGACAGTAGTTGAAGGCGACGGTGATGACATCATCGAATTTAATCTGGAATTAGCAACCGGTGCGCCAGTTAATGATACGCAAGTCCTGGATGCGCAGCAGGCGCAACGCTATGCCCATGATATGGTCGCTTTAATGCAGCGCATGCAATCAGTAAGAGTGGCGCAAGCGGTCGAAAAAAAATGAGATCAATTATTGAATGCAAGTCTTTGTTGTAGGTCATCGTTGTAGGTTGTTGTGTAGCGGAGGCGAAAATGAAAACCAAACGCATACTGATCGTTGAAGATCAGGCAGATATCCGGAAATTAATTCGTATGACACTCGATTTTGGTGACTATGAATTACACGAGGCCGATAACGGTGATAGTGGCTATAACCTGGCATTGACGGTTGCACCGCACATCATTTTGTTAGACGTTATGATGCCGGGCAGTATGGATGGTTTGCAGGTTTGTGAAAAACTGAAGAAGAATCCAGACTACTTGCATACCAAAATCATTATGTTGACCGCCAGAGGTCAGCAATCGGATATTGATACTGGTCTCAAAGTTGGTGCTAATTCTTACATGATCAAGCCATTTAGTCCGCTCGAATTGATGGATACCATAGACCGTTATTTTGCCGAAATTGAAGCTAGTGGAGTCATAGCATGAAACCAACAATTTTAGTTGTCGACGATCAGTCGGATGCGCGGCAAATGGTACGTATGGTGATGGAAATCGAACGTTACCCTGTGATTGAAGCGGGTAACGGCGAGCGAGCGCTGGCACTGGCACATGAGCACAAACCAGCATGTTTAATTATGGATCTGCGCATGCCCGGCATTGTCGATGGATTTGCTCTATGTCAGGCGATTAAGGGTGATCCTGATTTGTGCCTGACACCTATCATTATTTTGAGTGCATTTTTTCAGAAAGACGAAAAAACGCTTGGGTTCCAATTTGGCGCAGATGCTTTTTTTGAAAAGCCTTTTAATTTCTATCAATTGATTGATGAAGTCGATCGCGTCATTTCTCGCCGCGCACAATTGCCCGTTGAAATGAATCATGGTTGAACAACGTTTTATGGATGTCTTTTTTAATGCTAATGCCATGCTCGCTACATTCTAAGTTTCATTAGATGTGCCCAAAATGGGTAGGAGAAAATCATGAACCAGCAGCAATCACAAGTCGACGTTCGCCCATCGCGTCATCCGATTTTCCGGTTTCTCCGAAAAGAATGGTTGGGTTGCCTGATTCTGGTGGCGGGTTTGAGCATCTCTTATGCGATATGGAGTATCAGTATCCGTAATCACGAGGATATAGAAAAATCGCGATTTATCAGCACAGGCGAACTCATCACTACGTCTTTAGCGCGGCGCATGAATAGCAACGAACAAATCCTGCGTGGTGGCGCGGCATTGTTTAATATGAATAACAATACCTCACGTGAACAATGGCGCACTTATGTCTCTAGCTTACGTCTTGATGAAACTTCACCTGGCATACAAGGGGTTGGTTTTATTTTACGCGTAGCTGACAAAGATAAGGCTGAGCATACGGCAAAGATACGCGCTGAAGGTTATCCTGAGTACACAATTCATCCACTTGGGCAGCATAGCGATTATCTGACTGTTGTTTATATCGAACCATTTTGGGGACGCAACTTGCATGCGTTTGGCTACGATTTGGCTTCAGAAACGGTTAGAAGGAATGCGTTAGATTTGGCGCGAGATTCGGGTGAGCCTTCGTTGACCGGGCGGGTTAAATTAGTGCAGGAAGGTAAAGAAGGAAATCAGGCCGGATTTCTGATGTTTCTGCCTATTTATACACACGACCTGCCCAGAGGATCTGTTGAGGAGCGTCGTGAATCCTTACTCGGTTATGTCTATATTCCTTTCCGCGCCGAAGACATGATGCGTAACGTTTTAGTGAATGTTGACCCAACGGTGGGGGTTGAAGTATTTGACGGTAAAGACTTAGACGAAAAAAATATGCTATTTGCTAATGCGCCAATGAATCAATTTGATAATGCGCATTATGTCAGCATTCGTGAAATGGAATTTGAAGGTAAGGTCTGGACGCTGCGCTTTGCCAGCCTCCCAGCATTTCAAGCCTTATCGAACAATATGATTAGCCACATGATCTTTGCCGCAGGTGTGTTGGTAACCTTTTTGTTGACCTTCGTCGTCACCAATCTTGCTGCGACACGTAATCGCGCCTTTGGCATGGCAAAGGAAATGACAACCCAATTGAGCCATAGTGAAAATGCCTTAAGAGCAGTTCTTGACTCCGCTGCTGATGGTATTTTGCGTGTCGATGGCAATGGCAGGGTGAAATCAGTAAACATGGCTGCTGAGCATATATTTGGTTTGTCTTCTGATATTCAGTCTGATTTTCCGCTGGAACAAATTATTGACGGAATGGATGTCAATAAGTTGACAGAGGTATTAAATAGCTATGGCAATGCTGGCAGTGCGATGCGTAGCGCCAGATTTGAGTCTTTTGGTATTCGATCATCTGGTGATCAATTTCCATTGGCAGTTTCATTAAGTCAATTTAATCAAAATGATGAAGTGAATTATTCCTTGATGGTCAGGGACATTAGTGACGACAAAATGGCAGAAGCGATTTTGCAATTGCGTTTAAAAGCGATAGAAGCTGCAAATAACGGTATTGCGATCGCAGATATGACGATGCCTAGTCAGCCTATCATTTATACCAATCCTGCTTTTGAACGAATTACTGGATACACCGCAAGTGAAATGCTAGGTATGAATTGCCGTCTCCTGCAAGCAGATGATCGCTTTCAATTAGAAATTGCGGAACTCTCGCAAGCCATTAAGGAAGGTCGTGAATGCAAAGTGCTACTACGTAATTATCGCAAAGACGGTAGTTTGTTCTGGAACGACTTATCCATCGCACCCGTTGTCGATAACGATGGACGCATCACGCATTATGTCAGCAGTCAAAATGATGTGACTGATCGCGTGTTAGCAGAGGAGAATTTACGCATCAGATCAATGCGTCTTGATGCCATTTGCACTTTGAGCCCTGATGGAGTGGTTGCTTTTGATGCCAATGGAAAACTCACCAACGTCAATCCGGCATTTTTAGAAATGACAGGATTTAGCAATATCCAATTATCAAACTTAAGCATGCAGGAGTTTGATCAATTGATGGAGGCATTGTGTGATCCTGCACATGCTTACGTCTCAGCACATGATGAAAATATGATGAATCTGGTGCTCGATTCTGATGATGACATGGTACAGGCGAGGCAGCAAATGGTGTATCTGTCGACACCGCAGACCAGGATATTAATCCGCTCTATACGTGTGGTTGCGGCGGGTTCTCTGGAGCAGGTTATTTACTTCCGCGATGTAACACGCGAAACCGAAATTGATCGCATTAAGAGCGAGTTTCTATCGACTGCAGCGCATGAGTTACGTACCCCCATGGCGAGTATTTTCGGTTTTTCCGAACTCTTATTACGTCGTAAATATGATGAAGTAACGCAAAAAGATTTGCTTGGAACTATTAACCGTCAGGCTGGCATCATGATTAATCTGATCAATGAACTGCTGGATCTGGCTCGGATAGAAGCACGCGCAGGCAAGGATTTTAAATTTACGGTACAGCCAATCGCTCCGATTGTTGAAAATGCCGTAGCCGCCTTGTTGGTCAATAACGATCCACGTCGCGTCAATGTCACTATCAGCGAAAATTTACCTAAGGTGAATGTGGATGCTGAAAAAATTGGCCAGTCCTTGATGAACGTATTAAGCAACGCGTATAAGTATTCACCAAACGGCGGCAATATTGATCTTCGTATATTGTGTGAAGAGCATGATGAGGTGAATGAAATCGGCATACGCGTCAGTGATCAGGGCATAGGTCTTACGCCAGCGCAGTTGTCACGTTTGTTTGAACGTTTCTTCCGTGCTGACCCATCCGGCAATATTCCCGGCACGGGTCTTGGTATGTGCATCGTCAAAGAGATTATTGAACTGCATGGAGGCAGGGTGGATGTTCAAAGTGAAAAAGACATCGGTACTACCGTCACGCTATGGTTACCAACGATCAGAGAGCAAGAGTTGCTGGAGGCATAATCGCGGTCGGTAGGGAATAGTCCCTACCTTCTTTTATATTTTGATCGCCATCCCAACTGACCGCGGCGCAGTGTGCTTAAAACCAAACTGTGCATACAAATCCTGTGCTTTTCCATCAGCGATCAGACTGACATACGCGCTGGAGGGGACTTCATCTTGAATAAATCGCATAATTTCTTGCATGATGATTTTCCCCAAGCCTTTGCCCTGATGCTCTGGTAATACCGCAATATCGACCACCTGATAAAAACATCCCCCATCACCAATGATGCGCCCCATACCGATCGTCGTGTGCTGATGGATGATCTGCACTGCAAATAAACTATTGATTAAGCCGCGACCCGCCGCCTCAATAGTTTTTGCGCTCAAACCACTGGCGCTGCGCAAGCGGCAATAATCTTCAATGCTAGGTGTTGACAATGCAGTGCTGTAGCCGGGCGGTAGTGTGATACGCATGCTCTTAAAAGGTAGTCAGAAATAAAAGGCAATGTTATCTTATTTTTAAACAATCAGTTTTATCTTATAGAAAGTATTTAGGAATGCTCCCCGAAGATGATTGCCTGGCTTCAGTTAAATTGTTCAATCAATTTGCAGAACGCTATGCAGAAAAATATTTTGACCTTGAGCAATATGATCGTTTCTATGCGATGTTCGCTGCGCAGTTGCCGCATGCTGCGCGGGTGATTGATATTGCTTGTGGTCCGGGTAATGTGTCTGCTTACCTGCTAAGACATCGTCCTGATTTATCGTTGACTGGCGTAGATCTGGCGCCGAAAATGATAGACATTGCGCGGCAGCGCGTGCCGGCGGGACAGTTTTTTGTCGGAGATTGTCGCCGTTTACATGAGCTTGCAACAGACTGTGATGGGGCCGTGTTTGCATTTGGATTGAGCTATCTGAATCAGACTGATGCGGAGCAATTTTTTACCTCGTTGAATCGCGTATTAAATGCGGACGCCGTATTGTTATTGAGCACAATTTCAGCCTCTGAGAGTTCTTCACGTTATGAGCGATCAAGCAGTGGCGATGAATTGTTGACGGTGTATCGTACTCCACAAAAAATTAGCGATATGCTGGTGAGTTACGGTTTTGAAGTGCAGTTTGTTGAGTTAGTGGCGAGCCCGGCAAATGCGCCATCTCCAACGCAGGATGTGGTTTTGATCGCCAAAAAGCTGACACAACAGATTTAATTTCCACCAAAATATCGATCATTTTTAATATTTTGTCAGCTTTTACCCTGGCGATCGTGATAGCTGTCTCCGGCTAAGGCGCTGATTTGGTTCAGGTTTTGGCTATCGTGCGCTGGCTCTGTTAAAATACGGCCTTTACGGAACTGAAATACCATCGAAAGCCGCTTTGTCAAAAGCGGGCGTAAAAAAAGGGTGAAAAAAGCAGATTGCCGGATCATTGCCTGATTGATGTTTTTTAACGCCCTTCGATGTTGTTCAATTGTTCCAGATCTTCCTCTTTTGCTAAGTTCCCGTATGTCTGATTCCAAACCTGCTGATAGCGGCAAGCCGCTGTTTTATGACCCTACTGAGCGCCGTATTCGTAGCTTTGTGACCCGCGCCGGACGCTTGTCTGATGCGCAGGCGCGAGCGATCGAGACGCTTGGACCACGTTTTTGCGTTCCTTACCAAAAGGCGTTGCTTGATGTTGATGCGACGTTTGGACGTACCGCACCAACTGTATTTGAGATTGGTTTTGGTATGGGCGAAACCAGCGCCAAAATCTCGGCCAGCATGCCCGACAAAAATTTTATCGGCGTTGAAGTACACACGCCAGGTGTCGGTAGCTTACTCAAGCTGACCGAAGAAATGGGTTTGCAAAATCAACGCATTATTCAACACGATGCGTTTGAAGTGTTGACCAATATGATCGCGCCCTTGTCACTGCATGGTGTGCACGTTTTCTTCCCAGATCCATGGCACAAAGCGCGCCACAACAAGCGCCGCTTGATTCAGGGGCCATTGGTACAATTGCTGGCATCGCGTCTGGCACCTGGTGGCTATCTGCATTGCGCAACCGATTGGGAAGATTATGCCGTGCAAATGCTGGAAGTATTAAGCGCTGAGCCAACATTAAAAAATACCGCTGAAGGTTATGCGCCACGTCCGGATTATCGTCCAGTAACCAAATTTGAAAACCGTGGATTGCGGCTCGGTCATGGTGTGTGGGATTTAGTGTTCGAAAAAATCTAGTTTTGTAGTCCTACCTGCATAGGGCGGGTGTAACCATCAACTCCGATCAAATGTACAGCCCGCGCGGGCTGTACCTGCCCTACAAACTCACTGCTCTTGCGCCAAAGCTTCGTCAATAATTACCTTCTCTTTTCCCAGCGCAGAATGACTACGTTTGGATTTGAGTATAGGGTAAAACAATTCCGCCAGCCAGTTTTCTTTGCCATATAGCAGATCATCTTGTAAGCCAACTTTGGGTGGGTAACGCCGTGTGATCAATGCTGTCCCAAACAAAATATCCCAGAAAAATAAGAAATTCCCATAGTTGCCGCGGTAATGACCGATGCCATCATCCATAGTTAGTGCGTGGTGTGCATAGTGCGTTGCCGGTGTTGAAATAGTACGCTCCACCAGCCACATCACATGCTTCATGACAGGCATTTCATACAATGGCTTATCCCAGGGGTTGGCGCTGTGCGCACCGATAATGACTGCTAGTTTAAGGATCACGTAGACTACATAAACGTCGCCAAATCCAAGATAAATTAAGATAGACGAAATCCATATTCCTGGCATCGCAGCGTAATAGAAAAAGTTATTTCTATAGACGACACGGATGCTCATATAGGCCGCCGAGTGATGCGCGCGATGGAATGGCCACATCCACGACGTGTGTGAGAGGCGATGCCACCAGTATTGCGTCAAATCGTCTGCCACCAGCAGGATCAAAAACATGCTCCATGCTGGTAAATAACTATACGCATTATGCTGCGATGGGAAAAAATGCATCCCCAAAAAATTCACCGCCACCACAATGCCTGGCTGTATCAGCGTGAGCAACAGAAGCAGCATCGCGCTGTCAATTTTCCAGTCGTCTTTTGAGGCGCCAAGTTTGCTAAAACGGCCGCTGACCACCTCTACTAGCCCAAAGCCAAGATAGATCGCCGTAATGGCGATGAGTTGAATCGGGTTCATGAAAAGTCTCCAATGTGTTGTACAAACAGGCATGTCCTGTTGTTTTCGCTCTCTGATGTAGCGTTAAGCCCCATTCTTCTCTTGTATTTGCTATTCGTCCAATGCATTATTTTATGATCTTTAATGAGTAAAAATCATTATTGCGATGTTTTTGATGGCCTGCCGTTCAGGTCAGACACATACCAGAAAAGGTAGGGGGCAGTTATGGATCTCCGGAAACTTCGACACGCCGTGGTCTTATCGGAAGAATTGAACTTTGCTCGGGCGGCGCAAAAAGTCAATCTGACGCAATCTGCCCTAAGCCGCAGTATCCAAAGCCTGGAAGACGAACTTGATGGCAAGTTATTCGACCGCACTTTACATGGGGTTAGCATCACTCCCATTGGGTTACGGGTGGTAAAGCGTGCGAAAGAATTGCTGATCGACGCTAACAATCTACGCCATGAAGTCACACTCATGCAGAACCACGAAATGGGGGACATCCATTTTGGTGTAGGCCCTTTACCCGGTGCGACCTTTTTACCACCCGTGTTGGCGCAGCTATTGAATGACTATCCAAAGCTACGCACGGAAGTGAATATCAATAACTGGAATGCCTTGCTGAATCAACTATACGATGAGCAATTAGAGTTTTTTATTGCTGATGTACATAATCTGACCGAGGACAAAAAAATTACCGTACAAAGGTTTTCGCGTCAATACGGCGGTTTTTTTTGTCGGCGCGAGCATCCGTTGGTGGGAAAAGCATTCAACAATAAACAGGAGGTTTTTGAATATCCTTTGGTCTCAGTGCGCTTACCTGAGAGCGTCAACAATGAATTGCATAAATATTTTGAATTGGCAGCCGATCAGAAATTTGAACTCTCTTTGACATGCGATAACCCAACCTTGCTGCACTACGTTTGCTTACACAGCGACAGCGTTTTATTGAGTACCTATCCCGTCGTTCAGACAGAAATTGAGCGCGGTACCATGTGTGAATTAACTATGCCAGACCAAATTGAGGTGTATGCAGAAATGGGTATTGTGACGCTGGCAGGCAGGAGCTTATCACCTGCCGCCAGTTGGTTGATTGAGAAAATCCGTCAATACATAGAAATACGCAAAAGTGACAATTAATATTAAGTGTATTGAGAGCGATGCAGTCAGCGTAGAAAAGAAAACTACCCGTATTTAGTCAACGCTTTAAATAATCTTTAAACTGTACTAATTCATACTTGACCTGACACACGGTGCTCGACTGACGACCGGCAGCTTCCGCCCCAAAGCGGACATTCAATAAACTGGAAAGGTCCTCCGTAACTTGATTGCTGCATGTCGTGAAAATGAGCACTTATCCTCGTCTGTTACACCCAATGCAGAGCCGAGGTCGCCATACGATTCAAAGCGTTCATGCATTTCATTTAGTGCAATATATCGTCCGCACTGATGATACGTATGTCATGCATTTGATTTAAGTATGCTTCCAAGTAGCCTTTATGCGAGGCGCCAACGATAACCAAGGTACGGATACCCTGCGGGGAAATCGCTTCGCGAACATTCGACGCCATCCGTAGATTGCGCGTCTCCCAATAGGCGACGTAACCACGGCCGAAATGCTGGGGAGAGGGTTCTTCGAGAGCCGCACCGAAATCGCTTTTGAAAACGAGGCCGGCCTGGCTGCGCTCATTGTAGCCGCGGTACATCGCCAGAACGCCTTGCGGTGTATCCAGATGACTTTCCAGCGCCTCATCCATTCGCTTGCGTTCCGCCGAAAATGGGTTATCCCACGCTTTCATAATGGCTTCGCCATAGGCTTTTTCGTCCGCATCGGGCATATCCGCCGTGTGGTCATCCATTGCGTATACGCGCTCGAGCCCGCTTTTCGCGGCGAGCGGCACGGCAATACGGTAGGATTCGTCGCGCCGCTTCTGTAGCGAATTGAGCATCTCCACCAAGCGTTCATTTAATCCGTCGCCGCCCCGCCGTTCTTCCATCGGCAGGCGTAGCCATTGCACCAGAGCCGAGGCGGGTTCACCGGCAGCCAGGAACAGCGATGCCAGCGTACGCCGTTGTGCCGCAGCCGGCGATGCGGGCCAGGAGCTCAGAAGACGCTCCGCTTGCGCGCTCGCCTCGACAATATCGAGGCCGGTAGCGGCACGGGCGACCGAAGTATCTCGGCAATAGCTCTTGACCGTATCGCTGTAGCGCTGTGGGTAGCCCCGCAAGTAGGCACATTGCAAACCGGAAAGTGCTTCTATCGCGATGGCCTGTGGCTTCCAATTTTCTAAACGTTCAGTCAGCAAACCCAATTGAGACAAATCGAACGATTTCGGCAGTTGCGACAAATGCGGTGAACCGAGCACCAGCACTTCGTTGATTTGCCCCCTCACCAATTTAAGCGTACCAGGAGAAAATTCTGGGGTGGCAGGTTCGTCCGCAAATACTGAGGCATGAAAGATAGGCACCAAAAAAATACTCCAGAGTAAGCGATGCATGCGCTTCCTGAACGGAGTTGGATATGTCTTATGGACTATGGTGCTAACTTGCAACGAGCGTATCGGCATAATCGGTTGGCCCAGAATGAGACGTTGGAAATAATTAAACTTCAAACAGCACACAATATTTTCATATTGGTATTGCCAAGGCAACATTGAAAATGTTTGGCTATATGACCGCTTGTGGCCGAGCTTGGTCAATAGCGATTAATTTATCGGTGGTAGTCCCATCTTCTTTCGGCGAGCATTTAGATTCTTCGGGTCCTCGATGGGTGCAACGTTGTTGCTCCCATATTCAAATTCAGTTCCATAGAGTTGTAATTTTCCTTGTCTCACTAAAATCCTATCCACTAGCAAAACGAATCTATCACTGGGTATCTCTCTGCGCTGGTTTGCAGCTTTAACCATTGCAAAATGCCTTAATTGGTAGTCCAAATCTGCGTGTTGAATAATCGCAAGCGCCGAGAGCGACGCACGATTCCCGTCCAGATTACCGGGCCAGCCACAGAGACCGATTAACTTGTCAAGCTCAATTTCATTAGCATCGTCCGTTTTTGTTATTTCAATTTCAAGTTGTTCTTTCTCCTTGAAATCAATATTTTCTTTTCTGTTTTCCATCTCAAGAATATTGATGTACCTGCCTCTCAAAGCTTGGTCATCGCGATACATTTGCGCATATTTCTTGGCGAGTATCGTGTTTTTACATTCGTTAGCGAATGAGCACTGGGAGAAGAAGAGCAGCGTTAAGCCGATAGTTAAAAATTTCTGAATTTTCATAATGACATTGCGTAATTTAATATTCCGCGAAACCGTCCAACGTCCGGCAGTTGTTGGATGGTTTCAGCTTATGACGCCGAACGTAAAATTCCTCCGACGTCATTTGATTCTGAATATCACGTCTACGGAAGACTGTAACTTGAGCGGAGGAATAACAAACAAGTCTTCTCCAATTGCTTGGCGGCGTTCCACTTCAGGAAGAAAAGTTGATTGCTCATTCACCAATCCAATCGCAGTACTGAGATTTTTGAGCTTGCCTTCGGACATTGCCGTTACCGCCCCTAGATGCTTACCAAAGGAGCCCACCAATCCACTGGCTTTTCTTTGGGCGTCTTTTACCGCCTCAATAGATAAATCTAATTCAATCTTGTCTCGTACAGTGGAATCGAAAGAAGCTTCGACTTTATCGATATTACTCAGCTTAAGAAGCGGTGACATAATGGCCTGCCAATTTTTCAGATCACGTATTTTGAGAACGACGCTATAGCTCAATTGATAAATGGGCTCGGCTGCATTAGCGCCGGCAGCATCCTTTTTCATCTCTTTCTTCAAGTCGCGAATGACGATATCCTCCTCCTGCGTACCTTGCTGCGCAGCCACGGATTTAATTTCTGCCATCCGCGCCGTCGCGACGGTCAGCGCTTTTTCGGCGTCGGCGTCGCTAACGTGGACGTCGAAATTAATTTCGCCGATATCGGGTGTGACGCGAACATAGGCTATTCCTGTTGTATGGATAAAAGGATAGTCCGGTAGTTGCGATGCCAATCCGGAGCTATGAAAACACAGCACAATAGCCAGCAAGAATATTTTCTTGAACGTTATAGTGCAATTTTGCAATAAGCATGGCAGCATGATTAGTCGAACCAGAGTGAGGCGTTGAAAAAATTAAATTTGAAGCAACATCCAATCTTGCCACAGTCATGTCGGCAAAGCAATATTAAAAAAAGCTTGGTCAAATGACTGCTTGTGGCCGACTGCCGCAATCCCTAGCGTCAATCGGGGAAATGGCCTCAACTAGACTGCTACAGCATGGGTTCTGGCATGGAACTCAATTGCGAGTGGCGTTGCCCAAGCTATTGCGATCACTATCCAAACTAGGAACATCGGCATATTTCGGCGCATAAATATTCGCAACAACCAAGTCGTGTTCACAACAAAGAATAGGGCCAACACCGGCAATTCTGTTAGTCCAAAGAAAATTGCGTCATTTCCGGTAGCTATCAAGCCTTCATCAGTTGCAGTCGGCCAGGAATACTCGCGTGCATTCAAATATACGAAGATGCCAATAATATTCGCCGAAACCCACAGCGAACTGTCCGCAAATAGATTTTTCAAGTGATTGCTTTTGTCCATTTTCCAGTTGATAGTTCAGATTTTCTCCAATTCCGACTGCCTGCGACCGTCTGCTCCTGGCCGGAAGCAGCAATCTCTCTGGACGTCATCATCGTGGCATGACGGTGTAGTAGGTGCCGCCTTGGAATTTTGAAACACCGACTTTACATCTTTCAATATCAACTAAGCCCATGAGCAAAGGGGGACATACATCTGTAAATTGGCATTCTTCAAATTTCGCAGGAAACTCCGTTTGCGGATTCGGCGTGTGTACATATAGCGCGTCCGATCCAGGATCGGATGGGTAGATGCACACAAAGACCTGATATGGCGTTGATTGACTTGCGAGTTCACTTCTTGCTCGGGCAAAGGCAAACATCAACGGGCGTATATGCTTCCGATGTTCAAAGCGACTCCGTTTCCCCCTACTATCCCAATCAAAGTGCGTGTGCCAATAGTCGCACCACTTTTTGTCGGGCAGATCAATCGCAATACATCGCGCCTTGCGCCAAAGATTTCGCCAATACTTGAGTTCATCATTGGCCTTGCTTGTACGCCGGCCTAGCCAATGGTAACTGTCTCGGTGATAAGAACTTTTCATTTATGCATTGAGCTATTTCTCAAATTGAACGACGACCTCGACAGGCCGCATTTGGCCGACTTAATACAGCTTAATTTCGAGGACCATATCCGTCTTTCGATGGTTGATACCGGCATCAGATAATTCTCTTGAAAGTCGTTCAATATCTTGATTTTTTGTGTCGTATATATAGTCCGGTCCAGGAGCAGATTCCCATCCAAAGGTTTTGGGAATAACAATATGGGCAATAGACTGATACAAGAATGGTTGGCTCCATACCCCTGCATCTTTAACATAAGTAGGTTCCAAGTCGTCAGAATTCGGCAATCCTGAATTCCAATAGTAAATACAATCAGTTAATTTATCAAAAGTGGTCCATCCACACCAAGAATCACTTAGCCTTGCGAGCGAAGAGCCTCGGCCGAGAACCGTTGAACAAATCCGAAAAAAAGTGTGCCATTCCTCGTCTGTCATTTTCTATCCATTACCGGTCAGAGAAATATCCCAAGCGGCCAATACCAATTGCGTCAAAATACTGGCCTTCCGGGTCATCGGGGGAGTCCGGCATCACTGCGTGCCAAAGACTCATCTCCAACACCGGAAAGATAAATGAATGGCCGAACTCAGGGGCGCTAATATCCGCGTCATCAAACTCCGAAACGAAGGCAACCGTTTGGTCTGCCTTCAGGCTATTTAGGGATTTATCATGAAAAGACGTGAAGAATTTATCTGACTTTGCCAACTCTATGAATTCAACAAGTCCAGCCGGGTCATAGCTAACATGAAATCCTGACAGAAAACCGTCTTGGCAGTCATGAGAAAATTCCGGTGCACCTAGCGCCGACCTGACTTCATGTCGGGACATGCCGAACTGTATCTGTCCAATGCCGAATGTCGGCACGATTTCAAAGGTAGGAATTCTCATCGAGGAGTTGCCGCAGCGAATAATCTATCTAATCCTGCCACACAAAAATTGACAAAGCAATATTAATTTGGAGTCGAGTGCGAATGTCCGCAGTTGGCCGATAGCGGCCTTTCAGAATTTGAACTCATCTGACAGTTCATGTCCGGTGAAGTTTGAACTAGTACATTTAAACTGATCATTGATGCACTTGTCGCTTTAAATGTTTAAACGTCTTTGTGCTTAATCACATGATTTAAATTTCTTTTGTTTGCATTCAATTGCTAACTTGTCAGCTTGAGCAACGGCTTGCGGTGGCAATTGAGAAGAAAGCTGATCGCGTCTTTGGATTGCTTGTGCGTCACCGGACATAGATGCCAATTTGAACCACATTAATGCTTTTGTTTCGTCTTTTGCCAGACCTTTACCAATCCGGTATAACACACCCAAATTCGTCTGAGCAGTCGAAAACCCTTGTTCTGCTGATAATTTAATTAGCTTACCTGCTTCGGTAAAATCTTGGGTAACACCTTGGGCATTAATATACATCATGCCCAAATCGGACTGCGCAGGTGCATATCCCTGTAATACTGAACGTTGATACCATTTGACAGCTTCGGAATAATCCTGCTTGACGCCAAGTCCGTTGCGGTACATAAAGCCAACCTGAAATTGCGCGGTTCCAAGTCCCTGATCTGCCGCCATCTTATGCCATTTCATTGCTTCGGAGTAGTCTTGGGGTGTGCCCAGACCTCGTTCATACATCAGTCCCAGATTGTCTTGCGCTTCGGGCATTCCTTGTGTCGCCGCCAGTCGATATAACTTCAAGGCTTCTGCATAATTTTGTTTGACACCCAAACCATTTTCATTCATCAGTCCGAGATTGTATTCTGCGTTTGCGTCCCCTTGATTCGATGACAGGGTGTACCAGCGAAAAGCCTCGGTATAGTCCTGCTTAACGCCTAAGCCACGTGCGTACATCATGCCCAAGTATGCTTGGGCATTCGCATCTCCCTTGTTGGCAATGGGCTGAATGATTTTTAATGCGCCAGAGTAGTCGCCTTTTTTGATCAATGCCATCGCATCTTCGTTTGAATCAGCAAAGCTCAGCTGAGAGATAGACAATGCCATTAAGAGGGATATGTTAAGTAATATTTTCATTTTTTGTTTCACTTTCAGTGTGGGCTTCCATGGAAGCAAATTGTGAGAGTGTTCGTGGTTGGATAACAAGAATGCCATGGAGATCAGGTAATAGACCAACCAATGCAATTGTGCGAGAGAAATATTACCTGAGGGGCAATTGTCATGTACATTAAATTGACGTGGAAGACAGAAAACAGTTGTTTTCAAGCATGATATGGTGGATTGTAAGATAGAATTTCTTATAGGCTCTTATAGGCTCAACACAAGGTATAAAACTACTTCAACAAAATACGAGCAATTACTATCCCTTTTTGCTAAGTAATTTAACTTTTTTTGCCAAAAATTGTTTTTCCGGTTTTTTGCATTTGACAATCAATTAACTTGAAGTTGGAATAAATCATGATGCTATTCTCCAGGCACCACCGTTCGAATTTGTTGCTATCTGGTTTGCTGCTATTTCTACTCGTGATTTTTCAACCCGAATCCCGAAGTGCAGAATCGGATGATTCAGTGGCGGAACTCCATATTGGTGCGCAAACTATTCGTTTCGTCTCGCCGCCTGGTTTTGTTGATGTGTCGCGCCGTAACGCTAAACTATGGGCACATGCGAAGATAATGGATAATGCTGATATCCTCACGTTGGCACATTTGGTTACTGAAAAGGATTTGGAAACCTATGACAAAACGCAGGTTGATATGTTTGAATCATGGCTCTTGGTACAGACACCCGTGAGTCATTTGGATCGCGTTGCGACTCAAGCACAATTTGATAACTTAAGAATCAAGCTCGTAGCGATGCAAGTCAATCTAAAACAAAGTTTGGAGCCACAACTTTCAGCTGAGACCAATCGGGTATCTAAAGCTTTATCAAAGATTGAGAGTAAGCAAGTGGGGTTTGGTATTGGGCAGGTTGTGCCAATTTCGGTTGATCGTAATGATACTCAGGGACTGATTTATTCAACAAAGGTACAAGTTAATTTCTCTACCGAAACGTCCAATACCGCGCAGTATAACGTGTCTACCTCAGCATATTGTTTTATTAAAGGAAAGCTGGTTATTTTGGGGGCGTTCCGTAGCTATTATTCGGATAAGGATATTAAAGACAATCAGGAGTTAATGATGGCGTGGGTAAAATCTCTGTTGTCAGCAAACGGTGGCTGATAATCTTGACTCATCCGATTATGATGACTCATTGCTGACTATCTGTAGATGAGCGTAGGTTTTTCTGATTTTCTTCCGACTCGAATCCTTTCAATCATCGATGTATTTCCAGGTATCCGCGCCATCAAAATAGCGTATGTTCACCGCCTCTTGTAGTGACAAGGAAAAGTTATTCAAATTCACTCCATGCCGGGCACCTGGTTCACCGTTGATCGGTTCCCAGTGGGTTGCGCAGCCACAGGTTTTGCAGCGAATTGTTCTGAGTGTTTTATCGCCCCAAATGTATTCTGTTGTATGTTCCGGATGTCCTGATATGACTACTGCGCCAAATGGATAGTATGCCCACAAACCGCCTAGTCGCCGGCATAGTGAACAGTTACATTTGATGCCGGTATCTGGCATTGATGGCAGTGTCAGGCGTACCGCCCCGCAGTGACAAGAACCATGCAGGTCTATAAGGTTTGAGCTTTCCGTTATCATGCTAAGGTTCCTTGTATTCAATTGGAAATTTAATTGGAAATTTGTGCGGTTTGTTTAGGTAAATATTTTACTTAATATTACGGCAATAAAGAGTATCAAAGGCGAATAATCCTTGCACTGAAAGGTAAAACGCTACGCCATCTATACAGCCGTATTGTAATATCTATATGCATGACTTTTTGTTGAGCAATAAATGGTGACTGAATATATTGTTTATTTCGTCGTGATTAGTAGCGTACTTTTCAAAGCGATTTTTTCTCTTTAATGTTAGTAAGCATATGCCGTTTAAGCTGAAGCTCCTTTTGATCTCGCTATTCGTTCAAGCCTTAGGATTGAGTGAGATTCAAGCTGCTCCAACCGACGAGCCGGTGACGATATTATTTAGTGAAGAATTAAACGAAAAGGGTGAGCAAATTCCTATCCCTGTCCGTACTAAAAAAGTGTTCACGTATATTGAAAAAAATATCGGTCATAAAGTTGTTTTCAAACAGTATCCATGGGCCAGAGCATTAAACATGGCGGAAGAAGGTGGAGGCGTCATCTGGGGTATATCTCAAAATGAGGAGCGACTAAAAAAATTCAGGTTTTCTTTGCCGGTATATTCAGACCGTGTTTTACTTATTACCAAGTGTAAGGATAAAGCAAATTATTCTTCAATTAACGATCTGAAAGGCAAAATGATAGGTTTAGTCAGAGGAACAATTTATGGGAATGAATTAGATCGAATGCGGAATATTTTTTACTATACCGACTTTGACAATAACCGTATCGAATCAAGGCTGCAGAAGCTCATGTATGGGCGAGTTGATGCACTATTCTTTTATAGCGGAAGCTTTAGTAATGCCGAGGTTGAAAAGAATTTAAATAGCGTTTCAATGAAGCTAACACCTGATCAGGCGAGCAAAGCAGAAAAATTATTTTGTGTGAACGATAAAGATTTCGCAACCTTGAATGTCTACTTCGCAACCAAGTTAGATGCAGACAATTCTGTCATTGATAGAATTAACGAAGTGATTTTAAAAATGAAAAAAGAGCCGTGGTTCGTGGCACGTAAGCTAAATAAGTAAATAAGTAAATAACTAAAGCATTTCAGTTTTACTCGTCAACCGAGGTGCAAGGCACGGTGCTCCAACATCGGAATCGCGGTCAGCCGAAATGCAATAAAAGCCATGACTAACGTTAAACCCATGTGTATTAACGCAGCCCTGATATCTGGCAAAAGCTCATCTGTGATGTCGTGTGATAGTGTATCAAGATCGGGGCCTAGATATTCAATCGCTTTCTTTCCATAGATAGGCAAACGGCATAATTCGTTTTCTATTTCTTCACTGATCGTTTGCTTGACGATTAAAAACAGGCTGCGAAACTTAAACCATTGGCGTAACTTTGGCCATGATCTCAGCACAATTGACGCGGAGTAGATCGCAACGAAGGCGTAAGCAAGATAAAACGGTATAGCTGATTGAAAAAAATAAACCAGCATGATTGAGCTCAATAACAGTGCATTTTGCCAAAGGATGGCGTTGATCACTGAGCGATGGGTTTCAAATAAAAACTTATAAGCACCTAATCTTGCCTGACCACGGATGTATTCGCCAATGAATGATTCGGGAATTTTTTGAGCCGCATCAAACATGCTGCCAATGATTCGCGGTTTGACGATGGAGATCGCCGATTTACCATAGCCTATAATTTTATTTTTCAAGTCTTTTGTATTCATTTCGCCTTTTACGGTTGGGGCAACGCTATTGTTCTTAATATTGCTCAAAACGAACGTCGATACTACCTAATTCTGCAAATTGCAATGATATGTTCTTGTTGATTGGAACGGTGGGGCTACCTGCGAAAGAACCAGTGATAATTGCCTGACCAGCTTTGAGGCCGGCTCCTTGTTGACGCAGGTATTCTACCAGCCAGAATAAAGGTTCGATGGGGGCGAAGGCTGGATGTATCCCATCAAATTCTTGTTGTACAGCGTTTTCAACGCTCAGTCTGATAGTCATTTTCTGTGCCTGTTCTGCGTCATGCAGATGAATTTGGGGACCCAGAAATAAGCCCTGATTAAACAGTCCATCAGCCAAATGTTCAGTAAAGCTTGTCAATGCAGGTTCAGAGTAACGGCAGCCAATGATTTCTAATGCCAATTGCGCGTGTGAAATGGCTGCACGTATATCGTCTGCAACATACGGCGTTATGCGCGGTGGCAAATCTGTGGCGAGAACGAAGGCAATTTCCGGTTCTATCTTAACAAAATTTTTATCATAGACTTTGCAGATATTGCTTAACTTTTGTTGAAAGACTGTCTTCGCAAAAATTGGCGCAATCACAATCCTGTCTTCACTTGGCATACCGCATTTCCACCCAGCGATGTCGTCTTGCATTTGGCTGGCGAGCAAAGCTTGAATCTGCATCGCGTCCGCCACATTGGTGGGGCGCAAATCAAATGGAAGTTGTGCGCCGCTTTCGCCACGTAAACGACGTTGCGCTAAGATTTTTGCTGCATCCAAAAAACGATCCGATTCTGGATTGGTAATCAACGAGGACAAAGTTACGCTTTCAATACAAAGTAGAAGCGCTGAGTGTAATCGGAGACGGCTGAGATGTGAATAGGGGATGTTTTTTCTTTACAGCTAATTTGTTGCTGTATCTGGTGTTGGTTGTCAACATCAGATACAGTCAACAACGGTGCGTAGTCCTTGCTCAATCTAGCAAAATGGTAGAGGCTGTTTGCTTTTTGCTGGCCTGATTTTGTTGATCAAATGGTGCGACTTTCAGAGGCTTCATCACGTTTTCCAGACTCGCAATACTTAAAGGTTCAATGAAGCCTTTGATATTAGCTTTTTGAGCAGCAACATCTGAGGGTGAAAGCTTTAAAAGAGCATTTTTAAAATTCCCCTCCAATTCCTTGCTGACGTGGGGCAGTGCTAATACGTAATGCTCAGGGTATAGCTCGGTCGAATGTTGTAACGGGAACGTCGTGTCTTTACGCTCGGCTAACACTGCGTACTCATCAGGCTGAATATTTCCTTCTATAGTCATGCTTTCTAGCACGCCGCTACGAATGAAGGCAGCGCTGACTTTGCCAGATTTAAGGATATGCAAAGCCTCGTCCTGTGTGTCCGCCATCACGACGCCATATTGACGATGTGGGTACAGACCTTTTTCAGCCATCAGATGTACTTGAAATAAATAACCACCTGCTGATTGTTGACCAAGAGCGACAACTGCTTTTTGATTCAAGTCTTCAATTTTTTTAATCTCACCGCCTTTTCTAACGACGATCACGCCACCGAATAAAGGCCCATGTTGCCCATTTAAAGAAGCTAAAATTTTTGCATGTTGTTTGTATTTAAGAAGCATTGTTTCATTGGGATTTGCCAGCACAAAATCAACGCTATTTTCGGCGATATGTTGGTAGACATGCGCAATGGGAATAGGCACAATTTCTACCTTGCAGTTCATATTGCTACTCAGATAGCTACCTATTTCTGTCCAGCGCTCTTTGGTGATGGTTGCAGGACGCTGTGACGTGATACCGAAGCGGACAACATTATTTTGCGCCCAGGTATTTTTGCCAAACGTACTTAGTATCATTCCAGATGCTGCACATAAACTATTGAGTATGAAACTACGTCTGTCTTTCATCAGATTCTCCTTCAGAGAATGAAATAGCTGCCACACGATTTGTCCTTGCCATGAACCGGCGCTTTGCCTGAATTGGATCGAAGCCTGATGGGCGCCTTGCCTGACCTCTTGACCATAGATCTGTAGAGCAGAATTACTCACCAGAAAAAATGCATGCTTATTTTTTAATTTACAGGCTGGTCTGCTTGGGGTCAGATCAGTCAATTGCGTACACACAACTTACTGTAAATATTAATAAATAAACATGCTTTTATTATATTAGGTGGTCAAATTGTAAAATTCAAGGGCGTATTTCAAAAACTGATAAAACAATGAGAACATCAGCGCTAAAGCACCATGTCGCATAGTGATACGGAAGAAAGCCTGGATACAGGTCAGTTCTGGCGTATGCCTTGCTGCTGCCGCCAGGTCTTTAAAAGACTGGCTCGTGATTGTGGGAAACGTTCCTTTGCGGAATGTAAACTTTGAATTCTATCCGTGCGGAAATGTCTGAAATCCTGGCGCAATTCACACCAGGCAACAACCATCCTGACTTGTTCAAAAAATGCCAGTGCGCAAGGCCAGACCACACGCTTGCTTAGCGTGCCATTTTCATCCTGATAGTCCAGCGTGAGTTTGTATTCATTGCGGATTGCAAAGCGGATATCACGTAACAACGCATCGTTGCCCTGATTATCAAATCGTGGGCCCACCAGCAAACCGGCGGTTTCTAATTCACGCTTTTCAGCCACAGGCAACACCGCCGCAATTTTAGCTAGCGCATCGCGGGCGGCTTCTGCCAGCTTCTCGTCGCCACGTTCCACCACCCAACGCGAACCGAGCACGATAGCTTCAATCTCTTCGGCAGAAAACATCAACGGCGGCAAAGTAAAGCCATCTTGCAATACGTAGCCGATACCTGCTTCCCCCGCAATCTTTGCCCCTTGCGCTTGCAAGCTCGCGATGTCGCGATACACGCTACGTACGCTGATTCCCAACTCCTGTGACAACGTTACCGCCGTCACAGGATAGCGGTAGCGACGCAGCATTTGCATCAATTGCAGCAGACGTTCAGAGCGTGACATGGTTTAGTTTCTATTTTTTAAGTTTTTATACAGCTCGTCCAACTGGGAATAATGCGTTTTGGTGTAAGCGTTGCTGCCACTGGTGACGAGCCAAGCCAATATGAATAATGAAAAGTAAGGCACATGGAATGGCAATATTAAATTGATCAAATCTCGTCCAGAGCGCCATTGATATTCCGACGTAAGCAATAAAAACGAGCGTGGTGACCATAAAGCCAGTCTCATGCAATTGACTTTTTACTGCGTGATTTTTTAGCAGGCAATGGATGAAAATCAGGCTGCCGAAACAGCATAGAAATGCGATGCGAAAAATTGCCGACGAGACTTCCGTAGTGGTGCATACAATAATCGTGAATACGAAATTGATCGTCCAAAAAGCATAAATATTCTTCAATACACTGTTTAATATCAAACGGGTTATTTCCTGATTCGACGTCACTAACGGCGTCATCGATACGAGACTTTGTTCTTGTCTTCGTCCATAAAATGCCCAGCAAAAATGCACTATTCGAACACACAAAATCAAATTCAATCCGAACATCAATGCAATGAGCGCATATTGAACGATGTCCAAAAACATCATGCAGCCTACGATGAAAACAGCCAACAGGATAAAAGATAATAGTGGCTGAGACCAATGAGTGGAAGGGCCAAAAAGAAATGGCAATAAGCGATCCGGTTTTATTTCCTGCGTTGTTGCTCTGTTTAAAGAGTAGTCATAGAAATTTAATTTTCTTGAATATCCCTGGTCGTTGGCAGTTGACGCGTTTTCAGCTTGTTTATTTAATTTTTCTAAGCTACCTTTTCTTTGAAAAAGCTGATCTTTTTCTATGTTGAATATCCATTGCAATCCGCCGTATAGCATCAATACTCCCAACGGTATCATGAACCAAACCCGGTCAAAACTTTCTAAATTCCCTGGAAATAAGTTCGTGATTGAGAACGATGGTAAGACGCCCGAAATGATCGTATAGCCAGGAAAAACGAGGACAATGAAATCGCTACGAATAGTGGACGCGCCACTTATAAGCGCTAGGATACTCATTACCCAAATAGTGCCAGCTGAATATCCAGATCTCAATTTTAAAGAGAAAGTCAAAACGGTGGCGATGAGTAGAATAGGAATCGCGAACGCTAATTTCATGTTTGCTTGGTAATCTGGAATAAGTTGTGCATTCGATGGAATATATTGCTGCCTGACAAAAAGCATCATCATAAAAAACCACAACATCATTAAAATGACGCAGGCAGCACTAATTCCAATGAGTATCGCAAGGGCGCAAGACTTCACAGTCAATCCAGATCCCGTGTAAGCTAAGGTCAGACACAGGGTAGGCAAAATAGCGAATAAAAAGTAAAAAATTTTATAGTCTTTATTATTGATGTACTGATACATCGGTTGCATCCAAATCTGCAATAGAATTTTCATGGCGAGTCCTCAGCTTATTTCGTTAATTCTATAAACAAGTCTTCTAAGCCCAATTTTTCTATACGCATGTCGGTATGTCGATTGAGTTCGCTGAGTTCTGCTTCAGAAAATTGTGCCAGTACACTGCTGTAACCATTCGCCAGTTCTGCGCGTTTCAGCGGGTTGCCTATGTCTAGCTTTTGTATCGTTGATGTGCTGCCAGTAATTTTTCGCGTGTTATCCATCAATACATCCAAAGGTTGCTGCAAGCTGATGCATCCGTGATTTAAGAATGCCACATCCATAGCAATGCGTTCCAGGTCGGACAAAATATGGGTAGAAAAAACGATCGTTGTTTGTTGATCGATCTGCGCAACCAACTCACGTAAAAAATCACGACGCCCTGCGGGGTCAAGGCTCGATACCGGTTCATCCAGAATCAATAGTTCAGGCTCATGCGCCAGTGCGCGGATAATCGATATTTTTTGTTTTTGACCGACCGATAATTTGTTGATGATTTTATCGGAAGGCAAATCCCAGTTGCGCATCAGCGTCGCTATCTTGGCTTCATTCCAGCGCGGATACATGGCTTTGAAATAAGCGAATAATTGCTTTGCGGTGAGCCAGCCGAAAATATCCGGCGTCTGTGGCACGTAACCAATTTTTGCCTTACTTGCTGCACTGAGCTGCTTGACGTTTTCGCCAAACAAACGGATTTCGCCTTGTTGGAAATCACGCAAGCCCAGCAAGCATTCAATGAGTGTTGATTTACCAGCACCATTGCGGCCTAATAAACCGATGATAGAGCCGCTGGGAATTTGCCAGTTTAAGGACTTGAGTATGCTTTGTTGGCCGTAGGATTTGCTCAGGGAAAGAATGTCGACAGGTGCGCTCATGACTTATTGTCTCGCAAAATTTGTTGGAATAAATTCAGCACAGCTTTCGGTGCCAGTTCAAGTTGTTTTACTTCTGCGGCGAGTCGTTCCAGCCCCGGGCGCACTAACGCCAGGCGTTGCTCTTCATCAGAAAAATCTGCGGCTAGGGACGCAACCAGCATGCCGATACCGCGTTTGCGTATCAACAGCCCTTCGTTTTCTAGCAGACTATAAGCTTTTGATACCGTCATCGGATTCACACTTAATGCCAGTGCTACCTCACGAATCGAGGGCAGGGTGTCTCCTTGCTGTACCTGACCGCTGGCACTCAGGCGACGCAACTGCTCCATCAATTGACGATAGATAGGTTCGCTGCTGCCCGTGCTAACCTGAAAGATGTCAGGCGGTAGTAGTTTTGGTGGACTCATGGTGAATAGTCTTTTTTTTGAATTGGTGCATTACTATACTAATGCACTAAATTTGAAAGCGCAAGCTCAAAATAAAAAAAACCCGTACATCGTTGATGTCGGGCTTAAATAGCAGGGTGACAGCAATTCATGCTGTCATGACGCTTGATGAGATTTGACGGGTCGTATTCGCTCAACAGCAATCGGCGGTATTGATTTAACTAGTTTGTAATTCTTCAATCAACTGCAAAATCTCAGCACCATAGCTTTCCAGTTTTTTATCGCCAACGCCAGAAATCGCGCGTAGGGCGATCAGGGTTGGTGGGGCTTGGCGGGCGATTTCGCGCAGGGTTGCGTCCGGGAAGATCACGTAGGCTGGAACATTGTGTGTACGTGCGGTTTCCACGCGCCACCAGCGCAGTTTGTCGAACAGTGTTTGTTCCGCCATGGAGAGTTCTGCTTCGGCGTAATCTTTGGCAGATTGGCGTTTATGTTTGACGGCTTTTTCGGCTTTCTTGTATTGTCGCAGCTGCACCTTGGTTTCGCCACGCAAAACAGCGCGGGAGGCTTCGGTTAATTTGAGTGAGCTGAAATTTTCGTAATCCACCGCAACCAATCCTAAAGCGATCAATTGACGTAATAATGCGCGCCATTCGGCTTCGCTCTTATCTGAACCGATACCATACGTCGATAATTGATCGTGCCGCCATTGGGTCACGCGCTCGGTGTCAATGCCGCGTAAAATGTCGATGACGTGACCAGCAGCAAAACGTTGATCGACCCGGTAAATAGTCGACAGAATTTTTTGTGCAGCAACGCTGCCATCAAATGAGGTGGGTGGGCTCAGGCAGGTATCGCAGTTGCCGCAGGGTTCTGAAGCCTGACCGAAATAATCGAGGATATGAACCCGGCGGCAGTTTAAGGTTTCACACAGCGACAACATGGCATCAAGTTTGACGCCCTGGACGCGCTTGAATGTGTCGTTGGCTTCAGATTCATCGATCATGCGCCGCTGTTGTACGACGTCTTGCAAACCATATGCCATCCATGCATTGGCGCTGGCACCATCGCGACCAGCGCGACCGGTTTCCTGGTAATAACCTTCGACGCTTTTTGGTAAATCCAGATGCGCTACAAAACGCACATCGGGTTTATCGATGCCCATACCAAACGCAATGGTGGCGCACATGACGATACCGTCCTCACGCAGAAAACGTGCCTGATTACGGCTGCGTTCTTGCATATCCATGCCTGCATGATAGGGCAGGGATGTAATACCGTTTTCATTTAAAAATTCGGCGGTTTCTTCGACCTTTTTACGCGACAGGCAATACACGATACCGGCGTCGCCAGTGTGTTGTGCATGAATGAAGTCGAGTAACTGTTTGCGCCCATTGGCTTTTTCGACGATTTGATAACGGATATTAGGCCGGTCGAAAGACGATACAAATTGCAGTGCGTTTTCGAGTTGCAGGCGATGAATGATTTCATCGCGAGTTTGTTGATCTGCAGTCGCTGTCAGGGCGATTCGTGGCACGTGCGGAAAGCGTTCGTGCAGTGCTGACAATCGTATGTATTCTGGGCGGAAGTCATGTCCCCATTGTGATACGCAGTGAGCTTCATCGATCGCAAATAAAGCGATGTCGATGATGTTTAAGAGTTCGAGACAACGCTGCGTGAGCAGGCGTTCAGGCGCAATGTAGACCAGATCCAGATCGCCTTCGCGCATTTTTTTCTCAACGTTCAGAATTTCTTCAAACGTCTGGGTCGAATTTAAAAACGCTGCGCGCACGCCAACTTCAGCCAGTGCATCGACCTGATCTTGCATGAGCGCGATCAGCGGTGACACGACGATGCCAACGCCTTTGCGTATCAATGCTGGAATTTGATAGCACAGTGATTTACCACCGCCGGTAGGCATGAGTACCAGCGCATCGCCACCGTGAACCACGTGTTCGACGATTTGTCCTTGCTGCGAACGAAATGCTGGATAGCCAAATACCGTTTGCAGCAGGTGGAGTGCCTGCTCTTCGGTGCTGTTGTGATAACTGGAGGTGCTAAAAGACGACACTACTTATTCTGCCCATTTTTTTGTTTGTTTTGCGTCTATTTTACGCAATTCGATGTTGATGTCAGCAGGACGACAGCTTCTGATGCGACTAAGTTGAGAGATCTGGGTTGTGGTTCAGGTCTGGGATTGCTCTGGCAGACGATCAATCAAGGATGCTCTGGAATAGCTGTCGAAGTGCTGATTCTTTAGTTTTGATCGGCACGAAGCTTACCATGTTGGGACACCGATGAGCTTGGTTTTTGCCGGTATTCCACTTCATTAGAGTCGTTATCTTACATACTCCCCCTTTTTTTTTATAAAACATAGCAATTGTTATTATCAAATAAAGGGTAAATTTTTATACTAGTAGGGAGTATATTTTATGAGCGTTTCTTCGCCTACCTGATTTGATTGCCATCAATCAATCCGTGTCAGGTAACAACACACGTAAAAATAAATAGTGAACTTTTTAACAACTTATATTATCATTTAAATATTGTAAAAAAGAAAACATTGAGACGAATGGTGCTGTTTTTTAATACCTTATAAGTTTGAATTGAGATACGAATTGATTCTACTGATACTGCGTTCTCACCGTTGATAGTGGATTTCTTGCTGGCACCGGTACGAATGAATTAGCCCCTAGCCTAGACCAAGGATATGCCATGTATTTATCTTCGACATCCAGCAGCAATTCAAGCCATTCAAGCAATGCAGGTAATGCAGGCAATTTCAGCAATCATCAATTTTTTGAGATGCTTGAAATGAGCGATCTGAGCAAGGCGTATTTTGCCGATTTTGATGAAAGAACCGAAATCGCCGCAAAGACACCGACCCGCATGGGCAGCTATCAATTTACGGTAGTACCGTTTCAGGCGGCAAAGGGAATGTTGATGCAAGTTGAACGTCATGGCCAGCGCATCATTTCAGCACATTTGCCAGCGATGTTTACGAGAGGTGAATTGCTATCAGCCAGTATGCGTGTGCGCGATACCGAATATTTGCTGGTGGCCGCCAACTCGGCATCGAAAATGATTGCCAGTGGCAAACGCTGGCTAGGTATTTTCCGTGCTGATGGAAAAAACGTGTATGCGAATGTTTTTGACCAGCAGATCATGCAGATTCAACCGAACCAGGATGGTATTTCTATGCTGTTTTTGAATGGCGACTTAATGCGGATTAAGTTGTAAGCCAAAAGATTTCAGATGGTCGTGGTTTGCGATCATCAACACTCATTGTCTCCCTGTAGTTTAATGCCGGTCTTTTTCGGATACGTTTGAAAAAACCGGCATTTTTTTTGCTAGCGTGTCACAACGGGCTACACGTTTCAGCTACAAACAAGATTTGAATCATCGATAAGCTCATCATCTCAGATATTCTGTAAATGATGTGAATTGCATCGAATGCGTTCAATAATTTACGCAAGATTCGTATTTGGTTGAAATTTTAACCTGTCATATTTTAGTAATAAAAATACACTTGATTTGCGGATGTTATTTACTTACTATCTGCCGCAAGATGAATATGTTGACTAATACCCTTTAAAGCAATGATGGGTGTTGGATGATCGTGATATGAACTTGATCGTACATGGAAACTTGTCGGCTGATGTGGATCAGGAATGTTCATATTTCTCGATTTGAGGCAGTGCTTCAACCGTTTTTATCAGTTCGCTTTCCATACTTTATTTCGACTTTTTTCGCCGAGTTTTACGAAAGCGACTTGCGCCATCGCGTCCTTTCTCTACAGCAGAGTACGACAAACATTTCAAAGGGGCGTTTGTATGAATACCATGGCTATCTTGCTTTCAGCATTTGTGATCGCCGTTATCGGCTTAATGTTTTTTATCTGGACCCAAAGACGAGAACTCATCAGCACGAATCGTGAAGCAGCAGAGTCTATCTTTGGTGCCGGAGAAATCGGCGCAATCGAAGATCCTGCGTCTACCCGGACTTCGCGAGCAGCAATGCAAGAGGAAAGACAGTCTGATGGGATCGTTTCGAAAGTCGATCCAAAAGAGATAGAAGAACGCATTGATGCTGATCGCTCAAGTGCGTCAGTCGCATTGCTGATGATGAGTTTCGCAGCGGCCTGGTTGCTGGCAGGCTCTTTTTTTGGATTAATCAGCTCAATAAAATTGAATGCCCCGGATTGGCTGAGTGGTGCGCTTTGGTTGACGTTTGGCGTTACCCGCACATTGCACCTCAACATTGTGGCTTACGGATGGGCGCCTATGGCTTGCCTCGGTTGTACTATCTGGATGTTGCCGCGTTTGCTGAAGACCACATTGATAGGCTCGGGTTATGCAATGCTTGGCGCGTGTGTATGGAATCTTTCTTTGTTGCTTGGTTTGATAGGCATCGCAAATGGATATAACACGGGATTAGAGTGGTTAGAAATACCAACACCGATCGCATTAGGTATCGTTGTTGGCGGCGCATTAATTGCAATGCCACTCGTGTTTACGCTAGCGAACCGTAAGGCGACCCATTTGTATGTCTCTGTGTGGTACATCAGCGCAGCGTTGTTCTGGTTTCCAGTTCTGTTATTGGCCGCTAAGTTACCCATTCATTTTGGAATAGAACAGGCGACGATGAACTGGTGGTTCGGCCACAATGTGCTGGGGCTTTTTTATACGCCATTGTCTTTGGCATGCATTTATTATTTGCTGCCAAAAATTATCGGGCGTCCGGTCGAGAATTACAATCTTTCTTTGGTCGGTTTCTGGACACTTGCTTTTTTTTATGGACAGGTTGGTGGGCATCATCTGATCGGCAGTCCGGTTCCTGGCTGGCTGATTAATTTGTCGATCGTCCAAAGTGTGATGATGATCGTTCCGGTTGCTGCCTTTACGATTAATCAGCATTTGACAATGAGGGGACATTTTCGCCTTTTGGTCCATTCACCAACGCTACGCTTTATCGTGTTCGGCGGCATGATGTATACGCTCAGTTCTGTCCATGGTTCGATGGAGGCGCTACGCTCGATTAATACCATCACGCATTTCACACACTTTACCGTTGCCCATGCCCATCTGGGATTGTACGGTTTCGTGACGATGGTAATGTTTGGGGCGTTTTATTTCATCATGCCGCGTATACGTGGTTACGAATGGCCTTTTCCTAAATTGATTGCGCTGCATTTTTGGTTGGTTGTGTTAGGTTTTGCTTTGTATTTCATCGCCTTATCGTGGGCTGGATTTTTACAAGGCATGATGATGCTGGATGCAAGCCGTCCATTTATTGATTCAGTCGTTGTTACGCAGGTCGGATTGATAGGTCGCTCTATCGGCGGTGCTGTCATGACGCTGGGTCACATTGTATTTGTTGGTCACTTCTTGCTCATGCTTCTGCACCGTGGACCGCAGCGCGATCAGGCTGCTCTGCTTTGGAGAGATTACATGCCAACTCACGCCGTAGTAACGACCTCGAATTAAGAAGATAACGATATGAATAATGAAATCAAACTTCTTTTCGGCAGCTCGTTTATGTTGAGCATCGCCGTCTCCGCCTTGGTTGTATTGCCATTCACTGAATTTAGCAAAATCGAGGCACCAAAGGGATTGCGTCAGTACACCCAACAGGAATTGCGTGGACGTCAGGTATATATAGAAAATGAATGTATGGCCTGTCATTCGCAACAACCGCGTAGTCGTAGCCAGGCACCGGATTTCGAACGGGGTTGGGGGCGAGCACCTGTCGCCGCTGACTATTACTACGATAAGCCTGTGCTGTTGGGAACGATGCGTACCGGTCCGGATTTGTTTAATATTGCGGCCCGTCAACCAAGCCAGGATTGGCAACTTGGTCATTTGTATCAACCGCGCGCATATGCAGCGGAAAGTATCATGCCTAATTTTCAGCATTTATTTGTGCTGAAGGAACATGCTGAGACGCACGATAAAATAGTCAATTTACCGCCAGCCTATGCGCCACGACAAGGCGTCGTAGTAGCTGGTCAGCAAGCATTGGATTTAGTCGCCTATCTGATGGCACTTGACCATACGTATCCGGTTGATGATGCGCCAACAATTGGTCAAATACCAGCCAGTTTGCCGTCGGCGTCAAAATAGAGATTCCGGTATTTCGATCTTCGTATCCTCATAATTACTGATAACGACCATGACCTCTATAAAACCGGATGCTGCTCAGCAACGTGAAAATGCTGATCCTGATGAACAAGTTAAACCAGTTCCTTTTGTACTGCTGTTTTTGATTGCGGGTTTATTTACCTGGGCAATCGTTTATCTTGCAACGAGCGACCTGAGCGGCAATCAGAATTGGGGAGATTCTCGCACTGCAGCTGATTTTGCAGCGCCAGTTGCGACGACGAAGGTTGATGGTGCGGCTTTATTTAGCGCGAACTGTGTCGCCTGTCACCAGGCGAATGGGAATGGTATCGCGGGTGTATTTCCTCCCTTGGCTGAATCTGATTGGATCGTTGCAAAAGAAGACGCGGCGATCCAAATTCTGATCCATGGAATTGATGGCAAGCTGACAGTGAAGGGCGTTGAATATCATGGTCAGATGCCCCATTTCGGCGCCAAATTCAATGACGATGAAATCGCGGCGGTGTTGACGTATGTGCGATCAAATTTTGGCAATCATGCGCCTGCTGTCAATGCTGCCAGTGTGAAGGCAGGGCGCGAGCATAGTGCCGGCCGCGACAAAGCCTGGGCTGGCGATATTGACCTTGCAGCGTTTAAATAGCGCCTGACCGAATTACATCCTATGTTACGCACGGTCTTGATTTGCGGTTCAATTTTACTGTTCGCTGTCATTGTCGCCGCACATCTGACCTTAAATTTCTCCGCATGGACTTCAGAGGACGTGCGTCGTCAACGTATTGCGACGACTCCACTTGAACTGCCAGAATTTGATTTGTTTGATGCTCAGGGTGAGCAATATCGATTTAAAAAAAATATTCAGCAAAGCGGTAAGTATGTTTTGCTCGGCTTTATTTACACCCGTTGCGCGACTGTCTGTACTCAGCTTGGCAATGAATTTCAGCAGCTACAGCGCGAGATTATTTTACGCAACTTGGGTGATCGGGTGAGCTTGTTGAGTATTAGTTTTGACCCGACCAACGATACCCCCTTGGCGCTGCAGAATTATGCAAAGCGGATGAATGCTGATTCTAAGATATGGCGTTTCGCATCGGTTAAAGATCAGCGTGAGTTGCAGACATTGTTAAAGAGCGTAGGCATCGTCGTGATACCAGATGGCTTTGGTGGTTGGACGCATAATGCAGCGATTCAGGTTGTGCGCTCAGACGGAAACTTGATACGCATCTTTGATGTGACTGATATTGGGCATGCTTTGGCGCTGATCGCTGACAGTTCACTGCAGCCATGATGCACCTTTTGACAAATAACGCCAGGTTATCAATGCTTTATTCTTCTATCGCAGCATTGCGTGCGTCAGTGACGGTTACGACTATCCGGCGTTATCGGCTGGCATTATTGTGGGCTATCTATTTTGGTGTTCTTTTTGGTTCGCGCCACTTCATCGAGCTCAAGATGGTGCGTCACATGGTATGGCAATTCCCTGCATTAATGATCGGTGGTTTCAGGTTAGGAAAATATCTCCCCGCTTGCTGGCGTCTTAACTTTGAGCGCTATGATCAACTTGGTCTCAGTGGTATGGTTTTATTTATGGCGACGACTTCGATCTGGATGATTCCACTTGTAATTGATCTGGCAGTTCAAATTCCATTTATTGACGCGATAAAATTTATTTCGCTGTGGCTGACAGGACTTGTATTGTCGCAATCATGGCAACGTGCAGGAGACGCAGTTCAGGCTTTCTTTCTGATAAGCTGGGCGATGATGGTAGTCACCATTGGCATGCTGTATCAGGAGACGGACATTCGTTTGTGTAGTAGTTACCTGACGAACGAACAGGCCGATACAGGAACCGGCTTGATTATTATAGCGTCCATGTTGGTCGTTATATGGTTCTTCAGATTATTTCACCGATTACATCAACAGGAGAGATCTGCAGTGGTAGCAAAAGAAGGCCGGGGTTGACCTTTTATTTTGACGCGGGCACTTGATCCTGAGAGGCTGGTTTTCGAAATAACTATTTTGGTGCTGCACCTAAACTTCCAGTGGAAAGCGCCAACGTTGCCGCAGTTGCCAGCGTCTTGTTATAACTATCGGATAAAGTATTTTTAGCCTGTAACAACTGTGTTTCTGCGAGTGTCAGTTCGGTGATAGAGCCAACCCCACTGCGATAGGCTGCCAAAGCAGCCTCAAAGGTCGTCTGCGTTGCATCCAGTAAGGCTTGCGCTGCAATATAAGAGGTCATGCTCGTGTGCAATGCGTTGCGATTGACGATGATCTGGCGTACCGCGTCTTCGCGTACTTTGGTCAGACGCAGGTCGGCATTTTCTGCCTCAATGCGGGCTTTGGCTAATGTCGTATTGCGCATCCCACCATCGTACAAAGGCATACTAACGCCAACGAACACCGTACCGCTACGGCGCGACCCCGATAGATCAACGGTAGGCGCTTGGGCACCGAGGCCAGGCAACGCGGTGACACTAACACCACCCGAGCTTTGCGCCAGTGAGGCGGCAACGAATACCTTGGGTTTAAATTCTGCTTCCTGAGACCGGATATTCGCCTGACTTGCCTGTTGCGCCGCATACGCACTCAGAACGTCAGGACGACGCGCGAGTGCATCAGTTAATACTTTTTCTACCGGCGTTAGCATCGCTGGTGATAACTCTCGCCCAGAAACGTCCGCGATGTTGAGCTTCGTTAACGGTGAGATTCCCATTGCAGAAAGTAGCGTCACATAAGCATCTTCTAAGGCACCGTCGGCCTGCACCTTGATCAGATTCGCCTGGGCACTGGCTTGCCGTGCCTGTGCCACTTCGATGACGGTACCGATGCCATGCTTATAGCGATCCTCCGCCGCTGCTTGAATGGCCTTGATATTTTCTAGTGATTTGGCGGCAGTTTTGACGTGTTCGCTGGCGCTGGCATGCGCATAAAACGCCATCGTGACGGCGTAGATGAGTTGTTGGTGTGCGGCAGTAAAAGCGATGTTAGAAATGATGGATGCTTGTCTGGTCGTTTCTACGATCGCGTCACGTTTGCCAAAGTCGAATAGCAACCATTCCAGCGACAGCGCAGCCACAGCGCCGGAAACAGTATCATTGCTATTGAGATCAAACCCGTAGGCAGTTTTTGTGCTGCTACTTGAACGATACGCGCCGACAGCCAGTCCATTGATTTTGGGCAGATACGTGCTGCGTGCCAGATCAACCGCCAACGCGGCCTGCCGTGCATCATTCCAGGCAAAGCGTGTTAATGGATTATTGGATTCAGCGAGATCCACTAAATCTGCTAAGGAATAGGATTTGTCGTGATCGACTTCTGCCGCCAGTGGCAACACACCCAGTGCTTTATTCGGTGGTAGCGTGTAGTCGAGCGATCGCACTGGCAGATCGCTTGTAGAGGCGAATTGTCCATCGTTATTACCACCAGAGCTCCACGGACGATCTGGTCGTTCCGGCGCCAGATCATTTCCAGATGCACCATAGCTGCTCAGACAAAACGACGCTAACGCGAGGCCGATTGCTACATTACGCTGACGCATATTCTTTCATCCTATTATCTTGTGCAAATCGTTGCGCATTGCTGATTTCGAGATCACGCATATGTATTTCAAGCAGATCATGAGTCGTCAATGCAGAGGCATTGATGACATGTCTTATGTTTTCATTTGGATTGGGGCTTGCTATTGCTGTACTCATCTCAGACAGACGCTGCAATCGCGATCTGATATCGGAGGGCATGCCAGCATTTCGCTTTATGCTGATGAGCAAACAGCCCATCAGCAAGGCAATTTGATGCGCGGTTTGTTGCCTTGCATCGATCCAATCGGATGCGGGTCGTATCGATTCAGGTTCAAATCGTAACACTTCCAGATCGCGTTCTATATTGCTCAACGCGGCTCTTGCTGCACTCATTTTCTGATCTATCGCAGTACTTGTATTGTCGAACCGTAGCTCACCCATTTGCTTGATGATGGCATCGAGTGCAGCATCGACGCGGGCCGCGATGGTGGTTGGCCATATGTAGGTATACACCAGATGTACCACCAGATTTCCAAATAAAATGCCGATCACGCGATCACGTATGCTCACCATGTTGAATGAAGGTGAATCACCTTGTATCACGCACATAAAAAAGGCAAAAGCAATCTGCAAACCGGCATACGATATTTTTGTATGTCCTCCAGCGACCCAGGCTGACAACAGTGCGCCCAAAAATACGACCACTAATTGACTACTAATTGCATTGATGTCTGGCATGATAAATAAAATTGCAGAAAAACCCGCAATCGCACCGACCAAACAACCCAAAACCCTAAGCCGCAATTTTTCTAAGGTTTCGCCAGTGGTGCCTAGTGCCACCACGTAGCAGGTGATCAGACAAGTATGAATTCCAGGCCAACTCAAAGCTGAATAAATCAGATAGCAAGCCATGGCAGCGCCAGTGGTTTTGAGTGCATAACGAACATGTTCCGCATTGCTAAATGCATCGGTAACAAAGAAACCCGACTTAACGGGAGCCGCGTGGGTTTCTGATTTTTCTAATGTGAGGTGAGCATGGTCAGAGCTAGTCAGATGGTTTAATGCAGCGCTCAGCTCTTTGATAATATCCTGTCCACAAGGCGACAGTGGCGTTTTAGCTGGTCTGATATCAGCATGAAATTCGTCAGGAAATTCTCCTGCATTAATCGTTGAAGCAACGGCATTCAGTGCTTGCGAAAAATATTCTTTCATCGAGTCAGGCAACAGATCAGGATTATTTTTTCTGATCAAATCAACGATCAATAGTAGTGGCGTTATTGATACTGTGAGGTGATTGAGTCGGGCGATGTCTTCAGCAGGGGAGGTTTTTTCAAGACTGGCAAATTTCAGATATTTGCTGACGCCTTCCGTTCCTTCGCGGACAATTTGCTCGAATTCGTGTGCCTTGTCGTGACCAGAGCGCAGTACCGCTGCCGCTAACATCAAACGTTGGGCGAGTGCTTTTTCTGCCAAACGGCGTGGCGCGGGACCGATGAGTAAATTGACGATAATACAGATGACTGCCGGAATACCTGCAATCAACCATGCGTACAATAAAGCACGCGTCGCCAGCTCACCAATTTGTACATGGCCAATCAAATCCAGCGAATACACAATGACCAATGCCAGAGTGGCACCAACGGGGCGTAACTTGCTGGCTGAGGTGGCGAACAACATGAAGAAAGAAATGAGCGCCATACTAGCGACGCGTAATATGGGTTCATCAATGACCACCATGGTGATCAGAAACACGATACCTATCACAAGTGAAATCAGTACGAGTATGGCGATACTTTGTATGATGCTGCCAACCCGATCAGGTTTAAGTAAAAAGAACACCAGATAAACCGTCAGCGCAGCTTCGGGTGTTTGATAATACTCGACGGCAAACGTTGTGAACACACAAATGAGCGCTGCCCTGATGGCGAATTCCAGCCTGCCGGGAAAAGGTCTGAGCAGGTGGTGTAAATTCAGCATAGTTCAGCGCTCAGATTGAAGAACCGTATGAGAAATAGTGAGCCCATGCTCATTTGCAAGCTGCACCGCGCTTCACTTCAGCAATGGCACTAGCGCCGAGACGTGTGACTTGTGCAGGGGGATTTTCTAATTTGATCCGTACCGGAAAGCGTTGAGCGACCCTCACCCAATTCAATGAACGTTCGACGTAAGGGACTGAGCGCGGCAAGACGATATGACCGGTATCCATGACGCCCCAACCTATACCCTGAACTACGCCTTTGATTGGTAGTTCGCGATCTATCATGGAATACACAGTGACACAATTTCCGGGGGCGATATGTTGCAGGTCAATTTCTCTGAAGTTCGCAATCGCAAACCATTCTTCTGTATTAATCAGCGTGAACAAACTTTGTAAAGGAGCCAGCATCTCGCCAGGTGATGCACTTAAACCGACAACTCTACCAGCAGTTTTGGCGCGGACTGTGGTGTCTTCCAACGCCCGTTGCGCAATCGCTAATGCGGCCTCACGTGCATGCACGGCAGCTTCGGCACTGGCGGTGGTGTCGATCGCTTGGGCGGCGGCAGATTCTTGTTCTTTGGCTTGTTGCAACGAAGTTTCTGCGTCGCGCTCGGCAACCTGTGCCTGATCCAATTGCTGTTGCGGCACATAACCTTTTGCTGCCAGTGGACGCAATCGTTCGACAGTGCGGTTAGCTAAAGCCAGATTGGTGTTGCTACGATGGGTTTGTTTTGCCGCCACTTTGGCACTGGATTGCTGGACTGCCAGTGCGCGTTTTTTGGTTTCTAAAGTGGCTTGAGCCAACTCCAGATCCGCTTGCGCTTGCGCCACTGCCAGACGATACGGAACCGGGTCGATCTGGTACAAAATATCACCCGGATGGACTGCTTGATTCTCGGTCACAGACAGAGAAGCGAGGCGGCCACCGACGGGGGCGGCAACATGTGTGACATCCGCGTCAATTGAAGCATCGTCGGTAGAGGGGGACTGTGACCGTTGGTGCCAGACATACATGGCTAACATGATAGCGATGGCGATGATGGTCAATGAAATCAGTTTGCCAGTCAGGCCTTTTTTGGGGGAGTTTGTTTTCATTGTCCGAACCATGTTATCCAAATGAGTAAGGCGCCAATCAATCCGATTGCGGAGCAAACGAAAAGTTGAAATGGCAATATGGTCGAGAGTTTTAAAGCGATCATCGCAATTCTGGCGACGATTGCGATCACTATCCCTATGATGGCACATACCAACCACGCAGGAAAGAAGGTGCCAAATAAGGTGAAAGAAGGGGAGGCGGGATGCGCACATGCGCTTAGGCTCAACGCCAGCAGAGGGCTCACTAATCCACCCGGGTAGCCTCTCAATTTTGTCACATTTTGCATTTCAAAAATTTTCTATGTAAAGATGAGGCTTGGGCTACTACTGAGAGTTTTTTACCTTTGTCAGCGGCGCGATTTTATTCTATCGATAACACTTGTGTCAAAGGCAATTTTTCCACCATGCTTCATTTTTTTATGGAATGCAATGCACCTGGGATATGAACTTATTCAATTTGACGAGGCGCGGTGAGTTTTTCTAAATCGCTGAGCCAGAGGATGGCTTGTTCGCGGTCTGAGCCGCACATCTCCTCGGATGCTTGCAGTCCAGCGCAAAACGCCGGACGTTCTGTCTTTCCAAATATCATGCAGCGATTATCTTCGCTCAGTTGTATGCAGCGTACGCCGGCCGGCTTGCCGTCTGGCATGCCGGGAATGGGGCTTGTTATGGAGGGAGCGATGCAACATGCACCGCAATGGTCACGACATTTCATTGAGCGATTGTTTGGTTTTCTAAAGTGAGCAGATTTTAATCGACTTGTCGCTGATACGATATTGTCTTCGGTCCGATTCTTGCAGATGCTGTTAAATAGAAATCAAGCCTTTTTCTGCATTTGATGCCTTAAATTTAGCATTTCATCGCATTCTGATGGCGATTTCTGCTCGCTTATCCGATGATGCGAAGCACTTGTTTCGTCCTAATAGAATCTTGAATGAACTTTCTTTTAAATCAATTAGTTATGTTATCTTTTGCGATTTTTTAGTGTAGGATATTCTTTGAATAGTCTGATAAATTTATGTTTGCAAAACTATTTTCGATAATATATTCTTGAACAATAGAGTTATCAGTTTTTCTAGGGTACATGTCGAGCGTGGTCAGATCAGATATGAGCCAGACTTTATCATTAAAGAGCGACTATTCTTCATCTTATTCGATGCACGTGAAATTCATTCAAACCACGATGCTCATTTTCACTCTCCCAATCGCACCTTGTATAACGATATCCCGAAAATAAATCTTGCAGGGAGACTTCACGTTTAATCAAGCGCTTTATCACCGAGGCTAGCAAGATTACGTCGTCTTCATGATGAATCTCCATCGGAATACATGCAAAAACAATTCGTGATTTATTAGTCCATTTTATATCGAAACTTGGCAGTACTGTAAATTCGGTTGACGCTTCTATGTCACGTTTTACTTTCTTCAACCTGACCACATAATCATCATCAGGTAAGACATTATATTCAAACCCTTTCACCTTCTTGCGCGAACGCCCAAGTTTTTTATAAATTGGCTTTTGTATTGCTTCTATATTCGCATTACGTTTCGCAAACTCAAGATCGTTCTTCAAGACCATGTCGATCGCCTCGGCTTCAATGAAATCTCTGAATGCTTGTCGAGGATGAGACCAAGCAACGGAAACTCGATAGTCATTGATGATGAATCCAAAATCATCCCACCATGACAATGGACTTTGTTGCTGATCTGGATAAACGTGACGTATCAAGATTCCATTCTTATAACAAGTCTGCAAGCAGTTATTCTTATGTGCAAGTTTTGCATGTTTGATTTTTTGCTCGAATTGCTGAGTCTTCATATCTATTACCCTCGGCTCTTTCCGTTACTATTTAAATAGAAGAACATCTACAAAACGTGGCCAATCACAATCATCTTTTCCCCGAATTCTTTGCCAGCATTTCATTGCATACTAACCAATCTTTGGGTCTGGGCTTGAGCACTCCAGATAATCATTTTGACTCTACGCCAATTGTTGGAAATAACGACTGATACACTAAAGGAGTCTTCGTTTTAGTTCTCAGTCAGGTCTAACATCTCGCAAACCAATACTCTATTCAAATCCCGACAGCGAGTAATTTTTGACGCAATCGTAGTTCAGAATCATCGTCAAACCCAACTAATGAATTTGTCTTCACTAGGTTTGGCAAAAATGGCTTGAACAAGAAAGCCTTATCATCTATCGCTAGCCAAGATATCCATGGTTCCTCAGATCCACGCAGCCACGCTTCAACTTCAGTCTGGCGTTGGTAACCTACGACTTCAAGAAGATCAGGAAAGTCTCTCCAACTCGGCGTCATGCCAATGATCCGGCTTGAAATGTCTGCCGAGAAAAAAAACTGTATTTCTGACAGACTACGCGTTTCTCGCCATGTACTACTAATCACCACTCGCACTTTTGGAAAATCCCGTAAAACGTTTTCTAGTCGAGGTAGGTGGCAAAAAAATGATTGTTTGTCATAACATGGCTCTGGATGCAGAACCCCATCAAAGTCCAAAAACAATATCATTCGGTTTGCGCTCCTTTCTTCTCATCTAAGCGCTCTAAAACGAGTACAGATGGCTCGCGCACTTTCACATTCAGCACATCACCTTCATGCCATCCCAACGCAGCAAGTAATTCATCAGGAATTTCTATCATTCCATCACCGGTTCCATCTCCAGCATCAACAATCGTTGTAGTGAACTTAATCGATCCGCCTCGACTAGCGTTCGTTGATTCAATGTGCTTCAACAAGATCGAAAGTAGCGCATCGTTTTCCTCTGGCAACATCAACCAAGTCGCACAGATAGACTCAGAATACTCTGTCCATGCTCTAATCAGATCAGACTCGGCCACAATATAGCCTGCATCTTGAGCGCAACGGAGCATTCGTTCAACATCCATCCTATATTGCTCTTCAAAACTGATACTCTTACTCATACCTATCTCCAATACGAAAGTTGTACATGCAGAGCAATTGCTTCAAATTCTTAGTCTCTCCTGGACAAACATCATTTATAGTCGCACGGAAAAATATGCTATTTCACAGCCAACAACTTGGTTCAAAAGAAATGTCTCGCACCTTTAAATTTTTTGCGCTAACTGATTGAGAAATTCAATTCTATTGCTACACTGGCTCACCTAATGAGCGAGTTCATAGGCATACTATTGACAACCTCTTTTCGAAAGAGAAAGTTTCAGATGAATAGTACAGAACGCCTCCACAAGATCCACCACATGCTGACTCAAAGGCATATGGTCACAACAGAGCAATTCGTCAACGAACTGCAGGTATCGGTTTCCACGATCAAGCGCGACTTAACTTTCTTAAGGGATAGATTAAATGCACCTGTAAAGTTTGATTACGAATTGGGTGGTTATTGCTTCGAGAAAATTCAGCACGTCGGACCAAAATATGAAATGCCTGGTCTCTGGTTCAATGATAGCGAATTGCACGCACTCGTCACTATGCAAAAACTATTGAGTGAGTTACAGCCAGGATTGCTCTCACCTTACTTGGATCCATTACAGGCAAAACTGCAGGCCATATTGTGTTCAATGAAAGACTCGCCGGAAGAAATATCCAATCGGATCTTAATTTTGGCACCGAATAAACGCGAATTACCTTTAGAAAACTTCGAAGTCGTAGCAACAGCCGTTGTTCGACGCCGCCGCCTGAAAATTGTTCATTTCAATCGAGGCACTCAAACAAAGACAGAGCGGATCATCTCTCCCCAACAACTGGTCTACTACAGAGATAATTGGTACCTAGACTCTTGGTGCCATCTACGCAAAGCCATTCGCAGTTTCGCCGTAGATGCGATTGTCTCTGCAGAACTTATGCCGGACAAGGCAAAGGATGTTTCACTCAAGAAGTTACGCGAAGAACTAAGCGAAGGGTATGGAATCTTCAGCGGTAAGCCATTGCAATGGGCTAAATTGCGCATTACCAATGTAGCGGCAGAATGGGCATCGAAACGAATCTGGCACTCCAATCAAAAATCAACCGTTGATGCGGATGGTTCTCTTCTTTTGGAAGTTCCATATACCGATGATAGAGAGCTAATCCAAGACATATCAGCTTGGCTACCTCATGTTGAAGTGATCTTGCCAAATTCACTACGCGCGAAGCTGTCTGAGATTCTAAAAGCCTCTCTAGACAAAAATTCAGCTAAGTAAAAAAATAAATAACCCAATAGAGTCTATATGCAAGAAATCGCTCAAACAAGACATGCCTTAGATTCGATGACGCAAGTTGGTCTTCGCGCATTCTCCGAGATCGCTGACCTTTGGACACTAACTCCAGAGCAGAAGGCGATGATTCTTGGTAGGCAAAGTGGCAGCAGATTAGCTGATCAGAGCGAATCGGAATCCTCTGAGCGTCACTTAACAGAAGTGATTATTCGCATCAGCTATGTTTTAGGAATATACAAACAATTAAATATCCTGCTGCCTATCCCAGCGCATGCAGATGCTTGGATCAGGAAGCCAAACTCAGAAAAACTATTCAATGGTGCCAGTGCGCTCGATTTCGTACTCAAAGATCCTGAACATCATCTCCCCTTACTTCTTGCGTATCTTAAAAACGTAACCTAAGACTATTGAAAGAGTAAAACATGAATACTGATATCGAGCCTCCCATTAAAAACTATGAATCAATCGCTTCGGACTTCCCTAAGCTTAATCATCTGGGGGCTGTTCCCGGATCTCGAATGAAATTGCTGATTGTTGAGTTTGAGGATAAGTACTACACACCAGAAGATACACCACCTGAGAGGTTTGCAATTTGGCTCACGAGACAATCTACATGAACTGATTTAGCCCTTAGAATGGGTTGTAAGCCCAAACTGGCGGAATTTGTCCAATTCACTGAATCACAGGCCAAGCTGAGGTGGCATTCTGGTCTATCGCCGTGCGTCCCGGAAGACCCATGGCGTTCGGAAAAATTAATTCTAATGGTAAGAGCGCCTATTTATTCGGATTGCCTGGCAATCCGGTTGCAGTGATGGTGAGTTTCTATTTCTTCGTCAAACAAGCACTGTTGCAGATGCAAGGGGCGGAACATGCTCGACCGCTGATGTTGAAGGCGAGCAGCAAACATGCGATCAAAAAGCGCGCTGGTCGAACTGAGTATCAACGCGGCATCGCAGAAATGAATTCAGAAGGTGAACTGGAAGTCAGCATTACCGGATCGCAAGGTTCCGGAATACTACGCTCGATGTCGGAGGCTAACTGTATGATTGTATTAGACCACGATCAGGAGCAAGTGACGGCTGGTGATAAAGTGGCGATAGTGCTGTTTGAAGGATTAATCTAGTTTTCGTCAATGCCAGAGCAGCTTCAAAGATGAAATGCATGAAAAGTGTTTGTTAGTTGGAGGCCTTTATTTTGAAATGTTCGGAATAGGCAAGCGCGTTTGAGCCGTCCCAGATCTGACCATCAATTAATTGACTTGCGGTCGCTTCTGGTGGCGTCGAAACGAGATTTAGCTGTCGTGCAGCGTTCGCATAGTGAGTGGTTTGACAAACCTGATTCACTATGTGGTTCCATTCATTGGTTGATTTTAGTAAACCCCAGCGATAAAACTGACTGAGAAACCACAGGCCGTCTGTTGGCAAAGGATAGTTTGATCTGCCATCGGTAAAGAAGCTGACTGGTGATCTTAGCGGTATTGCATTTTGTTCGCCACTATCGATAGCATGCGTGATAAGACGTGAATGAATTAAGTCAGCTGAAAGCTTGAGATATTCCGGCTTTGCTAACCAGGTACTCAGTTGTATCTTGTTCTCAGCATTTTCTATCCATTGGCACGATTCCAGAATTGTACGAATTAATGCTTGAGCTGTATTTGGATAGAGCGCCGCAAACTCACGACGGCAAGCGAGCGCTTTTTCTGGATGATTGTGCCAAATCTGGCTGCTGCTCACGATTGTTCGTCCGCATCTATTGTGTTCTGCAACAGCGTGCCATGGTTCCCCGGCACAAAACCCATCCAGCTCACCTTGCGCAAGGGCGTCTGGCATTTGTGATGGTGGAATCACGATGCTCTCAATATCGGTAAGAGGGTGGACATCATTTGCCGCCAGCCAATAGTTGAGCCACATTGCGTGCGTTCCTGTCGGAAAAGTTTGTGCAAAGACAGCTTTTCGGCCGATTGAACTCAAGGCATTTTTTAACGACTGACCACGTTGTAGCAGTTCGGCTAATCGATTGGATACCGTGATTGCCTGTCCATTTCGATTTAAGGTCATTAATATCGCCATGTCGGCTTGCGGGCCACCTAATCCGATTTGTACACCGTAGACCAAGCCGTACAGAGTTTGCGCAGCGTCCAGTTCACCTGACAGTAATTTGTCACGAATCGCAGCCCATGATGGTTGTTTGCAAAGTTCCAACGTTAACCCATGATGGTTGTCAAAACCCATTTGCTTAGCGACGATGAAGGGTGCGCTGTCTATCAGTGCGACATAACCAATGCGTAAATGCGGGCGTTCTGGTGGCACAATTGGTGCTGAATATTGCGTAGAAGTGAATGAGGTCATGTAAGGTTCTCTTAAGTCAACAAGTCAGCCATGGCAATAATCTGGCGCGCGATTTCTGCAATTTTCAGTCCTTGCTTCATGGATTGATTGCGCAGCGTTTCGTAAGCCTCTGCTTCGCTCATTTTCCTTTTATCCATCAATAGACCTTTAGCCCGATCAATGACTTTGCGGTCAGCGAGTTCATTTTCGACGCTTGCTAAACGTTGTCGTAATTTTGACTCTGCCGCAAAACGTGCCAGTGCAACCGTTAAGATGGGTGCCAGTCGTTCTGGCGCCAGTCCATCCACCACATAGGTAGTCACGCCGGCACCGACGGCAGCACTGATCAGATGTTGATCGGCATCGTGGCTGAACATCACCACAGGACGCGGCGCCGCATCATACATGAGCGCCAGTTGCTCCAGCGTGTCGCGTGACGGTGACTCGGTGTCGACGATCACGATATCCGGCTTTTGTAGTTTGACGGCTTCTGATAACGCCCGTGAAGTCGCAACCAAAGGCAGCACTTCATAGCCGCTCTCTGTGAGCGCCTGACAAAGTTCACCAATAGGCTTATCGGTATCGTTGATGAGAAGAACGCGCAGCATGAAATGTGTCGATTGATGTCAATAAGTAATGAATCAGTAAAATACCGGATCCTGATGCACTGAATCAGCGATGTGACATTGACCTAAGCATAGTTCATGCCACATTTAATTTGGTGAACATTTGTTTTATCTCCGGCAGGCAAGAACCACAAACACTGCCGCACCCTAAGGTTACTTTCAGTTGGGTTAATGTCGCCCCTTGGGCAATCGCATTTTCTATACGTGAACCTTTCACTTGCATACACTGACAGACAGTTCGGTCTGTCTGTTGGCCTGATGTCTGGCGTGAAAAAATTGCCAGCCGTGAACCTTGCCAGGGCATATTTTGGCGAACATGATTCAATGCAAAATCTGCGCTTTTGATATCACCAGAAAATACAAAACCTGCGAGACGCCCGTTTGTCCATGTCGCACGCTTGGCGATATTGCGCTGCTCATCACGATATTCGAGCGTGTCCGGTCCAACAGAAAAATCTAATACATCAAACACCCGTTCCAGCCATCCTGACGGAGGGACAAGGTCGGCTGCATGGAGTATCAATACATCAGACTCGATGGTGATAGAGGCATACGCACATTCCCTCAATAATGGCTGTACCCGGGATTGCATGTTAAGTATATCGCCACGTCGGGCTGCCATCATTCGCCAAGGTAGCTCTGCTGCTTCAATGCGTACTGCAGCATGCTTTAATTCTGGCTGGAATGAACGATGATCTACTTTGCCAGCAATCACTTCATTGATACCGCCGCTATTCAAATATTGGCCATTCCAGTGCATTGCCGCGAACACCGTTCCTGATTTAACTTCGTCGGATAATCGCAAAGGTAAGGTCATTTTCGCTTGCTTATTGCTGATGGTAACGAGTTGATCTGCCTTGAATCCCCGGCGTTCTGCGTCCTTGGGGTGCATGGTCAATGCAGGTTGCGGTTCGTGAGAAAAGGCCTTGGCGACGCGGCCACTGCGGCTCATTCCATGCCATTGATCGCGCAGTCGCCCAGTGATTAAGTGAAAGGGAAAGCGTGCATTGGTGACTTCTGCCACCGCTTGATATTTGGTGATATGAAATTGCGCACGGCGATTGTCGGTATGAAATAAGCCATCGACATAACGACGCGCCTGTCCCGTTTCTTGTCCGGCTTTGAACGGCCATTGTTGTGGTCCTTGCTTATCTAAAACCGCATAACTCAAACCACCAATATCCAGATCGCGACCGATAGTGAGCTTGCGGTGTTCATTAAATATGGATTCAGGTGAGGTAAATGGAAAAAGATCGGGTAAATCGGGTTGCAGTTGCGCTTGCATTCGACGCGCGACGTTATTTGCTATCCACCAATCGGGTTTAGCGTCACCAGGCGGTGAAATTGCCTGGCGCACTAAGGAAATGCGTCGCTCTGAATTAGTGACTGTTCCCGTTTTTTCTGCCCAACTACTGGCAGGCAAAACAACATCGGCAAAAGGCATGGTATCGGTTTGCATAAAGGCTTCTTGCACGACGACAAATTCAGCATGCTGTAGTGCTTGACGAATTTTTTCTGCATCCGGCATGGAGTGCACAGGATTGGTGCAAACTATCCATACTGCTTTAACTTTACCCTCCAAGATTGCATCAAACATCGCCACAGCAGGCAAGCCTGGTTTATCGGACAGTTGCTCAACATCCCATAGTGCCTCGACTTCTGCACGATGGCCGGGATTGCTGATTTCGCGGTGTGCTGCCAGCATTGTCGCCATGCCGCCGACTTCGCGTCCTCCCATGGCATTCGGTTGGCCTGTCAACGAAAATGGGCCTGCACCTGGCCGGCCAATTTGACCAGTTGCTAAATGCAAATTAATCAAGGCGATGTTTTTGTCTGTGCCATGGCTTGACTGATTCAAACCCATGCAATACAGCGACAATGAGGCAGGGGAGGCGGCAAACCACTCCGCTGCCTGAATCAGGTCTTTTTCGGTGATGCCACAGATTTCTGCTGCAATGCGTGGCGTGTATTCCCGTACCAGATTTTTAACTGCAGCAAATCCATCCGTACTGCGATCGATGAAGCCGGTATCAATTCTGGCTTCCCAGATTAAATGGTGCAACATGCCATTGAAGAGGGCGACATCCGTGCCAGGCTCGATTGCCAGATGCAGGTCCGCCATGGCTGCCGTATCGGTGCGGCGCGGATCGATGACGATCCATTTGATATCCGGATTTTTTTCACGTGCTGCCTCCAGCCGACGGAACAAAACCGGATGGGCGTACGCCATATTGCTACCTGCGAACAGCACCGTTTTCGCATGCTCTACATCCTCATAACATCCGGGCGGTGCATCTGCGCCAAATGCCATTTTGTATGCAGTGACGGCGCTGGACATGCACAAGCGGGAATTGGTGTCGATATTATTAGTGCCGATCAACCCTTTGGCGAGTTTGTTAAAGACGTAATAATCTTCGGTGAGCAATTGTCCTGAAACATAAAATGCCACGGCATCAGGGCCATGCAGACGCGCAATGTCAGCAAAGCGTTGAGCCACCGTTTCCAGCGCCGATTCCCAGTCCACTTGGCGGCGCGGTGAATGACGATCCAGACGTATTTCGGGATACAGGGCACGTCCGACGTCACTAGCTACTGTTAATGGTAGTGACAAGCCTTTACTGCACAACCGTCCAAAATTTGCAGGATGAGCGGGGTCACCTTGAATTCCAATGACGCGGTCACCTTCCGATTCGATGAGGACGCCGCATCCAACGCCGCAATAGCAGCAGGTTGATTTTGTAATGGTAGGCATTGTGGTCATGTCACTGTTCCAGCTAGGTTAATGCAAGAAAAACATGGCCTGATTCGACTTTGACAGGAAAGTGTCGGGCGCACCCGACATCGGGCGCCTTGGCTTCGCCCGAGCTCAAATCGATTTGCCAGCTGTGCAACGGACAAGTCACCGATTGTCCATGAACGATTCCCTGAGAAAGTGGACCTGCTTTATGAGGGCAGCGATCAAGCAATGCAAAAACGGTGTCATCAGCGGTACGGAACACAGCAATATTTCCGCTGGCGCGTTCAATCAGACGAGAACCTAGTAATGGGATATCGTCGACCTGACAGATGTTGATCCATGTATCTTCGATGGTCATGTCCATTTTTATTTCCTTAAGCGATGACTTTTAACGGAATGAATTCATGTCGTTGTGCGCCTTTAATTCTGGCTGTCCAAGGATCTGGTAATCCTTCCAAGGAATAAAGTAACCGCTCATGCAACGCTTTTCTTTGGGCATGATCGTTCACGATTTTTGCTTTGATATAGTCGAGGCCGACGCGGGCAATATAATGCACTGTGCGGTCAAGGTAGTAGGCTTCCTCACGGTATAGCTGCAGAAATGCGCCGGAATATTCTTTGACCTCGTCCGGTGTTTTTACTTTGACTAAAAACTGCGCGACTTCAGTTTTGATACCGCCGTTCCCGCCCACATACAATTCCCAGCCGCTATCAACCGCAATCACACCGACATCCTTAATGCCCGCTTCTGCACAATTGCGAGGGCAACCAGAGACCGCCAGTTTGACTTTGTGCGGCGACCACATATTGGCAAGCATCGTTTCCAGATCAATGCCCATCTGGGTACTGTTCTGGGTTCCGAAGCGACAGAATTCGCTGCCAACACAGGTCTTTACGGTACGGATAGATTTGCCGTAAGCGTGGCCCGAATTCATCCCCAGATCAGACCACACGTTGATCAGGTCTTCTTTTTTTACACCGAGCAAATCTATTCGCTGACCGCCAGTGACTTTCACCATTGGAATCTGATATTTATCCGTCACATCTGCGATACGGCGTAATTCTGAAGCGTTGGTAACCCCGCCTTTCATTTGTGGGATGACTGAAAACGTGCCATCTTTTTGAATGTTGGCATGGGCACGTTCGTTGATGAAACGACTTTGTGGATCATCAATGGCTTCATGTGGCCAGGTCGACAGCAAATAGTAATTGATGGCGGGGCGGCAAGTCGCGCAGCCATTTGGCGTGCGCCATTCCAGAAAATCGTAGGTACTGCTGTGTGTCAGCAATTTATGCTCGCGAATGGCTTTGCGCACTTCGCTATGGTTACGGTCTGTACAGCCGCAGATTGCTTTGGTTTTTGGCGTTTCCTGAAAGTTACTACCAACCGTGTTCAATAAAATCTGTTCGACGAGTCCCGTACAAGAGCCGCAAGAGCTGGCAGCCTTGGTGTGTTTTTTGACGTCATCCAAGGTGAACAAACCTTTGTCTTTAATGGCTTTAACAATATTACCTTTGCAGACGCCATTGCACCCACAGACCTCGTCCGTGTCTTGCATTTGATTCGCGCGACTTTGCCCCTGGACGCCGACGTCGCCGACGTTGGATTCACCAAACATGATGTGATCACGTAATTCGCCGAGTTTGCGACCTTCTTTGAGCAGCTTAAAATACCAGCCGCCATCGGTGGTGTCGCCATATAAACAAGCGCCAATTAATTGATCATCTTTGATAATCAATTTTTTATAAATACCACTGGCTGGGTCGGATAAGACGATTTCTTCGCTACCTTCTTTTCCCATGAAATCACCTGCAGAAAAGAGGTCAATGCCAGTGACTTTTAACTTCGTTGACAACACTGAACCTAAATAGCGACCGATGCCCATTTGTGCAAGATGGTTGGCGCATACTTTAGCTTGCTCAAACAAGGGCGCAACTAAGCCATAGGCAATGCCGCGATGACTGACACATTCACCCACTGCATAAATCCGCGGATCATAAGTTTGCAGTGCGTCACTCACGACAATACCGCGATGACAGTAAATGCCAGCAGCTTCTGCCAGCGTGGTGTTTGGTCGTATCCCGACTGCCATGACGACCAGATCAGCCGGTATTGTTGTGCCACTTTTAAAGCGCACAGCGCTCACTTTACCTTCGGCGTCGCCAATGATTTCTTCGGTTGCTTCTCCCATTAAAAATTCGAGGCCACGCTCTTGCAATGATTGTTGCAGTAATTTACCAGCTGTTTTGTCGAGTTGACGTTCCAGTAGCCATTCAGCCAGATGCACGACGGTCACATTCATACCGCGTAATCGAAGGCCATTTGCTGCCTCTAATCCCAGTAAGCCACCACCAATGACGACGGCGTGCTTTTTGATGCGCGCTGTTTCTATCATGGTTTCTGTATCGTGGATGTCGCGATAACTAATCACACCATCCAGGTTTTTACCGGGTATTGGAAGGATGAAGGGGGTTGATCCTGTCGCGAGTAACAAGCGATCATAAGGTGTGCAGCTTCCATCTTCTGCAATCACTTGACGTTTGATGCGATCGATTTTTGAAATCGCACACCCCATACGCAAATCAATCCCAGCTTCCTCGTACCAGGAAACAGGATTGAGTACGATATCTTTAAAAGCCTGTTCTCCTGCCAGAACGGGAGACAACAGGATGCGGTTGTAGTTGGGATGCGGTTCATTGCCGAACACGGTAATGTCATACATATCCGGTGCGATGGCGAGCAGTTCTTCCACGGTCCGGATGCCCGCCATGCCATTACCAACGACGACTAATTTGAGTTTTTTCATGATCATCTCCGCATGATCAGACGCGAACCATAGCGGCTGACCAACTTGCACGCCAGCGTTCTTTGACGCCACTTAAGCTGACCCAGCCTAAAGCCGCAAGGAATGAGAATAACCAAAGACCGACGGAATAATCTCCCGTTGCTTGTTTAATCGCACCGAGACTTGCCGCAAGCACAAAGCCACCAATGCCGCCTGCCATGCCAATCAATCCGGTCATGACTGCAATTTCTTTACTGAAGCGTTGTGGCACCAGCTGAAAGACCGCACCATTGCCGGCACCAAGGCACAACATCGCCATAATGAAGAGTATCAATGCGCCCAACGAACCGCCCAAATGGAAACCGGCTGTTGCGATCAATACTGAAGTGCTGGCAAATACAACCAATAGCGATTTTGTGCCGCCGATACGGTCAGCCAAAACGCCACCTAATGGACGCATGACGGATCCAGCAAAAACGCACGCTGCGGTTGCCCATCCTGCGGTTTTGGGATCGAACCCAAATTGATCATGGAAATAGCCGGGAAGGGCGCTGGCAAAGCCGGAAAATCCACCAAACGTCAGCGAGTAAAAAAACATAAACCACCATGCGTCAGAGTCTTTCAACATACGGAGGTAGTCACTCACGTTTTTCTTCATAAAATCACCTGGCGCATCTTTTGCAAAACGGCTATAGGTGATCAACAAAAGTACCAATGGAATACAGGCGACGCCGAAGACATTTTGCCAACCGAAAGCAGTTGCCAGTACTGGCGCAAACAAAGCCGCCAATACAGTGCCTGAATTGCCTGCACCGGCAATTCCCATTGCTGTGCCTTGGTGTTGTGGTGGGTACCAGCGTGAGGCGAGCGGTAATGCCACGGCGAACGAGGCACCAGCAACCCCCAAAAAAACGCCCAGCAACAGTATTTCCGCAAAGCTGTGAATACCGAATTGCCAGGCAGCGATCAATGCCGCAATTACAACAACTTGTCCGATGAGCCCGGCACGTTTAGTGCCGACACGGTCTGCCAGAAAGCCCATAAAAACACGTAAGATCGCACCAGCCAGGATCGGTGTTGCCACCATGAAGCCGCGAGCCTGGGTGGATAATTCCAGCGATTTAGCAATTTGCACTTGCATAGGGCCAAGCAGGTACCAGACCATGAAGCTGAGGTCAAAATACAAGAATGAACAAAATAATGTCGGCGTGTGGCCGGAGCGCCAAAAATTACGATCCATGAGAATCTCCTTGCTGAAGCAGCGCATCACAATTAAAGACGCACTGCGCGAACCAATAAAAAATGGCATCCGCTCGTACTTTTTATACGAGGGGACGCCATTGTCCTTGTCGCACGCTGTCGCCGTTGACATCGCACCTTGCATTCTGGATTAACACTTCGTCGTGCTAACGGCTGTTGCGATGCAATATGTGTGCCATATATGCGAAATTAGGGTTACTCAGGATAATAGCGAAAGCCGATTGTCAATGGACCTTAAAATTTGCACAAGTAGAGTGCGAAAATCTTTCTACGCACTGAAATGGGCTCAATTCTTACTCTGCTGTTACTCGCAAAACTATTCTTTAAGCCAAGTTGATCGAGATATTCGTACGTGTTGCCATCGTAACTGGATTTGTGGAAGTCGACGAGCAATCCACATTGTTATTGTTCCGCGATTTCGAGCATTCGCTGGAAATCACAGAAATAGCCAAGTACATCGATATTCCGTTGCTCGTTATGAGAACAACGTGGACGAAAAACTCCAATGATGGAAAAATTTGATCGTCAAGCTGTTTGAATGACTGCCCGTGTGAAGTTGTTGTAAACAGCATCTATTACTTAGGCGTCAGTTGGCATTAACGCTTTATTCGCTTGTCCTGTCTTATTGCAACCAGCCGATAACTTAATATATATGTGTTGAATTTCAAACAGGCAAATCTACAGATATAGAATTTCAATTGATGAGGAGATCAAAAATTAACTTGTTGCTTTAAATGGACAAAAATAATGTCACATTTGATGCGGAATCTCAAAATCACTTAAACTAAGAGTAGAAACTTCTTCTAGTGAACGGATAATTTACTCGATGGATACGTGATAATGGGTACAGAGCGAAGTAACAGAATAAAGAGAGCGTTAAATGTTCTCGTCGTCGATGATGATTATTTTCTGCAACGAACTTTAGTGCTCTATCTCAATAGCTTTGGACATTCAGGCATCGTTGTAGAGAACGGTCAAAAGGCATTAGCCTGCTTATTTGAGAGGAATTTCGACGTCATTCTTCTTGATGTGACTATGCCAGTCATGGATGGTCTTGAGGTGTTATCTGCTATTCGTAGCAAAGAAAAATTAACTAAAAAACATCAACTCATCATCATGGTGACTGGCTATGCAGAGGCTGGTGATATCGACAAGCTCAAAAAGGCCGGAGCCGATGGGTACATCACCAAACCCATTAATCCCGCTCAGTTAGAAAGTGAACTTGAGCGCCTCATTGTTTAAAAAATAAAATCAAATGAAACAATCTTTTGTAGAAATAGTCTTCTATCAAATTTAATATTGCCTAGCGCTAATTGCATCAAACTTGTAACTATTGCCTTATTTGAAATGTCTTATAAAGGAAGTTGAAAATGTCTGATGCAACTAAGCTTACCGTTGTTCGCAGAGTTAGCCCTGAAATGCAGGAGTTTTTGGCGGCGCCCAAAAGTGAACCTGTCCATAAAGACGCATTCCATGCACATGGACTCTGGACTCTGGGTGTCGTTTTAATGCGTAATCTGAGGTTCAAATCAAAAGCATTTTTGATTAGCATGATGTTCATTATTCCAATGTTAATTCTGACATGGATGTATTTTTCTAATGTTCTTGAAAATATTCGTTTCTCGGAAAAAGAGCGTATAGGTATTGAATATACTCGTCAGATTTTTCCGGTCATCAACTTGGCACAACAGGTTCGCAGGGACTCTGTCGTCGCAGCCGTATCGGGAACCGCACCCGCAACGCTGCCGTCCCTATCTGAAAAACTGCGTCAAGAACAACAAAAATTAGACGAAATTCAAAAACGCTATGGCAAAGACCTTGGCGTAGAAAAATCGTACGCCAGCTTACAGGATGCTTTATCCAAGATCCCCTCAGCAACCCCAGCGGACGTATTCAAACTTCATACTGCTTACGTTCAATCCTTGATTAATTTAATGGGGCAGGTTAAAGATGGCTCTAATTTGACTTTAGACCCCGAAATCGTCAGCTTCAATTTAATGAATGCGGCTTTCGGACGAGCACCCGATATTATTGAGAGTTCAGCAAAAGTTCGCGGGATTGGGGGAGCTGTTCTCAAAGCTGCCAGTATTACGAAAGAACAGCAAAATACCGTGAGCGGTTTAATTACTATCGTCGAATTTCAAGGTAATGGCATGATTTCTGATCTTGCAAAAGTGAGCGAGAACGACAGCAAGATTGGAGAAAAAATCAACGCTAAACAAGTTCTCGATGATACACAGACATTTTTTGCGTTAGCAAGAAAGAGCGTTATTGACAACCAAGACTATGCCCCAGAGACACAAGCAGCTTTTGTTGCGGCAGCGAATAAAACCATAGAAAGTCAATACGGACTTGCTGACAGAATGATTAATGAGCTAGACCACCTACTTGCTGATCGCGTATCGGCAATGAAGCAACGACTCTATTTTGTATCGACGATGTTAATTGTTTTTTTTCTTGCTGCACTTTATGGCTTCTATACTTTTTATCTTGTGACTAGTGGTGGATTAAAACTAATCAGCTTGCATTTAAAAAAAATGAGTGAAGGTGATTTGCGCAAAGCACCCGCTCTACCATGGGGTAAGGATGAACCAGCACAGGTCATTCACGATGTTCGTCACACCTATGACGCATTGCATGGATTAATTAAAACCGTTCGTCATTCAGCACGCGCATTACATGCCACCAGCAGTGAAATCTCCGCGGCAAGTCTGGATTTGTCTTCACGGGCAGAATCGGCAGCAGCCTCCCTTGAAGAGCAATCAGCAACGATTGAAGAGATTAGTTCTATTGTAAGTAATAATGCGGAGCAAGCTAGTTTTGCTGCTAACTTTGCGACGGACAATGCCAAGGTAGCAGAACAAGGAGGGGCAGTAATTTCAACAGTAGTTAGTACTATGCAAGATATTCGTGCGTCGTCGTCTAAAATTAACGAAATCATAGGCGTAATCAATGGGATTGCGTTTCAAACGAATATCCTTGCGTTAAACGCCGCAGTGGAAGCAGCACGGGCGGGTGAACAAGGGCGCGGCTTTGCTGTGGTTGCCAGTGAAGTACGAAATTTAGCGCAACGAAGTGCTGCCGCAGCAGATGAAATCAAAGTCTTAATTTCTAGTAGTGTTGAGCAAATTACGACAGGAACTAAAGTGGTGGAACAAGCTGGTACGACAATGGAGACGATGGTGAATAATGCACGTCAGATCAGCATATCCCTGAGTGAGATTTCGGCTGCAACGAAAGAGCAGTCACTTGGACTTAACCAAATTACCAGCGCTATTCAAGAATTAGACGAAAACACACAAAGTAATGCCGCTTTGGTTGAGGAAACCAGTGCTGCCGCGAGCGCTTTAACAGATCAAGCCAGCAAATTACAACTTGAGATTGCTAGTTTTAGAGTTGCTTAAACAAGAGCAATACAGATGCTATTGAAAGCAGTTTTGCAATCTATTTATACTGAAAAAATAGTTGGATAATGTGTATATTAATTTTGACCAATACAAGGAGAACAGTATGGACTTAAATAATGCAATTGCAAAACATTCTGAGTGGAAAACAAAACTACGTTCAGCAATCACCAGAAAAGAGACTTTGGATGCGTCAACTATTTCTAAAGATAATTGTTGTGATTTGGGTAAATGGCTTCATGGTGAGGCTAAGTCGAGTTTTGGTCATTTGGCAGCACACAGTGATTGCGTTAAAAAGCATGCTGAATTTCATGTCCAGGCTGGTAAAGTAGCATCTGCGATCAATGAAAAAAAATATACAGAGGCCGAAGCCATGATTGAAGCGGGAACCCCTTACACAAAAGCGTCCAGTGCGATTGGTGTCGCCATTTTGCATTTAAAAAAAGAAGCCGGAATTTAATTTTTTGCGCATTCGGTACAGAAGGTGTATCGAATGCGTTTCGGCATCACGATTGATGGAAGTTTTAAAAAAATGGATTTAATTTAATAATAACGTTGGTTTGAACAGAGCTCGCATACCGTTAAAACACATAGGATATTTTTAAAATTTTTACACCCTCCGCTTTAACTTTAGACGGTTTGTAATTTTATCTCTGTACATTGCATGATCTGCTTCTTGCATCATATCTTCGATACTAAAGTGTTTGCTCTGGTCGAAAACAGTTACGCCATAAGAAAACCCTATCGTGTATGGTAACGAAACATTGATACAATGATCATGTAGTGTTTTTTTAAAGCGAAGAATCATCTCATCGATATCAGATTTTTGGGTATTGGTTAGCAGTGCTACAAATTCATCGCCACCAAGCCTGGCCAAGATATCTGAGCTACGGAATGAACTCCGCATTTGATCGGCAAAAATCATTAATGCTTTGTCTCCTTCAGCATGTCCGTAGGTATCATTGATCTCCTTGAATTTATTAAGATCAAAAAATACAAGTCCAGTTGGGAACAACTGACGCTTGCATATTTCAAGGCTATATTTGGATAAAATGATAAAACCGCGTCGATTTGATATCCGCGTCATATCATCGATTAATGATAATTTGATCGTGATCAATTCACGTTCAACGATGCCCGCCAGATCAATTAACATCTCAATGTCTTCTTGTGGAAATGTGCGAGGAACGGTATCGATAATACAGAGCGTTCCCAACGCATCACCATAATGCGTACGTAAGGGATGACCGGCATAGAATCGGATATACGGTGTGCTGGTCACGAGTGGGTTATCAAAGAAACGCTCATCATGCTTTGTATCATGGATGACTAAGGTATTTTGCTCAAGGATTGCGTGCGCGCAAAACGATACCTGACGATCCGTTTCTTTGACGTTGAGGCCATCGCACGATTTAAACCACTGGCGGTTTTCATCGACCAGACTGACTAGGGCAATCGGTACGTTAAATATGCGTTTTGCCATTCTTGTGATGCGATCAAAACGCTCCTCTGGTCCCGTATCGAGGATTTCTAATCCGTAAGCACCCGGTCAACACAGGTTGACCGATCCTTAGATTGATGATCGGATTTATTGAGCAGGCTTCCAGTTGTGCGGAAGTAGTTCGCTGATGCGGCTGAATGGTTGCAATGGTAGCCTTTCCAATACGTCCTTCATATATCTGTAAGGATCGTGACCGTTGAGCCGTGCTGAATGAATCAGACTCATGATCGCCGCAGCACGTTTGCCTGCACGCAGGCTACCGGCGAACATCCAATTCTTTCGCCCCAGTGCAACGGGACGAATCTGGTTCTCAACCCAATTGTTATCGATCGGCACCCGTGGATCGTTAAGGTAATGTGTCAACGCCGACCAGCGATTCAAACTGTATTCGATTGCCTTGAAGGTAGCACCACCACCAGGGACTCGCTGACGTTGAACCAGTAACCATTGATGCAAGGCGTCTACAA
>NZ_JACOFV010000030.1 GCF_014284255.1 Cognatundibacterium jejuense
TTTTTTTTTTTTTGAGGGGGGTGGTGTTGCACATGTATCAATATTGACTATGAAATAAAACTTATATACTCTTATGAGTAATTGAGTTTTTTATCAACTTATCAAATGAGGGGGTGAGTATGGCGAAGGTAATCGCAGTCTTAAATCAAAAAGGTGGCTCAGGTAAAACGACAATTGCAACGCACCTGGCGAGGGCAATTCAGTTAGATGGTAACAGTGTCATTTTGATTGATAGCGACCCGCAAGGCTCTGCGCGTGACTGGTCAGCAGCCCATGAATTACAGCCGGTGTCAGTTGTTGGAATTGATCGACCAACTATCGAACGTGATTTAAAAAGCTTGGCCGCAACCGATTTTGTTGTAATCGATGGCGCACCGCAAGCCGCAGATCTCGCAGTAAGCGCGATAAAGGCAGCAAATTTTATTCTGATACCTGTGCAACCGTCGCCGTATGACATCTGGGCAACGGCGGATTTAGTTGACCTGGTTAAACAAAGAATCGAAGTCACTGACGGGAAATTGAAAGCAGCATTTGTCATATCCAGGGCGATTGCCCATACCAAACTGGGCAACGAGGTTGGCGAAGCTCTTGAGGGATACGGACTGCCAGTTTTGAAATCGAGGATTTATCAGCGCGTAATCTATCCAGGAACAGCAGCGACCGGAAAAACAGTTTTTGATACAGACCCGACAGGAGATGCAGCACAAGAATTTGACGTGTTAAAAAACGAGATTAAAGAATTTATCATTTGAGTAAAGGAGTAAATAAGTATGTCGAAATTAGGACTAGCAGCAGGACGACCAACAGCATCATCCAAGAAAATTGATATGAGCGATGATAAGGAATTCGTGAGAGTGAACGCTGAAGTTACGGAAGCCGAGCGCGAAAAATTGAAAATTCACTGCGCCAAGCACAAGTTATCAATTACACAATTCATAAGGAATGCTATTGCATCTTTACCTGATGAGTAATTACTTTTTTATTCATTTGAGTATTTACTCTCTTGAGTAAAAGAGTATAATAATTACGCACTACCGCAATTCAATGAGGAAATAATTATGAATCCTGTAGGAGTTGGCATAGCTTCAGTCCTTGGTTTGTTAGCAGTCTATTTGTATCTGAATCAAAGCGAGCATGTCACTAATGCCCAGCTCGAAGCTCAAGCAGATATGCGCTGCCAACAGGCTCAGTTTGACCGGAGTTTCGCGGAAAAGTGGAATGAAAATTCCGACAAGCTGAAAAAGTTAGAAGGCAAGGAGGAAGACGAGTGCAAGCGTTTTGAAGCTCGACGTAAGCAGAGTGAAGTCGTCCAGGTACAGAAACAAGCGGACGACAAAGAACTGAAAGAAACCATCGGCAACATCATGAAATGACAAGGAGAGCAATATGAAATTAGCAAAAATTTTGACTATTGGCTGTATTTTGTGTGGCCTTAATGCACAAGCAGAAGGAACCAAGTCACCAGTTGCAATGACACTAGATACCACGATCAACCAAGCCGCAAATAGCCTGGAAGAGCAGTTTGAGGCCAATTACGGGGGAAGAATTGAAGAGGTCAGACTGTTATCGCCTACTCTGAGTCTGCACGACTGGAAATATCAAGATACGCGAACCAAAAAGGGTTTTGTTATCGGAAGCGCTGACGATGCAAAATTGAAAGAACACATTCAGCACTTGAAAGTGTCTGTCGGAGTGCCAGACGTATTTGCACCGTTTAACGCAAAGATGGCGAAAGCTATTCAAGGCACAGATGCCGACAGAAACGATTTAATGTTACGTCTCGTAGCACTGCAAATATTAAGAGAAGTGTCTAATCCGGAAAATAACTGGAGTGAATACCAGCAGATAAATATCTCAAATTCTCAATTACAGCACTATGCACGTTTAACAAGAAATATCGAATTCGCAAATTTGCTATCGATAGAAATTGCACACAAACTTAATAGCACCTACAAAAATCAAATGGACTTCATGAAGGACTTTGTAGCTGCTTTTGTAGAAATACCAAAGGACAGGCTTACGAAGATAGCGTCAGAAGCCAATAAAACAGTTGCTGCTCAATTACAAGAAGGTCTGACCGTAAAGATATCCAGTGATGACGCCGAATCTTGGAGCTTTGGAAATTCGCATTATCAAGTGAAAGAAGACGGAAGCTCAACTTTGCTAAAAGATAAGGTTCCTGTGTATGGAGGCGGATATATTGGCGGCAAATACTACGCTCTAAAAATTGATACCTTGGTAGTATTGAAATAAGGATATCTAAGCATGAAAGTAAAAATTTTAAGCTACGCGGTTTTAATGACGCTATTAATTTCAGGTTGTTCTAAACAAGCATCGGTATCAACTGAATCAGTTCAAAATACCGGATTTAAAGGCGAGTTTAGTCAATCCAGCACTGACAGCCAAACTGCCGGAAAAGTGCAAAGAACGACCAGAAAGCAACAATTATTAACAGCGCTTATTGACGCGGCACAGAAAACACAAAGTGAATACGAAACGTATTTTCCGAAATTTTCAGATGATGAAGTAAAAAAACACAAAGCGGGTTTTGACGCGAGTGGAGATATACGTGATCGCTTAATCGAATGGGGATATACAAAAAATCCATTTGACCAAACTGCTTTTTCCGATAACACCGGAATGCGCGAAATCACAAAACTGATTAAGCTTCCAAACAAAATCGATGATTGGTTTTTACCGCTGGATGAAAAAGCACAAAAATATGTGAATGACGGAAATGTGCAAGCCGGACATGATTTCCTTTTAAGGTACTGGACATTGCAATTATTTAATTGGTCTGTTCAACCGAGTACCGGATGGCCGGACATTGAAGGCTTGAACAGAAATGATGCCCAGGAAAGATGGATTATCATATCAATGCGACGAATCAGATTTGCAAATTTGTTCACTTCTGAGATTAGTCGCATAATGCCGACAGTGCATAAAAATCCGACAGAATTTAGAAATGATTTTGTCGTTGCTTTAAACAAAATGTCGAACGAAACGCTATATCAAATTTTTGCACAAGCGAAAAGCCAAGCGAATGATGATATGAAAGAACCGCTCACCATAGACGGAGTGACAGGACGCGGCACAAGTTGGGTTGTTGGTACAAAAGAGTATAACGGTCAAATGGCTGGTTGGACATTCAAAATTGGTGGTCAGCCGGTTTTTGGTAACGGTTATATTGATGGTCAACTTGTCGAAAGTGAGTTAGCAAGCTCGCTTGAACTTTCAAGCAAAATTGACAGAGCTATCAAGAGAAGCGGTACTGTTGGAACTGACGAAAACGCAAAAGGCAGCGTGAAAGCAGAGTGAGTTAATTGACCTGGATTTTCCAGGTCAATTAACTGGGTGTGACAGCGGGTAGAGGGTCGGTCAACTTTGTTGACCTTATAAAAGAAAGAGGCACACATGACGCACCTACGGTGAGCAGTAGAAAAGCCTCAAAACCAACGCCAGCAAACGGTTTTAGCGTAATACACTTTTTGCATAAAACGTATTACACTATAAGGCATTTTTAATGCAAAACCGTTATGTAGTAACGCTTTCAGGAGAATACAAAATGAGTGAGTCAAAGGTAATAACAACCCGTCTGCCGAATGATCTTTTAGATAATATTGATGAGCTTGTAAAAGACAAATTTGACAATCGAAGCGAGGCGATGAGAAGCTTGCTAGAACTCGGTATTGACAGAAATTGTGTGTTGGAGCGAATTGAACGTGTTGAGCAAAAATTAGAGAGGTTGCTCGTTGTGGCGGAAGCACAGTATCAACATTCTTATATCAGTACGATATTTCTACTTGAGTCCGGCAATGATGCTCTCAAAGAAAAAATGATGAATTCGCTGCCTGATATTAAATCCACAGCAAATCGAATGTTGGCAAAGATACTTGTAGAAAGATTCGGTGAATAAATGGCTATTAATAAAAAATCTACATCTGATAATTTCACGCGAGGCAGTGATACGATTTGGCACCAGGTACAAATGCTTTTTGCTGGAGTTAGACGCTTGGCGATAATTTGTATTAGCATCACAATGCTGTCATTTTCGATATACGTCATGCTGATTACTAATTCCATGCAGCGGCAAATATTGAAGACTTATTACGAGGCATCAATAATAAAAAGTCTTGGAATGCATCGAAATGTCACAATCGATCTGCCGGACGGAAAACGGACATTTGAAGCTTCTCACGCAAAAGAAATACTAGAAGGTGGAGCAGGGAAATTCAAAATATTGCTATTACTCGGTGTATTGCTTTCAATGGGAATTGGTGTCGTATCTGTTATTAAACTCACTAAGTATCAAATCAAGCGTGGTCTTTTTGAGGCAGAAGATAAATTCATTGAAGGACAGAAATTAGTCGAATCTGAAGAATTATCAAATCTTACGAGAGAGAAATCAAAAGGCGGGTTTGAAATCGGCTCAGTACCAATCCCAGATGCACTACTGCAAAGAAATTTCGCATTTATAGGGAATCCAGGCACAGGAAAATCAAGAGCGATATTTCGATTCTTGGATAGTGCTAGACCGAACATGAAAGCTGTTGTTTATGATCGAACCGGCGATTATGTTGAACGTTACTATAATCCAGCACGGGGGGATATCATTCTTAATCCGTTTGATGCTCGGTGCGCCAACTGGTCGATATTTTCCGATTTGAAAGAAGAATTGGACTATTCAACGATGTCTAACTATTTCATTCAAGAGAAAAAAGGCGAAGCTCATCCTGAGTTCAAAGAAGGCGCTCGCATACTTTTTGAAGATATTTTGAAATTCATTCAAATTGAACCTGGCTTTGAGAAATCAATGGCAGAGTTGACGCGGGTAATCAATACAATGACGTTGGAGCGAATATTTGAGCTTGCACGTAAATATCAGTTGCCTTCGGCTGGTGCGTTGAATCCTGAGAACGTCAAGACCTCGGAAGGTGTCAGGTTTTCACTTATCACACAGCCAGCGATCCGATTTTTCAAGTATTTTAATGAAACCAGCACCAACTTTTCAATTTCTGACTTCGTTAAGTCTGACGATAAGGCATGGCTTTTTATTCTTAGCCATCCGACGCAGCATGTCGCAATTAAGCCATTTGCCGCTGCATGGTTAGAAATAGCGATGCTGGCAGCAATGAGCCAAAGACCGATTAATTACAATCGCATCATTTTCGCAATTGATGAACTGGCGAGTCTTCCAAAATTAAAAGCTGTTGAAACTGGCTTGACGGAAGCGCGAAAATTCGGTGTTTCGATTCTTTTAGGGTTTCAGACTGATGCGCAGATTGATGAAGTTTGGGGCGCTGAGCTTCGTCGGGTTCTTTTGGCAAATTGTCAAACCAAGGCTATTTTCCGAAGCGAGGATGGAGAAACGGCAGCAAGATTGGCAGACACTTTGGGAAAAAAGGCGATTGACGAAGCCAGCGAAGGTGCTCATTTCGGCGTTGAAAGCGACAGAGACAGCAGCCAGCTTCAGCGCAAAAGAACAGAAATTCACCTGGCAATGGCATCGGTCATTCAAACACTTCCTGACCGTACCGCGTTTTTAAAAATTGCAGGAAATTATCCGTTGGCGAAGGTGGTTATCCCAAACACGCCAGACGTTAAAGTTGCTGAGGCTTATCAAAATAAACAAATGCCTGACTTACTGGCGACTTTGCGGGAGTCCGCAAACTCTGCAACTGAATGTAATGAAGTGAGTGAAATGCCGACCGAAGAAAACCAAACCATATCGATGAAATATGATCTCTAAGAGCGAAATTAGCAGCGCGGTCGGTGCCTCAAAATACATGACGGCTCAGGCATCTGTCGAATACTACGCTGGCGAAAATTCGCCCTCGCAGTGGGGCGGGAAGGGCGCAGAGCACGCGGGTGTATCCGGAGAGGTCAAGGAAGCGGATCTCACAAATATACTGCTTGGAAAGGTTCGGGAAGTCAGCGAAGGGGCGAACGGACAGCAAGAGGAAAAGACAGTCCAGCTCGGGCGTACCAAAATTGACCAGGTAACGGGTGAAAAAGCCATTGAGCATCGAGCTGGGGTAGATTTCACGTTTGCACCGCCTAAAAGCGTCTCTATGGAGTCTGAAGTCTGGGGTAGGCAAGATGTTAGGGACGCGCACGAAAAGGCTGTACGGGCGTCTATGGACTATCTGGAGGCCAATGCCGCTCAGTACCGAGTGAAGGAAAACGGTATTGCGACCACAGTGCAATCGGACAATCTCACCTATGCGACCTTTCAACATGCCACCAGTCGCGCTGGAGATCCACAGACCCATACCCACGTACTAATCGCTAATCTCACCTATGACGGAGACGGTAAAGCAAGAAGTCTGTCGAATGAAAAGTTATACGACCACCGGACGACCGCCGATGCTGTCTACAAGAACGAACTGGCAAGCGGACTGCAAGCGCTTGGCTACGAGCTTAACTATGACGGACGGGGCGAATTTGAGATTTCCGGATATGGCAAAGAAAAACTCAAGGAGTTTAGCAAACGAAGCGAAGAGATTGATGCCGCTTTGCGTGAGCGCGGGAGCAATAAAGAACAAGCCAGCCATGAAGCACGCCAGGTCGCAAATTTAGCAACGCGGGTTGAGAAGGAGGCAGGTCACAGCGAAAGCGCCGAGCCACATCGAGGCCGCTGGCAGCGCGAGGCCAGCGAGTTAGGCATTGCACCCGCCGAGCGAAAAACGCAGGAAATAGGCATCGATTCTGCAAAAGGTATCGTGAGTAACGCGATTGCGAGTTGGGCTGAGCGTGAGCAAGAATTTTCCAAAAAAGACCTGGTGAAAGAAACGATGCTCCAGTCGAGTGGAAGAGTCAGCAGTCAAAATCTGTTGGCGGAGATCGAGAAGCAAAGGGAGTCAGGGGAACTCGTACAGCGAACCAATGATAGGAGCGGTGCCAGGTTCACGACTCAAGCCGCGATAGCTGGCGAGCAATGGGCTGATAAGCAGATCAGCGCCGGCACTGATGCTCACATTAGCGTCATGAACAAAAAAGAGTTTGAAGCCGCTCTTACTGCTTTTGAAGATAGAAAAAGCAGAGAGATTGGAAACGGCCAGGAATTTAGATTAAAAGACGAACAGAGAAATGCAGCGTACAACATTCTAACTTCCGGAGATCAATTCAGCGCAATACAAGGTAGTCCTGGTACTGGAAAAACGACCATGCTGGAATTCGTCCGCGAGGCGGCCGAGAGCAAGGGGTGGACGGTGCAAGGCATGTCGAACGGCGCAAGCCAGGCAGAGACTTTACAAAAAGAGAGCGGCATTAAATCATCTACTGTTGCTTCGTTTTTGTCTGAGTATTCAAAGACCAACACGGAGCCGCAAGGTATCGCAAAGACGCTTTACATCAATGATGAAGCATCGATGAGCGGTCAGAAAGATTTCAATTCCACCATCGCAGCAACGCAACATGCCGGGGCAAAGATGGTCTTTGCTGGCGATCAAGATCAACACCAGAGCGTCGCGGCGGGCGCCGCCTACGAGAGAGCCATTAGCAACGGGAAGATGCAGGTTTCCTACCTGGTCGATATCACACGACAAAAAACGGCAGAGGCAAAGGCTCCAGTGCAATCAATCATCGCTGGAAACCATGCCGAGGCCATCAGAATGACCGCCAAGGAATTTAGTAACGCACGTACCATCGCTAACAACAAATGGGAGCAAATATCTGCTAACCAAGGTGACACGCTAACGAAGTCTCAAACGGCACAGCGCAAAGAAGAATTAAAGCAAGCGAGTAGGCAAGACAATCTCGCGTCAATCCGGACGCTTGCAAAAGATTACGCCGCCCTGAGCCCTGAAGACAGAAACAAAACGGCGGTCATCACTGGCACTAATGCTGATCGCGTTGCGATCAACAATCAGATACGAGACGAACTGAAAGCGCAGGGGAATCTTTCAGCGGGGAAGGTGATTAATACCTTGAAGGTAAAAGACCTCACAACGGCACAGCGATCGGAGGCGTCCAGTTACCAGGGCGGCGACGTTCTTATACAAACCTCGAAACGAGGCGAGGTCGCCCATATGAAAGTCAAACAAATCAACACCAGGGCGAACACGATAACGGTCACAAAAGAAGGTAAAGACTACGAAATAAAAGCAGCCAGCGCGGTCAACATGCAAGCGTATGTGGAACAACAAAGAGAGTTTTCCGCTGGCGATAAAGTGGCGTTTACTCAGAATTCAGGGGCAGTAAAAAACGGAACTATCGGCACCTTTGTAAAGATCGATGATCTCATCATGACGGTTGATATCAACGGCAAACAAAAAGAAATCGATTTGCGGAACTACAAACATATTGACCATGGCTATGTTATGACCAGCCATAAGTCGCAGGGCGCGACTGTTGATCGAACTTTGATACATCATAACGTCGATAGTGGGATGCATGGCCAGCGTGAAAGTATGGTGAACAACACCAGGGCGCGGTTAAAAACCGTTACCTACACGCAGGATATGGACAAGGCGTCGAAACAGGCTGAGAAAGAAGTGAGCAAGACAGTTGCTACAAAAGTGCGGAGAGTCGATAAAGAGAGAACGCTACAGCCAAGATTAGAAGGTGATCGGTCAATGGTACAGCGGAACGAATTTGCTAACAACGTATTCGCAGAACAGCTTAGATTTTCACCTGCGAAATACAGTGATTACAAGGAAGTAAAACAAAATAACAATGAAAGGACAAACGAAAAAACACCAGAAAAAACACCAGAAAAAACACTAGAGGCAGCAAAAGGAAAAGTGCAGGAAAGAGTGCGGGAGAGAGAGCAAGGCATAGAGCTTTCTATGTAATTGTTTAGTCTAATTTATTTTTAAAAAGGAACGGTCAACATGGCTACTAAAGAAACAGAATCGCAGAAACAACTTTTGCAGGATAAGATAAAAAAAATGCAAGCCAAACTGCGGACTATAGAAGCCGCAGAGCGGAAAGCAGAAGAAAAACGGTTGAGTAAGATACGGGAAGAATTTTTTAAAATCTTGGCTGAACTTGAACTGTATGATGTGAAGCCGGAAAAGCTAAGGGAGCTTTTAAAAGACAACAAGGCCAAACTTTTAGCTGATGAGAAAAACGCAGAATCGTGACACGTCGAGCCGCCGTTTTCTGGCGGCTACGGGTTGCTTAGACTGGCTGGAAGGCATCCCAACTGGCAGGAAGGCGATCATATCGTGCGAGCCAAGGCACCAGTTTAGGATCAAGCCAGCCAATGACTTCCGTTCCTTTCGTGTGCAAATCAAGCAGGGAGGGAGTAAGCCACAATAGCTGTTCATGGTGAAATACTCGGTTCCGCAAGTCGCGTACCTGGTTCAAGGCCGATGAAATAGCGTGGCGCTGTCGCTGGTGCTTGGGGCAGCGAGGAAAGACCAGGCGTAGGTCTTTCCAAAGCACAGACTGAAAGCTGCCGTTGAATAGTGAACTCCAAAAACCGAAGGTCAGCTCTGCCACAATCTTGTCCGTAGTGGCGGTTTCTTCTCGGCGTTGTAGTTTGGCCTTCGCGCTGACCACTTCCTTGGTCTGCCATGCAAACGCTGGATTTCCTGCCCACGCCTCCCACCAGTCGGCTCGCCGATACAGCGTGGACAGTTGGCGATGGATGCCATTCTTGAGTGCAATTTCCAGAACGTTAAGCATAGGCATCATGGCTTCAGACAGAAGCATATTATTCACGTAGGCCGTAGCTGCCTTTGCTTCATCGCCGCCGCATGAGGCGCGATAGCGGCCAAGTCGGGCAGAGGAAAAGTGTTTTTCGAGATCATTCCAGTTCATTGCACATCTTTTTTGATCATTTGGGTTCACGATGATATACTGTGTATGCAGCCCTAGGCTACGTTCTCTCCCAGCCACCATACTGGTGATAACACTAGGTTAGTTTTTGACCCCGTTCTACGGGGTCACCCAGATTAAAAAAAACCCGCTCTTAGGCGGGTTTTTTGCTTCAGGCTGCCTAATTTCGAGATGGGAACTGCCCCAGAATGCCCCAAGCCTTCGCCCAGGCCATAGCGCGTTGCTTGTCTTCCGGAGTTTTTGCTACGATCACTCTGTCTACCGCCACACTCAGGCGACGCAGCGCGTAGGCTGTTCTCTGATGCTTGTCTCGATGCATCTTAGTCATTCTTTAGCCGATGTCTCGGATCGCCTCAGCTACAGCGGCGATAACGGCTGTCTGATCCAGCGGATTAGGCCGCAGACTATTACTGATGATGTCCTGCTTGACGGTATTTAGAATACTGTCAAGATCGCAACCTGCCTTGCGAGCTGCGTACAGAACAGCGGTAAGTGCGTGGGAATATTTGCCTGCATTGTCCATGCGATGTCCTCATAAGTGTATTTAATGGCAATAATATCACCGGCCACCAGTTTTTAATACAGGCAACTACAGTTACCTGGCAATCGATAATTATTCGGTCAGTCGTTGTTGGCCAGCGTTCTCCAGCTCCTCACGTTTCTTTTGATCGTCACTACTTACACGTCGTCGGTATTCTTTGATGAACATAACCCGATCACCTTTGAAAAACAGGGCAGGATTAGTCCAAAATGCGGTAGGACCCTTTGGGTAAATGAAGCGTTTTTCTAGTAGCTCTTTAAGTCCGCGTTGAAACGTTTTTTCAGACATTCCTACGTCCCTACCTTCAACACCCTCACCAAACCAGAACAAATTTACATAGTCAGCAAAACCACGATTCATCGGAGTTCTCTGATACTGATCCAAGACAACTTGAAAAACTCGTTGAGCGGTCTTTGTCAGATCGTAGGAGGCAGCAACACCAGCAGCGAATACCTTCACAAATTCAGCATCATCTTTTTCTTCAATATGATGAATGGCAGACACCCCCATAATTTCACCTGTCGAAGAATTTATTAGTTCATCAGATCTACCAGATCGGACATAACGTCTCTTTGATCGTATTTCCTGTGGCTCAACTAGTGGGTTTATAGTCGGAGAATAGGCTAGTTTGCGTAAGTTGACGGACATTTTTCGCCTTGTAATTGTCTTTAACAGGACATAGTGTATTCTCGCGAAAGACATAAATCAACATTTTTTTGTCTTTCAACAGTACAAAGTTGTCTTTCGACAGCCCAAATCTGTCTCGACCATATAAGCCCAGCAAGGGTTTCCGGCATTTCCTTCTCTCTCTATGTAATACGGTCAGTCGAGAAGTCTCTTTAATAGCCCCCGCAAGCGGGGGGGAACGCGCTTCGCGCTTGTTGACCCCATTTAAAACAAAGAATCCGGCGCTGGAGCGCGCCGAATGAAATCCGCAGGGGGTTGCACCCCCTCTCTCACTTCGGCTTCGCCTTCGTGCCGGACTCGAACCCCCGTGGCAGGGCTGCGCCCTCCCCCCGCTTTTGGCGGCTCCCCCCACCCCCTGCGCCTCTGGCGCGGCTTCCAGGGGGAAAGGCGTTGCAGCTCGGTTTTGGGGGTTAGGCTTTTTTTTAATGGGGTTAGGCAAGCGAAGCGCGCAGTAAACCTCCCGGATCAACCCCGCGAAAGCGGGGCGCGTAGCGATTTGCGCAGCAAATTTGACCGGAGACAACCGGAGGGCGTCAGTGGTAGCAATTTGTATACGTGCGCGCGAACATTTCGTGTGTTTCTGCCGTGGTTTTGCTTTTAGCCCCTGCGCGAAGCGCAGTTTTTTTTTTTTTGAGGGGGGTGGTGTTGCACATGTATCAATATTGACTATGAAATAAAACTTATATACTCTTATGAGTAATTGAGTTTTTTATCAACTTATCAAATGAGGGGGTGAGTATGGCGAA
>NZ_JACOFV010000031.1 GCF_014284255.1 Cognatundibacterium jejuense
TTTGGGTGAGATGTGTGTAGTTCATTATGCAATTTCGACTGGCCGGTCAAAAAGGCACAAATGCTATCGCATCTTGCCCTCATTAACCGATACCGTTCATAAATTGCACTTCATCCTAGAATTCGCCATATTAAATAAACTTAGAGATTAGTTTTAACTGTAAAAGATGAATTTTACATATTTAAAAAGCAATTTAAATATGGAGATATAACATGAAAATCTTGTTAAAACTGGCTTTTTTGGGGTTTTTTTTACTAAGCAGCACACTATCTTTTTCCGCTGACAGAGGTACGCAGAGCGAAGCTATCGCTTTAGTGAAAAAAGCTGGGGATTATTTGAAAAAGAACGGGAAAGAAAAAGCATTTGCGGAGTTTAATAATTCCAAAGGCCAGTTTGTTGATCGTGATCTTTATATTTTTGCCTTTTTAGCAAATGGGGATGGAATCGAAAGAGCGAATGGTGCCAATATTAAGCTAGTTGGTAAAAATTTACTTGAAATGAAGGATGCAGATGGCAAGTTCTTGATTAAAGAAATTTTGGCGACTGGTACAAATAACGACGGTAAGGGTTGGGTTGATTATAAATGGCCAAATCCTGTCAGTGGCGGTATTGAAAATAAGCGTACTTACATCGAAAAATTTGATGATGTCTTGATTGGTTGTGGTGTCTATAAATAAGCTTTGTCCAGATTAGGATTTTAGTTAGGCTGATATGGCGAGATCCCGAAATAAATATAGATATTTGTTTGCGTTTGCATTTGCCAGCGCAATATGTGGGTTTGCAAACAGCGAAACTTATAATTGTGTTTCACTCGAATATCCCCCTTTAATTATGGCGGACCATAACGGTAATGCTTCTGGTTTCGTGGTCGAAATTGTCACCAACATATTCAAAAATCTTGGGCATAGTGTCCATGTTGAAATTTATCCTTGGGCTCGTGCACTTTCTATGATAAATAGCGGGCAAAGTGACCGCATCTTTACCATTTTTCGGACATCTGAGCGAGAAAAATTTTTAGACTTTAGCAATGAATCAATCGTCAATCAGAAAATATATTTTTATGGACGAAAAAGCGATAAATTTGCTTTCAATGGTGATTTTTCAAGTTTACATAAGGTGCGGATTGGGGTTCTACATAATGTGAGTTATGGGCCAGAATTTGATAACGCAAGGTCAAAATTGCTCATTGATGAAGCAAATAGTATGGAGTCAAATATAAAGAAACTGATTGCAGGAAGAATCGACTTATTTCCTTCTAATGCTTATAGCGCGTCTTACTTCATCAACGCGCCTGGCAATAAAGATTTTGCAGATAAAATTGTTCAATTGCCAGTTCCATTGAGCGCGGTTCCCAGCTTTCTTGGATTTGCCAAGCCTAAAAGACTTACTGAATTGCGAGATCGTTTTGATGAAGAGGTTGTAAAATTTTTTGCTTCCGATAAATATTCAGAACTATTAATAAAATACAATGTTGGTGATCAATACTTGAGATCGTCTCGAAAAAAGGAGAATATTTCACATTAAATGGCAGCGTTGGTTTTATCGAAAAAGGCACCAGTATCTCATTTTTCCCGGGCTGCTTTTTTAGTCATTAATTGGATTCTAATGCCATTAATGTGCAGTAATGGTATTTCGATGTCCCATTTATCCTTCTTCTCAACCATTTAACCCCACCAAGCAACACTTAGTCGCATTTCAATAGGGTGTGGCCTTCATTACCATTATTCTCCATACATCGAGGCAAAAATGATGTCGGACCTGATTGATGTCCGGCTTCTAACTTAAGGAGAATGGTGATGAGTCGCAAGCAAGCAGGGATATTTTCCAGAATTTCTACATATTGGTCAGCGTTCGGCAGTCGCCTTCACGCTGCATCATGGGCGCGTGTCTTTGTTGGCTGTATTATGGTGCTGATTGTAGGTGCAGTTTTACATCTCACGACGCTGGCGAAGTTCATCGTTACTATCTCCATCTTGAATAAATTATTTCTGCGTCACCGTGCAGAGAGTAGGCAGCTCTCATGCTCGGATCTGCGTCTTCAAATCAGTTTGATGGAGAAGTAAAATGAAAACCAAAGACGAAAACCCGGTGTTGCATGCAGTATTAAACGTGGCGGAAACAGTCAGTGTTTTATGGTGGAAATTTTTTGATTGGGCTGCAGTGGTTCCTTGGCTCTCTCTTGGTTTAACCAGTTTTTTTGCGATGATTTTTGCTGGCTTTATAGGTGTCGGACCATTTATGGTGATGATGGTCTTAGCTGCGATCGTGATCAAAACCGTTGCCGGTGGAAAGCGAAAAGCAGAATTGATGGCAAGTGCTGCTGTAACTCGCGCCGATGTCGAGTCGCTTGAAAGACGTTTGTTGGAAGCGGAAATGGCAGCCCTGCAGGCGCAGATAGAGCCGCATTTTTTGTTTAATACATTGGCTTTGATTGGCCAGTTAATGGCGACCGATGCGGGGCGGGCGGCCTCAGTGCATGCAGATCTGATTAAGTATCTGCGAGCCGCATTGCCGCAAATACGTCAGCAGGGAATAGGGCAGCTTGGGCAGCAAATGGCTTTGTCTCGTGCTTATCTGAATATCATGCAAGCGAGGATGCAAGAACGCTTGCAGTATCAGATTGAGGTTGGTGAGGGCTTAGATCAGGCGCAATTTCCTTCGATGATGATACAAACTATGGTGGAGAATGCGATTAAGCATGGCCTTGAGCCTAAAATTGAAGGTGGTCAGATTTGTATTAGCGCTCAACGTCACGACAATGAACTATGGGTCGAGGTCAGTGACAATGGCATGGGCTTTGACGTGCATGTTGCAGAAGGTCTGGGCTTAACGAATATTCGTGAGCGGCTCAAAATGTTGTACGGTGCTAAGGCCAGTCTGGTAATTGAAGTGCCGTTCGAAGGTGGTGCCCGATTCCGTATTCAAATTCCGTATCTGAATCAATAATGTTAATCATCAATAATAATAATGTGAGCTGCTATGCATGATAATTTAGTAGTGACTGCCATGTTGGTCGATGATGAGGCGCCAATGCGCGACTATTTGCGTGCTGGTTTACTCAAAGTATGGCCGGAATTGCAAATCATTGGTGAAGCCGCTAATGGTATCGCAGCCGCAGAACAAGCTGCTCAATTATCGCCGGATATTATTTTTCTTGATATTCGTATGCCCGGCAAAAATGGCATTGAAGCAGCGGTCGAGTTGGCGCAGCGATCGCAAGTTGTTTTTGTAACTGCATACAACGAATATGCGATTCAGGCATTTGAACGCGGGGCGGTAGATTATTTGCTCAAACCGGTTGAGCTAGAACGTCTGCAGCAAACTGTTGAGCGCCTGCAACTGCGGATAAGAGAAAAGCGCGCACAAGTTTTACAGTCTTCAACGCCAGATATTAAATCGACGCAAACTGTTGTGAATGCTGATCAGCAGTCACAGCAAATGAAAGAAATTTTGCAACAACTGATGCTGCGCCAAGCGCCGCAACGCGAATATTTACGGTGGATACAAGCGAGCGTTGGCAATGCTTTACGTATGATTAGTACCAAAGAAATTGTATTCTTTCGATCTGACGAAAAATATACGTTGGTACAAACTGAGCAAGCAGAATACCTGATCCGGAAGTCATTAAAAGAATTGGAAGACGAATTGGATCCTGATGAGTTTTGGCGCATTCATCGTTCCACGCTGGTGCGCGTTACTGCGATCGCCGACGTCACGCGCGACTTTCGCGGTAAGCAATTGATGGGGTTGAAAGGCCGCAGTGAGAAATTGGAAATCAGTCGCAACCATGCGCATTTGTTTCAGCAGATGTGATGGTGGCGATGGTCTTGTGGAGCGGGTTGTCCCCGCTCCGCAAAAATGCTCGTTTATTACACTCGGTAGAGCTGATTTAGCTCTTTTTTCGTTTTGGCATTAGTACCGTTGGTAGCGCCTTCGGTAAGGTATCTGGATAGTCGCGACTGTAGTGTAGGCCACGGCTTTCGCGACGGCTAAGGGCGCTATTGACGATCAGTGACGCGACTTCAACCAGATTGCGCAACTCCAGCAGATGATTTGAAATTCGGAAATGCGCGTAGTACTCGTCAATTTCTTCTTTCAATAAGCGTATCCGATGCTTTGCGCGTTCCAGACGTTTGGTGGTGCGGACGATGCCGACGTAATTCCACATGAAGCGACGCAGTTCATCCCAGTTGTGCGCAATCACGACTTCTTCATCCGCATCAGAAACCCTGCTTTCATCCCAGTCGGGGAGGGCAATCGGTGTGACGCGTTCTTGCATTTCTATATGCTTTGCGGTGGCTCTGCCCACTACCAGGCATTCTAGTAAAGAATTGCTGGCGAGGCGATTGGCGCCATGCAGGCCGGTGTAGGCGGTTTCTCCAACAGCGTATAAGCCAGGTAAATCAGTGCGTCCATCGGTATCGGTAACGATGCCGCCACACGTGAAGTGAACTGCCGGAACGACCGGTATTGCTTGCTTGGTGATGTCGATGCCGAATTCAAGGCAACGCGCATAAATGGTCGGGAAATGTTCTTTTAAAAATTCCGGAGATTTATGTGTTATATCGAGTTCGACGTAATCAAGACCGCGTTTTTTCATTTCAAAGTCGATTGCGCGGGCTACCACGTCGCGCGGTGCGAGTTCTGCGCGTTCATCATGCGTTGGCATAAAACGTGTTCCGGCGGCGCTACCTGCTTCCGGCGGTAACCGCAAAATGCCGCCTTCGCCTCGCACTGCTTCGGTGATCAGGAAAGATTTGGCGTACGGATGGTACAAGCACGTCGGGTGGAATTGGATGAATTCCATATTGCTGACGCGGCAGCCGGCACGCCACGCCATCGCGATGCCATCTCCGGTTGCGGTATCTGGATTGGTCGTATAGAGATACACTTTGCCAGCACCGCCCGTCGCTAATACGGTATGTTGCGCTGAAAACGTGTCAACTTTGCCGGTTTTTACGTCCTGCACATATAAGCCGAGGCAGTGTGGTGTGGCTGATGCATCTCCTAACTTGCCTGACGTAATTACGTCAATGGCGTAGTGATGTTCAAACAAGGAGATATTCGGATGATTGCGCACTTTTTGTTCAAGTGTGACTTGTACCGCATGACCCGTTGCATCGGCAGCATGAATAATTCGGCGCTGGCTGTGACCGCCTTCACGCGTGAGATGGAATCCTAATTCTGCTTCTTCATCGCGGGTAAAAGGCACGCCTTGTTCGATTAGCCAGTCGATTGCTTCGCGCCCGTGTTCAACGATGTAGCGCGTTGCACCTTCATCGCACAAACCGCCACCAGCGATCAAGGTATCCGAAATATGCTGCTCATGGCTGTCGTGAGAGTCCAGAACTGCAGCTATTCCACCTTGCGCCCAACTACTGGCGCCATCGAGTAATTCGCGTTTTGAAATAATGGCTACTTTACGGGTTTGTGCCAGATGCAGTGCAACCGAGAGTCCTGCGAGGCCGCTGCCAACGATGGCAACATCGAAATTCTTCATTGGTATGTGCTTTAAATTTGCTGCGCGATGATGAAAATAAAAAATAGTGATAAGTCAGAAGCGGTAGGTTTCTGGTTGGTATTAACTATTTGAACAAATACTCGTCGAAAGCAATGATTTTAATTGCCTTCTACGATGACCGGTTTAACTTTGGCAGCCGCCGCTTTGGCCATGTTGCGCGCAGTATCCGTATCAACAGCTTTTGCGAGAGCGACTCCCATACGGCGGCGCGCAAATGATTCTGGTTTGCCAAATAAGCGGATGTCTGTGCCAGGAACTTGCAAAGCTTCTGCTACGCCTTCAAAGGCAATTCCTTTGGCTTCATGCTGACCGTAAATGACGGCAGATGCGGCTGGTGTGTGCAATGAAACGTCAACCGGTAAGCCTAGTATTGCTTTGGCGTGCAATTCAAATTCATTTTGTGTCTGACTCGCCATGGTCACCATGCCAGTGTCATGCGGTCTTGGGCTAACTTCTGAGAACCAGACCATGTCGTTTTTAACAAATAACTCGACCCCGAATAAGCCCAGGCCACCCAGGTCATCGGTAATTTTTTTTGCGATATCGCGCGCGCGTTCAAGCGCAACAGGGTGCATTGCTTGTGGCTGCCAGGATTCAACATAATCGCCGTGCACTTGCACATGTCCGATAGGTTCGCAGAAGTGCGTCTCAACATTCCCGTTTTTGCCGATAGCGCGCACAGTAAGCTGTGTGATTTCATAATCGAAATCGATAAAACCTTCGACAATCACGCGTCCAGAATTGACGCGGCCACCCGCTGCAGCGTAATTCCACGCGGTTTCTACATCAGCAGCGCTGTCGAGCTTGGATTGACCCTTGCCGGATGAAGACATGACAGGTTTGACGATACAAGGAAAACCAATTTCTGCGCATGCCACTTTCAAGTCATCGAGGCTGTCAGCAAAACGGTAGGGTGAGGTTGCTAAACCCAACGTTTCAGCGGCAAGACGGCGGATGCCTTCGCGGTTCATGGTCAGCCATGCTGCTCTTGCGGTAGGGATGACCTGAACCTTGCCAGCGGCTTCCAATTTGACCAACATCGGCGTTGCGATAGCCTCAATCTCTGGCACCACGAGATCTGGTTGCTCTTTTTCGATCAACGCTGCCAACGCGTCACCGTCTGTCATGTCAATGACGTAGGAGCGATGCGCTACTTGATGACCGGGGGCGTTTTCATAGCGATCAACGGCAATGACTTCGACACCTAAGCGTTGTAGAGAAATTATGACTTCCTTGCCTAATTCGCCGGAGCCCAGGAGCATAACCTTGGTGGCTGTGGATGATAGTGGGGTGCCTAAGACGGTAGGAAATTTCATAGCGTTTTTGATTGAGTGGTAAGGTATTCTGGAAGTGCTAGTGGCTGCGCGGATCGGAACTTTATAGCTAGTTTAGCTGATTCTGTCTCGTCTGATCTAACATTGCATTATATCGGCGTCGTTTGTTACCGATTAAAAATGAAATTATACTGATGAAATCGGAATTTAATCTGTAGATTATATTGAAACGATGCAAACCGCTTGACACAAGGGTTTGCGGCTTGTTTTAATACTGAATGCAGACTTCCTGCTTGCCGCGATCGATGCACGACTTATAAATTAATCGAAGATATCGTCGCGAATTCAAATTTTTGTGAGGGGGCTTTACGTGAATAAAACTGAGTTGATCGATCATATTGCGAAAACAGCGGACATTTCTAAAGCGGCTTCTTCCCGCGCCCTGGACGCGTTGATCGGTGCGGTAAAAACAACCTTGAAGAAAAATGGAACAGTTACTCTAGTTGGTTTCGGTACATTTTCTGTAGGTAAACGTGCAGCAAGAACTGGTCGTAATCCACGTACTGGTGAAGCAATTAAAATCAAATCTGCCAAGGTTCCTAAATTTAAACCTGGCAAAGCTTTGAAAGATGCTGTAAACTAATGCTCTTTCGCGCTTCTGTGACTGGTGGCGCGGGTTTGATGTAGGTGCGGGCGCTTAGCTCAGTTGGTAGAGCGGAGCCCTTACAAGGCTTAGGTCGGGAGTTCGAGCCTCTCAGCGCCCACCATGTTAAACATTGCAGTATTTAGGAGTGGTAGTTCAGTTGGTTAGAATACCGGCCTGTCACGCCGGGGGTCGCGGGTTCGAGCCCCGTCCGCTCCGCCAATATAAAAAAGGTCTTATAATTCAATGAGTTATAAGACCTTTTCCT
>NZ_JACOFV010000032.1:0-1619 GCF_014284255.1 Cognatundibacterium jejuense
GCAAGGACAGGGTTCAGAAATGAACACAAAAACAGAGATTAAACTGAAGAGTTTGATCCTGGCTCAGATTGAACGCTGGCGGCATGCCTTACACATGCAAGTCGAACGGCAGCGCGGGGCAACCTGGCGGCGAGTGGCGAACGGGTGAGTAATATATCGGAACATACCCTAGAGTGGGGGATAACGTAGCGAAAGTTACGCTAATACCGCATACGCACTAAGGTGGAAAGTGGGGGATCGCAAGACCTCATGCTCATGGAGTGGCCGATATCTGATTAGCTAGTTGGTGAGGTAAAGGCTCACCAAGGCGACGATCAGTAGCTGGTCTGAGAGGACGACCAGCCACACTGGAACTGAGACACGGTCCAGACTCCTACGGGAGGCAGCAGTGGGGAATTTTGGACAATGGGGGCAACCCTGATCCAGCAATGCCGCGTGAGTGAAGAAGGCCTTCGGGTTGTAAAGCTCTTTTGTCAGGGAAGAAACGGTGGTCTCTAATATAGACTGCTAATGACGGTACCTGAAGAATAAGCACCGGCTAACTACGTGCCAGCAGCCGCGGTAATACGTAGGGTGCAAGCGTTAATCGGAATTACTGGGCGTAAAGCGTGCGCAGGCGGTTATATAAGTCAGATGTGAAATCCCCGGGCTCAACCTGGGAACTGCATTTGAGACTGTATGGCTAGAGTGTGTCAGAGGGGGGTAGAATTCCACGTGTAGCAGTGAAATGCGTAGATATGTGGAGGAATACCGATGGCGAAGGCAGCCCCCTGGGATAACACTGACGCTCATGCACGAAAGCGTGGGGAGCAAACAGGATTAGATACCCTGGTAGTCCACGCCCTAAACGATGTCTACTAGTTGTCGGGTCTTAATTGACTTGGTAACGCAGCTAACGCGTGAAGTAGACCGCCTGGGGAGTACGGTCGCAAGATTAAAACTCAAAGGAATTGACGGGGACCCGCACAAGCGGTGGATGATGTGGATTAATTCGATGCAACGCGAAAAACCTTACCTACCCTTGACATGTCAGAAATCCCGAAGAGATTTGGGAGTGCTCGCAAGAGAATCTGAACACAGGTGCTGCATGGCTGTCGTCAGCTCGTGTCGTGAGATGTTGGGTTAAGTCCCGCAACGAGCGCAACCCTTGTCATTAGTTGCTACGAAAGGGCACTCTAATGAGACTGCCGGTGACAAACCGGAGGAAGGTGGGGATGACGTCAAGTCCTCATGGCCCTTATGGGTAGGGCTTCACACGTCATACAATGGTACATACAGAGGGCCGCCAACCCGCGAGGGGGAGCTAATCCCAGAAAGTGTATCGTAGTCCGGATTGTAGTCTGCAACTCGACTACATGAAGTTGGAATCGCTAGTAATCGCGGATCAGCATGTCGCGGTGAATACGTTCCCGGGTCTTGTACACACCGCCCGTCACACCATGGGAGCGGGTTCTGCCAGAAGTAGGTAGCTTAACCGTAAGGAGGGCGCTTACCACGGCAGGGTTCGTGACTGGGGTGAAGTCGTAACAAGGTAGCCGTATCGGAAGGTGCGGCTGGATCACCTCCTTTCTAGAGTAGCGCTGTAGTTGAGTGTTCACTTTTATTGACTGTTAAATTAG
>NZ_JACOFV010000032.1:1714-5014 GCF_014284255.1 Cognatundibacterium jejuense
AAGCAGCTCAATAGACGTTGAAGTGAAGATTTAGGTTTGAACTTTCAAAGCGAAAGTCAGTGTAGTTTAAGTAGTATCTCGTTCTTTAACAATTTAGAAGAAGTAAAGTAGAAATAATCAAAATTTATTTCTGTAAAGGAAATGCTCGGAAGAGTGTTTCGTTTGATGTAACGACAGTTGCATTGAATAATTTATGGAAGGGTTATGATTGTATCGAACAAACAAAGTATTAAAAAGAGTTTGATCAAAAGCAGCCGAAAGGCAGTTTTAGAAAAAAATAAATTCTTGAGATACGGCAAACGCTAAAGTAATACTCATAAGTAGTAAAGAACTATAACCGGTTTTTGGTGGTGAACCTGAAGTTTAGAAATAAACGACAGTCGCCAGAAGCTAAAGTTATAGGGACAAGTGAATAAGTGCACATGGTGGATGCCTTGGCGATATCAGGCGATGAAGGACGTAGTAGCTTGCGATAAGCTGCGGGGAGTGAGCAAACACACTTTGATCCGCAGATTTCCGAATGGGGAAACCCGGCCGTAAGGTCATTGCAACATGAATACATAGTGTTGCAAAGCGAACGTGGCGAACTGAAACATCTAAGTAGCTACAGGAAAAGAAATCAACCGAGATTCCCAAAGTAGTGGCGAGCGAAATGGGAAGAGCCTGCAAGATTTAGCATCTTTGATAAACAAACGGAATGGAAAGTCCGACCATAGAGGGTGATAGTCCCGTAGTTGAAATCATCGGTGTGGAACTAAGTTTGCGACAAGTAGGGCGGGACACGTGAAATCCTGTCTGAACATGGGGGGACCATCCTCCAAGGCTAAATACTCGATATCGACCGATAGTGAACCAGTACCGTGAGGGAAAGGCGAAAAGAACCCCGGGAGGGGAGTGAAATAGAACCTGAAACCGTGTGCATACAAACAGTAGGAGCGGACTTGTTCCGTGACTGCGTACCTTTTGTATAATGGGTCAGCGACTTACATTCAGTGGCAAGGTTAACCGCATAGGGAAGCCGTAGAGAAATCGAGTCCGAATAGGGCGAACATAGTCGCTGGGTGTAGACCCGAAACCAAGTGATCTACTCATGGCCAGGTTGAAGGTGCGGTAACACGCACTGGAGGACCGAACCCACTAATGTTGAAAAATTAGGGGATGAGCTGTGGGTAGGGGTGAAAGGCTAAACAAACTTGGAAATAGCTGGTTCTCTCCGAAAACTATTTAGGTAGTGCCTCAAGTATCACCGACGGGGGTAGAGCACTGTTATGGCTAGGGGGTCATCGCGACTTACCAAACCATTGCAAACTCCGAATACCGTTGAGTGCGAGCTTGGGAGACAGACATCGGGTGCTAACGTCCGGTGTCAAGAGGGAAACAACCCAGACCGCCAGCTAAGGTCCCAAAGTATAGCTAAGTGGAAAACGAAGTGGGAAGGCTAAAACAGTCAGGAGGTTGGCTTAGAAGCAGCCACCCTTTAAAGAAAGCGTAATAGCTCACTGATCGAGTCGTCCTGCGCGGAAGATGTAACGGGGCTAAGCTATACACCGAAGCTGCGGATATGTTTTAGGACATATGGTAGGAGAGCGTTCTGTAAGCCTGCGAAGGTGTCTTGTAAAGGATGCTGGAGGTATCAGAAGTGCGAATGCTGACATGAGTAGCGATAATGGGGGTGAAAAGCCTCCACGCCGTAAGCCCAAGGTTTCCTGTTCAACGTTCATCGGAGCAGGGTGAGTCGGCCCCTAAGGCGAGGCAGAGATGCGTAGCTGATGGGAAGCAGGTTAATATTCCTGCACCGTCGTATGATGCGATGGGGGGACGGATCACAGAAGGTCGTCAGGCGGTTGGAAGAGCCTGTTCTTGACTTGTAGAAGGCACTTAGGCAAATCCGGGTGCGTAATTCAAGGGGTTGAGACGAGTGAACTTGTTCACGAAGCGATCGGAAGTGGTTCCAAGAAAAGCCTCTAAGCTTCAGTCATACGAGACCGTACCGCAAACCGACACAGGTGGGCGAGATGAGTATTCTAAGGCGCTTGAGAGAACTCGGGAGAAGGAACTCGGCAAATTGGTACCGTAACTTCGGGATAAGGTACGCCCTTGTAGTTTGACTGCCCTGCGGCAGAAGGATGAAGGGGTTGCAATAAACTGGTGGCTGCGACTGTTTAATAAAAACACAGCACTCTGCAAACACGAAAGTGGACGTATAGGGTGTGACGCCTGCCCGGTGCTGGAAGATTAAATGATGGGGTGCAAGCTCTTGATTGAAGTCCCAGTAAACGGCGGCCGTAACTATAACGGTCCTAAGGTAGCGAAATTCCTTGTCGGGTAAGTTCCGACCTGCACGAATGGCGTAACGATGGCCACACTGTCTCCTCCCGAGACTCAGCGAAGTTGAAATGTTTGTGATGATGCAATCTACCCGCGGCTAGACGGAAAGACCCCATGAACCTTTACTGTAGCTTTGCATTGGACTTTGAATCGATCTGTGTAGGATAGGTGGGAGGCTTTGAAGCGTGGACGCCAGTTTGCGTGGAGCCATCCTTGAAATACCACCCTGGTTTATTTGAGGTTCTAACCTTGGCCCCTGATCGGGGTTGGGGACAGTGCATGGTAGGCAGTTTGACTGGGGCGGTCTCCTCCCAAAGTGTAACGGAGGAGTTCGAAGGTACGCTAATTACGGTCGGACATCGTGATGATAGTGCAATGGCATAAGCGTGCTTAACTGCGAGACTGACAAGTCGAGCAGGTACGAAAGTAGGACATAGTGATCCGGTGGTTCTGTATGGAAGGGCCATCGCTCAACGGATAAAAGGTACTCTGGGGATAACAGGCTGATTCCTCCCAAGAGTTCATATCGACGGGGGAGTTTGGCACCTCGATGTCGGCTCATCACATCCTGGGGCTGTAGCCGGTCCCAAGGGTATGGCTGTTCGCCATTTAAAGTGGTACGTGAGCTGGGTTTAAAACGTCGTGAGACAGTTTGGTCCCTATCTGCCGTGGGCGTTGGAAGTTTGAAGGGGGCTGCTCCTAGTACGAGAGGACCGGAGTGGACGAACCTCTGGTGTATCGGTTGTCACGCCAGTGGCATTGCCGAGTAGCTATGTTCGGAAGAGATAACCGCTGAAAGCATCTAAGCGGGAAACTCGCCTTAAGATGAGACTTCCCAGAGACTTTGATCTCTTTAAAGGGTCGTTCGAGACCAGGACGTTGATAGGCTGGGTGTGGAAGTGCAGTAATGCATTAAGCTAACCAGTACTAATTGCCCGTAAGGCTTGTCCCTATAACCTTAGCAGGTTGTAG
>NZ_JACOFV010000033.1 GCF_014284255.1 Cognatundibacterium jejuense
TTTAGGAGTGGTAGTTCAGTTGGTTAGAATACCGGCCTGTCACGCCGGGGGTCGCGGGTTCGAGCCCCGTCCGCTCCGCCAATATAAAAAAGGTCTTATAATTCAATGAGTTATAAGACCTTTTCCTTTTGGGCTGGTAGCAAATTTGGTAGCAATCATGCTCAATTTGCCAGTTTATCTTCGCAATTCATCCTACTATTTCCATACTCGTATCCACGGTAAACAAATTAAACGATCACTGCATACAGCAGATCGTCAAGTTGCTATCATAAGAGCCTGTAAACTACTTGAAGGCATTCAGATGAGTATTGACCTTAATAATATAAAAAAATACGAACTGGACCTTTCTAGGGGTATTGCTAAATCAGATGGTCCTGAGGACCACCAGCGATTAATGGAAGCAATGGCATTTTTGCGAGAAAGTCAAAATCAAAGTCAAAAGCAACCCCCAGTATTGGAAAGCACAGTCAAGCTGGCTTCCTCTTCTACGAAGTCCCTCACTCTGTTGGAATTATTAGACAAGTATTTTTTACTGAAAAAAGTCAAACCTGCTACGATATTGGCACATAAAAATACCGTTAAAGAGTTTGAAACTTTTTTTAAATTGAAGTGTTATATTTCTGAAATTCAGGTCGGAGATATCACCCGATTTCAAGAATTTTTAGCAGGTAAAGGAAATGTGCCCAGAACCATTGACGGCAAAATTGGCTACATTAAAGCATTATTAAATTTTGCAATTAAACAGGGGTATCTCTTGAATCAGAAAAATCCTGCTGAAAATATGTCCTTAATGACCAAACGGCAAAAATTATCTGACGGCTATTTGATTTTTGAAGCTGAAGAAATTAAGCAAATTTTTACCAGTGAGTATTACAAGGAACAAAAACAATCTGACCCTGATTATTATTATGTGTTGTTATTGGGGTTAATTACTGGGTGCAGAATTTCAGAAATAACGACCCTGACAAAATCACAGTTTCAGATCTCTGAAAAATATACCTACATGGTTGTGATTCGAGATTCAAAAACTTCAGCAGGAAAAAGAGAAGTCCCTCTGCCCCATCAGTTTTTTGATGAAGATTTTAAAAAATTTGTGAGTTCCAAAGAAGACTTTATTTTTAAATATGTGAGTCGGGTTGGTAAAGGTTCAGGAAATGCAGTAGGTAAAAAAATTGCCAGACATTTAGCTGAATTAAAAATTAATAGGGGTAAGCTGGTTTTTCATTCGCTCAGAAAATTTCTGAATGACTATTTTATGAAAAATGAAGTTGCCTATGAACCTCGTTGCCAGTTTTTTGGGCATGAAATTGAGTCGGTCAATGTCGCTACTTATTCCAATAAATTTAGTGTGGACAGGTTAGGTGAGATTGTTATTCAGCAACAACTTAAATTATTGCGAATGACAAAAATCATTCCAGAATATGAAAATTTCATAAAAATACCTCAATCCGAATAAAAAGTTATGTGCATAAAAATGTATATAGTTCCATTTATATGCGCGAAAAAGTGTAAATGTGAAAGAAATTTCATTTTGATTTATTGCAAACCGATAAAATAATTTGTAGCTTAATTTTATATCGCTGGGGTTTTCATGTTTATAAATGCGTTTTTAATTACATTGCGACGATTGGCAATACCGTTTATTGCTGGCATGATTGGTAGCAACGTTGTAATGGTTTTTACAGGTAGTTGGTCTTTGTGGATAGTTCCGATTCAAATTGGAATTATTTTGCTTGGAGCAATTATTTTTAGCCCGATTGAATACTATAAACTTAGTAACTACAAAAAGATGAGTAACGAACAAACTTGATTTTTAATTTTTGTTTTATATGTTGTACTCGAAAAACGAGGCACATATGAAAAGTAGAAAAATTAAGGCTAGAATTTATATCAAGCTAAAATACAAATTTAAGAAAAAGGTCTTGAAAATGAAATTCATTGAATTAAATGGCGACTTGTATCCATTGAATGATCGTGTCATATTTAAGACGAAGATTTTAGAGAATAATTCTCACAATTTGTATCTTAACTACACAGATGGAAATTTGAGCGATTTATTAATTTCGGATATTACAAATCAGAAAAATCTTTCAATTGAGAAGAAAATTGAGTTCGCCTTAAAAGGTAAAGTGAAAGAAATTTCATTCTGATTTATTGCAACCGATTAAAAAATTATCCAGCCTAGAGCTGGATTTTTTTATTCGGAACGGGATTTTAAGGGTGAAACCCTTAAGGTTTTGTTGTTGTTTTTGACCTGGATTTTTGCTCCGCAGGACCGACACTTATGCAATAAGTATAGTCGGTCACTATACAAGGAAAATTAAAAGCCAATTCGTTGACAAGGAGATAAAAAAAGATATATTAAATAATAACAAAAATATAATAATATGTCCTATCAGTTTATCCATTTTGATGCTTATGCTCGTGAAGGTTCAAAGCAAACTAAAACAGTTACCAAAAAGAACGGTAATAAAATAACCACAACAAAACAAGTTAAAAGTCTTCGTCAAATTCTGGAGGAGCAAGCTCGTATTGAAGAGGCTTGTCCTCATATCCAAGAACCACGAAGACCAGGAATACTTTATGGTGTTCCACCTATGGAAGTTTTACCTATTGCAGAAGAATGGGCAGAAAGTGCAACCGATTCTATTGGTAGGAAATTAAGAAAAGACGGTATGGTCGCTCTGGTTGGTGTTGCAAGTATTCCTCGTGAAATGGAAGATAATTTCCCAGAATTTGCAGAAGATACTTTGCAATGGTTAAAAAATAAATATGGTGACAGATTAAAAAGTGTTGTTGTCCATAATGACGAATCACACCCACATTTACATTTCACAGTAGTGCCAAGAATTGGCGAACGATTTGACGATATACACGAAGGTATTAAAGCCAAAAATTTAGCTAAAAAAGAAGGTAAGAATGCAGGTGCTCAAAATCTTGCTTATATTGAATCAATGCGAGATATTCAAGACGATTATTCTAACAAAGTAGCAATAAAACACGGATTAACCAGACTAGGACCTGGTCGCAGGAGGTTAACTCGTGGTGAGTGGATGGCTGAAAAAGCACAAGCAAGATTTTTTGCAGATGCCAAGGCAGTAGCAAAACAATATATGAAAAAGGGTTATAAAGCAGGAATTGCCAAAGCAGAAAACAAAGCCAATGAAATAATAAAATTAGCAGAAAAAAATGCTCAAAGTCTGGGTTCAAAAATTGGTAGTGTAATGACGGGTGTTTTATCTGCTTGGCATAAGCCAAGTATTGAAGCTATTGAAGAATTGGAGCAGATAAAAAAATCTGCTGAAAAAGAAAAAAAGAAAGCTGAAGAATATAAAAAACAAGCGAAGGAATGGGCTGATAAACGAGTTGCGAATGTGAGTAACCAGATTACAGAACAAAAGGCTAAAACTGAGGAATTGAATAAAGAATTAGATAAGGAAAGGGAAAAAGTTCAGGACCTTGCTGATACTTTGAAATGGTATGAAAAAAAGTTTGGTAAAACTCCTGATGGTTTCCAAAAATACAAAAAATAGGGGAATTTTTTCGCCGTTTCCTTTTTATTTACTATCGTAAATCTCTAACGAGTTTTTCTTTGCTGGTGTGTTATTAATATAATTATATGTAAAAATAATAATATAAATTCTGTATACAAGACCTATCGGTCTTGTTTGTGTCTTTGCTGTTCACCGTGCTATCACACGGTTCCAGCAAAGACTTACCCAAAGGACAAATTTAAAAAATTTGAACTTGAGGTCTTTACTGGGAGGCTAACCACATAGCACCAGGTTGAAATAAATTAAGTTTTTCAACTTTGAGAATTCACAGTCTTAATACTGCTCAAGCGGGGTTTCTCTGATTGACTTCCCTGTGGCTTTGCTTGATTACCGTTCTAGCCTACTTACTGAATGATTTTATTGGTTCAGTGCTTACCTTTTTCTCAGAGCCTTTTCCAGTTAAGTTTTTACACTCTATTTTTACCTGTGCCAGTTTTGAAAATATTTAGCTATTTATATACGAACCGTGAAGACTGAGAAGAATTGACGAATAATACATAAACAATAATGCAAATATATTAAAAATTTCTTATTTGTCAAATTATCTTTAAACAGAAACAAAAAAACCTACTTTTCGTAGGTTTTTAGGTCAATTCTTCCCAGATTGATATGCCGTTAAGCACATAACTGATAATAGAAGAAATTTATTATTTGTCAATAGTTATATCAAAAACCGTAAGAGTTTATTTACTCCAAACAGAAATGACCCCTTTTGTTGGATTGAATTGACTTCTAGTAATTTTTTATTAATTTAATTCATAAATGGAGATGATATGAATTATATAAATAAAATGTTTCTTTTAATGAATTTGTTGTATTTGCCTATTTTGACCGGACTTGATTACTTTTTTCATCGCAATGATGTGCAATTTGCTATACAGGTCACATATACAATTGGTGTGATTTGTATCCAAATTGGAAAAATATCATACGATCAAAGAACTATAATACGTGGATAAAATAACTACTAATAATGGAATTAGATTTGCAAGAAAATGGCCTTTTGTGTCATTTTTCTCAAATACATTTTCACATACACTGTAAATGACCGCACCAACTGTACATAATTTGTATGCTATTAAAAAGCCATGCCAGTGAGATTCAAGTATAGATTGGGTGGTCAATGTAATTAAAAATACAACAAAAACAATCCTCATCAAATAATCATAAATCGGTGTTTTGTTCATTTGCAAGTATCCTATTGGAAATTTAACCTTTGGAATCATAGCTTAAATGAACGTGTTAGGAGCATTTTGGTGTACAAGAATTATGGAAATACTGCTAAAATCTGCACTCGTTTAGCAGTGGTAACAGAATTGGTAGCAGTTTTTCTGTTTCCTTTTATTAATAATGTTGCTAAGTCCTTGATTTTATTGGTTAAAAAAGTTGATGGGTGAGTTTTTTTCACAGCCCCGTCCGCTCCGCCA
>NZ_JACOFV010000034.1:0-3158 GCF_014284255.1 Cognatundibacterium jejuense
AAGGAGTCTGCCATGACTGGAATTAACACGTCTTTCCCCCCATTATCCGAAACAGAAATTGAGCTGATACAAGCTTACCGTGCAATGGAAGCAGGTCATCATTTTCAATTGCTGGCGATGGTTAAAGAGTTGGCTGCACAAAACCCTGATAAAACTGGCGTTGCAGCAATTAATCTCAAAAAGTCCCCAAGTGTTAAAGTTGAAGTGTTGGATGATCTACGAAAATTCGGTTTTGAGATTGAAGTATTACAAATTGAACTCAATGTTTTTGTTGAAGCAATTTTGGAGAAAACTGATCAATTTAATGTCGAAAATGCGGATAATTTAGGCGTTATTAATTCGATATGTTGCTTTGCTGGCTATGCCTCCCAAAAGGCAAATGAAATTAAGGCATTACAACGTGAAATGTTAGCCATCATTTGTGGCACTTTGAATGGCGGTCAGCATGTCTAAAAAATTATCCGCTATAAAGGCCGCCCGTAGAAACTACAAGCCAGAAATCAAGCACGTATCATTTGAGGTATTGCCGTTTGTACGCAAATTAAAGCGCAGCAGTAAAAAAGCGTACAACAACTGGGACGTAAAACCAACTGATGATTACGGCGTGGCTTGTAGTATCGGTACGGAATATGCCGCCCATTTTGCACAATACCTCAAAGATAATCGTTGCATGGCTGGCAGTAATTTATTGGGACACATCGCACTGGACATCGATTTTAGCGATACGTCACCGGCTAAAGGGTATTGGGTTGGCTTCTTTTCCTATCTAGAAAATCTCATTTATGAGGCTGCCCGAGAGATAGACATATTCTCAGATGTCGATGAAGTTCATCGAGCAACTGCATCAATAGTATTTGCAAGAATGCAGGAGGCGAAAAATGACTAAATCAATCTCGTTAAATGCAATTCTCCCGAATCTGTTAGGTGATCAATTGCCGCCAATTGAGCTAAAAATTGATGCTTACTATCAAGGTGCTGTCAATTGTGGCATCCGAGCTGCACAAGCTTTCTTTAATGAAGATGAAGCAGTAAATTTACATGCACATCTACCTGCTTGTTTGCACCATTACTTGAACGTATTGCGTCAATCGTGTGCTTTGATTGAGTCATCAGCATCTGTTTGGAATCAACACGAACAGTCTAGCCGTGATGCTTTTTGCGCTGGCTATTTAGGGCGTATCCAGCAGGAGTTACGCATAATCCGACCGCCATTACATCATTACGGCAACGCTGCCGCGATGCACTAAGAGGCAGATATGACCCCAAAAAAACTAAAGAGTCGCATTTGTTCGCAAATGCGCTGTGGTTGCATACGTCTGTACATTTTGTATTTGAACGCTTTTTCTCTATTTAAGCGTAGAGAAAAAAGCAAAGGATAAGCTATGCAAAAGAAAACAATAGAACGTCCAAGCCTTGACACGATACAAGCCGCTTTAAGTTTCATACCACCTAATGAGCGCGACTTGTGGCTAAAAATAGGCATGGGCATAAAACAGGAATTTGGTGATACTGGCTTTGATGTATTTGACTCTTGGAGTCGAAGGGCAGAGAACTACAATCAAGACGCGGCAAAATCTAGCTGGAAAAGTTTTAAGGCCGGCGGCAAGATTGGGATAGGCACTGTGCTATACGAAGCAAAGCAGCGAGGCTTTAATATTAAAGAGTCTTTACCTGCTGCACCGGTCAGCGCAGAGCAAGCCGCACTGCTGGCGCAGGAACGCGCCGACCGCTTGGCCGCAGATCAGGCAGAGATAGAACGAAAACAAGCAGCAGCGGCGAGTATGGCGGCTAAGGCATGGGATAGCGCCAGCAATACCGGCCAATCAACCTATTTACAAAAGAAAGGTATTGCATCACATGGGTTACGTTTTGCGCCACATCGCACCGGCGATGTATTGCTTATTCCCTTGTATGATGCCAGCGGTCAGCTTTGCAATATACAGCGTGTGTTTGCGAACGGTGACAAACGTTTTTATACAGGTGGCCGTGTATCAGCTTGCTTTCATGGGATTGGTGATGCTGGCGCTGTTGAGTGCATCTTGATCGCTGAAGGTTATGCAACCGCAGCCGCTTTATACGAGGCCACCGGTTATGCCGTTATGGTTGCATTCAGCGCCAGCAATATAGGTCATGTGGCGGCGATAATACGCGAGCGTTACCCAGACAAGCACATATTGATATGTGCTGATGACGATAGCGAGACCGAACAAAAGACCGGTAAAAATACCGGAGTGATTGCGGCTCAAGAGGCGGCCAAATTGATTCACGCGCCGTGGTGCAAGCCCACCGGCTTGCCTGTTGGTGGAAATGATTTTAACGATTTATTTTTATATGCAGGACGTGACATAGTGTATTCGCAGATCATGGCCGCATTGAACAGCAATCAAATGCAAGCCCCTGAAACAACCGCCAGTGAAACTGTCACCAAGGTATCTGAAGTTAACCAGAATCACGCACAAGGTGAAAAATTAACACCGGCGAAGGTTGACAAGCCCACTCCCGAGAAAACACCTCAAAAGCCGCGCCAGCAACAAGGCAAAAATGCTGGTGCTGGACAATCAAGCAAACCATTTTTCACCAACAATGATGAAGGTGTTTTTTATCATGCCTTCCATGAAGGTGAGCCGCTACCCGCAATTAAAATATGTTCAGCATTGCGTGTAGTTGCGAAAACCCGCGATATCTCTAGCAATGAATGGGGTTATCTCTTGGAATTTAACGACCCTGACGGAAATGTGAAACGCTGGTCAATGGCAGCTAAGATGCTCTCTGGTGATGGCACACAATACCGCGCCGATTTACTCTCAATGGGGTTGCTTATTGAACCTGGGTTAAAGGTGAAAAATCATCTAACGACATACATACAAACCGCAGAAGTACCGGAGCGTGTCCGATGCGTTGAACGCACCGGCTGGCATGATGATGTGTATGTTTTACCTGATCGAACTATCGGGGAAGGAGACGAGACAGTAATGTTTCAAACAAATGGGATGGTCGCATCGCATTTCAAGCAAAAAGGCACACTCTTAGAATGGAATCAACAGGTCGCGGCTTACTGCCGTGGTAACTCTCGGTTGCTGTTTTTTGTGTCAGCCGCTTTCGCTTCCTTGCTGTTGAACCATTCCAAAGTACAGAGCTTTGGGTTACATATGGTAGGT
>NZ_JACOFV010000034.1:3254-4697 GCF_014284255.1 Cognatundibacterium jejuense
TGACACGAATAATAAGCTTTGCCCCACTAATGCACATGGGCAAGTCAAACGAGTATCAGAGTTCTTTTCTTTGGTCGCAGTTGGTGGTGAATTGGCGACTGCTGCCGGAGTCACTGGCTGGGCTGATGGTGAAGCGACAGAAGCGGCAAAGACATGTTTTGATGATTGGCTGTCAAGCCGAGGTACAGCGGGTGACATCGAGCATGACAAGATGCTGTCTTTATTACCTGATTTTATTCAAATAAATGGTGATTCGCGTTTTGCTTGGGGGCATAGAGTAATGGATGATCACACACCAAAGACACTCAATCGGGCGGGATTTAAACGCATCATTACCAAGGCAGGTAAGTCAATTAAGAACAATACGGACTGGCACAAAGAATATGGCGACAAGATGCATCCTGACGAAATTGATGATGCAAAAATTGAATACTTCCTGTTTCCTAATGTCTTTAAAGATGAAGTCTGCAAGGGCTATGACTCACGGGTTGTAGCGTCGAAGATGACAGAGTTGGGAGTGTTTGAGAAAGACAATGAAGGTAAGAACAGCGTCAAGGAACGGTTTGCTGGTAATCAGGGTCGTTACTACAAGATAGTCAGTGACAAGCTAAGTACTATATAGATAAAAGTTTGTGCGTAGCAATCGCGGCGCGGCCTGTGGTGGTTAGGGGAGGATTTCCCTTCGCGCGGAAAAATGGCTTTTGTCGTCTAATTCAATACCAAGTCAGGTCATGAAGCTATCTCGGGAACATTCTTTTAACTGGGAGTTGGTACACCGGTACACATTAAAATAGTCGTGGTACACCTCATGTGTGTACCACGTAGAACTAGCATTCATGCGGGTTATAGGCGTATTTACATGTCGTGGTACACCGGTACACCTAAAAATATAGACATCCCTACTTCATATCTCGTTTAGCCTTCATTTCTGGAATTTTGGTGAAGCTGCACCACGTAAGGCTTTCAGACTGAAAACACCCTGAAAGCTGCATCAAATATAGGTTTCACCTAAATATAGCAATCACGTGCATTACAAGGGGAAAGGTCTTGCAAGGCTGCACCAGTGCTAGCTTTGGCCTTCAAAGGGAAGGCAATGCATTTTCTATTGGAATCTATAACCTGTGGTCACACGCAGGTAGGGTGGGTTTCATCTCTAGAGATGCCCTCGCGAAGACCGGCCTTATAACTCTTTTTTTATACGCGCAGGTTTTGAGGGTGGGGGGGAGGTAAAAAGTAGAAAGCTTTTTGAATGGAAACCGTTAGCTTAGCTGGGAATTTATGGAGAGTAAAAACTACCCCAGGGGGGTTTAAAGAATATAGTGCATTAATAACAACAAAGAGATAAGAAAAACTTTTTGACGGTATCTATGACGGTATCTTTGATTTTTAAAAATGAAAAGTCCTTTATTCATGCGGGTTTCAAGACATTATTCGTCTTCCCCC
>NZ_JACOFV010000035.1 GCF_014284255.1 Cognatundibacterium jejuense
CTGGCTGGCACAGTCCGATGAGTCGGTACTGAATTACGATAAATTGACTTATGCCGGTAATCTAAACAACCTGACCAGTTTGCGCAATGACGAACGCCACCTGTTTGTGCAAGGCGATATTTGTGACGGTGAGAAGTTAGCGGCCCTGTTTGCGGAACACCAGCCACGCGCGATTTTACACTTCGCTGCCGAAAGCCATGTTGACCGCTCAATTCACGGCCCGGCTGCCTTTGTTACCACCAATGTCAACGGTACCTTTACCCTATTGGAAGCAGCACGCGCTTATTGGAATACGCTGGATGCGGATAAAAAAGCCGCCTTCCGCTTCCTGCACGTATCAACCGATGAAGTCTATGGCACCTTGTCTGCGGAAGACCCGCCATTCACTGAAACCACGGCCTACGCACCAAACAGCCCTTACTCCGCATCCAAAGCAGCATCTGATCATCTGGTACGCGCTTACCACCATACTTATGGCATGCCGGTATTGACCACCAATTGCTCAAACAATTACGGTGCGTATCATTTTCCAGAGAAATTAATTCCGCTGATCATCACCAATGCCCGCGCCGGTAAAGATCTGCCTGTCTATGGCGATGGTCAACAAGTGCGTGACTGGCTGTATGTAACCGACCACTGCGCTGCAATTCGTCGCGTGCTGGAATCCGGTCGCGTTGGCGAGACCTACAACGTAGGTGGCTGGAATGAACAAACCAATCTGAGCGTCGTCCACACCATTTGCGATTTGCTCGATGAATTACAAGCCAAGCCAACAGGTAGCTATCGCGATCAGATCAAACATATTACCGACCGTCCTGGTCACGACCGTCGCTACGCCATTGACGCGCGTAAGATCGAACGTGAATTGGGCTGGAAGCCAGCAGAAACCTTTGAAACCGGTCTTCGTAAAACCGTGGAATGGTATCTCGCCAACGACGCCTGGGTCGCTCAGGTGCAATCCGGTGACTACATGAAGTGGGTCGATCTGCAATACAGTAATAAGGAACAAGCATGAGTTTCAATCCATCATCCCGCAAAGGGATTATTCTGGCGGGCGGTTCCGGTACCCGTTTATACCCGGTCACCAAGGCTGTCTCCAAACAATTGCTGCCGGTCTACGACAAGCCGATGATTTACTATCCACTGACATCGCTGATGTTAGCCGGTATGCGCGACATTCTGATCATCTCTACACCACAAGACACACCACGTTTTGTTGAGTTGTTAGGCGATGGTTCACAGTGGGGTATCAATCTGCAATACGCGGTGCAACCATCACCAGATGGGCTGGCCCAAGCGTTTATCATTGGTAAAGAATTTGTCGGCAATTCGCCATCGGCACTGATCCTGGGTGACAACATCTACTACGGTCACGATTTTGAGCCGCAACTGCGTAATGCTGATGCCCGCAATCAAGGTGCTACCGTGTTCGCGTATCACGTGCATGATCCGGAACGTTATGGCGTGGTCGACTTTGATGCGAACAAGCAAGCACTCAGCATAGAAGAAAAACCGCTCAAACCAAAATCCAACTACGCCGTCACCGGTTTGTATTTCTACGATAATCAGGTGTGCGATTTTGCTGCCAATATCAAACCGTCACCACGTGGTGAATTAGAAATTACCGACGTCAACAATGTCTACCTGAAACAAGGTGAACTGAACGTCGAATTGATGGGTCGCGGTATGGCATGGCTCGATACAGGGACCCATGAATCATTGCTTGAAGCAGGCCAGTTTGTGGCGACAATCGAAAAACGTCAGGGCTTAAAAGTCGCGTGTCCGGAAGAAATCGCGTTCCGCCGCAATTACATCAGCGCCGAACAACTCGAAGCTTTAGCGCAGCCATTGAAGAAAAACGAATACGGTCAGTATTTGCTGCGTCTTCTGCAACACAAAACTTTTTAAGCTATGAACGTTATTAAAACCAGTTTACCAGAAGTCATGATCATCGAACCGAAAGTCTTCGGTGATGAGCGCGGCTTTTTTTACGAGAGTTTCAACGCCAAAAAATTTGCAGAATTGACGGGTGTTGACCTGGAATTTGTTCAGGACAATCACTCGATGTCGGCTAAAAATATTTTGCGTGGCCTGCATTACCAGATCCAACAAGCCCAAGGTAAGCTGGTACGCGTGGTGTCTGGTGAAGTATTTGACGTTGCGGTCGATTTGCGCAAAAGCTCACCACGTTTTGGTCAATGGACAGGTGTCACTTTATCCGCCACTAATCAGCGTCAATTGTGGATACCGCCTGGTTTTGCACATGGCTTTGTGGTGACTAGCGATAAAGCAGAATTCTTGTACAAAACGACGGATTACTGGGCGCCAGAATTTGAACGCAGCCTGATGTGGAATGATCCAGCCATTGGTATTGAATGGCCAATCACTGAAGCACCTGTCTTGTCCGGTAAAGATCAGATCGCCAAATTGCTGGCGGATGCAGAGGTCTTTGCATGAGAATTTTGCTCACTGGTGTGACGGGGCAACTCGGTCACACTTTGCAACCGATCTTAAGTCAGCACCATGAAGTGATCGCGCCAACCCGTGCTCAACTTGATCTCAGCGATGCGGCTGCGATTGCCGCCTTTGTTGCAGAGTGCAAACCAGACCTCATCATCAATCCAGCCGCTTACACTGCGGTTGATAAGGCAGAGACGGAAGCCGAACTCGCACACGCCATCAATGCCATCGCCCCTGGTGTATTTGCTGAACAGGCAAAGAAACTGGGCATAGGACTGATTCATTATTCGACAGACTATGTGTACGACGGTAGCTTACGCGACGACAATGGCAAGCTGCCAAGTTACACCGAAGACGCACCGACTAATCCAGTCAACGTCTACGGAAAAACCAAACTCGCGGGTGAACAAGCAATTATTGCCAGCGGTTGCAAATACCTGATCTTCAGAACAAGTTGGGTGTATTCGACCTTCGGAAAAAACTTCTTGTTGACGATGTTGCGTCTGGCTAACGAACGCGACGAATTGCGTGTTGTGAACGATCAATGGGGTGCGCCGACATCGGCCAATGCCATCGCCGACATCAGCGCCGCTATCGTCGCGCAGTTGAACTCCGTTGAAGATGCTGCGACATGGTGGAAATCACATCAGGGTATCTATCATCTGACCACCAAAGGACGTACCAGCTGGTGTGGATTTACGCAAGAAATCATGCGTCAGACGAGTGCTGCAGGTCGTTTGCACAAAGTGGCACCAACGGTCACCGGCATCCCGGCAACAGAGTACCCAACCCCGGCACAACGTCCGGTTAATTCCTGTCTGGATACTAGTTTGCTGGCGACAACGTTTCATGTGCAAATTCC
>NZ_JACOFV010000036.1 GCF_014284255.1 Cognatundibacterium jejuense
AATAATTGATTCCGCTATCGAGGCAAATTGCGCACTTAGTGTAGCCACATTTGGTGAGGATTTTTGGTGCTACGTAATGGCCGAAAAAAAGAGAGCCTCTGTGACTGAGGCGCAAAGATCAGCAATTCTTGAATGGTTAGGTAAGCAACCCCAAATCGTAAATTTACAAGCGAGTCCTCTGCGTGACGCAAAATTGGGCAGTGAACTTGAGCCTTCATTATTGGTTAAAGGTAATGGATAAATATAAGCAAACTGCGATCACAGATGATGACGTTCCTGAGTGGGACACTACGATGGGTAGTATATGGATAGATGAAGTTCTAACACCGGAAAACAGGAAGTTTTTGCTTGAATCAAAAGAGCACATCTGGCCTAGAAATTTTAGTGACGATGAAAAAAATGCACTTCTAGATACGGCGAATACTGCTTTAAATTTCTGGAAATTGAGAAATGAAAATACCAAGAATAGGCCAACCCCAAAGGAGCAGAGAGCGCAATTAAATGAAGTGGTGGATTCGATAAAAAAACTGAAAGGACAATTAACCAAATTGGAGGGCGAACCACTCACGCATTCTGATTTGTCTTTTCAGAATGCTAGATATTTGACCAATCCGCCCTTTGATCTATGGTTAAAGGACGAATATGGAGCACATATTGGTTCGCTACTTACTCGCACTTGGCTGCATTTGGATGATTCTCAAAGAGTCTTGATGGTAGCCGCAAATAGAATTCATGTTGATGTAAGTTACCGCCCAGAGAATCATTTAAACGACTGTATTGTTACTGAATTAGCGAGTCAATGGAAGCAACAGAATGGTAAATATCCGCCTAGATCGAAAACAGGTTGGTTTGCTAAATTCGTTGTGGAGTTGGGTTCAACAATCAATCTTACACTTTCACCGGAACTCACAAAAAGATGTGTCGACTTGATGGAGGGAGTTGATAAATCTTTTACTGAAGATATGGCAATAATTAAAAAGTCGAGTTAACTGAAAGATATATTTCGGTTAACCGGCTCGCTGATTTTTACGCGAAATTAGATCATTCACCTTGTTGAGTGCCGCTCAAACCCGAGAAGGCACAACAAAAGCCAATAAAGGTGAATATGACAGTGCAATCACATCAAGACTCCAAACGTCTTTTAAGACTACCAAGTGTCTTAAACAAAGTCCCATTTTCAAAAACTGAGCTTTACAGACGAATTAGAGCTGGAAATTTTCCGGCTTCTATTCGTCTTGGTTTGCGCTCTGTAGCGTGGCTTGAATCTGACATTGATGAATACATTCAAAAATTGACTCAGAGTGGCGACAAATGAGCCAAGATCAATCAAAAGTATTGCAGAGTTGCTATGCTACAACCGCGTCTACGTCAACCAATGACCATGAGTTGACCGAAAAAATAAAATCAGAAGAAGTGCGTAACTGTAAATTTATGGCTGAGTACGAGCGCTACAAAATTAATAAGCGCCTTCTTGGTGTGATTCAACTAACGCCAGATGCTTACCCTTTAATGCACGAACTTTTCGCGGCCTGCAAGTCTCATTTAATGACTCTCACTCCTGAGGATATGCATCGCCAACAATATCAAATTAGGTTCTCTTATCTTGGCCGTTCGTGGCTCATTTTATTTTTGCACGAAGGGAAATTACGGCTTAACGAAGTGCATCTGTCTATTTGTCATGATGAACCTAATCCAACCCCTTTTGCTGTCATCGGTGGCTTTAGAGTGCCGCAGAGTTGGGCAGATTATTGAGAATAAAGCAGCGTCTCTCTGGGCTTGTGCAAGGCCTGAAAAAAATTATTTGAGGTGAAACATGACACGTAAGTTAATTCGTAGTGGTATCGAAATGGAATTTTTCAACGAAATTAAAGCTGATGCAAGTTATTATTTTTTGGAGTTGGAAGTAAGTGATGGTGTTATTCCTCGGCTCGTATATCACCCGATCATCGGATGGGCTTTAGAGTCTGATACATATCAGCAATATCCAATCACTCTACATGGTCTTGTGACTGAAAAGATTGCCGTTTTAACGCCGAACGGCATAGTTTTTACTCCGCAGAATGGTGGTTATTGCTTGAATGTTTCTGATTGGGTTACAGAGCAAAACGTAAAAGGTATTCATTCGATTGGCGCACCAATATGAACTTGCTGCTTGCCATCCAATCGCACAAGTATTATGCTGTGCACGTCCCTGAAAAAAAAGGGAACAGGCGTGGAAACCTGAAATACATCAAAGCGCACTGGCCGCGCAATGCGGCTTTTTTACGTGTGTATGCTGTCGCGCGTCTTCTATGGGCGGCGATAGTGGGAGGCTTCGGCCTGCTGGTTTCCTTTGGTGTACCAGTTTCCAACCTGCTATTTGCCGCCCCCCTTCTTGGAAAAAGTGGGAACGGTTTAACCATACACCGAAGGAGTCTGCCATGACTGGAATTAACACGTCTTTCCCCCCATTATCCGAAACAGAAATTGAGCTGATACAAGCTTACCGTGCAATGGAAGCAGGTCATCATTTTCAATTGCTGGCGATGGTTAAAG
>NZ_JACOFV010000037.1 GCF_014284255.1 Cognatundibacterium jejuense
AATAATTGATTCCGCTATCGAGGCAAATTGCGCACTTAGTGTAGCCACATTTGGTGAGGATTTTTGGTGCTACGTAATGGCCGAAAAAAAGAGAGCCTCTGTGACTGAGGCGCAAAGATCAGCAATTTTTGAATGGTTAGGTAAGCAACCCCAAATCGTAAATTTACAAGCGAGTCCTCTTCGTGATGCGAAATTAGGTTGCGAATTAGAGTCTACAAAAAGTTGATATGTTTGCCATAAATAAATGTATTTAAAGCATATGAATCGAGACAATGACTACTGGACATTTCTAAAGACTTGCAGTTTTGATGATGCGGTTAAAAAGAGTGTCGAGAATAACTTTGGTAGTGCGCCAGACTCTCCATCTGCTCAATGGTATGCCATACGCGAAATTGAAGCGTTAGAAACTCGCTTCAAAGCTGGTGATAAGTTTTCGTTGTTAGAGGCAATTTATACTTGTGCAGTTCGGAGCATTCCTTTACCTGATTGGGTTGAGCGATCTTATATTGCTAGCTATAGAAAAATTCTCAAATTTGAAGCCAAATCACTAGATGCGGCGTTTGACATTGAGTGGAAAAAAAACATAAATCTTGCCGCAAAAAGGAAGCGCCGAAAGACGGCACATCATATTTATACCGAGATCAAAAAAATGTCCGCGAACGGGCGAAGCGTTACTGATGAGTTGTTTGATGAGGTGGGAGCTAAGTTCAATATCGGGCGAACGTTGGCGAAAGAGTATTACGCTTACATGACGGAACGGCTTGAAAAAGATGTTGCAGCCTCTTGAGGGGGGAGGAAAAATTGCGCGTCTAACAGATAGCGAAATCAAAGAATTAACTGCTGATGGCGAAACCATCGATAATTATTTTCTGGCGAAAGTTGCTAACAAATTCGATGCAAAACAGGCTTTAGTGGATGCGCATTAAACATGCATGAAAATGCAATTATCATAAATTTAACGGCAAATTAGGATAGCCACCGCGATTTATTCAAACTTTGCGGCGTTACTTCTTTTGGGTGCATAGATACGATGTTGATTCCTCCTGAAACATTCAGGAATTTTCTAGGAATTCAATATGGTACAACCACACAATACGCTTTGGCGCTTACCAACCGTTTTACAAGAAACAGGTTTATCTAAATCTGAGATTTACAGACGAATTAAATTAAATACATTTCCCAAACCTCTGAAGCTGGGCGTCCGAGCTGTAGCTTGGCCTGCTGTTGAAATTCAATCTTGGGTGCAGTCATTAATTCATGGAGCGGCCAAATGAGTCAAGGTCAATCCAAAGTATTACAGATTTACGCTGATGCAATAGCTTCTACGTCAACCAATGATAATGAGTTGACTGAGAAAATAAAATTAGAAGAAGTACGTAACCGTGAATTTATGGCTGAGTACGAACGCTATAAAACTAATAAGCGCCTTCTTGGTGTAATTCAACTAACGCCAGATGCATACCCTTTAATGCTCGAACTGTTCGCGGCCTGCAAGTCGCATTTAATGTCTCTCCAAGTTGAAATAATTCAGCGCCAACAATATCAAATTAGTTTCTCTTATCTTGGCCGTTCGTGGCGCATTGTATTTTTGCACGAAGGCAAATTGCGGCTTAATGAAGTGCATCTGGCAATTTGTCATGATGAACCTAATCCTACCCCTTTTGCTGTCATCGGTGGCTTTAGAGTGCCGCAGAGTTGGGGCAGCTTTTTAGAATGAAACGGTATTTTTCTGAAGTAGCGCAAGTGACTCGCAAATCATTTTTGAGGTGAAACATGATACGTAAATTAATCCGCAACGGTATCGAGATGGTTTTTTTCAGCGAAATGAGAGCTGATGCAGGGTATTACTTTTTGGAGTTGGAAGTAAATGATGGTGCTATTCCTCGGCTCGTATATCACCCGATCATCGGATGGGCTTTAGAGTCTGGGACGTATCAGCAATATCCAATCATTCTTAATGGTCTAGTTACAGAGAAGATTGCCATTCTAGCGCCCAATGGTATTGTTTTCACCCCATTAAATGAGGGTTATTGCTTGAATGTTTCTGATTGGCTTGCAGAGCAAAACGTAAAAGCTACTCATTCGATTGGTGCGCCAATATGAACTTACTGCTTGCCATCCAATCGCACAAGTATTATGCTGTGCACGTCCCTGAGAAAAAAGGGAACGAGTTTAGCAGCTCGAATTACACAAAGGCGCACTGGCCGCGCAATGCGGCTTTTTTACGTGCGTATGTCATTGCATCCTTTTTATGGGCGGCAGTGGTGGGGAGGCTTCGGCCTGCCGGTTCCCTTTGTGTCCGGTCTGCTAACCCCGTCATTTGCTGCCCACCCCGTTTAGCAGTGGGGCGCAGTGTATCCACTACACAAAGGAGTCTGCCATGACTGGAATTAACACGTCTTTCCCCCCATTATCCGAAACAGAAATTGAGCTGATACAAGCTTACCGTGCAATGGAAGCAGGTCATCATTTTCAATTGCTGGCGATGGTTAAAG
>NZ_JACOFV010000038.1 GCF_014284255.1 Cognatundibacterium jejuense
GCAGCATTCGACATTAGGTTACCGCTCTCCCGTTCAATATCTGGAAGACTGGATGAAGAAACAAAATCAAGAGAATCTCGCTGCATGACATTCACCTGATGGTGAACTAATTATCGAGGGAAGCTCACTTTTTCGAAATGCACAATTTTTTCTTGAGCAGGCACGTTGCGCAAATCAGGAATGTGTCAAAAATAAAACCGATGAGAACATACAGTCAGAGAAGAAAATTGAGGATGAATTGATACGCGATATGATTGAAGCTGCTCAAAGATATAATTGTGATGCCCAAAAACTCTGGAAATATAATTTTGGCGTAATGAAAAAATTAGTAAAAAAGCTCCCTAACGCCTGCGATATTATCGATGCACGTTTAAAAATAGAAAACAAAAAAAAGCAAAAAAATTTAATTGAAATATCTAAACGAAAAGTTCGCGATGAGCAGTTCGATGAGCAATGGGCAAAGGCAGTTAAAACAAGTGCGAAAAAATTATATGAAGAAAATCATCGCCCAATTCGCGTTACAAAAAATCAGCTACTTCGAGCATCTAAGCTAGATATAGATGGAAAAAAAGGAATTATATGGCCAACCAAAGAACGTTTTCCAATTACTCACCGTGCAACTCTAGAATGCATGGAATCAACGTGGCACTTTTACGCCAGGCGAATTTTGTGGACGCTATTATCCCTTCACGATATCAACACATCTGATTACGTAACCATTATTTTCTCAGGACTTGAGGTACATAAATCTAAAGAGATAATCAAATATTTTTTAGATATTCCACGTGGTAGTGGTGCATCTATCGAAATAATAAATTCTCTTCTTCTTGCACGCGGTATAAAAAATGACTGGGCAGGTCCATGCCCTGATCGCGAATTTTACAAAGCAGGACGGGCTTACCGCTTGCGAACTTCACGTCGCGGCCCCATTGGAGGGAAGGCTGGAGAACCTAATTTCAGTCAATGAAACCAATTCAGAAAAATGACCGCAATAGAGATATTTTATGCAACTCAATGTACTACCAATTCTGCGCAAAGATGAAACTCTCTATAGTTTTGCGGCAAGAACGAGGTTGTCCAATGCAGCGAAAGATGATCGTGACGCCTGTAGGAGCATGTTTGGTTACTCGAAGATCTCACGAATTTCTGAGTTCCCAATCAATTTCCCCCATTTCTGCGAATACACAAAAGGAATTTTAGGAGATCCAGAATCAGTTCTAGAAACGATGACTCTAGCAGGTTTTTTCGAAAGAGTTGGCGGCCACACTTGGCATAAGGGATGCTCAGAAGTTCCTTTGACAATAGCAGGATATGGCTTATCCATGCTATCGAATGGTAATCTCAGAAATTGGAGAATTTGCCCACTTTGCATAGAAGCGGACCTTAATTGTTACTCAACATCATATTGGCGAAGATCACATCAATTGCCGACTTCATTCATTTGCTTAACACATGGTGTTTCGTTAGAGAATTCAACAGCATTTCCTCACAAAAGACACAATCAGTTCTTACTTCCCAGTAATGAATTGTCATTCAAAAAAGCATGTACGCACTTGCTACTTAAAAAAAATGAGGAAGTACAGCTACGTCTAACAAAATTGGGAGGTGATATTCTACAGTGTCCATGTGAGACATATGGATCTGATACGGAATCCGCTTTGGTGTTAAATGCAATGATTAGTCGCGCACTCAAAGAACGTGGTTTAATGACCCAATCAGGTTCTCTGAGGTCAAAGGAATTTACCACCGAATTTACTAATCGATACTGCTTTTTACAGCCACATACTGAATATGCCTTAGCGTTGTCAGAAAGGGGAATCAATTCACTTTGCCGGAGCCTGCAAACACCTAAAACTTGGCGCAGTATAACGCACCGTCTATTGCTTATCGAATGGCTTTTTGGGTCGTGGTCTTCATTTAATCAGCAATTTACGTGGCAAAGGACTATGGATCAATGTGATCCTTATTTAACACTTAGTGAGTCGCCTAATTTAAGGAACACAAATTTCATAGATAACATTGAATTACTGTCGACAAACAGTAAAGAGCACCGTGCTGCTTGCATTGAGTTCTTGGAGCATTATAAAACCGCTAAACGCAACGAATTTGCGCGTGCGAAACCACGGTCTTTCCGTTGGCTATTGAATCATGATCTCGGTTGGTTTAATAAATATTTTCCCGTCTTTCAACGCAAGCATATACAAGCGAATTTATTTCACGATATTGTTAGTACCCGATCAACACAGGTTGACGGATCCTGAGCTTCCCTCGATAATTAGTTCACCATCAGGTGAATGTCATGCAGCGAGATTCTCTTGATTTTGTTTCTTCATCCAGTCTTCCAGATATTGAACGGGAGAGCGGTAACCTAATGTCGAATGCTGC
>NZ_JACOFV010000039.1 GCF_014284255.1 Cognatundibacterium jejuense
GGGCGCTAGGGGTTTGGGGGAGCCGCCAAAGGCGGGGGAAGGGCGCAGCCCTACCACGGGGGTGCGAGTCCGCGAGCGCAGCGAGGAGAGGGGGTGCAACCCCCTGCGGAGGGGTCAACAAGCGCGAAGCGCGTCATCCCCCGCTTGCGGGGGCTGTTTATACAGCATTCCCATCTCGGGAATAAAGAATAAAGAAGGAAAACGCCGGAAACGTAGTGCTGGCGTAAAAGCGACTCTCAGAAATGGCTAGTTAAACTCTCAGAAATGGTTAGTTTTACTTTCAAAAACAGGTTGCAAATTGAGAGTTTTACAGACATAATACTGACAGTCAAACAGTCAAAAAAGGCACCCGAGATGGAAGTTAAAGTATCAAAAGTTCGCTACGAACAAAACCCTCTTGTCCAGGTACGCGAATTGGTTTTCAAGGAAAAGACTGTGAAGGTTGGATCCGCACGTGAATTGGTAGATACGTCAACAGGTGAAGTCTCAAACGTAAATGCCATCTATCAGCGCAAAATCGTTGACGCAGAACGATTCGCAAAGGTCTACCTCGAAGGTCTATCTAAGACGTTTGGCTTAACGAAATCGTCGCAGCGCGTTTTCCAATCGATTTTGAAATTATGTGAAAAAGATACGGATAGCATTTGGTTGAATTTTATGACCGTAAGCAAAACTGACCCTGACATACCTGAATCAACATTCTATCGAGGTCTGAAGGAATTGCTTAAGCATGGCTTCATCGCTTACAGCGATATTCCAAATAAGTTTTGGATAAACCCACATTTGTTTTTCAACGGCGATCGCGTGAAATTCATCACAGAATATGTGAGAGGCGTTAGCAGTGATGATCAAGCAAAGCGTGAAGAATTAGAAGCACGCGGACAGCGCCGACTAACTGACTAATTGGAAGAATTGTATACGCCTTAAAACCGTTGCTGGACAACGGAAATAAGCATTTACAGCGAACATTTGTAATACGACCTAATCATAAAGTGTATTACGCCAAAACCGTTGTCCAGCAACGGTTTTAAGGTTTTTACGCTAAACACTGTAGGTGCGTCATGTGTGCTTCTTTTTTAGTTCAACGCAGTTGAACGACCCACTATATTTTTAATGGAATGGAATGAAATAATGGGCAAGCTAAAATCAAACTTTATTGAAGGCTTAAAAGAAGGCTGGGAGACTTTTTGGTTTCCATTTTCTGCAATTTATCAGGCGGTAAAATATTTTTTATCAGTCAAAAAATAGAGCCTTAAAACCCCAAAACTCCCCCAATTTAACTACACACATGACGCACGCTTACAGCGAGCAAAAAAAACGGCTACGACCCGCGCCCAGCTTAGTTTTAGCTTGTGTTACACGAAAAATAAAAAAAACAGAAATTTTCAAAGAAAAATGCCATTTTCTATAAAAAACAAAAGGTTAACGTGTAAAACATTTGTGTTACATAGCGTTTTCACAAGCTAACTGTTAACTCTTCGCGCTCTCGCTTGATTGCGACCAGTTTGGCTGCGCCAAATGCGCCTACGGCGCACCCTTCGGGCTGTCACGCTTGATTTACTCCGCGCTTCGCTTGGCCTTAAAAGCGTTTAAAAAAAGCTTTTAAAACCCTTCAAAACCGCCGTGGCGACGTTTTCCCGACTTAACCCAGCCTTCCCCTTGCAAGCCGCGCCCAAAGGGCGCTAGGGGTTTGGGGGAGCCGCCAAAGGCGGGGGAAGGGCGCAGCCCTACCACGGGGGTGCGAGTCCGCGAGCGCAGCGAGGAGAGGGGGTGCAACCCCCTGCGGAGGGGTCAACAAGCGCGA
>NZ_JACOFV010000004.1 GCF_014284255.1 Cognatundibacterium jejuense
ATTGGAAAGGCTACCATTGCAACCATTCAGCCGCATCAGCGAACTACTTCCGCACAACTGGAAGCCTGCTCAATAAATCCGATCATCAATCTAAGGATCGGTCAACCTGTGTTGACCGGGTGCTTACCCAGTTAGTGTACGCATCATGGTTAATGTGGCACTTGCAGAGGAGGCTGAATTTAAAGAGGGAGTTTACAGGATTTTTACGGCTGAATATTCAAAGGGTCATAAACTAAACGATAGGCAGCAGTTTGATAAGTTTTACGCATTGCTTTCAAAAGAAACAAGAGTAGGTAAAACTGATGGAAGTCTCTATAAAACTACATTCGTAGATCGTAATGGGGATGCAACAGATAAGTTTTCCCTAAAAAAACTGATAAATATTAAAGAAATCAAAGCAAACCGCCACCTTAAAGAAGGTGTGCTGAGCGATATTTTTAACAAGATAGTTGCTTTTCAGTTCACCAATGACCCTAAATCTCGTTCAAGTTTGGAAACAAGTATAGGAGGGATTAATGTTGAGATAACTGACAAGGTAGGGTCTAAAAGTACTGATATTTCTCAAGTCTTAGGCGAAATCGAAAGTACAGAAAAAGTTGATCTAAGCTTGTCTGGTAACGTTACTTATGATGCCGTTATGAAAGGACTGATCAAATACAACTTCATGGATGGAGATTACAACATACCTGAAGATCAATTTGGCTTGGGCTATATTAATCTGTTGAATATTATTGGTGAAATTATTCATTTTGTTGATAGCTATGAAGACAAAAGTCATCTTAGTCGAATTAATCTACTTTTTATTGAAGAGCCAGAAGCGTTTATGCACCCTCAGATGCAGGAATTCTTCATCAAGCGCATTGATAATGCAGTAACAAAGGCACTTGAGATCGCAAATGCATCTTCAACAGTTAAAAAAACGCTACATTGCCAGATCGCAATTACGACCCACTCGTCTCATATCGTAAATAGTAAGATTCATAGTAGTAATACGTTTAATAATCTCAATTATTTAACAACAATTGATAAATGTACTAAAGTCATAAATTTGACAGATGAGGCCGTGGCTTCCAGTGAAGTTGGCGACACCGACAAAACGCTAAATTTCATTAAGAAGCACATAAAGTATAAGGTCTCAGAGTTGTTCTTCTCTGACGCTATTATTTTTGTTGAGGGTATTACAGAAGAAACCTTGCTAAATTATTACTTGGAAAAACACTCAATTCTTAGTAATTACTATATCTCCGTGTTTAATATAAATGGCGCTCACGGAAAATTGTATTTGCCTTTGGCGAAAAAACTTTGTGTTCCTAGCTTGATTGTGACGGATTTAGATATAAAACGTGCAAAATGTGAGAAGGACGAAAAGCACACAGAAAATGAGTCTTGTGAAGTATGTGGACAGCTGGCTAAAGATGGTGATACGCCTCGTGTACTGGGCTCGGATCCCGGCTTTGTTCAAATCACTAAGCTAGCTGATCGTAAGACAACCAATACGACCCTTAAAGAGTTCAATCAAAAACTGAGAGATAAGTTAATAGATGACGCGGATAAACTTGATGACATTGAGTTTTTTGAAGATGGTAACCTTTATGTGGTATTCCAAAAGGACCCTATTGAAGAGCAACATGCAACTAGTTTAGAAGAGGCGCTAATCTTAACTAACTACCAAAACAATATTATCAATAGTGCAATTGAAAAATGTAAGCCCGATATATACCAGGACATTTTAAATGACGATAATGGGAATAAATTACGAAAAAATTTGATCCATAACTCTTATAAATTACAGAAGAAACTCTCAGACAGTAAGAGCAAGTTCTCTAATGAGTTGCTATTTAGTCTCCTTTCAGCGGACGAGGGGGAGGATATACCGAAGCTACCAAACTACTTAGAAAATGGTTTAGGTTGGCTTGTCACTAAACTGAAAACTAACGATATGCGTTCATTAAGTGAAGCTGAGGAGCTTGTTGCTGTAGAGGCTAAACATGCGACAAATGAAAGTAGAGAGGCTACATCTGATGACAAAAAATGAGATGGCGGAACTACAGATTCAGCAACGTATTATTAAACATGTTGATGACTTCAGAAGCTTTCGCTTTAATGCTGGGGCCGGTGCAGGCAAAACCTATGCCCTTATAGAAACGCTTAAATACGTTGCCGTCAATAAAATAGCAGCTAGCAAGAGTGCTCAAAAAGTGGCGTGTATTACCTATACAAATATTGCGGTAAATGAAATAAAGAGCCGATTAGGTAACTCAGAGACGATACACGTTTCAACAATTCATGAAAGATTATGGGAGATTATTAAAAGGGCTCAACCTGAGCTTTTGTTATGTCATAAGGAAAAGATAGAAGAGGTTATAGATAAAATTAGTTCCAATCTCGACGGTTCCGATAAAGTAAAATTCTATAAGGAGCTTGGGGAGCAACAAAAGAAAGAATTCATTGAGTTTGCTATGCAGACCAAAGATATTTTCTATAAATCAAGAGATTTAGGCGCCAAACTTTTCAAAAATGCTTATAGCAACATTGAGGTTAACAGCCCCGCGTTTCTTGATGATTGCTTTAAAAATGTAGGAAATTTCAAATATGTGGTTGAATTACTATATCAAAATCAAAGACTTAAAGAGTGTCTAAAAAGAATTGATGCAGGAGAAGAGAAACGTGTTAATTATGACAGCAAGGTAAATGCCGACAGACTTCACTACATGAAGTTCAGTCACGATACCTTACTTGAGTACGGATTGAAACTAATTGAAAATTACCCTACTCTTTGCCGCATTATTATTGATAGCTACCCATATTTTTTTATTGATGAATATCAGGATACACATGCCAATGTCGTTAAATTTATCAAAACCATTCATGGCTACGCCATAAAAAACAATAAAAATTGGATGGTGGGCTACTTCGGCGATATTGCTCAGAGCATTTATGACGATGGAGTCGGAGGAAAGATTGCAGATCTTCATGCTGGACTGGTTAATGTCGATAAGATATTTAATCGACGCTCACATCGTCAAATAATTGATGTTGTGAATAAAATCCGTGCTGATGAAATAGTTCAAGAACCTATTTTTGAAGAGCGAAATACTGGTTCGGTAAACTTTTTCTACAATGTATCAGACCAAAAACTAACGACTGCACAACAATTCCTAGTCGAGTATAAAGAAGCTCTGATCAAATGCAATGGAGAGTTAGGAGATGAAGTTGATGAAGATACTAAAATTCACTGCTTGGTATTAACAAATAAACTCATGGCCAGCTTTAACGGGTTTGGTGATGTGTATGAAGTTTATCAAAATTCATCAATCTATTATGATAATTTAAATGCCCAAGTATTATCTCAACAACTGGAAAAACTACACCCAACGGTTTTAACCATCTACCACTTAGTTAAGCTATACCATGACATACAGAAGGGCATAGTTTCCTACTACGATATTTTTGGAGTGGCTAGCAAAAATATGGCTTTTTCCAAGGCAAGCTTGGTTATCCGTGAGTTAGAAAAAAAAGTAGTCAATTCATTCAAAGACTGGATCGACATAATTATTGATAGACTTGAAAATAGTGAGGCTACAGAAGCACTAGCTAGAGCATTAATTAATCGAATTAATTTTGAGTCTCGTAAGATTACTTCTGCCGATGCATTTCAGTCAGCATTGTTAGACGACATTAATACTCTAATGAATGGTGATTCGGAGGCTGAGGATACAGCTAAAGGAAAAATAAATAGTGTTTTAGAGTTGCCAATCAACTCATTAATAAAATGGGCTAATTTTATTGATGGCATTGAAAATAATGAAATTTCTTACCACACCTATCATGGTACTAAGGGTGAGGAGTACGAGAATGTAGCCATTATTTTAGAACATAGCTTTGGAAGAAATAATGCCAATAAATTTAAAAATTATTTTGAGGTTGTGAAAAAAACTCAAGAAGAAGTGGAATTCATATTCGCCGATCCGCATGAGAAAGAAAAACACCTTAACACAAAGCATTTGCTCTACGTTGCTTGCTCTCGGGCGATAAAAAATCTGAGAGTACTGTATTTGGATGATATCTTGGGTATAGAGAATGGCATTAAAGCTATTTTTGGTGATATTAAACCATGGGAAGTAGCTGGAGTTCAAATGTCTGAATGATTGGTTTTTTTCTGATTTATACGATGGCTAGCCACAATTTGAAATGCAGAATGGAGGCGATGCCAGTGTCGCCTCGAACCTACCAATTTTCACTTCTCACGCCTACCATGATGCCCTGCACCTGCTGACTTGCGCAGGGCGCGAAGGCGTTTGAGTAGTGCTTCATCGGGGATCAATACAGCCGCTACTTTGCCGTGATAGATCAAGCCTTCATTGCCGTCGAGGGTGATGATGTCGCCTTCGTGTAGCGTGGTTTCTGCAAAGCTGACGGTGCGGGCTGTCATGTCGATGCGCAGGGTGTTGCAACCGACCAGGCAGACTTTGCCTAGTTGTCTGGCGACGACGGCGGCGTGGGAGGTGCGAGCGCCGCGTTCTGTTAAAAGGCCTGCTGCAGAATCCAATGCGGCAATGTCGCTGGTCTCTGCGTCTTGTCTGACCAGAATCGTGGATACGCCGCCTTTAGCGTGTTCAGCGGCGCTTTGTGCGTCGAGCACGATTTTGCCAGAGACTACGCCGGGGCATGCGGATGCGGCCTTCGCTAAAGGTGCGATGTCGGAAGAGGTTTTGTGTTGTGGTGATAGTCTGATGGTTCCTATCTCTTCTTCTTTTAATTGTTCGGTGCGTTGTAAGGCGGTAGCGGCGTCGATGATATTTTCATCTAGCAAATCCAGTGCAATGCGGGCGCAGGCGAGGGGAGTGCGTTTGCCTGAACGCGATTGCAGCATGTAAAGCACGCCATCCTGGACGGTGAATTCAAAATCCTGCATGTCTGAGAATTCTTGCTCCAGTGCTTGTGCTGCTTCCTGAAGTTTTTGCCACGCTGCTGGTGCAACGGTTGCCAGACCCTGATGAGCGTCAGCATTGCGGCGACCTGAGACCACGTCTTCGCCTTGGGCATTGCTTAAAAAATCAACCCAAAGACCTTGTTCACCTGTGGTTGGGTCTCTGGTAAATCCAACGCCAGCGCCAGAATGTGCCCCGCTATTGCCAAACGCCATGCTTTGTATGGTGACGGCTGTGCCTATTGCCGCGTCGATCTTATTTAAATGCCGGTAGGTGTCTGCTTTGTCTGACATCCATGACGCAAATACGGCGTGAATTGCTCCGGTCAGTTGCACATGCACGTCTTGTGGAAATGGCTGACCGACCTGTTCTTGATAGATTGCCAAAAAGCGTTTGGTTAATGCGCGTAATTCACTGAAATCCAATTCACGCTCGTCGCGTCCCTGGGCGATGATGGCAATCTCATTTTCAAATAAAGACGCCGGGACGCCGGATACGATCTCGCCGTAGCAAGCGACCAGATGACGATATGCGTCCCACACCAGGCGCGGGTTGCCAGTTTTACGCAAAAATCCAGATAAGGTGGCGTCGCTAATGCCAACATTGAGTATCGTTTCCATCATGCCTGGCATCGACACCGATGCACCTGATCGCACTGAAACAATCAGGGGATTGCGGATGTCGCCAAAGACTTCGCCTGCAACGTTTTGTAGTGCGGGTAAGCCGATATCAAAGAGTGGCTTGAAGCATTCTTCCGGACGTTGAGAAAAATCCGTACCGATTACCAAAGCAGGGGGAACTTGCAGCCCGATTTCTGCCATGCGTAATAAATTGTACGCCTTGGTTCCCATGCTCTCACGTCTAGGTTTGTGATTGAAATGGTGATCAGTGTTGTTGCCCGAAATCAGGAAGAAATGTTTAGGCCAGTGTGTTGAAGACGTCATGACGAGATACCTGTTTTAGTGAACACCATCTTACGCAATGCATACCCAGCAGCGAGTAGATGATCAGAAGCTTTTTCGATGATATTGGCCAGATCGCTGGCAAGGCTATACGCCGCGGCTGACGAATGTAGTGAGCGTACGATGGTCATACGTGCCTGCCGCGATAGATCGTCGCACACCCGTTCGGCACGTAGCATGCGCCACAGTGCTTGTAAAAATAAATCGCTGTCTATCGGTTCGCCTAAGACATTGATATGACGTGCAATTTCGATCGCTTTGATTAAATCTTGTATCGCCGCGAGAGTGGTGTTTGCCAAAAGCAGAAGCGCTTGTTTGACTTCTGAGGGGAGTCCCTTGAGCGGTTCAATCAAGGTCATCGAATAAATGAAGATTGCTTCTTCTAAGGCGTCTGCCACATCATCGGATCTTTCGAGTAAGTCCACCACGGGCAGCCATTGGCCGTGCCGTTCTGCGCGCTGTCGTGCATCCATCAATTGATGATCGGCCTGTCTTTCCCAGGCTTTGGCGCGAGATACGACGTCTGTCATGTGCCTGGCTTCTGTGGATTGTCCACTTTCCAGTACGTCGCATAATGCTATCGCAAGTGTATGACAATAGGCAGCATGTTCTGCCAGCAGGTCAAAGCCAAACGTGCGTTGTTTCAGTGCTCGCGCCAGTAGCATTCGGGCTTCGTCAGCGACCAATGCGACCGGTTGTTGCTGGCGCAAAATGCTGCTGCACATGCGCATCAATTCCAGCAAGAATGTCGTGGCAACGGATTCGCCAAGCACTTCATCAAGGCGATCACCGATCCGAAACGCTTCGGTATCGACGGCTTGCATTGCATTAAAAACCAATTGTTCTCCACCAGCCAGCAGCCATGCCATGTGTCCCCATTCTTCTTTTGCCGCACGTTGAAGAATCAAATACGCCTGGTTCTTGTTCAAAAAATGTCGCAGGCGCTTACGGGCGCGGTTCCAGTCAATCACAAAAACAATCCGCGATGCGGCAGCTTCCAGACCATTGAGCAGGTCTTGTCCTTGTGCTTTGAAAATGGCGGTCCCAACCCGGTAAGGCTTACCCGAATTGAGCGCATCGGATTGAACCGGGGCCGATACTGTCCATATAAAGCCAATTTCCTCTAACATTCCTTTAAAGAACTCGAAACGCTCCACATGTAAGTCAGAATAAGTCATGCTCACAGTGTCTTGTTCGACCTCAATGACCAGCACATGCGCGTCGTTCGTGCCAATGTCATTCTGGATGAGCAAGCGTGCGCCATCGCGGGTTACTGCGGTGTCTAATCCGGGGTGAGAGAATTTGAGTGGCGCTGTGCGATGCAATCCGCGCATAAATGCTTGAATGAGCGGGCGGTCGCTATCTTCAATTTGCCATACGTTTGCACCATCGACTATTTCGGTCGCAATCTCGCTTGCCATCGCATTGAGCTGCTTATGCAAATCCATCACTAATAGATGGAAACTGTCTCCATCCTTGCGATTGCCTTGGGTTAGTGCTGTCATTGACTCGTGCGTAAGACCTTCGTCGTCTTTCATCTGCTCAAATTGCTTGATCCAGTGATCACGTCGTGCCGTGATATTGAGTGGAACTGTCCGGTCAGTTTCGCACACGGGGCGCGCCATGATCGTGATATCTGCCGTCAACGCATCGAGCAGTTGATTTAATTGCGGCAATACAAGCGTGTCGCCATCGATATAGGCAGTTTTAATCAACTCAATAGGCCATGTACTACCTTGCAGCCCAGCCTGCGCGAGTTCGGTTCCTAAGTCGCTTAGCGCAGCCGTCGGTGCGTTGGCATGCTGAGCCGCTGACTGAAGTAGTGTCAGATACAGCTTCAATCGATCGTTAGCATTGAGTGCTGATTTGACCCACGCTGGCATCAATAATGATTGTTTTCCAAGTGCTGAGACAGCCTGTTCTTTAAGCATTGAGATTCTCGGTATGAGCAAAATGAATGTTTAAAGTGTAGGTTTGTTAAGTGACAATTGAATGACAAAGCATCACTTTTTGAATTGATAAAAAGCATCAAAACTAAGACGTCTAAATAAGTGTTTTGAGTTCATTTCTCCTCTGATGCGAGCGTCTGATTGTGCAAGTTAGGTGATAACTTTACTGCTTCAGGTTCAAATTTTATTTGATCGAATTTTGATAAATATCAAGTGAAAAAATCTTCCCGAGCGAAAGCTGATAACTGAGTGTTGAAGTTCAGATTTCTTCATGCAATGAGCAGTGGTGTGTTGCATTCAAGACCTGTTGATGGTGAAAAAATAAGGGGGCGTTGACAACTAGGTACATGTATTTGTCCAACGGAAGAGGGAATCACCGATCTTCACACAGAAGTTGAAGATTAAAATGCTCTGTGGAAACAGAAAGCCTTTAAATTAGCGAACTCTGCAGAAAAACCTGCCTTAACAATAAGAAGAGCTGGAATTCTATTTGTCGTTAACAATAAAAATTCTAGGCCTATACTGAAGAAATGAAAGCTATTGCCAGATTGACCCATCTGTTATTACTGATTGTTATCCTGGTAACACCTGTATATTCACGGGCGAAGATGACCCGCGTGATCTATCCCGCAAATGATGTTCATACCGATAAACGTTTTGATGATGTAATAGAAATTTTGCATACGGCGTTGGAAAAAACTAAAGCAAAGTATGGGAAGTATGAGTGCATCCCCAGCAGCACGATCGTTCCTAAAAAACGTTCGATTCAAGAGTTGGAGCAAAATGCAGGTGAAATAAACGTCATCTGGAATCCGACCTCGGAAGAAATGGAAAAGAAATTCTTGGTAATACGCATTCCATTGCGTAAAGGCTTATTAGGTTACCGGATACCATTAATTCGTAAAGAAGATCAAAGCAAATTTGATCAAATCAAAACCGAAGATGATTTGAAAAAATTCACCGTCGGGCAAGGTATCGACTGGGTTGATATTCCTGCTTACACCTCGCGTGGTATCACCGTGATTCAGGCACCTTATGTTCAGCTCAGTGCGATGTTGGCCAACAATCGATTCGATATGTTCCCCAGAGGTGTTGGTGAAATTTTGCCTGAGTACGAGCAATATCATGAACTTTATCCTGATATTGTGATTGAGAAAAATTTGCTGATCTATTATCCGTTTCCATACTATTTCTTTTTTAATCCCGCTGATCGCCAATTGAAAGAGCGCATTGAAGCGGGATTAAACATCATGCGTAAAGACGGGAGTTTTGACGCCATTTTTAATAAATATTATCAAGTGGCGATTAAGCAATTGAATGTAAAAAAACGTCGTCTGATTAAATTGAGTAATCCGGCACTGCCTAAAGATACTCCACTCGATGAGAGTGACCTTTGGTACGCACCCCACGTACGTTGATTGACTTAACTCGCAAACAATGACTCTGTGAGTTTGTATTCGCAGTTCCACTAATAGCGATGCGATGCTGAAGTGATCAATTACCCGAGTTGTTGGATTTTTAGCTTATTAAAATATTAGCTACACTTTTGATGAACAATTTGCTACATTGAATTGCTGGTGAGTAAAACTGAGATGAAAACTCTATCATTGCTCAGGTCTCTTTATATTCGAGTCAGAGAGGGGGAATTATCATCGTCGGATTAACTGACGTTTGCCGTGACGAGGCCACTTCTTTTCGTTCCATATGGCTGTTTGCAATCAACCTGGGGCTGTATGTAATGTCAAATCGACTGAATCACCATATTTCACGAAGACTTATTCTTATCGCGATGGTCTTGTCAGGCGTTTTTATTGTTCTGGGTTTGAGCATTTTCTTCAATTTTGCGGAGCAGTCAAAAGAAAAGCTTCAGGATGATATCAAGATCATTGCCGCTAACAAAAAACAAGAAGTGGAGAGCTTTTTGTTTGAACGTAAGGCAGATGCTGAGAATCTTGCTGGCGAACAGTTTGTAATTGATGCCATATCAGGCGTTAGTGGTGTGAGTCAGTCTGATCTTGCAACAAGCCAAGCTTACCGAGCGATTGATCAGTTAGGTAAGTCGTATGGCTATCATGATGTGAGATTACTTGACCGTTCACTGAATGTAAAACTGGCACTACATCAATCTGGAATTACCCCTTTAGAGCGCGAATGCTTGAATCAGGCTATGGCAAACCGAAGTCCGGTGCTGATTGATATTCATCAGGCCGTAGATGGAATCTGGAGTTTCGGTTATGCAAGACCGGTTTATGCTTTGAATCAGCGTGACGCACCTGTTATTGGTGCAGTCTATCTTGAAGTTTCAGTTGTCAGCACTATCGATAAGATTCTTTCAGCATGGCCCTCGAATTCAAATAGCTCAGAATTGGTGCTGTTTGAGAAGAAAAATAATGAAATTTTTTATTTGAGTGCGCTCCGGTTTGAGCCCGCAAGCCAGCGCTTTAAGCTAAGTCGTCCGATAGAAACGGCGAATCTTGTGGCATCCGAGTTGCTTACTACCAATAGCGCCGCGTTATTGGATGGCATTGATTATCGCGGAATACGCGTGCTGGGAGCTGGTGCGCCAATTACTGGCACGAATTGGTTTTTGCTTGCCAAGACTGACTATGCCGAAGTTATTTTACCTATGAGAGAGTTGGTGTATTCGGCTATTGCAGGCGGCGTAGGGTTTATCTTCGCTTTATTTGCTTTTTTAAATTTCTATTGGCGAATAAAAAATGTGGATGCGATCGTTAAGATGGCATCAATGGATGGTCGGCTAATGGCGGCAAGGCGAGCATCGCTTGACGGTTATTTAACGATAGATGCTCAAGGTCGGATTATTGAAGTCAACGAAAGCCTTGCTAAATTGAGTGCCTTTTCTGTTGAGGAACTTTGCAATAAATATTTGTATGAGCTAGAGGTCGATAGTAGTCCCGAGAAAACTACGCGCAGACTGCAACAAATTCAGGCGGCTGGTAGCACGCGTTTTCGAACTCAACTGAAGTGTCAACATGGCGTGGTGTTGGATGTTGAGGTGAGTGCCGTTTTTGTGCAGCAGCAGGATGTTGGAATATTTAATGCATTTGTGCATGATATTAGTGCTGAACTGGCATCACGAAAAAGGATGGAACGGCTAAACAGCTTCTATCGTTTTACCAGCAATATCAATATTCTCATCTTCAATACTAAAGACCTTGTTCAATTGTTGCAGCAAATATGTCAATCGGCGAACGAAGATGGTGGTTTCGTTCTTGCCTGGGCAGGCCTGCCTGACGAAAAACTTGGGCGTATCGTTCCTGTCACGGCAACTGGAGACGCGTCTGCATACGTCGAAGACTTGATCATTACTTTAGATCCGGCGTTGAATACCAGTCATGGTCCGACGCGTATGTGCATGCTCGAAAAGAAAATTCAGTTTGCGAATGATTTTAAACATGATCCGCGTACCCGTTCATGGTATGAATTAGGAGAAAAATACGGTATCTATTCTTCTGCTGCGATACCGGTTTTGGTCAATAATGAAGCGGTCGCGGTCATCACCTTTTATGCGAATCAGTTGAATTATTTTGATGAGGAGTTTCGGGATTTGATCGAGGAGGTAGGACGAAATATTTCAATCGGATTTCAATTGCGGGAAACGGAGCAGCAACGCGATCGGGAAACGCAACAGCGCATAGAAAGTGAGCAGCGGTTTAAACGTATATTTGAAGTATCTCCTCTCCCAGTACAGATTCATTCATTATCGACACGAAAACTGCTTGCAATTAATAGTGTACATGAGGAGACATTCGGATATCCGCTTGCAGAGATTGCGGATGAGGAAACGTGGTTTGCTAAGGTGTTTGCATCTTCAGACTTCCGGGAAAAAGTCAAAAGCTTGTGGGAAGATAATCTGGCGATGGTCATATCGGACGTGTCGAACAGAGTGATTCGTTCTCCTGAAATTCAATTGCGTTGCAAAAACGGTGTTGACCGCACTGTACGCGGATTCGTGAGTATTGATGCGGATGACGTCATTGTGCAATGGCTTGATCTGACGGAAATCCGGCGAGTGGAATCTGAGTTGGTTGAGCATGAATCGCAAATTCGTGGTTTGCTTGAGCAAACGATTACTGGCATTTATGTTATTCAAGATGAACATATCGTTTATGCCAATGCCCGAATGGGAGAGATTTTAGGACGCTCACCATCTGAGATGATAGGTAAAGACTCTATCGACGTCTTTGATGCATCTCCAGATGCTGTTGAAAAAATCAAGCATGCGCGAAGGGAGTTCAAAGCCGGTACCCGCCAGATTGCAATGAACCTTTCAGCAATGACCAGATTTGGTGACGCTATTATTCTTGGAACGCATGCTAGCAGGGGGTTGTGGGATGGTCGAATGGCAATCATCGTGATGGCGCAGGACATTACGGAGCGATTGCATGCTGAAGAGAGAATCTCGACCTACGTTAAGCAACTAGAGCTCTCAATGCAGAGTACCTTGGAGGTGGTTGCCAAAATGGTCGATATGCGTGACCCCTACACGGCGGGGCATGAGCGTCGGGTCGGATTGATTGCTTTTGATATTGCGAGAGAAATGGGTTGGACCGAAGATCAATGTAAGTATCTTGAATTGGCAGGGTTGGTGCATGATATTGGGAAAATTGCGATCCCTGCGGAAATACTTTCTAAACCGACGCGCTTAACTGCAATAGAGTACGAATTAATTAAATCTCATGCTGAGCGAGGATATGAGATTCTTAAAGATGCAAAATTTCCGATTCAAATTGCAGAAATTATTCGAGAGCATCATGAGCGTATGGATGGTAGCGGGTATCCTCAAGGATTGAAAGGGGAACAAATTTTGCCCGAGGCAAGGATACTGGCGGTAGCCGACGTTGTTGAATCCATGTCTTCGCATCGCCCATATCGCCCCGCAATGGGGATTGAATCTGCATTAAAAGAAATTCGAGAACACCGTGGCACCTTATTTGATGACGCAGTAGTTGATGCTATGTTGCGACTGGTTGTGGAGAAAAAATACTGCCTGCCTTTATGATTTATACTCATTCACCATTGAGAAGTGAATGCGTGTGAAAGTTGAAAGGTGGTCAGTATCATGCGAATTGCGATTCGATACGCGATTTAAACGTTGTTTAAATGCTTGGAAAACGTCAACATCAGGCTTGGCGGAGAATTTTTTGATTGGGTGTTGTAATGTTCGTGTGGAGAGTTTCTCACGTTCTGACATCGGTAAATTGTTGAGGGAGCATCATGTATATCCATTGGGAAAAAACTTTTGTGCTCAATAACGATCTTATTGATACACAGCATCGCATACTCATTTTGTTGTACCGGAAATTGGACATAGCGATTAAGGCTAACGAATCAAGGCAAACTATTCTCAGAATCATGCTGGAAATGAAAAAATTTACTGAATTTCATTTTGTCAGTGAAGAGAATCTGATGCACGAAATTGCCTATCCTGATGTTGATCAGCATGCGTTAGTGCATACAGAACTATTGAAACGCATAGAGTCAATGTTGGTGAAGATTAATCGCCAGCAGGAATTTCCGGAAGATTTGCTGTATTTTTTAAATGAGTGGATATCTGACCACATTTTGCATGAAGACTTGAAAATAGCGAATTATGTAAAAAGCGCGGTGCGCCGCCCGATTGGTGAACATCTTTATGAGCAGTATCTGTTATTAGAAGAGAAATAGTGGATGCTGTATGTCGTTCATCAATGCGGAGAAGCCTGTGAGTTTGCCTATGTTGTAGCTCGTGACAAAAGGCAGTATTAAGCTGCCGATCAGATGTCAGTATGGAAGCGTAAGCCATAAACATTGATCGGGCCGCGATCCATGTTGTAGCTTGGGTTTTTGATTTGTTGATAGTCAATAGTGATGGTCGCGTGTGGATGAACGCGGATGGCGTAGTAGGTTTCCAAAATATTTTCAGCGCCATAATTGAGTGTGCCATCACCAATCAAAACACCAAGCCCGCCCGCTTTAAAGTATCGCTGCGCATCGCCTGAGATGCTATTGCGTGCAATCGCCAGGCCAATCGTATCGTCATGCCGTCCCCAGCGGTCGCCTTTGATTTGGATGCCTGCAGAGAAGCCTTGGCTGATGTCCGTGAATTCGTAAACTTCTTTATCACCGGGTGTTTTGCTGAAACGCGCAAACGCGCCGATGTCAGACGTTAATTCTTGTTCGCCGTTTAAAACGAAGCCATAGTTGGATGCGTAATGGCGATTGGCTGCGACGTCAGGTGTCGTGTTGTTGGCTATCGCACTCTGAACGGCATCGCTGTATTTACTCATTGACGCGTGGTTCAGGTAAGCGAGCAACTTCAGCTTGCCCGGGTGACCTGCGAGTTGGTGGCGTTCTTCCACTTCGGTGATGAATTCAAATTGATGGAAATCAATGCCAGTAATTTTACCGTTTGGAACCAGCGACATTTGATAGATACCATTGCGCCACGTCCAGTTTCCTTGATTCCATTCTGCGGCTACCCCATAAGTGTAGCCCCACATGTCGGCTGCATAATCAAGTGCGCCACCGTCGATCATTGCCCAGTTTAAAAAATCAGAACGTGGATCATGTGCATAGGTATTGTTATCAAAAATGTCGACCACGGCCATCTTGCCGAAGGTCAGTGTGACATTATCGGCGCTATGCGTGCTCGCCAATTGATTGGCACCGGCTTCAACTGCGACTTGTTCGCCGCTAAGCGGAAATACCTGACGTACAAATAAGCGTGGCATGCGAAGGTAGGGCATGTTTGCACCTTCTTTGTAAGCGCCGCCACTGGGAAAGCCAGCCGCACCAAACGAGTGGCTCAAGCCAAAGCCTTGATCGATTTCCGCATTGATCCATAATTCTGCGTTGCGCCATAACTTTGTGCCAGCAAAGAGTGTCACATCCGTTGTCTCTTCCTGACGACCATTCGGATCCATGCTCTGCGGACCGCTATAAGGAGAGGTAAATCGGGGATGTTGTTGCAGGATGGTTGTTACCTGGCCATGCACCGCCCATGTTTCATCAGCTTGCGGAGGCAGAGCCGGGGCGGCTTCATCGGCATGGGCGTGAAGAGCCAGGGCTAAAATTGTGCCGCCAAATGCTACGGCAGCGACGCCTTTGGGCGGTCTGCTTACACGAATTGAGGTGGGGGCGGACTTGTCTGGTACTAAATCAAAAATACGTTTTTTCACACTAGTTTTCTTTATCAATGATGTTATTCGTCGTGTTTTTTGAAAGTTAAAGCAGCGTTTTCTGGATTTTATCGCAATGTGGCATGGCGATCTTCAGTGTTTGACCGATACAGCGAAATACCACTTCGTTCGTCAGTTGAAACGATGATGTCGCATTAAATGTAGCTGACGCAAAGAATTTTCCTTTGAGCTGGGACAAGTCTGCGCGTGTCTTACCTTAGCGTGAAAAACAGCATGCCACCAATAACACGAAGACGCCATAAAAACCACTGACAACGAGTAGTTTTCGGCCATCAACAGCTCCGCGTCGGAATAGCTGCCAAAGAAATACAATCGCAAGCGCTGTGATAATGCCTGAGGCTAGCAGCGGCCCATCAAACAGCCATGGCGTAAAAAATAGCCCCAAGGCACTCGGTATCGTTGCCTGTATCATCATGGCGCCAGAAATATTAGCCAGTGCCAGCCTTTCTTTGCCTTGTTTGACCCAAATGAGCGCGTTCATGGTTTCTGGCAGCTCTGTAGCGACTGGACTCAATAATAATGCCACCAGATGCGGCGACCAATTCAGGGCGGTGCCGATCGCTTCGAGCTGACCGACAAATACATGCGATGCAATGCTAATAACAACGAGTGAGCACGTCACTTGAAGTGCTGCCCAACGCAAAGATGGCTCAGCGACTGAAGGACAGAACTTAAGAGGCTCTAATTGTTCTTCTTCGGGTGCGGTATCGCTGGTTTGAATTTCGCGCCAGACATACAGCGCATAGGTTGCAAGAAATAAAAGTCCCAACCAAGGCTTATAGGTAAATGCCACCAAGCCCAATCCAACTTTGACCACAAAAACGCCAAGAAATGCTGCCTGATCGTGACTCAGGCGAATATGGTCGACTTGTACCTGACGATTAATACGTTGAAGTTTATGCCGATGAAAAATTAATGCCGCGCCAACGACTGCATATGCCAACGTCGCCAATACAAGTGGACCACCCATTGCGGCGCCTATGCCTATGTCTTTTTGGGCTGAAGTTTTACCGAAAGCGACTGCCATAAAAGTGACTGCGCTTTCCGGCAAGGCAGTGCCAAATGCCGCGAGTACTGAACCAATCGCTGTAGCGCCGAGCTTGAGCCTGTGGCCAAACCATTCGATACCGTTCACGAAAAATTCGCATGCAATATAAATCGCGACTGCAGAGAGAGAAAATAGCGTAATAGTGAGAAGCATGGGTCTCAGTGGTCGGGCGAGAATGAGGACAATGGCGCAACCATACGACTCGCCCGACTGGCAAAACGTAAGGTGGCCAAAGGTCTTGCCTGGCTTAACTGCAACAGCAGAAGCTGACCACGCCATGAGTTTTTTTTCTCAAGTTTGTTGACGTGGACTCTTTAGCGGGAACTAAAGATGGCTACTCCCCAATGACAATGGCGAGCATTCTATCAGCCACGTTTTACCTTGTCTGCCTATTTTTTTAGAAATTTAAATACTTGTATGCGGCCAGGAAAATATCTTTTATGCATTATTTATGATCTGTGTAGTGGATCAATTGTCGCTTTTTACTGAATCATTTAATAATTTTTATAGTGGGAAGCATATTTAATACAATTTAATATGTTTTTGTAGGCGAGATGTAATCAATTGCCTATAGTATTAGTAAATCTATTTGAGAGTCCGATTGTCCTTGCTTAAACCATTCCGAGTATTTTGAGTCTGTTTTTGTATTAATTAATTCATTTTCCAGCCTGCGCGCCTGGGTTAAATGTTGGGTTTTTATGAGGAAATTATGAGTGCTTGTCGTTCATTTTTGATTTGCCTGCTGTTTATTTTTTTATGTGGATGTGGGCAAGGCGATAAATCTGGGAATAATTCCACTTCTAGCTCATCTCCAGCGCCGGAACTCTCGTCCAGATATAAAGTTGGGTTGGTTTTGAAAGCCTTTACCAATCCTTTTTTCATTGATATTGAGAAAGGGGCAAGACGGGCTGAGCAAGAGTTGGGTGTTGAACTTATCGTTAAAACTGCGGGGCAGGAAACGGCGATAGAAGAACAAATTCAGATTGTCCAGGATTTGATAGAGCAAAAAGTGAATGCAATAGTAATTGCCCCCGGTGATTCTCGTCGCTTAATTCCAGTGTTAAAAGAAGCGAATAAAGCGGGGATTGTCATCATTAATATCGACAATCAGCTTGACCCTGGCACCTTGCGTAATTCTGGTATGCCGATGATCCCCTTTATCAGTGTCGATAATGAAGGAGCAAGTTTTGATGCAGTGAAGTCGGTGGTCGATAAAATTAGTAAGCCCACCCAGGTCGCTATTATCGAGGGTTTGCCTGGCGCAGAGAACGCGCGCATGCGGATGACGGGGGCAGTTCGCGCTTTTAATTCAAATCAGCTGATACAAATCGTGGCAAAAGAAACAGCACATTGGAAAATTGATGAAGCGTACAAGGTAACAAAGCAGATCTTTGAAAAATATCCGACAGTTAAGGTGATTTTCTGCGCTAACGACATGATGGCATTGGGTGCCATTAAATATATTTCTGATAGTGCTCGAAAGAATGTGCAGATCATTGGTTATGATGCTCTTGATGATGCTAAAGCGGCGGTTCGGGCTGGTAAGATGAAGGTAACTGTAGACCAGCAAGCAGCCTTGCAAGGGTATCAGGGAGTGGTTCTCGCAGTGCGTGCATTGAAGGGGGAAAAATTGCCCTCAGTCCTCACTGTTGACGCGCATTTAGTTTCAATCGATACGCTTAAATAGGTAGAGTGAGTTTTGAAACTCAAGTTCATCAAGTTTAATATCATTTATAAGCTGATTGGCTATCTGGTCATCGTGAGCATCTTGCCACTATTGATTTTTGCTGTCAGTTCCTACGACGTGGTTCAGGAAACTATTCTGGATTTAACCAGTGGATATAGTTCTCAGTTAGTCAATAATCAGCGTGATTATTTACAGTTGCAGTTGCAACAGGTAGATAACCTGGCGTCCCGGATTGCAACGATAGATAAAATCGGCGAGGTTGCCGCTCGAACAGACGCGTTGAATGAAATGAAGCGCGACGCCTATGACGATTTGTCCACTCAGGCAGAAATTCGCCAAAATCTGAATTTATATAGCAGCCTAAAAGGCGTCGCCTCGATCGATTTTTATACTGCAAAAGGGCACCGCTTTTATGTCGGTGAAACTTTAAGCGAGCCGGAAGTCAATAAGCACGTGCGTGACACGATGTACAGAACGGCGTTGGCTTCGGATGGTGCATTGCAGTGGCTGAGTGTGGGCAATAAGTTATACCCCGCATCTGATTCTGAAAAATTACTCACTGCATATAAGATTGTGTGGCGCTATTCCAGCGAAACGCAGTTGTCGGAGCCAGTTGGTATGTTGTTGATTAATTGCTCTACCAGCTACCTCTTTGATCATTTCAGTAAAGTTGATTTGGGACGTGGTTCTTATATGGTGGTTACTGACGCTGATGGGCGGGTAGTTTACGCACCAGATAAGAAAATAGTAGGGCAAAATATGCCCGAAAGCCTCGCGAATTGGCTCAAAAGTGGCAATGAAAAATCAGCTTTGCACATTGATAACCGTGATTATCTCGTCAGCCTTGCGACCATAAAAAATCAGGGATGGCACTTGTTTGGGGTAATTCCTCAGGAAACTTTGCTCGCACCAATGCGAAGATTGACGCAGCTTGTCGGATTGTTGATTGTTCTCAGTTCGATTATTATTTTATTGGCTAGCCATTTATTCAGAAGAAACATGGTTGCGCCCATTCAAGAAATTTCTAAAGGTTTTCGCCGTATTCAAGAACAAAAAAATGACCTGGTTGAACACCTGCCGGTACCCGCAAGCAGGGATGAAATCAGTGAGCTTGTTGTTTGGTTTAATGCCTTTGTAGATGCCCATAAAATGCGTTTGCAATACGAAGAAGAATTGCGCGAAAGTCAATATAAGTTTGCCAGCATTTTCCAGCAGGCACCGATTCCACTGGGGTTGGTTCGCATAGAAAATGGCCAGTTTGTGGACGTTAATGATGTCTGGCTTGCGCAATTTGAATTTTCCAGAGAAGAGATCATTGGCAATACTTCGTTTGAACTCAATGTCTGGGTAGATTTAAATGAGCGCCAAGCCATGTTGGATCAGATCAAGCAAACGCAAGCGACGAGAATCGAGGTTCGCCAGCGAGCAAAGAGCGGTCGTATTTTGATTTGTATTTTATCTGGCCGACCAATCAAAATTCATGAGGAACGACTCTTCATTTTTTCGGCGGTCGACATCACACGCCAGCGTGAAACCGAAAAAGAAATTCAAGAAATTAACCAACAATTAGAATCGCGGGTACAGTCTCGTACGTTGAAATTACAAGAAACCAACGAGGAACTATATGAAGCTCTTGAGTCATTAAAACTCACAAAAAGTGAGTTGGTACGCTCGGAAAAATTAGCCGCGCTTGGTTCCCTGGTTGCTGGTATTGCACATGAATTGAATACTCCGATAGGTAATAGTGTAACGGTGGCAAGCACTTTGCATGACGATACGCGTGATTTACGTCGTTCTGTGAAAGAAGGTAATTTGCGTCGCTCGGCTATTGAGACGTATTTTGATATTATCGAAAAGGGTACCGAGTTGTTGTTGCGCAATCTTGGTAACGCCCATGACCTGATTGCCAGTTTTAAACAAGTTGCGGCGGACCAGGCAAGCAATCAACGGCGTAGTTTTGATTTGAAAGAGACGATTGAAGGAATCATGGTCACTCTGGTGCCTATGTATAAAAAAACTGCATTTGTCATGACTAGCGATTTAGCGCCGGGTATTAAGATGAATAGTTATCCCGGGCCTTTGGGGCAAGTATTGACCAATTTGGTCACCAATGCACTCACGCATGCGTTTGAAGAACGGCGGCAGGGAACGATGCGCTTGACGACGCGTTTGATCGATGAGACTCACGCAGAGTTGGTTTTTAGCGATGATGGTTTGGGTATCCCAACTGAAAATCTCGCACGTGTCTTTGATCCTTTTTTTACGACCAAATTGGGGCAGGGCGGATCTGGTCTCGGCTTAAATATTGTCTACAATATTGTCACTAGCGTGCTTGGCGGAACCGTGCAGCTCGAGTCCGAAGTCGGTGTTGGTACTTGTTTTATTATCACCCTGCCGCTGACGCCCGTCGCGCTCGAAGCACTTACCCAGCAAGGGTTGTAAATTTCCGAAAGCTTCTCATTCAAGATTCATTAGCGACTTCCACGGTTCGCGCATGCGGCTAGTTTTGTGTCTTTAACTTATTCCCCCACTGTTGTTTATCCTTTCATCTCTTATTAAGTGGCATAATTGCAATAATCTAAAAGTCAGACCACATAGATTGGTGATTTTTCGATTGTTCCCCTGGATTCTGTCTGGTTGTAAATATGCAACGGTTTCTGCTGATAAATTATCGGTTAAAGAAAAAAATAATTACCGTTTCTTTTACGCTAATGCGGTGCCAAGATGCAGCTTGTCCAAAATGAATTGGACTTGTAGATGCGGATTTGCAGATGCTCCCCATCCTTGCAGGGAGTAAATAGTGAGATTGATTTTTCAATGGATTTAGATCGGGGTTGCATAATGAGCGAGTCAAAAACAGAAACAGAATTGGTTGTTTCTCCGTTGAATACGGTATCTTTGTACGATGGAAATCCACCTGCCCTGCGTTACGAATTGCAAGCGGACCGGCAAATCGATTTAAACAAATTTACCGATGAGCAAAAAGCGCGTATCAATCAAATCGCTGCCAGTGTATCGTTTTCCGATACCAATAGCCTGATGTCATTTGGCGCTGATGCGCAACGTGAATTGAGTAAACATCTCGATCAGTTATTGGAAGGAATGCGTACCAGCGAAGCAGGGCGTGCGGGAGAAATTACCATTGCACTGGCGACAACCTTGAAAGACCTGAATCTTCCTAAGATCAAACAAGAGGTTGCAGGTCAAAGCAGTCTGGCTGAACAATTTGGGAAAATCCCTTTTGTTGGTGAATGGTTCTCGGCATTACGTGCATTACAGCAAAATCATAAGAAAATTACTGAACATCTGAATGCGATCGAACAAAAATCGCAGGCGCAACTGACTACCCTCAGATCGACCAACGATAAATTGGATCGTCTGGTGCAAGCCAGTATTGACCATATCAAAACCATGGAATTGTATATGGCGGCCGGCCAGATACTGATCAAGCGTGCGCGTCTGGAATTTGAACAAAAACGTGTTGCGGTAGAGCAATCACGCGATGTAGTCGAAATCGCTAAGCTGCGCGACTTTGCTGAGCAAATCAATGCATTTGAAACACGAGTCGTGCGTATGCATGTGGCGCACAGCCAGTCTATCGTCTCGGTGCCAGAAATTCGGGCCACACAAACGGCTGCCATGATAGAAATGAATAATGTCATGGATAGTATTCTGTTCGATCTACCTGCTTTGAAACGGGCAATTCTTAATGTAGCCGCTTTATCGGAAACAGCAAAGGCATCCAAAGCGACGGAAGCACGCCGTGCCTTGTCCAGAGAATTGGGTGGTATAGGTAGCGATCAGTTGCAAGACGCGTATTTAAAAGCGAAAAACAGCCAGGGAGATTTTGCGGCGGATGTTGCTGTACTGGCGCAATCCGCGGATAAATTGTTGCAGACGATCGCGCTTGGTCATCGTCTGGATCTGGAAAACGCCGATAAACGTGAAAAATCCATTAATGATTTGAACGCACTCAATCGTAAATTTACTGAAGGTTTGCTGGAATCTGGCAATCAATTTGTACAAAAAATTTCATCTTAATATCGTCTTAACTGACTCTCGTCGGAGTGTTTTATGTTTCGTATTCAAGGGTTCTTCAACCCATATTTATCTGTAGGTCAGTCACGTCTTGATACGGTATTGACGATTTCTTCGGATGTGCAGATTGTCCCCAATGCAGGTGGTCGAAAAATTGTCGGTTTTGTCCTGGATGTATCGGGTTCGATGGGTGGTGAAAAGCTCTCACAAGCAAAAAATGCTGCACGTCGTGGTATCGATATGTTGTCGGAAGATATGTGGTTCTTTGTGGTCAGTTTTTCAGGTAGTGCTGATATTGTGGTTAAAGCAAGCCCTGCCACTGCGGCGAATAAAGCGTTTGCGCATAGTGCAATTCAAGGTTTGCGCGCGTCAGGTTCAACGTCCATGTCATCTGGACTGAAAGCTGCCTATCACCAGGTCAGGAGTAGTGGCGCCACCATGGCGAGCGTGTACTTTCAGACCGATGGTGAAAATGGTGCTGAAGACAGCATGCATCTTACTGCTGTGATTGAAGAATGCAAAGGCGTGTTTCATTGTGACTGTCGCGGTATCGGTACCGATTGGAAGCCAGTAGAGTTGCGCACCATCGCTTCGGCTTTGTTGGGTACTGCTGATGCGATCACTGATCCAGCCGGTCTGGAAGAAGATTTGCAAGCCTTTTTAAGGCGTTCCATGTCGAAAGGTATTTCAGGCGCGGTATTACGCATCTGGTCGCCAAAAGTCGTCAAGCTACTGACAGTAAAGCAAATGAGCCCTGACATTATGGATCTGATGCCAGTCGCCACACGAATCGATGATAAAACGCTTGATGTGCCGTTGGGAGCTTGGGGTAATGAGGCGCGTGATTTCCAACTTGCCTTTGAATTGCCAGCTGGTGCTGTTGATGAAGAAGTGTTGGCATGCCGTGCGAGTGTTGTTTATCTGGAGGGTGGAATAGAAACTAAAGCCACTTGTGATCCGATCGCAGTCAGATGGTCAGGTGATGACATGCTGACGACACGCATCAGTAAGGAAGTTGCACACTATACCGGGCAAAAAGAATTGGCAGACTCGATCCAGGAAGGGCTTGAAGCGAAGGCCAAGGGTGATGAAGATAAAGCCACGCGTTTGTTAGGACGCGCGGCAAAATTGGCACAGGAATCCGGTAACGAAGAGGTGACGCGTCGCTTGAAAAAAGTAGTTGATGTGATTGATGCCGACGCCGGTACAGTACGCCTGAAAAAGGCTGATAAAGCAGCTGATATGGAATTGGAGTTAGGCGGAACGCGCACGGTGCGCCGTCGTACTGGTGTTGTTGGTGATGTGGTTGGTAACATTTAAGATGACTTTTGACAAGGTTCATCGGATCAAGGTTTACACCATCACACTCTCACTTTAACTGAATTGAAACCATGAGTAATATTTGTCCTAAAGGTCATTTTTCCACGGATATGGATTATTGCTCGGAGTGTGGTGCTCCGATTAAATTATCAGCCGCGAATAATAATGCGCCCGTTGCACCTAAAGTGGCCGATGCAAAACCTGCTTCTGCCAGGGTTGATAATCTGGATTGTCCAGATTGCATGACGCCACGTCGCAGTGGTACTCGCTATTGTGAAGTTTGCCGTTATGATTTTGAACTTGGTGCATCGTTTAATGGCTTGCAGAGTTTAGCTAAGCCAGCACCTACGCCAATACCGCAAATTTCTCCGGTAGTAGCTGCCGAGCCGCCAGTGCTAAAAACTGTTGCAGAGACTGTACCAACGTCACCCGTTGTTCCAGATGTCTGCGTTTCGTCACCCATAGTTAACACGGTGAACAATGTCGCGGATACGACGATGCAGTCGCAGCGCCTCAAGCTCATTATTACGGTCGATTCGACCTTGTACACTGAAAATGATCCGGGAAATCCGTGTCCGGTCGGGGCGCCCGACAGAGAATATCATCTTGATTTGGATGAACAAACTTTGGGGCGGCAGTTTGAAGGTAAGGGCATTTATCCCGAAATCGTCGTTCAGGATCCGGGTATTTCTCGCCGTCATTTGAAATTGATGCGCGACGAAAAAGGAAACCATACGGTTCTCGATTTGGGTTCTGCCAATGGTACCGAACTCAATAATAAACTTATGTTAGCCGGTGTTGTTGCCATGATCAGTCCGGGTGACGAATTGACTCTGGGTATGTGGACACGGATTCGTGTCGAACTTAGATAATCGACACTTACCGTTTTAGGAAAGCTATTTATGTCTTCTGCTATGCTAACTCCAGTCAACGCTCCCGTGGGTGGAACTTTGCAAGATACTTTGCACGTCTCTTTAGTCGAGGCTGATTTGTATCAGGTATCTGAAGTCCCACAGCAACTTAAGCTGAGACGCGCGTTGTGCGTAGCTCTCAGTGTTTGTGTTTTTATTGCAGCTTTTTTTGTTTTCGATAGCTATCGCTCGGTAGTCAATACCGTCGGGAAGGACGCGGTTCCTTCTATTGTCGCCGCTGAGCAAATACGTTCACGATTGGCTGATGCACATACCAATCTCATGGATCTTTTTTTGCTAAAAGAAGAAGCAAATGGAGCATCTGGCAAAGCATATATTGCTGCGATCAATCAGGCGCATAATAAGTTATTGTCGGCGGCGCAAAACATTACTTTTGGTGACGAAGAGCGTAAGCCGATTTTAACGGCAATGACCCTGTTGTCAGAATATGAACGCGTTGTGGGCATGGCTCTGGTTACGAAAGATTCACATGACTTGCTGCTGAAAGCTGACACATTGATGCGTGAGCATATTTTGCCGGCTGTGGTTGAGCTTGATAATGCGAATTTTACACATCTTGCGAGTAGTTATGCCGAGGGCAGGCAAGCTGCAAAAAATTATTTTGTGACGTTCCTGTTGTTGTCTATATTGTTGATCGTGGCATTGATAGAAGCGCAGGTGAAGATGTTTGCAATATTTAAACGTATCGTCAATCCAGTCATGCTATCTGGCTTGTTGGTATTTATCGCCAGCATTTCTTGCATGGCAATTAAAATTGATCAAATATCGTCTGATCTTCGAACTGCCAAAGAAGACGCGTTTGATTCTGTCCACGTGTTATCGCAGGCACAAGCGTTGGCATATTCAGCGAATGCACAGGAAAGTATGTACTTGTTAATGACTGACAAGCAAGTGCAAGCAAAGCAAACTGCTTTGTTCGCTGACGCTGCCGATAAAATTTTCTCGTCTAAAATAGGCGCTGCAAACGCCTTAATTTCTAATCCCAAAGAATTGAAAGGGCATGGTTTGCTGGCTGATGAGTTGGTGAACGTGACCTTCCCTGGGGAACACCAGGCAGCCGTTGATACATTAAAAGCCTGGGTCGAATACGTCTATATTGACAAAGAGATCCGTCAACTCGAAGCCAGTGGCAAACATGAACAAGCGCTTGCTCTTTGTATTGGTAAACTTGAACATCAATCAGACTGGGCGTTTGATCGTTTTAATGCAGCGCTGTCGAAAACCTTGATGATCAACCAGGCCCAATTTGATGATGGCATCGCCCGAGCAATGTCCTCGATAAAGCAACTTGTTTATCTATTGGCGCTTCTGTTATTTGCACCTGTATTGGGAACGATAGTTGGTATCCAAAAACGTCTGGTGGAGTTTCGCGAGTGAGCAATATAGATGATTCGCTAGCGGTCTGGCAACAGCGGCTTGCCGCTATCAGCACGAATGCAAATGAGTTAGCGGATGCTGAGAGTACGAAGCGGATTCGCATCAAACTCAGGGCTGGTAATTATTCGGGTTTGAGTAAAGCTAAAGCAGAACAAGCGACAGCGCAATTAAGTACTCTGGTCGATGATTATTTATTGTTAGCCAAAATAGTCGATGAGGCATTGAATATTGCGCAGCATAGTTTATTTATGTCATCGTCAACTCGCGAGGATAAAATATTCGCCTTGCTGGAAGGCTCTTCCATCGTCAGGACAACCGGGCAAGTGTCGATCAAGAACCGCGACTTGTTAGGCAGTGCTGCGCAGAGTTCGCAGTTGACGCCTGCGGCGCTCTTGCTGATCATGCAAAATGAATTTGAGCAGGCCAGAGATAGCTTAAATCAGTTAGATCTCGCCGAGTCAAGAGGAGCCGAAGCCCTGGTTGGCATCAAGCATGATTACAGCCTGATGGAGCAACGTGCTAAAGGGTTAAAAGCTGAATCTGATCGTCCATCGTTTATCGAAATTCAAGGTTTGCAGGCGGATCCTCTCAATGCCTTAGACGGCATAGAAGCCTTGCGTCGAAGCCTCAGTGTCTGGGCCGCCAAATTGGATGACCTTGAACGTACCAGGCTATCGGCGGAGAAAGAAGTTGAGCAGGCCAAGTTAACGTTAAATGAATTAAGGGATCTGGAGCTGACGTATCACTCACAATGTGAAAATCTCAGTCATCTATGTGGTGCGCAGACTTTAAGCACCTTAAAAATGCCTGGCACTTCACCGATCGCGATGTTGCAAAGCTGGTGCGAGACTTTAGAAAATAGTTTGCATGCCGGTCAATGGTCGGCGGTGTTGGTGGGTATGAGTAGGCTGCAATTGGCGATGACCCAGGCGCAAGCCGACTTAAATCGTGCGATTGCCGAAGTGCAAACCCGATGTGCAGAAGTTGATGAATTAAAAGGACGTTTTGCAGCATATAAAGCCAAAGATCAGACACTCATTATGCAGCACGGTATTGATCAAAGACGACAACAGCTGCGCGTACAAATTGAAACTGATTTGTTGATGCGTCCTTTGGATCTGGAAAATTTACGGGTCAAGGTGTCTCAGTATCAGCAGCAGTTAAGCAAGATAATTTAACCCCATACTGGGAACCGTTTTTTAAAGACCGCTTTTTAATAAGCTCGGATAGTAAAACTTGAGGTGATTTTATGGCAGCGTCCTGTCAATATTGCGGTGGAGTCGTTGTCGACGACGTGTGTGAAGATTGTGGTAAGCCAGCCAGTAAAACGCTGCTAACGGCGGCGACTGGCGGTCTTGGATTGCCGCCGGGAGTTGTTGCGCCGAATCTCTCTGCTGACTTTACGACCGGTAATGTGACCACCGGACGCACCCGCGGATCGACGCGCTTTACCGTCAATTATCCTGTACGTTTACCAGAATCTGGTGGCGCTAAAACTACCCGTCGCCGCGCTGGTATCACCTCCCACTCAAGCACTCGACGTAATGCACTTGGCGGTGGTTTGGTGTCGCTGCCAGATCTGCCGAATCAGGATCCATTGAAACTCTTAATGGCCGATCCTGAAGTACCTTTACATAAACGCCATTGCCCGAAGTGCGATGCGCAGGTGAATCGTGCAAAGGGTTTTTGTCCTGCATGTGGCACCCCTTACGATTTCGTTGCACGACTCAAAGCGGGTGACGTGGTCGCCGGAAAATATGAAATTAAAGGTCCGATTGCGTTTGGTGGTCTGGGTTGGATCTACCTTGGGTGGGATCAGGTGTTACAGCGTTGGGTGGTGCTTAAAGGTTTGCTGAATGCGAATGATGAAGCCAGTGCGGCTGCGGCTGTGGCGGAGCGCCGTTATCTTGCAGTGTTAAAGCATTCTAAGATTGTGGCTATTTATGATTTTGTGAATCAGGGCACTGAAGGTTTTATCATTATGGAGTATGTTGGCGGGCAAACGGTACATAGTTTGCGCAAACAACGCGGCCCATTGCCAGTGACCGAAGCAATTTCCTATATTTTGGGGATTTTACCAGCATTTGCTTATCTGCATGCACAAGGCCTGGTGTATTGCGATTTTAAACCAGACAACGTCATGATTGAGGCGGGGGATGTCAAACTGATTGATATGGGCGCCGTCAGAAAAATTGGTGATCCGAACGGTGATATCTATGCCACGATAGGTTTCTCAGCACCTGAGGCAAGTACCGATCCGATTGCAGTGTCGGATTTGTACACGCTTGGCCGGGCGTTAGCGGTATTGATCATGGACTTTAAGTTTTCTTCTGACTATGAGTTCAAATTGCCTAGCCCAGATAGCGCAGAGGTTTTGGCGGAAAACGAATCTTTGTATCGGTTTTTATTGCGCGCTACGCATACCGATCCGGACGAACGCTTCCAGACTGCGGATGAAATGGGTGAGCAATTATTTGGGGTGTTGCGAGAAATCGTCGCCTTGCAATCGGGACCTAAACCGGTTGATAGCAAAGTGTTTACCGGCGACCGATTAATCCATGCCTCAGCACGCGAATTGGCAACGCAAATCAATCCTTTATCTTTGCCTAATCCTCGTGTCAGGATCGATGATAGAGCCGCAGGTGAAGTGATTTGTGTGCTCAGTATGATGGATGCCAACGAGCAATTGGAAGAACTGCAAAAGCTGGTAGAAAAGAATGGCGACAAAGCGGCCGAACCAAGATTGCGTTTGGTTGAAGTGTTGATCGCGAATAAGGATTTGTTGCCCGGGCAGCGCGATGCCGTGATCGAGTCAACCTTAACTCAGTTGGAAAACGCTGATCCATTTGACTGGCGCGCAAGTTGGTATCGTGGTTTATACCTGATCACGAAAAATGAAGGCGCAAAAGCGCTTCCATATTTTGAGCGCTGTTATTTCGAAATGCCAGGTGAGTTGGGACCGCGCCTTGCAATGGGATTTGCAGCGGAAATTGCCAATGACTTCGAACAAGCCTTGCCGTATTACGATAGGGTAGGGCAAGTCGATCCGGCTTTTGTCAGCGCTCATGTTGGTGCGGCGCGTTGTCATGCTAAAGCGGGTCGTCTCATGGAAGCCTTTAATATTTTACAACGCGTTCCTGGCAATCATGCCTTGCACACAGAAACGCAACTGAGCGTCGGAGAAATGTTGCTCGCCTATCCGCACACTGTCGATATCAAAGTTATGCAAGTGGCAGAAACGGCGATTAAATCTGTGTTGGGCAGTGGCGGCTCGGTATTTCAAATTGCGGGTCGCCTGATTAATCTGTTGGTGGAGCGAACTAAGAGTTCTAATTGGCCAGCGAACACCACATTTTTAGGCGCCGAATACACCGAACATGCCTTGCGGATTGCGGCAGAAGGCCAATTCAGACAGGCATCCAGGTTAGCTAAAACCGAGGCAGAGCGTCATTATTGGGTGGATCAGGCAAATCGCGTTCGCCCAGTAACTTTACTTTAATGATGGCAGGAGTGGATAGTGGATTGTAAGCAGTGTGGTGAAGTGCTTGGTACTGGTTTCTCATTTTGTGAGGCGTGTGGTACCGCGATTTCAGTTGCGACCGAAAGTAATTTGGCTGGTGTTCAATCCAATACGATTAGCATCGCTTGTGCCTGCGGCCATGCTGAATTTGACGTTGATAGTATTTGTGAAAATTGTGGTCGTAAGCAGCAGATAATTGATTTTCCTGATTTGCAGGTTTTAAATGCGATGACTGTCAGTGCCAGCCATCGCGGTCTGCAACATACCGAAAACCAGGACGCGGTAGCAATGCGTGATAGTGATGGAATTTTTTCGTTAGCGGTTGCAGATGGCGTCTCTACTGCTTGTCGTTCTAAAGAAGCAGCACATGTGGCAGTGACAACAGCGTTGGCTAGTTTGCAAACGCACAGTGATATGCGCGCCAGTCAGCGTTTGCAAATCGCCGTCAGCGCAGCCAATGATGCGATCTGTGCGTTGCCATACGATGACCACACGCTGGCAGAACCAGAGGCGACAATAGTATTGGCGATGATAGAAGCGGGACAATTGCATTATGCGTGGGTTGGCGATTCCAGACTCTATGTCGTTCGTCATGAAAATGTAGTGCAGTTGACCGAAGACGATTCCTGGCTCAATCAGCAAATTAAAGCGGGGATCAGCATTAATACCGCACTGAAAGACCGCAATGCTCATTGTATTACTCAATGTCTGGGGATGCGCGATGATGTTCCCGTTATTCATTTTGCCAGCATGAAGTTGGAAAGTGATACGGCGATTTTGTTATGCTCTGATGGATTATGGAATTACTGCGATAGCCCGGCAATGATGTTGGCCTTATTTGATTCACGGTTGACGGTGAGTGAACAATGTCTGAGGCTTGTCAATTTGGCCAATCAGCAAGGCGGGCATGACAACATTAGCGTGATTTTGCATCGTTATTCACCCTCAGTTTGAAATGATGCCTTTGGAGATGTATTTGCTGCGGTGATATTCATCACAATTGATGGGCGATTTTTTTATGTGCCTCTTTGCGCAATGGTGCTTAGTACTTGATTGAGCACCTGACGATTGACCGGTTTGGTCAGATAGCCATCCAGTCCGGCTTCAATCGCCTCTTGCTGTTCACTCGCCATCGCTGAGGCGGTCAGTGCATGGATAGGAGTTCGTTGAGTGATATTTTTTTCTTGCTCGATTCTGCGTATCTCTCTGGTGGCATCCATACCTCCCATGACTGGCATCTGCATATCCATCAGAATTAAATCAAATTTACCCTCTTGCCACATAGTCACCGCTTCGGCACCATTGTTTGCTATACAGGTTTTATGTCCTTGACGGCTCATTAAATTGACCATTAATGCTTGATTGATCGCATTGTCCTCTGCAATCAGAATATTTAATTTTCTGATTTCAGCTGCCTCGGTATGATTTGCGGGTTTCTTTGTTTTAGCCGCTTCCGGAGGAAAATTGACCGGAAGATCCAGGGTGAACTGGCTTCCTTCCCCAACCTGACTATTAATGGTAATGCGACCACCCATCAATTGCGCTAGCTTATTGCAAATACTCAGGCCTAAGCCGGTGCCACCGAAACGCCTTGTGGTTGATACATCCTGCTGTGAAAAAGCATCAAATATGCGATCTTGAACTTCCACAGGGATGCCGATGCCGGTATCTTTTACGCTGATGAGTAAGCGCGTCGGCGCTTCATTGCTGACATAAGCAGATAACGTAATTTGTCCATGGTCAGTAAATTTAATCGCATTCCCAAGCAGATTATTGATAATCTGACTTAAACGAACCGGGTCACCTAATATCAGCTGTGGTAGCTCTGAACTGAGGTCTGTTTTTAAACTTAAATTCTTTTTGTTTGCTGGAAATTCGGCTGCTTTAAATAAATCAGTCAGAAAATCTTTGAGCGAAATTGGAATGGACTCAAGTTCTACCTTATTGGCTTCTATCTTACTGAAATCAAGAATGTCATTAATGATCACTAACAAATTGTCAGCAGAGTGTTTTGCCATCGCTAAAAATTCTTGCTGGTTTTTGTTTAGCGAGCTGTCCAGACATAGATCAATCATGCCGATGATGCCATTCATAGGCGTGCGGATTTCATGGCTCATATTGGCAAGGAAAATGCTTTTTGCCTGATTGGCTTGTTCAGCACTCTCTTTGGCGGTAATTAAGGCTAAACGGGATTTCTCACCCTCGGCTATTAAATGCTCAATATCAGACAAGATAATCGAGATATTTTGTCCTTCCGAGGGTTTGTCTGCAGATTCAGGAAGAAGGCTGATTAAAATCTGTCGCAGTGATTGCAGCGTACTTTCGCGTTCGCTGAGTTCGATGCGCAACTGACTGGCGGTATTTTGCAGGCGTATCAAAGTTTGTCGGACTTCAAGTGGCGCCTCGCTGATCAATGACTCGTTTTCAAGGTCACGTCCTTCCACTGTGCCTAGTGCAAGTACGCTACTTCCCTGAAGTTTGCCCAACCAGTTTTTGAGTGGATACCAAATCAAAATCAATCCGCCGATGAAGCTAGCGAGGGTGAGTGCTAATGCTACCTGCATCATTTGCCACATACGTTCGGCAATTTGCAAATTATCGAAGCTTAAACGTAGAACCCCATAATCGATGCCGCCAACTTTGATGATATTGTTATCGTCAAACAAGTGGTTTTCTACTCGCTCAATAATCCACGAGGGGATGTAGCCATGATTGATCACTGGTTTTTCATGACTACTCACTACACCTTGTTGCAGCGTGATAAATTTGGCCGAAGAAAAATTGGAGCTAACCATCATATGGTCTAAGGTGCGTTTGATAGTGTCAAAGTCCCCTATAACAACACTATCCGAAACACTGTTCGATGCGACGACCAGCATCGATTCCGCCGCTTCTTGTACGTCTTCTATTTCTTGTGTGAAGCGCGTTTCATAGTAAAGCCCAATAGCGGCACACATAAATGACAGCCAGGTCACGGTGTAAAGCGCGTAGACGCGCAAAACCAGAGATTCTGGAAGTAAAAACTTTAGCAAACGCACGTCAGCACCTGTATTGGCAATGCATTAGCGTAAGCTGGGGGGGAGATTTTGATAGAATTTTCTGTAATTAGCATACTCGCTACCATCAGACGGGATAAAGAAGCTGCTTTCCGATAAACCGATTTTTGCCGATGCCTGTTTCAAAATAACTTTTCCGTTTGGATCGTCTTTCATGCCAAAAAAAGCCGCTGCGACTGCTTTGAGGTCAGCAGGGGTAACTTTATTTGATGCCATTAAAGCCAGGTCGTAGTAGGGTTCCGATTTCCATAAGATCCGGAATTTTTTATCTTCACGGACACTGTAGCTGTCGATTAATTGTGAATTGCCTCCGACTGCTTGCACCTGTCCGGAAAATAGTTGTGCCAGTGCGCCATTCTGGTTGCCGCCAAAAAACACGTTTACATTGATTTTTTGCTCCATGAGATGCGCCATGGGGACTTTATAAGCAATCAAAGCTTCAGGGCCGGGGAACGCGATGTCTTTTCCACTCAGTTGCGAGATGTCGGTGATAGCAGAGGTTTGGGGGACGACTATTTCTCCTGAAATAGGCGGAATATTGCGACGCCCAAAAGTTTGCCAGCCAAGTTTTTCGCGTTCTGGTGCAAACAAATGATTGGTGAATGCAAAATCGACTTCTTTTGCAAGTACATAGCTTGTTGTGTCGGCGGAAGTACGACCGATTTTTAAAATGAGTTTGACGCCGCTTTTTTCCGATACGTAGCTGATAATCGGATTCCAATAGGCGGCAGTTAAGTTGATATCGTACTGATTGACGGGAGAAAAGCGATATTCTGAGGCCGCAATAGCATTGTTGCTAATGAGCGTGCTGAGAGAAATGCAGAAAGCTAAGCCTAAACTGTTGTTATATAGAAATGATGGTCTTGTTTTTGCGAACATTGAGGCCTCACTTTATAGATTAGTTTTGTTTCATTATAGTGAGTTTGACAGTTAATCGATGCTTTGCAATAAAATTTGCTTTATTTCACTTAATGTTGTTTCTCTTAGTTTCTCTTAGTTTCTCTTAAATAGGAAATTTTGGTGATGTCGTTTGTACGTCAACATGATCTCGCGACATATTTGCAGGGGCACAAACTGTGGATCGCAGGAGGAACGGCTACAATGAAGGCTGTTAATCCAATTAATGCCGCTACTGCTTTTAACGATTTTCTTATTGGACGTTTTTTACAATGACAGAAAAAAAACCACTTTTGAGTGTTGATCAGGCACTTGAATATATATTGCAAGCCGTGCGTCCGCTGACAGAATTTGAGGCACTTCCGACGATAGACGCATTTGGCCGGATTTTGGCGAAAACACAAGTCTCTTTGCTGGATGTGCCACCAATGGATAATACCCAGATGGACGGTTATGCCGTTCGTGCGGCTGATTGTGTCAATGCTCCCGCCAGGCTGCAAGTGACTCAGCGGATTCCTGCTGGACAAATTGGTTACCCTCTGCTTGCGGGAACTGCTGCACGTATTTTTACTGGTGCCATGATTCCTCCTGGCGCCGACGCTGTTGTGATGCAAGAGCAATGTGTGTCAGACGACGATGAGGTCATCATTAAACATGTGCCGAAAGCCGGGGAGTGGGTTCGTCGTCGCGGTGAAGACATACAGGTTGGCGCAACGATACTCACGGCTGGAACCAAATTAGGTGCTGCCGAATTGGGTCTGGCGGCTTCGGTAGGATTAGCTAGTTTACCAGTGCTACGTAAGCCGAAAGTCGCCGTTTTTTTTACTGGTGATGAATTAGCGATGCCAGGCGAAGAATTAAAGCCCGGTGCTATTTATAACTCGAATCGTTTTACCCTGACTGGTTTATTGCAAAGCATGGGCTGCGAAATAACGGACTTTGGTATTGTCCCGGATACCTTGGAGGCCACGCGCGACACCTTACGTAAAGCAGCGCAAGGGCATGATCTGATTGTGACTTCCGGTGGGGTATCTGTTGGTGAAGAAGATCACATTCGTCCTGCTGTTGAAGCAGAAGGGCGTTTAAACATGTGGCAGATTGCTGTAAAACCCGGCAAGCCGCTGGCATTTGGTGAAGTCGGGCAGGCATTTTTTATGGGCTTGCCAGGCAATCCCGTGTCGAGTTTTGTCACGTTTTTATTGTTTGTCCGGCCATTTATTTTGCGTATGCAAGGCGTTGTTGATGTTGCTCCGAAAGCTTATTCTGTGCGGGCTGACTTTGATTGGCTCAAAGCTGATCGTCGTCAGGAATACTTGCGGGCGCGTATGAATGCAAATGGTGGGCTCGATTTGTTCTCAAATCAAAGTTCAGGTGTGCTGAGTTCAGCAGTCTGGGGTGATGGTCTGGTCGAAGTGAGGGCAGGGCAGGTGATCCATGCTGGTGAAATAGTACGTTTTATACCGTTCTCTTCTTTTTAAGATCGCCTGTTTTTCAGGTTCAACGAATTCGTTCTTTTTTTGGTTCTATGAAAATTCAATTACGCTTTTTTGCCAGTGTTCGTGAAAAACTGGGTGTGTCTGCGCAAACCGTCGAGGTGCCGGAGGAAATTAAAACTGTCGGCGATGTGCGCGCGTGGCTCGCCTTGCGGGGGGCAGATTGGGCAGAGACTTTGTCCGACGAGCAGCCTTTGCGTACGGCGCATGATCACGTCATGTGCGAGGCCGACACCCTTATTGAAGATGGAAAGGAAGTTGCGTTTTTCCCACCAGTGACGGGAGGTTGATCATGGTAGTGCGCGTCCAGATTGAGGATTTTGATCTGAGCACCGAGGTCAGACAGCTACGTGAAAATAATCCACAAATAGGTGCGGTGGTGAGTTTTCTTGGTTTGGTACGCGATCTGAATGATGGGCAAAACGTCAGCGCGATGGAGCTGGAACACTACCCAGTCATGACGGAAAAAGCGTTGCAAGATATTGCTGCACAAGCCGCCGCTCGCTGGACTGTGACCGATAGTCTGATTATTCATCGAATTGGTGTCTTGTTACCCCTTGATCAGATTGTGTTGGTAGCAGTTGCATCACAACACCGCGGCGATGCTTTTGCGGCTTGCGAATTCATCATGGATTATCTCAAAACCCAGGCGCCGTTTTGGAAGAAAGAGCAAACGTCAACTGGCGCACGCTGGGTCGATGCACGCGAAAGCGATGAGTTGGCGCGTAAGAAATGGCAGTTGGATTAGTTGCTTGTGTTAGTTGCTTGTTATTCGTATCTGGTCGGTGTTCGCCGACCTGCTAGCCTCCTTTTCCTCACCCTATCCTGCAAGTCGTTGAGTTTTCTGTCAGTTCGTCTATAGATCACTGTTAAATAGTTAATATATAGAAAAATAGTTCTAGACAAAAGTTTCTAGAACATTTATTCTGGATGTGTTGATGGGTTCACCCATCTATTATCTATTTGCGATCTTCGTTTTCCCACGGAATTAAGGAAAATCTATGACCCAGAAGTCAAACACCCCCAAACCCACTGCGGCAGAAATTAATCTGCTTAAAGTCCTATGGCAAATCGGGCCAGCGACCGCCAAGCAGGTCCATGCCGCTGCGTACGCGGAACGTCCTGAATTGGCGTACGCGACCGTACTGCGCCATTTGCAATTGATGCATAGCAAGGGCATTTTGAAACGCGACGAGAGTCAGCGTTCTCATATTTATGCACCGGTGCAAGAGCAGGATGATATGCAAACCAATTTACTTAAAGACCTGATACAAAAAGTATTTGCGGGTTCCGGCAAGGCATTGGTGATGGCAGCTCTACGCAGTCATGTGAGTCAGGAAGAACGGGCTGAAATCGAACAATTTTTGGGCGAGGATAAATCGTGAATGCCAATTTTTCAGTTGCAGAAATCATAGGTTGGCCTTTACTGCATTTTGTCTGGCAGGGGGTAGTGATCGGCTGCATCGCTGCGTTGGTGTGTGCATTGTTGCGTAATCGTCGTCCAGAAACACGTTATCTGGTTCTTTGTGTGGCCTTATTAATTTGTGTCGGTTGGCCAGCTTTTGGCATCTACCAGCAAGTGATTACTCCGCAGGCGATGGGGCTGGAAGCCGCGCTGGACTTGATTCAACAATCTGGAGGCAGGTTTGATGTGGAATTTGTTAAAGATAACCGTGTCCTTCACACATTACAAAATCAATTACCTTTGATTGTCACCATCTGGTTGTTGGGCGTTAGTCTGATGGTTGCTCGCTTAGTGGTTGGTTTATTGTGGGTCAGGCAGTTAGGACGAAACCTTTTACCTCAGGAGCAGCAACAATTGCAGGTGCATTGGCAGGGGCGCACCCGATTGATGGCGCAGGCATTTGGTTTGCAGCGTCAGGTCGCTTTCAAAATTGATACTCGCTTACAAACACCTGTGACCAGTGGATGTTGGCAGCCAGTAATTGTTATGCCAGCATCCTTGTTGTCCGGTATGTCACCAGATTTGATTGAAGCCTTGTTGGCGCATGAGTTAGCGCATATCAAACGATGGGATTACCTCGTCAATATGGCACAGCACCTCGCTCTGGCGTTCTTGTTTTACCATCCGGCAGTATGGTGGATTTCACGCCGTATGGATATTGAGCGTGAACAGATCGCTGATGACGTGGCGGCAGCGGTCTTAGGTAAGCCAAGAGCATTGGCATTGGCATTGCAAAAGCTCGATGGATGGCAATCGGCACCAAGGATGGCGCTGGCAGCCAACGGCGGACATTTGTTAGCACGCATCAGACGTTTGATGAGACCTGATCAGCAGGCGTGGCGTTGGACGATGGCTTCACCAGTATTAGGTGTGATCTTGAGTTGTGTCGTTGTGAGCGCCGTGGCTAAGTATGAATATCATGTGAATGAAGAACAGACTCAGGCATTGCAAGGAGCATTGCAAGCACTCAAAAGTGACCCGATTGCCGCACCGGTCAAATTATTGGTCAAACTCAATTCTGCGCATGCGATAGTCATTGATGATGCCAGTGGTGAGATTCTGTTGCAAAAAGAGGCAGATAGCACCGTACCAATGGCATCCTTAAGTAAATTGCTGACCGCGATGGTAGTTCTGGATGCGCATCAGAACATGCAAGAAATGCTTACCGTGACCAAAGAGGATGTTGTTGCACTGAAAGGCGCTTCTTCGCATCTGAAACCAGGTAACCGACTGACGCGTCAACAGATGCTGGAAATGACTTTAATCCCTTCGGATAACCGTGCTGCACAAGTGCTGGCGCGTACTTATCCTGGTGGTGAAACTGCATTCCTGGCAGCAGCACAAACGAAAATTGACAAGCTGGGTTTGACCCATATGCATATGGAAGAACCCACAGGCTACAGCAAGAATAACGTAGCAAGTGCTGGGGATTTGGCGCACCTGACACAGACCGCGATGACCTATCCTGAATTACGCAGTATCGCGAGCGCCGCGGCTACTTCTAAAGCGAAGTTGATGGTGTCGTATGGTGTTAAATCGGAAGATAGTAGTCATCAAAATACGAATGTTTTGGTTGGTCAAAAAGGCTGGGATATTCAATTGTCAAAAACCGGTTTCACACGGGTAGCGGGTCGTTGCATTCTGATGCATCTGAATGTAGCCGGAAGAGCCATTACGATGGTGTTGTTAGGTGCTGAAGACCTCGATCAACGAACCGACGATATTCTGCATATCCGTGAGGCAATCGAGCAGCAGTCCACCTCTTCCTGATGGCGCTACTGCTTATCTGATTTTTTGTGGCAGCAGTTGCATATTTTACCGGAAACTGCTGCCAAATCCTCCTGACCATTGATTGAATTACGCCGTGAAGCAATGCTAATTGCAACGCGAATTGCGTAATGGACTCGTGTTGCCTTTTTTATGAAAAAAAATTTTAGTCATTATCCTTTAAAGCAGCTTGTTGCAGCTTCGTGCTTCATAGTCTTTCCAATCGTCGCCGTTGCAGAAGCAGATCAAATCCAAAGTGTGGAGTTGAATGGAATCAATGCCACTAACAAGGTACGGCAAGGTGAACCAACCATAGTCAGTGTATTTGGAAAAGAGGAATTTGCACGCTATGGTGACACAGTCTTAAGCGAGGTCTTGAAACGTTTGCCCGGAGTGACAATCAGCGAAAGTAAAAATAAGGGCACAGTTATTTCTCTGCGTGGGCTTGGCGTTGGATATACACAAATTTTACTGAATGGTGAAACCATGCCAGATGGTTTTGCGATTGATACGATTGCTCCCGAGAACATCGAACGCATCGAAATCATGCGGGTCGCAGGTGCAGATAGCAGTGCGCAAGGGATAGCGGGTAGCATCAATGTCATCTTGAAGAAAAAGACCAGTCAGGATCAGACTGAAGTGAAATGGCGACTTAATCAGCAGCTGGGTTATGTTGACCCGGGATTGACTTTTAGTAGCTCGGGCAAGTCCGGTGATCTGGCATATAACCTCAGCGCTGTACTTGATCGTAGCCGTACTGATAATAACGACAGAATCGATGAATATTTGTTGCAAAAAGCAGCAGCAGATTCAAGGCAGGCTGAAACTTTGCTTTCGGCGCGACAATTGCAACAAGCTGCACAAGTACAACGCGACAGCCTCAGCATCACGCCGCATATCAATTGGCAAATAAATCCGGATCAGACCCTGAGTTGGCAGGGATTTATTAATCAGGTTTATGTACATCAAACCAAGCAAGAAAGTGAAACAACACTTGCTGGTGCAACGACGGATTTTCCACGCAATACCAGTGTCTGGAATGGGCACTTAAGTACCACCCGTAATACGTTTAGTTGGGAACGTAGCCTTGAGAATGACGCTAAATTAAGTCTGATAACCGGATGGAATTATTTTAGACGTGCCTCATTTTTCCAATTCTGGGGAAGTGACGGCGGTGGTCAATTGTTGCAGCATAGAGATGTCAGCGCGGATGCAAATGAAAATGTATTTAAATTGAATGGCAAATATCTGGTGCCAGCGATAAAAGATCATGTGTTGTCCATGGGGTGGGAAACTAGCTATGGAAAAAGGCAAGAACAACGCACAGAACACGATCACGATGCTGGCGAAAATCAGGTTCTTTACACCAATCAGCAATACGATGCGTCGATGACTAAGGTGGCTCTGTTTGCACAGGATGAATGGCGTCTATCTGAAAACTGGCTGAGTTATCTTGGTCTGCGCTGGGAACATGTCAGAGTGCAAAGTGATGTCGCAGGCGACTTTCCACTGACGCATACCGATAGCTTGTTGAGCCCGATTGTGCAAACTGTCTGGAAGCTTGATGAGCAACGACAATGGCGTTTCGCACTCAATCGCACACTCAAAGCACCAACTTTGGTGAATTTGATTCCACGCATTATTCGCATCGACAATGACAATGGGCCGCTGAACCCTGATCAGCAAGGTAATCCGGTTTTACGTGCCGAAAAATCGTGGGGGCTGGATGTCGCTTACGAGCAGTTTAATGCAGAAGGCAGTATGTTGAGTGCCAGTGCCTATATGCGCAAGATTTCGGATGTCACGATCGACTCCTTATCGCAGCAAGCCAACGGATGGTTAGTCATGCCAGTCAATAACGGTAATGCAGTTGTAATGGGGATAGAGCTGGAAACCAAATTTGCGCTGACGGCAATTGACGTGAGTTTGCCTAAAATTAATCTGCATGCGAACCTTAATCGCAATTGGTCGCGTGTGATGAATGTTTCCGGTTCGGATAATGTGATGCCAGATCAGGTGAAGTTCAGCGCAAACTTAGGCATGGATTATCAGCTACAAGCCGGATGGACCTTAGGTGGTAATTATGCCTTCCAAACTCAAGGGACGGAAAGGGCCTCGGCGTATTTATATTCAAGCCAAAATCCGGAGCGTAAGTTGGATATGTATTCCGTCTGGAAAGTCAATCCGCAAACACAGATCAGGCTGTCAGTTAGCAATCTTTTGCATCAGGATAGCCGGCAACGTGCTGATTATGAAGACACGCAAATCCGTGCTGGGCAACAGATCGTCAAAGCCAGTAATGCGGTCTGGCATTTGTTATGGGAGCAGCGTTTTTAGAGGTTGAATTGAGCAGATGTGTGCGATGTCGTTCCAGCTCTGCGTATAATGAGGGATTACTTTCAAGATCAGGAGGCACGATGTCTGATACCCTCAGCTACCCATTATTCCCGGAAATTGAACCGTATCGCACTGGTATGCTACCGGTCGATGATCTGCATACCTTGTACTGGGAAGAAAGTGGCAACCCTAAAGGTCAGCCTGTCTTATTTTTGCACGGTGGCCCGGGCGCTGGAACGTCGCCGGGGCATCGACGCTTTTTTGATCCTGCACACTATCGTATTGTAATGTTTGACCAGCGCGGTGCGGGTAAATCAACGCCGCTCGGTGAATATCGCCAAAACACGACACAATTACTGATCGCAGATATCGAAAAAATCCGAGCGATGCTGGGGGTTGAACAATGGCTGGTATTTGGCGGTTCCTGGGGTTCTACGCTGGCGCTGGCTTATGGTGAAGCGCATCCAGAGGTGTGTCTGGGTTTTATTCTGCGTGGAATTTTCTTGTGCACCAAAGCTGAGGTCGAGTGGTTTGTGAATGGCATGAAATATTTCTATCCAGAGGTTCATCAACGTTTTGCTGAAGGCGTGCCAGAGCAAGAGCGCGGTGACCTGCTGCAAGCGTACGTCAAGCGCTTATTTTGTGATGATCCGGCGATTTATATGGAAGCTGCACGCAACTGGAGTCGCTACGAAGGTTCATGTTTATTCCTGAAGCCGCAAGCGGCAGCGATTGCCAATTTTGAATCGGATGAAGTCAGTCTGGGTATCGGTCGTCTGGAAGCGCACTACATGCTCAATGCCGCGTTTATGGAAGACGACGCCTTGATTAACAATGTTGCAAAAATTGCGCATTTGCCAGCAGTGATCGTGCAAGGTCGTTATGACGTGATTTGCCCACCGGTATCCGCTTATCGTCTGCATCAGGCCTGGCCGACGGCGGCATTTCATTTGATCGGCGATGCTGGTCATGCGGCAATGGAGCCGGGGATTGCGAATGCCTTGGTTCGCGCAACTGAGGAATTTAAGAAGCAAGCTAGTTTTTCATAATTAATTTTCATATTTGCAACATGTGTTGCCCGACGTCATGCAAACTTCGGGCAAGCTTGCGCTATCACAAACAGTTTTGTCTCGTCTGCTCCACACTGCTTGAAAACAGCCCCACAGCCCCAAATTGTGTTGGTAACTAATCATTCAGGAGCAAAAAATGCGTCTCGATAAACTGACTACCAAATTGCAAGAAGCGTTAGCCGATGCCCAAAGTCTGGCGGTGGGCAACGATAATCAATACATAGAACCTGTGCATCTGCTATTAGCACTGATCAATCAGGATGATGGCGGTAGCCGCTCGCTGTTGCAGCGGGCAGGTGTGAATGTGAATGCACTGTTAAATGCCTTAAAAGGTGGTTTGGATCGCTTGCCTAAGGTGTCTGGCACCGATGGACAGGTACAAATTGGTCGTGAACTGACTGGTCTGCTTAACCTGGCGGATAAAGAATCGCAAAAACGTGGCGATGAGTTTTTGGCTAGTGAAATGGTTTTACTTGCTTTGACAGAAGATAAATCCGAAGCAGGTAAATTGTCCCGTGAAAACGGCCTTACCCGCAAATCCTTAGAGACTGCCATTGCCGCGGTACGTGGCGGTGGCAACGTCAATTCTCAAGATGCTGAGGGGCAGCGCGAAGCCTTAAAAAAATATACGTTAGATCTGACCGAACGTGCGCGCTTAGGTAAGCTTGACCCAGTTATTGGTCGTGATGATGAAATTCGCCGTGCAATTCAGGTTTTGCAACGTCGTAGCAAAAATAATCCGGTATTAATTGGTGAACCAGGCGTCGGTAAAACAGCGATTGTCGAAGGCTTGGCGCAGCGTATCGTCAATGGCGAGGTACCTGATAGCCTGAAATCCAAACGCGTATTATCGCTCGACATGGCGGCGCTGTTGGCGGGGGCCAAATACCGCGGTGAATTTGAAGAGCGCCTCAAGGCTGTACTCAAAGAAATCGCCTTGGATGAAGGTCAGACCATCGTCTTTATCGACGAGCTGCACACCATGGTCGGTGCGGGTAAAGCTGAAGGTGCAATGGATGCTGGCAATATGCTTAAGCCAGCTTTGGCACGTGGTGAATTGCATTGTGTTGGCGCAACAACGCTCGATGAATACCGTAAATACATAGAAAAAGATGCAGCTTTGGAACGTCGCTTCCAGAAAATCATCGTTGATGAGCCTAGCGTAGAGGCCACGATTGCTATCCTGCGCGGCTTGCAAGAGAAGTACGAAGTCCATCATGGCGTCGATATTACCGATCCGGCTATTGTTGCAGCGGCCGAGCTGTCACATCGTTACATTACTGATCGTTTTTTACCAGACAAAGCGATTGATTTGATTGATGAAGCGGCTGCCAAAATTAAGATCGAGATTGATTCCAAGCCTGAAGTCATGGATAAGCTTGATCGCCGCCTGATACAGCTGAAGATCGAACGTGAAGCGGTAAAGCGCGAAAAAGACGAGGCTTCGCACAAACGTCTCGGTTTGATCGAAGAAGAAATTGAAAAACTATCGCGCGAATACGCTGACTTGGAAGAAATCTGGAAATCAGAAAAAGCCATCGTTCAAGGTAGTACGCATATCAAGGAAGAGATAGAAAAAATCCGCCTGCAAATGGAAGATGCAAAGCGCAAGGGCGACTGGCAAACCATGTCGCAGCTGCAGTATGGCCGTTTGCCAGAATTGGAAGCGCAACTAAAGCAAGCTGACACACAGGCCGAAAAAAATGAGGCAGGTAGCGGTAAGTTGCGCCTATTACGTACTCAGGTTGGCGCTGAAGAAATTGCCGAAATCGTCTCTCGCGCCACCGGCATACCTGTGTCACGCATGATGCAAGGCGAGCGCGAAAAGCTGTTGCATATGGAAGATGCTTTGCACGAGCGTGTGGTGGGTCAGGAAGAGGCGATTGTTGCAGTCTCGGACGCTATTCGCCGTTCTCGCGCGGGTTTGGGCGATCCGGGGCGTCCTTATGGTTCGTTTTTGTTCCTTGGCCCTACGGGTGTTGGTAAAACCGAATTGTGTAAAGCGTTGGCTGGATTCATGTTTGATACTGAAGAATCTTTGATTCGTATCGATATGAGCGAGTTCATGGAAAAACACAGCGTCGCCCGCCTGATCGGCGCGCCACCTGGTTATGTTGGCTATGAAGAAGGTGGCTATCTGACCGAAGCCGTGCGTCGTAAGCCATACAGCGTAATTTTGCTCGATGAAGTTGAAAAAGCACACCACGACGTATTCAATGTTTTGTTGCAAGTCCTAGACGATGGACGCATGACTGATGGACAAGGACGTACCGTGGACTTTAAAAACACGGTCATTGTCATGACCTCGAATCTGGGATCACATCAAATTCAGGCAATGGAAGGCAGCGATCCTGCGGTAATTAAGATGGCGGTAATGGGGGAAGTGAAAGCGCATTTCAGGCCAGAATTTATCAACCGGATTGACGAGATTGTCGTGTTCCATGCTCTCGATGCCAAAAACATTGGTGCCATCGCCAAGATCCAGCTCAAAACACTGGAAAGTCGTTTGCAGCAAATGGATATGGGCTTGCAGGTCAGTGATGCAGCTTTGTTGAAGATTGCCGAAGCAGGATTCGACCCCGTCTACGGAGCACGTCCTTTGAAACGCGCAATCCAGCAAGAGATAGAGAATCCTTTATCGAAGCAAATCTTGCACGGCAAGTTCGGGCCAAAAGACGTGATTGCAATCAATGCGCATGAAGGCGAGCTGGTGTTTAGCAAAGCCTGATGCTTGGTTGGAATGGTGCTGAGCTGATCGAGCTTAAGCTTATGTCCTACCCTTCTCCCGCATGCGGGAGAAGGGTAGGATCGAGGGTAATTGAACAAGGTAAATATAGCGTGCTTGCAGGATTTCTGCGAAATTAGGTCTGCTTTTGATGAGCGGGTTGCAACCGCCATCAATGTCAACCCTCCTTTACTCGGCCTGTCGAAAAAATATCGTCGGTGACACTCCAAAGGTCTTTTTAAACATCGCAGAAAATGCCGATTGGCTAGAATAACCGAGCTCGGCGGCAACTTGCGATAAGGGCGTGCCATTTGCGATTAATGGATAAGCACGGGCGAGACGCATTTGCTGACGCCAGTCGCCAAAACTCATATGCAACTCTTGCTCAAATAATCTGGTGAGTGTTCGGGTAGAAGCTCCGGCTTTTTTTGCCAGAATTTCCAACGTGTCATTACTGGCGGGATGGGCAAGTAATATTTCACAGAGATGCTTCAAGCGCTTGTCTTTTGGCATTGGCAGATGAATTGGCAAAGGTTTAGCGGAGATTAACTCATCAAGAATGACCTGAGTTAAATGCTGTTCCCGCCGGGTATCAGGTTCGATAAATTCCAGGCTGAAAATCAATTCCCGCAGCAAGTTCGATACTTCTAATACCAGACAATGTTCTTTGTTGAGTGGCGAGTGTTCCGCGTGGATATGAATCGCCCGCAGATTAGATTCGGTTAATAGCCGGACTTCATGCACCATATCTGGCGGTATCCAGATCGCTCGCATGGGTGGTACAAACCATGCAGTTCCATCGGCGATGACTTGTAACGTGCCTTGCGGGGTGTAAGTGATTTGACCGCAGGGGTGGCTATGTGGTGCAAGGTCTTGCGAAATTTTTAAATTACGTGCGACGAGGCGTACCGGCCTTTCTGGCGTCGGTAAATTTGGTGCGGTGACAGGAAGATTATGGGTCAGTATCGGAGTTGCCATATTGGGAATTATGCCATCATCTCAAAACTGCGCGATTTTTTTTGTAGTTGTAAACTTGCTTTTGTTCGTTGGCACTCTACAAACTCTACAACAAGCACGCTAGAATAAGCTCACCAATTGAAAGGATGAAATGATGAGCTTTGCAACCTGTGATCTATGTGATGCCAATGAAGGTAAATTAGCGATTGGTGCGCTGTCAGTATTGCCACCAATTTTTCATGCATATGGTGCTGTAAGTCACTTTTCCGGCCCTGCTAGCACGCTCAAATTATTTGAAGATAATGGTATGGTGCGCACTGTGTTAGAGACCCCGGGGCAGGGGCGCGTTCTGGTCGTCGATGGTGGCGGCAGTTTGCGCTGCGCCTTATTGGGCGGCAATCTTGGGGTGTTGGCACAAAACAATGGATGGGCTGGTGTGATAGTCCATGGCTGTATTCGTGATGTGGCAGAAATCAACGCGTGTCAGATAGGCGTGCGTGCCTTGGGCGTGATGCCAGTACGTAGCGTTAAGCGTGGTGGCGGCGAACACGATGTACGCGTTTCAATTGCTGGCGTTGCCATTCACCCAGGCGATTGGATATATGCTGATCAGGATGGCATACTGATTTCTCAGCAAGCTTTGCAATAATACTTAGCGACGACGTAGTGCAGTAAATTCTTCTGGCTCCCATTCCCGCATCGCTAATAGCAGCGCAGTACCGCGCCGCTTCCTGATGGGGGCGGCTAAACTTTCTGTGTGCAATTCGGCAAATTTGCTCTTGAGCAGACGCAGTTCTGCGTCTAGCTTGCTTAATGCTGCGTCGGTCAGCATGCCGTGGATAAAATTCAGAGATTGATCGTCCTGATGAAATTTGGCTGCCAGAAAATCTGGCATGCCTTTGTGACGAAAATAGTGCTGTATCGGCCCCTCCGGTAGCCAGTCAAAATCCCTTGCCAGATTGAGACGTATGCGATTGCCGGGCAATAAACTTAGTAAGCCTAATTTATCCAGCTTCAGTAAATGCCGCACACATTCAGTCTCTGAAATGCGGTAAGCGCTAATAATGTCTGCATGTGTCCAATGATTAATGGCACACACCGCAACTAACAATAACGTCGTGTCCGCGACCAATTCTCTTTCTTGTGCTAACGCCAGTGTATGCAGGCGTTGGCCTTGGGCATCTGCCTCCTGCATGAGTTCCGCCAGGCTTAATCCTAGCATCTGACTGATTTGCGATAGTCTTTCTATGCTGATGGACGCGGCATTTTCCGCTTGCAGCAGTCGCTTGACACTCGCTTCAGACAAATCGAGTGCCACCGCGACATCGCGGTATGTTTTGCTCTGGAGTTTAAGCTGGTGCTTGATGGTTTTAAGAATTTGGCTAATTTCACTCATAGTCTGGTAGTAAAACGTAATACTTGTATGTCGTTGAGTTGCTACTTTTTTTGAGATGGTTTCATATTTCTATGCTTTTTGGCAAGCTGTGTGTATCAATTTTGAGATTGGATATAAAAATGCACAAACGTTTCGCCCACTTGCCCGCCTTATTGAGTTTGTTGATCGTGATTGGAATGGTATTGCATGGCCCCATCCCTCAACTTGCGCATTACCATGATTTTGCTGATCAATCAAAGTGGATGGGGATGCCACATGCTGCTGATGTATTGAGTAATGTCGGTTTTGTATTGGTTGCTGTAGTTGGGTTTTATTATATGGTGCGAAGCAGTCAACTCATGATTAAAGCCATCAGCTTTCCTGCGTATTGCGTGTTCATTATGAGCTTGTTGCTGACTCCGGTGGGTTCCTGCTTTTATCACCTGGCTCCTGATGATGCGCGTTTGTTTTGGGATCGCTTGCCTATTGCCTTGGCATGCGCAAGTCTTATGTGTGCAGTGCACGCCGAGAATGTTCCTGGTATGGCTAAACTGCGTTCATGCGTAGAGCTATGCCTGGCTTTGGCTTTTGCTGTGTTTTCTGTGTTCTGGTGGAAATGGACATCGGATTTACGTCCTTATTTGTTGTTGCAAGGATTGAGTCTGATCTTGATACCAGTGTGGCAAATGACTTGGCGCGCTCCGAAAGCCGATCGTATCGCTTTTAGTTTGGCGATGATATTGTACGTTTTAGCAAAAATTGCTGAGTTATCAGACGGCGCGATATTGAACTTGACTCACATCGTGAGCGGACACAGTATTAAGCATCTGCTGGCAGCCGCTGCTGCTACGGTGATTGTGTTGCGTCTGTTGCAGAGAGATAGAAAGCTTTGAAATTGGGTAGTGCGTAAGGCGGCTGAAACTCAGGCTGCAATGATGTAAAAGCATGCGTTGCGGGTTGTACCTGCCCTACAGGTTGCAGTATTTCTGAATGCTGGATTGAGGTATTTGTCGGTTTTCAACAAAATTACTCATATTAAACAAGGAAAATGGTATGCCATCAAAAATTCAAGCTCCAACCGGTGCCTTTGTCGCCGCATCTTGGGTTTCTATGCTTTGCGGCGCTGCTGCTTTTGTCATCGGGTTATGGAATTCGACGATGCAGCTTAATGAGCGCGGCTATTACTTTACGGTACTGTTGTTTGGTTTGTATGCGGCTATTTCCCTGCAAAAATCGGTGCGGGACAAATCCGAAGGTATTAACGTGACAGGCATCTATTTTGGCGTATCCTGGTTTGCGTTAATCGCGGCAATCATGTTGCTGGCGATTGGATTGTGGAATGCAAGCTTGCAATACAGTGAAAAAGGTTTCTATGCGATGTCATTTATTTTGGCGTTATTCGGCGCCGTAACGGTACAAAAAAACATTCGGGATATGGCGGTTTTTCATGTTGATGCAGAAGTGACGCATCATCAGGAAGAGTAAATTGGTTCGAATGCATAGAAAATTGTGGTTCAAATTATTTGATGCTAATTGTCAGCTTTGGCAAAATTGATACGTCCAATCCCAATTCCTGTTTGGGCTTGTTGTGCCATATCCTGCATAATCGTGGGATGCGAAATATTAATCAAAATTTGAATCAAATGATTTACTTCAAGGTGCAGGTATGTGGATAGATACGCATTGTCACCTTGATGCCTCTGAATTTAACGGTGGTTCGCTTGCGGTTGCAGAGGCGGCGAGGCAAGTTAGTGTTGATGGTATTGTGATACCTGCTGTGCACAAAAATAATTTTGAGCATGTGGCGCAGTTGGCGCAGCAAGCAAGTAATTGTTTTTATGCTTTAGGTATCCATCCCATGTATGTGCCGACTTCGGATGAGCAGGATTTAGTTTTTTTGCGTGACCGCGTCGCCGGGTTGATGGCACAAGCAAATGACAATCATCGCTTTGTCGCCATTGGAGAAATTGGTCTCGACTTTTTTGTTCCTGCGCTAATGCAAAGTCCTTTGCGTGAGAAGCAAGAGTTTTTCTACGTTGAGCAATTAAAAATTGCGCGTGATTTTGGATTGCCGGTCTTACTTCACGTGAGACGTTCGCAAGACATTATTTTAAAACATTTGCGTCGTATTCAAGTTGTTGGCGGTATTGCCCATGCTTTTAACGGTAGTGTGCAGCAGGCCAATCATTTTGTTGATTTGGGATTTAAATTAGGCTTTGGCGGGGCAATGACTTACACCCGTGCCTTGCAAATCCGCCGTCTGGCAACCGATTTGCCTCTGGACGTTATTGTTTTGGAAACCGATGCGCCAGATATTCCGCCGAGCTGGAATTCACACGGCGTCAATAGTCCCGTGGAATTGCCGCAAATAGGTAGTGTACTGGCTGAATTGCGTGGCATGAGTTTGCTTCACATTGCCGAGGCTACCAGCGCTAATGCAAAAAATGTTTTGCCTCGCATGAGCAGGTAAAAATGCGATGCGGGTGACATGTCTTTTTTTTGTTATGGGTGTCGCCTGTTTGCAGCAACAAGCTACTTTGCTTTCTTTAACGCAGGTTGGCTATCTGATAGCGCTTGCTTCATTGACCTTTCTTGCTGTTCGCCGTTTTATTGATAAAACGGAAAATCCGAATTTCTGGCGTACGCTCAACCGCGGTCTATTCGCTCTGGTTGTAGGTTTTGTCTGGGCAAGTTGTTTTGCACACTTCTATTTGCGCACATCGTTACCGTCAGTATATGAAAATCAGGATATGACGATTATCGGCACGATAAATAGCCTTCCTTTGCAAATGGCAGAGGGGCAGCGATTTAATTTTGCTGTTGAGCAGATTCTCGATAGCAGACTGACGGCTGACGATCAAGCTCACTTTCCGGAAAAATTATCTTTATCGTGGTATTTGAAAAGACAAGCCACTGATGATCCCGAAAATCCCGGCGTTCGACCTGGCGAGCGCTGGCGCTTTAAGCTGCGACTAAAGCGCCCGCATGGGGCTGCTAACCCTGATGGTTTTGATTATGAAGTCTGGCTTCTGGAGCAGGGTATACGTGCTACCGGAACGATTCGTGATGACGCAGTTGGTGGTGCTGTTAATCAGCGTTTGGATGAATTTGTGTGGGGTATCGGTAATCTCGTTGAGCGCGGCCGCGCAATATTGCGTGATCGTATTCATGCAGCCTTGCCAGGGTATCCGTATGCCGGTGTGATTGTGGCATTGGTGATCGGAGATCAACGCGAAATCCCGCAGTCTGACTGGACAGTGTTTAATCGGGTTGGTATCGGTCATCTGATTAGTATCTCAGGTTTGCATATCACGATGGTGGCAGGTATGTTTTCAGGGTTGCTGGCTTTTTTGTGGCGACGTTCTTTTTATCTGAACTTGTCTTTACCTTTGTACGTCCCTGTGCAGAAAATTGCTGCATTAGCTGGAGCAATGATGGCGGTGTTGTATGTAGCGTTGGCGGGTTTTGGTGTGCCAGCGCAACGTACGATGTATATGTTACTCGTGGTCGCAGTGGCGATCTGGAGCGGGCGTATAACGAGCTTTTCTTCAGTGCTTTGTCTGGCTTTGTCCCTGGTGACTTTGCTTGATCCCTGGGCGGTATTGTCGCCGGGTTTCTGGTTGTCGTTTGGCGCAGTTGGCGTGATTATTTTTGCGGCAGGAGGTCAGCTGCAACCTGATACTGATGGGCGTTGGCAGAAAATCGTTCGCGATGTGCGTTTAGCTAGTCGTACCCAATATGCGGTGACGATAGGTCTGGTGCCGCTGACGATGTTGTTATTCGGGCAGATATCTTTGGTGGGGCCGGTTGCCAATGCGGTGGCGATACCTTTGGTAAGTTTTTTTGTTACGCCACTGGCGTTATTGGGCAGTGTTTTACCGATGCCGCTTTCAGGTCATGTGTTAAAACTTGCACATGGTTTGATTCAGCTTTTGGTTTGGTTTTTAGATTATTTAAGTGCATCACCAATGGCTGTGTGGAGTGCCGCCTTGCCTTCATTTTCGATTTTCTTGCTGGCGTTGGTGGGGATGTTGTGGATGTTGTTGCCCAGAGGGTGGCCTATGCGATGGCTCGGAGGGGTATGTTGCTTGCCTCTGGTATTTCAACCGCCGCTGGCAATTGCAAATAAAGATTTGCGGGTGACGGCATTAGATGTGGGGCAGGGTATGGCGTTGCTACTGGAAACTGCGCATCATCGTTTGCTGTACGATACCGGCCCCTCTTACTCTGTTGATTCAGATAGTGGGAGTCGTGTCATTCTGCCGTACTTGAAAGCACGTGGGATTAATGCGCTCGACATGTTGATGATTTCGCACAATGATAGCGATCATTCAGGTGGTGCGCTCAGCATCCTAAGGCAATTGCCTGTGAGTCTGACAAGTAGCTCTTTAGCTTTGGATAGTCCAATTGTGGCGCAATCAGCGCAACATAGGCGATGTCAGGCGGGGCAGGAGTGGGATTGGGATGGCGTGCATTTTGAAATTTTACAACCCGTGCCAGTCAGTTATGAGAGCATCAAATGGAAACCCAACGCCCGCAGCTGCACTCTGAAAGTCACAACCGATCATCATTCCATGTTATTGCCTGGTGATATTGAGGCGATTCAGGAAGATGAGTTGATCAATAGTATTCCCGATAAATTAAAGGCAGATGTATTATTGGCACCACACCATGGAAGTGGTACCTCGTCGACGCCAGCATTTTTGCATGCAGTAAGTCCTTCACTGGGAATTTTTCAGGTTGGTTACCTGAGTCGCTATCATCACCCCAAAGCAGAAGTGTATTCTCGCTACGCTGATTTTGGAATAAATCGTCTAAGAACCGATGAATCGGGTGCAATCACATTACAATTCAGCGCATCATTGCAGTTTTCTCAATTCAGACAGGAACATGCGCGCTATTGGTATGGTCAATAATGCGGTAAATCATTATGAGCGAGCAATCCGGTAAGCCTATTCTTCACTTTGCGCACGGCAATAGTTTCCCTTCAGGGGCGTATCGTGTATTTCTGGATCAATTGCGTTCCTACTATGATGTACGCGTTACCGAGATGTTCGGGCATAATCCTGCCTATCCGGTGACTGATGGTTGGCGTTATCTGGTGCAAGAGCTTATCGACACGCTGGATGCTAATTATCAGCAACCCGTTATTTTGCTAGGGCATTCGCTTGGCGGCATGTTGTCATTGATGGCGGCCAGGGCGCGGCCAGATTTGGTGCGTGGTGTGGTGGTGATTGATTCTCCGGTGGTTGCCGGTTGGCGCGCAATGCTACTGAGATTTTCGAAAATGTTTGGTTGGGCGCAGAAATATGGGCCCGCGCGTTTTTCAGAAAAACGCAAATATGTCTGGAAAGACAAAGAGGCGGCCTATCAACATTTTGCCGCTAAAGAGGCGTTTGCAATCTGGCCACCTGAAGTCTTGTGGGACTATATTAATGCTGGGACAGTGCCTGTTGCTGAAGGGGTGACGCTGCGCTTTACGCGCGAGGTTGAAACCGCAATTTATCTCACCCTGCCGCATGGTATGGGGCGCTTGATAAGGCGCCCGCCTGCAGTGCCGATTGGGTTTGTCGGTGGTACGGAGTCGATAGAGTGTGCCCAGGCAGGCGATTTTTACACCAAGAAATTGATGGCTGAAAATTACGTCCTGATACCAGGGGGGCATTTAATACCAATGGAAACGCCAGTACAAACAGCAGAGGCGGTTTTGAAGATGCTGGCGAAATTAAAATTGAACTGATCTTACGCGAATCGAATATGAAATTTTCTCAAAAAGTTTTGGCATCTTTGGTGGCGTTAGCCTGCATTACGGTGTCTGGCATTGCTGCTGCGAACGACAATGCATCTGCAAACTTTAGTGCTCCTTCCTGGCAGCAAGCAAAAACCGTGATGGATCAAGGCAAGGCGATCTGGATGCTGGAATTGGAAAATGATAGTTTTCTTTTAAACAGAGATGATAAGTTTTATACCGCTGGCGATCATTTGCAGAAGACTTATGTTGTGCAGTCGGATTTGCATTCGGTTGAATATGGATGGCGTATCGCGCAAGACTTATATACGCCATCTGATGTTAAGTTATTGCCGTCGCAGTTGGCGTCAAATGATCACCCCTATGCGGGTTGGTTGTATGGTGGCATATTTAATAATAACGTCGACGTGACCGGTAAAAGCTGGCGCTGGGGTGTGGATATAGGTTGTTTTGGTCAGTGTGCTGGTGGTGCCCGGACGCAGGCGCAATTGCATCGATTGATTACTCAGCCTCTGCCGCAAGGTTGGAGTACTCAGTATCACAATGAACTTGGCGTCGTTTTGTCAGGTGAAATGTCGCCAGGTCGTTTGCTTCCATTTGCTGGCGTTGATATCACACCTAAGGTGCATGCTCGTTTCGGAAATATTTTCACTGATCTGGGCGCAGAAGTTGCGATTCGGTTTGGCCGTTTGAATGCTTTACCCTACCAGCCGGCGAGTTATGGATTTTTACGTGGCGACATGAAAGCGGTTGCTTACAACGCGACGATAGAAGGTGCCTATTTTAGTAAAGACATACCTAAGGTGCATGCAAAAACTGCTGGTGGCGAGATTGAATTGGGTTATGTGTGGCAGGCTGGCAAGTATGGTGCTACTGCCTCGATTTTCCGTCGTGCGAATGAAATAAAAGAAATGTCGAACGCTGTTGGTGCACAAAATGTTGTTAGATTGCAATTTTTGTACGCGATGTAAATATTCGTGAATTGCATATTTTTTAGCTGCATGAGCGGGAAAGCGTGAACTCTGTTCCAGAGTGATGTATAATTCGAATTTCCCGCTTGTGCCGTCTGGCACCTTCTGCAATGACTAAGTTCGTATTCGTTACGGGGGGCGTAGTCTCCTCATTGGGCAAAGGCATCGCTGCCGCCTCTCTCGCCGCCATTTTAGAATCGCGCGGTCTCAAAGTTACTATGCTTAAACTGGATCCGTATATCAACGTTGATCCGGGTACCATGAGTCCATTCCAACATGGTGAAGTTTTCGTGACCGATGACGGCGCAGAAACTGATCTGGATCTGGGTCATTATGAGCGCTTCATCACTGCCAAGATGAAGAAGGTGAATAACTTTACAACAGGCCAGATTTATGAATCCGTGATCCGCAAGGAGCGTCGCGGTGAGTATCTGGGTAAAACTGTTCAGGTTATTCCTCATATCACCAACGAAATTCAAGAGTTCATCCATCGCGGCGCAGCGGGTGCTGACGTTGCACTGGTTGAAATCGGCGGTACCGTCGGCGATATCGAATCCCTGCCATTCCTGGAAGCTGCACGTCAATTAAGTCTGCGTGCTGGCCGTAATGCAGCTGCATTCGTGCATCTGACACTGGTTCCTTATGTTGCTGCTGCTGGTGAATTGAAAACGAAGCCTACGCAACATAGCGTGCAAAAATTACGTGAAATCGGTATTTTCCCTGACGCACTGCTGTGCCGCGCTGATCGTCCGATTCCTGACGATGAACGTGCAAAGATTTCTCTGTTTGCGAACGTCCCAGAAGAGGGTGTTATTTCAGTATGGGACGCAGATACGATCTACAAGATTCCCCAAATGTTGCATGATCAGGGCTTGGATAAGATTGTTTGTGAAAAATTACAGTTGTCTCCAAAGCCAGCTGATTTGACGATGTGGGATAAATTGATTTATGCCCTCGAAAATCCAAAAGAACAAGTTACCATCGGTATGGTTGGTAAGTATGTTGACTTGACTGAATCGTATAAATCGTTGACTGAAGCTTTGCGCCATGCGGGTATTCACACGGAAAGCCGCGTCAATATTGAGTACGTTGATTCTGAAGAAATCGAAGCCCACGGTACTAAAGCATTGGAAAAATACGATGCGATTCTGGTTCCTGGTGGCTTTGGTAAGCGTGGCGTCGAAGGTAAAATTCTGGCCGCTCGCTATGCCCGTGAAAACAAAATCCCTTACCTAGGTATTTGCCTCGGTATGCAAGTTGCACTCATCGAATACGCACGCCACATGGCTGGCCTGACCATGGCGAACTCTACCGAGTTTGATCCGGAGACAGAGCAACCAGTCGTTGCGCTGATCAATGAATGGAAAAATCACGACGGTAAAGTTGAACAACGTGATGAAAATTCTGATCTCGGTGGCACTATGCGTCTGGGTGCGCAAACTTGCGCCATCAAACCAGGCACGTTGGCTGCAGAAATTTACGGCAATGTAGTGACTGAACGTCATCGTCATCGCTATGAGGCGAACAACCATTACCTGACGCGTGTTGAAGCGGCTGGTCTGGTGGTTTCTTCTCGTACAGCGACCGAAGATTTGTGCGAAATCATGGAATTGCCGCGTGAAGTGCATCCGTTCTATATCGGTGTTCAGTATCATCCGGAATTCAAATCAACACCACGTGATGGTCACCCATTGTTCATCGCTTTTGCTAAAGCAGCACTTGCCCATAAAAAGGCACAAGGATAAATAACATGAAGTTATGTGGATTTGATGTTGGTCTTGATCAGCCTTTCTTTTTGATTGCTGGTCCATGTGTAATCGAGTCGCGTCAAATGGCGCTTGATACAGCGGGCTATCTGAAAGAGATCACGCAAGAACTGGGCATACCATTTATTTACAAGTCTTCTTTTGATAAAGCCAATCGTTCCTCAGGTAATTCTTTCCGTGGTTTGGGTATGGAAAAAGGCCTGGAGATTCTGGCAGATGTCAAAAAGCAGATTGGTGTCCCGGTGCTGACCGACATCCATTCCATCGAAGAAATCACACCGGTCGCCGCCGTGGTCGATGTGTTGCAAACGCCAGCATTTTTGTCACGCCAGACAGATTTTATTGAAGCGTGTGGTCGCTCTGGCAAACCAGTTAATATTAAGAAGGGGCAGTTCCTTGCTCCGCACGATATGATCAACGTGATTGCGAAGGCGCGCGCTGCTGCAAAAGCGGCTGGCCTCAATGAAGATAACTTCATGGCTTGCGAGCGCGGCGTATCGTTTGGCTACAATAATCTGGTGTCGGACATGCGCTCGTTGGCGATCATGCGCGAAACCAATTGTCCGGTCGTATTTGACGCGACGCATTCGGTGCAATTGCCAGGCGGGCAGGGCTCATCTTCTGGTGGTGAGCGCCAGTTTGTGCCGGTGCTGGCACGCGCGGCGGTGGCGGTAGGTGTTTCCGGATTGTTTATGGAGACACATCCTAATCCTGCTGAAGCTTTGTGTGATGGTCCAAACGCAGTGCCTTTGAATCGTATGAAAGAATTGTTATCCACCCTTGTTGATCTTGACAGGGTGGTGAAAAAAACGAGTTTCCTGGAAACCAGTTTTTAATTGAAATATGCAAACCTCCTATTGCTGCATAAGTAATAGGAGGTTTTTTTGGCACTTGAGTTTAAGTAATTTTGGTGGCTGTAACGTATCTTTTTTTATAATTAGAAGAACGTTTCATGTGCGCCACTACATCAGATTTTTTACTTTGTTCGCTATATTGATCGTTTAGGAGAATTGAATGAGTGCCATCGTTGATATTATCGGCCGTGAAATTATTGATTCACGCGGTAACCCAACTGTTGAATGTGATGTGTTGCTTGAGTCTGGCGTGATGGGGCGCGCTGCGGTTCCTTCTGGTGCCTCTACTGGCTCCCGCGAAGCGATTGAATTACGTGACGGTGATAAATCACGTTACCTCGGTAAAGGCGTATTAAAAGCCTGCGAAAACATCAATACCGAAATCGCGGAAGCGATCATGGGTTTGGATGCAAATGAACAAGCATTCCTCGATCGTACTCTGATCGACCTCGACGGTACCGAAAACAAAGGCCGCCTTGGTGCAAACGCGATGTTGGCAGTGTCGATGGCGGTGGCGAAAGCCGCAGCAGAAGAAGCTGGCTTGCCGCTGTACCGTTACTTCGGTGGTTCCGGCGCGATGCAATTGCCAGTGCCTATGATGAACGTCATCAACGGTGGTGCTCACGCGGATAATAATCTGGATATTCAAGAATTTATGATTATCCCAGTTGGCGCGCCAACATTCCGTGAAGCAGTTCGCTACGGTGCAGAAGTTTTCCACGCACTGAAAAAAATCCTGCAAGAAAAAGGTTTGACGACAGCGGTTGGTGACGAAGGTGGTTTTGCTCCTTCCGTTGATAACCACGAATCTGCGATCAAAATGATCATTCAAGCGATTGAAGCAGCGGGCTATGAGCCAGGTACGCAAATCGCTCTGGGTCTGGATTGCGCAGCGAGCGAATTCTACAAAGACGGCAAATACCACCTCGAAGGCGAAGGCTTGACTTTGTCTGCGACGGATTTCACTAACCTGTTGGCGACTTGGGTCGACAAATATCCTATTATCTCCATTGAAGATGCAATGGCTGAAGGTGACTGGGAAGGTTGGGCAATTCTGACAGAAAAACTGGGCAAAAAAGTACAGTTGGTCGGCGATGATTTGTTTGTGACCAACACTAAAATCCTGAAAGAGGGTATCCAGAAGGGTATCGCTAACTCGATTTTGATCAAAATTAACCAAATCGGTACTTTGACTGAAACGTTTGCAGCGATTGAAATGGCAAAACGTGCAGGCTACACCGCTGTTATTTCTCATCGCTCTGGCGAGACAGAAGATAGCACCATTGCTGATATTGCTGTTGGTATGAATGCTTTGCAAATCAAAACTGGTTCTATGTCCCGTTCTGATCGTATGGCAAAATACAACCAATTATTGCGTATTGAAGAAGATCTGGGTGAAATCGCGAGCTACCCAGGCCGTGATGCATTCTATAATCTGAAATAATTCATCGTTTTCAGATGAGAAAGGGGGAACGATGTTCCCCTTTTTATTGTTCTTTAATTCAATTTTAAACGCGAGTATTTGTGCGACTGATTGCTGTATGTTTTATTCTTTTGCTGGCACTGATTCAGTACCCTTTATGGTTGGGGAAGGGGGGATGGCTGCGCGTCTGGGAATTTCAGCGCCAAGTAGACCAGGCAAAAGCAAATAACAATAAACTCAAAGAGCGCAATGGTAAACTCGAATCAGAGGTCGCTGATCTGAAAACTGGTACCGACTCCGTTGAGGAGCGCGCCCGCTTTGAGTTAGGTATGATCAAAAAAGACGAAGTTTTTGTTCAGATTCTGGATTCAAATGCAATCATGCCGGCATCTGTTCCGGCAGAAACCACGCAGCAACCACCTCCGAAAGCTGCGGCTAAAAAACCAATCTCAAAGCACTAATACACTGCTGTACAATTTTCCTTCTTCAGTGCAGTTGAACAGTGTAGATGTTTCTTCCAGATAAATCGCTTTTATAGTCGCTGTAGTTCTGGCGCCCAACAAATTGTAATTGCTTCTTTTGCGCTACCCACGTCATTGGCGTTGCATCATAGGGGCTTCTAAACTGGCTATCAGTCGTTGCTACAAAATTCTGTATTGCGTCAACGGTCACGCCTTTGCGGCGTATTTCAGCTTGCAAGCCAACCAGACGGATATAGCCGTCAAGATCGGCGATTTGTTCCATGTATCTAAAATAGCTTTCTGGATGCGCAATCTGAGCTTCGTAAAGGCCTTTGCCTACTGGGTTGTACAAAAAATGAACGAAAGTCGAAAAAGTTTGTTTGTTGGTGTCTTTTGTACGCAGTTTTATTTCATTTTCAGCTTGCTTGAAACCTGATGGCGGAAGATGTGCGGCCTGTATTATCGGTTCAAGATAATTTGCCATCAAATTCATAGTGATATTTGGTTGATAGAACGCTTTAATAAGTAATGCAGAAAATTTTTCTGAAACGGTTTCCGGAGCGCCTGTCACATACCCGGTTGTCAGATTTTTTAAGACAAATTGGGCTTCTTTTTTAAATGAAGAAGCCATTGAAAGTTCCGCTTCGCTCATAGGGCGCAGCATGCCACTCATTTCATTACCATTGCTTTTGAGTACGCGTGGATAGACTTCAATAATTTCACTGATCGCCCTGATTTGCTTTCGAAGTATGGCGCTGACGACGTGTTTGGAAGTGAGTGTCGATGACTGTTGCATCAAGCGGCGTAAGAATTGATCGTTTTTCTTTAACGCATCGATACCTTCTTGTGTTTTTCCATCTGCAATATTAAAAACAGCTTTCGTAATGACCACGTCTGAAGCATTCAGCAACGCTAAGTATTGCGGTAAAGGTGTTGTCACTGAAAAAATTGGCGGCTCCTCAAAATTTGGGAGTTGTTGAATCATTTCATAGCGTTTTAACAGAAGTAAACTCTGTGAGATCATTGTTTCTACTTTATTTCTGTTTAAAATATCTGCCTCAATACAGGTGCTGGTGACATCTCTGCAGCGATCGTTTTGTCGGGTAAAAAGAGTCGTTGTTTTATAACTTGTGCTTTTTGTGTAGTCAGGTCGCAATGGGTCTGCCTTGCTGAGGGTTATATATTTTTCCGTTACTTCCTGCCCTGTTTTTAAGACATCCAGACTTTCATCGGCATCCATTGCAATCAATACAAAGTAGCCATTGGTTTTCGGATCAACAGCATTGGTCGTACCGTCAAGCATGGCTTTTGCCTTTGAATCAAGTGGTTCATCTTTTAGATTGATCAGAATCCCGACAACGATAATAGAGATTGCTAGCGCAGTTACACCACCAATAAAGGTTAGCGTCCAACGCAAAATTTTTCTGATCGGTGAAACCATATTTGAACGTTGATTCAAGGAAATTTCCATGCCTGCTTCCATATTGTTACGTCAGTCTGTTAAGTGATGTATCTGAGGTAAAACATCCCTCATCTCTCGTGCGCATCGGCGATTAAAGATGAGAGGAAATTGTTTATGACAATAAATTAAATTTAAATAAATTGCAATTATTGTATTGTTTTATTGCAACTGTGGTGTGTAACGGACGTGACCCGTGTCGTAAGATTGCTTGACGTTAAATTACGACTTTTATTTAAGTTGTGTTGCTTTTGTTTTTTGAGGTGAAGAGCCATCCTAAAGTTTTTTAGATTTGTCTTTAAAATTACTTTACCTTTAAATAGTTTAGGTTTAAAGTATATTTCACTTGATTGCGTAAGTCCTGAATTCTTCGCCGAAAATGAAGTGATAGGAGGTGACATGGCTATAAATGCACAAACGGTGTCCGCTCATGTGGATACGTTTGCCTACGATAACTTGCCGCCGCGTGAACAGTGGCCAGAGTTGAGTTTTTCTTTGCCCGAGCTGGCATATCCCGAGCGGATTAATTTTGTTGCAGAGATTTTAGATAAAGCCTGCGCACAGGGTTTTGCCGATAAGGTCGCGATACGCACCTACACAGAAGCCTGGACTTACGCGCAATTACAAGAAAAAGTAAATCGCATTGCTCATGTTCTGGTGCAAGATTTAGGGATGGTCGCCGGAAATCGCGTCTTATTGCGCGGTGCGAATCACCCCATGATGGCAGCCTGTTTTTTTGCAGTGATTAAAGCGGGTGGTATCGCTGTACTGACGATGCCCTTGCTACGTGCCAAAGAGTTGGGTGTGATCGTTGAAAAAGCAGAAATCACACATGCACTTTGTTCTTATTCCTTACATGAAGATTTAGAAAAGACCCGCCAGGAGCAACCCCGCTTACAGCACGTGATGTACTTTTGCGGTGGTGACGATTCGCTTGAAACTCGCATGCAATCGAAGTCTGTTGAATTTGCGGCTGTGGATACTGCGGCGGAAGATGTGTGTCTGATCGGCTTTACCTCTGGTACAACAGGTAAACCCAAAGGAACCATGCATTTTCATCGCGATGTATTAGCGATTTGCGATTGCTTTCCACGTTCTACACTCAAATCTGCCGTCAACGATATTTTTATAGGCACACCACCATTGGCGTTTACCTTTGGGCTTGGGGGCTTACTGCTGTTCCCATTGCGGGTAGGTGCAACCGCAGTCTTGCTCGAAAAATTAACGCCAGAATTATTACTCAAAGCCATTGCCGATTTTAAAGCAACGATTTGTTTTACTGCACCTACCTTTTATCGTCAGATGACGGGATTAGTGTCGCAACATGATCTGACCAGCCTGCGTAAAACCGTCTCTGCGGGAGAAGCATTACCAATTTCCACACGTGAAGCGTGGCGTCAGGCGACCGGATTGATCATGATTGATGGCATCGGTGCGACCGAAATGTTGCACATTTTTATTTCCGCTGCTGATGAACAAGTGCGTCCGGGCGCAACTGGTCAACCGATTCCTGGCTATCAGGCCTGCATACTGGATGAGGATGGAAATCAAGTATCGGCGGGTGTGGTTGGGCGCCTGGCGGTGAAGGGGCCCACCGGGTGCCGTTATCTGGCGGATGAGCGTCAAACGAAATACGTATTGAATGGTTGGAATCTCACTGGCGATGCGTATCAGATGGATGCCGATGGCTATTTTTGGTATTGCGCCCGCACTGACGACATGATTATTTCAGCTGGTTATAACATCGCTGGCCCGGAGGTGGAAGAAGCGATTTTATTGCATCCAGCGGTTGCTGAGTGTGCGGTCGTCGGTATTGCTGACGAAGAGCGAGGTCAGATCGTCAAGGCGTTTATCGTTGCCCGGCCTGATGTGGTAGTGGACGATATGTTAGCTAAAGATATTCAAGACTTTGTGAAGCAATCTATAGCGCCTTACAAATATCCACGAGCGATCGAATTTAAAACAGCATTGCCGCGAACTGAGACTGGCAAATTACAGCGTTTTAAATTGCGCGTTGCACAGTGACATGATTTGACGATGATCCCGATGAAGATCATCGAAACTCAATTTTGGGAAACGAGATGAATATTCTTTGCATAGGCGGTGGACCAGCCGGATTGTATTTTGCTTTACTGATGAAGAAGCAATATCCAGCGCATCAGATCACAGTCGTAGAACGCAATCGCCCATACGATACGTTTGGTTGGGGCGTCGTTTTTTCTGATCAAACTTTAGGTAATCTCGTCAAGGCGGATGAAGATACTGCACGTTCGATTTTGCAGGCGTTTAATCATTGGGATGATATTGACACCCATTTTAAAGGGCAGGTCGTTACTTCTGGCGGACACGGCTTTTGTGGGATAGGCAGAAAGCGCTTGCTGAATATTTTACAGGCGCGTTGCGAAGCGCTTGGCGTTAAGCTGGTATTTGAAACTGATGTATCCGATGATCAGGCTTTGGCAGCCCAATATGATGCCGATATCGTGATCGCTTCGGATGGTCTCAATAGCCGCATCAGAACGCGCTATGAGGCGAGTTATCAGCCAGATATTGATACACGCAAATGCCGCTTTGTCTGGTTAGGCACCAAAAAATTATTCTCCGCTTTTACCTTTGCGTTTGAAGAAACCGAACACGGTTGGTTTCAGGCGCATGCGTATCAGTATGACGGTGATACTGCGACCTTTATTGTCGAGACGCCAGAAGAAGTCTGGCTCAAGGCGGGCATAGACAAAATGTCGCAAGAAGAAGCGATTGCTTTTTGCGAGCGTCTGTTTGCCAAATATCTGGATGGTAATGCCTTGATGGCGAATGCTGCACATTTACGTGGTTCTGCGAACTGGATTAAATTTCCACGCATTATTTGCAAAAATTGGGTGCATTGGAACACAGTCAATCAAAAACAAGTACCAGTTATTTTGATGGGTGACGCCGCACATACAGCACATTTTTCGATAGGCTCTGGTACCAAGTTGGCGTTAGAAGACGCGATTGAGTTAAGCAATAGCTTTTCGCAATATGGTGAGCAAGGCATGCAGGCGGTGCTCGATCATTATCAGCAATTGCGCTCGATCGAAGTGTTGAAGATTCAAAGCTCGGCACGTAATTCGATGGAATGGTTTGAAAACGTTTCACGCTACACTGCGCTTGACGCACCGCAATTTGCGTATTCTATGTTGACCCGCAGCCAGCGTTTGTCACATGAAAATCTGCGAGTCCGCGACGCCAGCTATGTCCGTAGTTTTGAGCACTGGATTGCCGAACAAGCGTATGCCAAAGCAGGTGTTCCTATGCCTGCCAGTGCACAAGCAATTCCTCCGATGTTGACGCCTTACAAATTACGCGATGTGGTGTTGAAAAATCGCATTGTAGTGTCACCCATGGCGCAATATTCGGCGGTGGATGGTGTGGCGGGGGACTATCATTTAGTGCACCTTGGTAGTCGCGCAATGGGTGGGGCGGGTCTGGTGTTTGCCGAAATGACTTGCGTCTCTGCGGATGCACGTATTAGCCCAGGATGCCCTGGTTTATATGCGCCGGAACATACGGTGGCGTGGAAGCGCATTGTCGATTTTGTGCATGCGAATACCGATGCCAAGATCGCAGTGCAATTGGGGCATGCCGGTGCGAAAGGTTCCACCCGCGTCGCTTGGGAGGGTATTGATCAGCCGCTGACTAATGATAATTGGCCTTTGATTTCTGCTTCTGAGCAGCGTTATCTGCCTGGTGTTTCGCAATTGGCACGCGTTGCGTCGTTGGCTGATTTGGATAAAATATCACATGATTTTGTGCAGGCAACACAAGCCGCAGAGCAGGCTGGATTTGATTGGCTGGAGTTGCACTGTGCGCATGGCTATTTGTTGTCTAGCTTTATTTCTCCGTTGACGAATCAACGTGAAGATGAATATGGCGGGTCGTTAGAAAACCGTTGCCGTTTTCCTTTGCAAGTGTTTGCCGCTATGCGCGCTGTGTGGCCGCAAGAAAAGCCTATCTCAGTGCGTATCTCCGCGCATGATTGGGTGGAGGGCGGTATCACACCAGACGATGCGGTGCAAATTGCCCGTTTATTCAAAGCGGCGGGTGCTGATTTAATTGACTGTTCCTCTGGTCAAGTGAGTAAAGCTGAAAAGCCCGTGTTTGGACGCATGTTCCAGACGCCGTTTGCTGACCGTATCCGTAACGAAGTGCAGATTCCTACGATGGCCGTTGGCGCTATTTTTGAAGCCGATCATGCCAATAGCATTATCGCTGCTGGTCGTGCTGACTTGTGCGCGATCGCGCGACCACATCTGGCTGATCCGGCATGGACTTTACATGAAGCCGCCAAACTCGGCGTGACCGACATCGCATGGCCGAAGCAATACGTGGCCGGTAAATTCCAGTTGGAACGTAATCTCGAACGTGAACGCCAGATTGCAGCAGCGAGCGCCGGTCTGACGCCGCAGCAAATCGCGGCAAAGTTACTTGAAGGCTGAGCTTGATGATGACCGAAAAAAATCTGAACAATAAGCACGCGCTGATTACTGGTGGAGGTAAAGGCATAGGCTATGCAATTGCTGATGCTTTGCTGGCGCAGGGGCTAAACGTAACGATTGCCGGACGCAATGAGGAAGTCCTCAAGGCTGCAATGAAAAGTCTTAGCAGTGCACATGGCGAACCCGGGATCGCTTACATCGTACTTGATGTTTCTGATTCAAAAGCCGTTGAAATCAACTTTGCACTCGCAGCACAGCAGCTGGGGCCTATCGATATTCTGGTCAATAACGCTGGTCAGGCAAGTTCTGCGCCATTTTTAAAAACCGATACTGCACATTGGCAGCAGATGCTGAATGTGAATTTGATGGGTACGGTCCATTGCACCAAACAGGTACTGCCTGTCATGTTGGAAGCTGGCTGGGGCCGTATTATCAATGTCGCCAGTACGGCAGGTTTGACTGGATATCCGTATGTCAGTGCTTATTGTGCGGCCAAACATGGTGTGATCGGACTGACCCGCGCACTGGCTTTGGAGTTGGCAACCACGGGTGTCACAGTTAACGCGGTGTGCCCTGGTTATACAGAAACAGATATTGTCAAAGAGGCGGTCAGCAATATTATGTCGAAAACCGGTAGAACCGAAGAGCAGGCGCGTGCGGCGTTGGCTTCCGGCAATCCGCAGCAGCGACTAGTGCAGCCTTCTGAGGTAGCTAATACAGTCGCCTGGCTGTGCCAGACTCAGGCAAGTGCCATCACAGGTCAGTCTATTGCCGTTGCTGGTGGCGAGGTAATGTAATGGATACCGAATTGAATAAGGGGGAGCTGGAAGTCAATTCCGATCTGGAAACCCGATTGACTGGCGATCACCATGATTCTTTACGCCTTTGGTTACGCATGCTGTCTTGTACGGTGATGGTAGAAGCAGAGATTCGTTCGCGTCTTCGCAACGAGTTTGGCATTACTTTGCCGCGTTTTGATCTGATGGCACAACTTGAACGTTACCCGGACGGATTGCGTATGGGTGAATTGTCTAAGCGCATGATGGTCACCGGCGGCAATATTACTGGCATTACCGATCAGCTTGAGCAAGAAAACCTGGTGGTGCGGGTGCTTGATCCTAAAGATCGGCGTGCCTACAGTGTCAAGCTTACAGCCAGCGGGCGTGAGGCTTTTCAACGCATGGCAGCGGTGCATGAAAGCTGGATTGCTGAATTATTTTCCGGCATGCCCGGCAAGCAGAAAACCCATTTGTCCGAATTATTATCGCAAGTAAAAAATCACTTGAATGTCTCAATAAGCAAGTTTGAAAATAAGTCTGAACAGGAATAAACCATGAAATACCTCCCGGGACAAACGCATCAATTGCCAGGTGGCCGCCTGCATCTGGCGACCTATGAAGCGCAGCATTTTTATTTTGAAGTGGCAGATACGGTTGCCACGATTATTCTAAATCGCCCAGAACGTAAAAATCCATTGACCTTTGAATCCTACGCTGAACTGAGGGATCTGTTTCGTGCACTTGCGTATGCCGATGATGTCAAAGCGATTGTCATTTCTGGTGCCGGAGAAAACTTTTGCTCGGGTGGTGACGTGCATGAAATTATCGGTCCGCTGACCCAATTAGACATGCCAGGTTTGCTTAGCTTTACGCGAATGACGGGTGATCTGGTGAAGGCGATGCGCGCTTGTCCGCAACCAATTATTGCGGCAATCGATGGTGTTTGCGCGGGTGCAGGTGCGATCCTGGCTTTGTCTTCGGATGTTCGCTTTGGTACGGCACGCAGCAAAACCGCGTTTTTATTTACGCGCGTTGGTCTGGCTGGCTGTGATATGGGGGCGTGCTCGATTTTGCCACGCTTAATTGGTCAGGGACGGGCGTCTGATTTGCTGTATTCCGGACGTTCAATGTCTGGTGAAGAGGGTGAGCGTTGGGGCTTCTTTAATCGCCTGAGCTCACCAGATGATGTGTTATCTGATGCTCGCCAATACGCAAAAAATCTCGCAGAAGGACCAACATTTGCACATGCAATGACAAAAAAAATGTTGCAGCAAGAATGGAATATGGGCGTCGACGAAGCCATCGAGGCAGAAGCGCAAGCACAGGCAATTTGTATGATGACCAATGATTTTCATCGTGCTTATCATGCGTTTGTGGCTAAGCAAAAACCAGTATTCGAAGGAGATTAAGCATGACGCATGTATTATCAAAATCCGATCGTAGTTATCTGGATTGGCCATTTTTTGATCAGCGTCATCGCGATTTGCAACTACAGCTCGATGCCTGGGCTGCGCAACATATTTCAGACGGCCATGGGCATGATGTAGATCAGGCATGTATAGACCTGGTCAAGCAATTGGGCGAGGGTGGTTGGCTTACACATGCGATTGGTGGTAAGACTTACGGTGCGGCGACGGATGTGATTGATACCCGGGCGTTGTGCCTGTTGCGTGAAACCTTGGCGCGCCATTCTGGTCTGGCAGACTTTGCGTTTGCGATGCAGGGCCTGGGTTCTGGTGCGATCAGTTTGTTCGGTGCCGAAGAACAAAAGCAAACTTATTTAAGTGCCGTAGCGCGTGGTGAAAAAATCGCTGCCTTCGCTTTGTCAGAGCCAGAAGCTGGCTCTGACGTAGCAGCAATGCAATGCGCCGCGACACCAGATGGTAATGATTATATTTTAAATGGCGAAAAAACCTGGATCTCTAACGGTGGCATTGCTGATATGTATGTGGTGTTTGCCCGCACAGGTGAGGCACCGGGAGCACGTGGTATTTCGGCTTTTATTGTCGATGCTGGTTCGCCCGGTTTTGAAATTGCCGAACGCATCGACGTGATTGCACCACATCCGCTGGCACGTCTGAAATTTACGCAATGCCGTATTCCGGCCTCCCAACGTATAGGTGAAGCGGGGCAGGGCTTTAAAGTGGCGATGGCGACCTTAGATGTTTTCCGCACTTCAGTTGCTGCCGCTGCGCTGGGATTTGCGCGTCGTGCAATGGACGAGGCTTTACATCGCGCGACAAGTCGCAAGATGTTTAATCAGACTTTAGCTGATTTCCAATTGACACAAGCAAAGTTCGCGCAAATGGCAACGGCCATTGATAGCTCGGCTTTGTTAATTTATCGCGCCGCCTGGCAACGCGATCAGGGGAAAAAAGTCACCAAAGAAGCGGCAATGGCTAAGCTAACGGCGACCGAAAGTGCGCAACAAGTGATCGATGCTGCCTTACAAATGTTTGGCGGTCTTGGCGTCGTATGCGAAGTGCCTGTGGAGCGCCTGTATCGCGAGATTCGTGCATTGCGCATTTATGAGGGGGCGAGTGAAGTCCAGCAATTGATTATTGGAAGAGAATTACTCAAAGAATTTGCTGCGACTACATCAGGAGAAGAAAAATGACGCAAACATTGATGCAAATTCTTCAACCCGAAGGTTGGGCCAGACCACGCGGTTATTCGAATGGTATTGTAGCTAGTGGGCGCACAGTCTGCGTCAGCGGTATGATAGGTTGGGATGCACAAGGACAATTTCATACCGATGATTTTGCCGGGCAAGTGCGTCAGGCCTTGCTTAATATCGTGGAAGTATTGGCACAAGCCGATGCTAGACCAGAGCATATCGTGCGCATGACCTGGTATGTGACTGATAAAAAAGAATATGTTGATGCCTACAAAGAAATCGGCGTTGCTTATTGCGATATCATTGGCAAGCATTACCCAACGATGACTGCAGTGCAGGTGGCTGCGTTGATTGAAGACCGCGCTAAAGTAGAAATTGAAGTCACGGCGATTATTCCGGAGTAATTTATGTTGCGAGTCATTGCGGTGGTGGGGGCTGGTGCGATGGGCAAAGGGATCGCACAGATCAGCGCTCAGGCGGGTTTTCAGGTGCTATTGTTTGATGTGAACACCGCTGCGGCAGAAAAAGCGAGAGCCGATATTTGTTTGCAGTGGGATAAAATGCAAGACAAGGGCAAGCTCAGTCCGCACTTATGTTCGGCAGCCAAATCTAAGTTGCGGGTGGTTGATACCTTGTCGGGATTGGCGTCCAGTGATCTGGTGATAGAAGCCATCATCGAGAACCTGGATGTCAAGCGCGATTTATTTGCACAATTGGATGAGGTGGTCAGTGAACATTGCATACTCGCTACCAATACCTCGTCCTTGTCTGTGACCTCAATTGCTGCAAAGACCCGGCTGCCACAACGCGTGGCTGGGCTACACTTTTTTAATCCCGTACCTTTGATGAAAGTGGTCGAGGTCATCCACGGTCTACGTACTGACACGGCAGTGATTTCGCAATTGCGGATTTTTGTGCAGGAAACCGGACACACCCCAGTGTTGGCCAAGGATACCCCAGGATTTATCGTCAACCACGCCGGACGCGCCTATGTGACCGAAGCGCTTAAAATTCTTCAAGAAAATGTCGCCGATGTCAGTGTTATCGATCAAATCATGCGTAGCGCAGGTTTTAAATTGGGCCCGTTTGAATTGATGGACCTGACCGGGCTGGACGTGTCGCATCCGGTAATGGAAGCAATTTACCAGCAATACTATCAAGAGCCACGTTATCGCCCTAGCCAGATAGCGGCGCAACGCTTGCAGGCAGGTTTATTAGGACGTAAAAGCGGTGAGGGTTTTTATTCCTACCCAACGACCCCTGATCTATCTCCGACGATTCCTGAGTCGGTGGATGCGCGTTGGCATATTCCGATCTGGATTAGTCGGCAAGATACCGAAGCGCATGCCTTGTTATCTGCATTTTTTGCGCACTGTGATATGCCGCTTGATACCAGCACTTCGCCCTCTGAACACGCTTTGTGCATCGTCACCCCCTTTGGCGAAGATGTCAGTACCTGTGTTGTACGAGAAGGACTGGATGCGCGCCGGACAGTGGGGGTGGATACGATGTTTGCAAGCGATGTATCAATGACAGTCATGCTAAATCCCGCGACCGATGCGCATTTGGCGCAACAATTGAAAAGAAATTTGTCAGAATTCAATTGTATTGTCCATTTGATACAGGATAGCGTTGGTTTTGTTGCTCAACGTATCATCGCCAGTATTGTCAATGTCGCCTGTGATATGAGCCAACAGGCTGTTTGCAGCCCGGCCGACCTTGATTTGGCAGTGGTATTAGGGCTGGCTTATCCTGATGGCCCATTAAGCTGGGGCGACAAATTGGGTGCTTCGCGTATACTATTGGTATTGCGGAATATGCTGGACAGCACCGGCGACCCGCGTTATCGTCCTAGTCCTTGGCTGGTACGCAGGGTGCAATTGGGCTTGTCTTTATTGCAGCAAGCGCAAGATGCCAAAAATTGATGTATGTTCAGCTTTGCTTGCTTCGTGATTGTTTCGCTATACCGTAAAAAATTAACACAAAAAATATTCAGGAGAATTAGATGGCTAAGGCAGTATTTAGTTGGGAAGACCCTTTGTTATTGTCCTCGCAGTTGACGGACGAAGAGCGCATGGTGCAAGACGCTGCGCGCGCCTACAGTGAAGAAAGACTCGCACCACGAGTGCTGGAAGCTTTCCGCCACGAAAAAACTGACCCTGCCATCTTCAGAGAAATGGGCGAACTTGGTTTACTCGGTTCGATGATCCCCACCGAATACGGCGGAGCTGGCCTCAATTATGTATGTTACGGTCTGGTCGCTCGCGAAGTCGAGCGCATCGATTCTGGCTATCGCTCAATGATGAGCGTACAAAGTTCCTTGGTCATGGTGCCGATCAATGAATTTGGTAGCGAAGCGCAAAAACAAAAATACTTGCCTAAACTGGCAACCGGTGAGTGGATAGGTTGCTTTGGTTTGACTGAGCCAAATCATGGTTCCGATCCTGGTAGTATGGTGACCCGCGCTAAAGCCGTGCCAGGTGGTTACTCTTTGTCTGGCGCCAAAATGTGGATCACCAATAGTCCTATCGCAGATGTTTTCGTCGTGTGGGCGAAAACTGATGACGGACGTATCCGCGGCTTTATTTTAGAAAAAGGCTGGAAAGGTTTATCTGCCCCGGCAATCCACGGCAAAGTGGGTTTGCGCGCTTCGATCACTGGTGAAATCGTGATGGACGAAGTGTTCGTGCCAGAAGAAAACCTGATGCCGCACGTAGAAGGCTTGAAAGGCCCGTTCACTTGCCTCAATTCTGCACGTTACGGTATCGCATGGGGCGCATTGGGCGCGGCAGAGTTCTGCTGGCATACGGCGCGTCAATACACCATGGATCGTCAACAATTTGGTCGTCCTTTAGCGGCTAACCAATTGATCCAGAAGAAGCTTGCCGACATGCAAACTGAAATCACGCTGGCGCTACAAGGCTGTCTGCGTTTAGGTCGTATGAAGGATGAAGGTACTGCCGCTGTCGAAATTACGTCGATCATGAAACGTAATTCTTGCGGTAAATCATTGGATATTGCCCGCATGGCGCGCGATATGCTCGGTGGTAATGGTATCTCCGATGAGTTCGGCATTGCCCGTCATCTGGTGAATCTGGAAGTCGTGAACACCTATGAAGGTACGCATGACATCCACGCGCTGATACTTGGTCGTGCGCAAACAGGTATCGCTGCATTCTAAAATTTCTGCTTCATTGTGAGTGAAACAAATAAGGCAATTACTGACCAGGTAATTGCCTTATTTATTGTCTTATTTATTGCCTTATTTATTGCCTTACTTTTATGCTTGTAAAGACTTAGCCAGCCTGATTGGCGCTAGCACGATTGTCCTTTACTAGTCGCATCGGTGACGCAAATAGCGCAAATATAACGATCAACATCAACATAGCTCCACAAACAAAGAATAACTGTGTCAGTTGCAGACTACGCATCATCCAACCAGATAGTGCGGCCGATATCGGCCCTATACCCATGAAGATAAACATAAACATACTCATTGCCCGGCCCAGCAGGGCAGGTGGCACCTGCGTTTGTATCCAGGTGAACACCGCGACATGCAGATAGCCACCAAGACTGGCTATCGTCAATAATATCAACACCGCTTGCCAGCTAGATTGCACCAAACCTAAAGGCATAAACAAAAGTGCAATGATAAAATCAATCAATAACATGGTGCCACCCAGCGTGCCAAAACGCAGATTGGGTTTGATGCCAGAAACTGCCATACCTAAGAGTGTTCCTGCACCGTGAGCACCCGCTAATAAACCAAAAGTGCCAGCGCTGTTGTTAAGCTTGGTCGCTAGCAGAGGCATCGCAATTTGCATAGGTCCCATAATAAAAAAGGCGATGGCTGACCAATACATGAAGCAAGTACGTAACTCTTTTTGTTGCCAGCAAAATTGTAAACCTGTGAAGACATTCTTTAAGATACTCACAGCGTCAGATTTATTCTGCGCATCGTCTCTGGTTATCACTTTGTTTAGGGTCCATGCTGAAATCGCATAACTGGCGCAATCCAATAAAAACGCCGCACTGAGCCCAGTTGAGTCTTTAATTCCGGCATTCTCTGATTGCCCACATATCGCAATCAATATACCTGCCATGACGGGACCTAAAAACATACTGACCTGACGTATGCTCAGCGTAATGCTGTTGGCTATTTGAAGCTGCGACAGAGCGACCACGCGCGGGAGCATCGATGTTCCGGCCGGTATGCTAAATGCTGTAGAGATGCCCAGGCTGAGCGCCAAAGCGTACACCATCCATAGACTCAAATGGCCAGAGAAAACTAAACCTGCAAGTGTGGCGAGCAATACGGTATTGATGCACTTGGTGATCATCATGACGCGTTTAGGCGAATATTGATCAACGATGGCGCCACCGATAAAAATAAACAATGCACGAGGCACACCTAACATTGCCAGCACGATTCCTAAGATGAAGGTGTCGCCAGTCATTTTTAACACCAGCCATGGCAGAGCGACCATAGTGAACTGATCGCCCAACATGGAAATCGTACTCCCGCCGATCAGCCAGCGAAAATTCTTATCACTAAATAGAGTTGCTTTTGCCGTTGTCGTTGTCGTTGTCGTTGCAGTTGCTTTTGCTTCTTTTTTTATTTGTGGCTGCATGATTTTTCCTTTAATTCGATTGTTGTCTGATTTCTGCTTCCAAATAAACCAGGCCTTGTCTGGCATAAGTCATCAGTTCCTGGGTTATGCTCCCACCCAACAAGACCCCGCTTTCTTTGGTATGAATTTCTCTCACTTTCGCAATGGTTGCCATGTCACCACCCCACGCGTCTAAAAATAGGCTGCGCCATTTTCTTAATACCGTGAGAGTTTGCGTAGAGGTAGCGGGTATGCCAGCTTGTATGAGTTCACGCACTTCTGAAAAAATTAAATCCCACTCCAAAGAGTGCTTTAGCATTGAACTCCGGAAGCAACGCAATTCGTGCTCACTCAGATATTTTCTGTAAATGCTGTAACGCACTTCAATACTGGCTTGTGTAATGAAATCCATCAATTCGTTGTCGACGCCAGTCAGTGTTTGTAGCGAAGGCTCATTTCTGTGCATCTTGGTAATAATAGTGAGATAGCGTGGAATTGATGGCATGGTCTCATTCATCGTCGTAACCCACCGCACCGCCAGATCTTTCGCCTTTGCATCATCCGGGCGTATTCCAGCCTGCAATAATTTTTTGGCTTCTTTGATCAATTCTTGCATGCGCAAATCCGGAGAGACACTCCCATTTTTATGGTGCCTTAGTTTATGCAGGTCTTCCCGCGTAAAATATTTATCGGCGATACTCATCATTTCCATTACGCCTAACCAGTAATCAAGTTGTGGTTCCTGGTTGGCGTTAAGCAATTCCTGAAGATGTTGAAGCTGGTCGCGTAAAGCAATGCTGCTGGCAATTTGTTGTTCCAGCATAGCCAACTGTTCAGAGACAACATTCTCCAGCCCGACTTGATCTTGCTCTACCAGTGTGGCAATCTCAGCCAGGGACAAATTCAGGCGGCGTAAAGCCTGTATTCGATGCAGGCGAGTAATATCGTCACGGTTGTACAGGCGGTAATCAGACTCAGAGCGTTCTGACGGGCGTAGTAGCCCGATTTTGTCGTAGTGGTGCAGAATGCGTACGGTCAAGCCGGTACGTTTTGCAAGTTCACCAATTTTTAATAACATGGCAAGTCTCCATTGATTTTGCGAGACTATAAAGCCTGACACCGTGTTATGGTCAAGCACATTTTTAGGTGAATCCTGATTAAGCTACAGTGCTCGCGACCTATGATCTGAGAGTAAAGAAAATATGCATCCCGATAAAGTTGACCGCCAGCGTCTTAAAAAATTAACTGACTTACCTAATATTGGTAAAGCGGGCGCAGATGATTTAAAGATTCTTGGTATTGATACGCCAGATCAGTTAGTCGGGCGTTGTCCTTATGAACTATATGAGAGTTTGTGTCGGCTGACAGGCAAGCAACACGACCCATGCGTGATCGACGTCTTCATATCGGTCACCAGGTTTATGAATGGCGAACCAGCGCTTGTCTGGTGGGCTTATACGGAAGAGCGCAAGCTGACGCTTGCTAATGGTTGATTGTCTTTGCGGTGATGGATGCCAGATGGTGCTAGCGAGAGCGCTTTTTGCCATCTGGCTTTATTGGTGCCGAAAAAACTTAGTGCTTAATTTCAGTTGGTGTGACTGTGCCTTCGGCTAACGTTTTAGCAACGAATAACTGCGTGCAATCAACCTGGTCAAAGCCGTAATGTTTTCCGCAGAAATCGCAATTAATATCAAGTCTGCCGATCTCGGCTATCGCTGATTCTACTTCTGCCTGACCTAACATTTTGAGCATATCGCCGACTTTTTCACGCGTGCAGCTGCAATGGAAAACCGGATGCAGAGGATCAAATACGCGTAAAGTTTGTTCCCAGAACAGGCGATGCATCAGTGTTGCAATATCGGTGCTTAACAGCTCTTCGTGTTTCAAGGTGTCGCCCAGCATGACAGCGTGGCTCCACATGTCTTCGCCATCTTCTGCTTGCGCGCCCGAACCGCCGATTTCTGGTAGTTTTTGCAATAGCATTCCGCGGGTGACTTTTTCATTTGCCGCGAGCCAGAGTTTGGTGTCGAGCTGCTCCGAGCGCAGCATGTAATTTTCAATCACGGTCGCGACGGTGTCACCGTCTAACGGGACAATCCCTTGATAAGCCTGCTGCCCTGGCATTTTGTCATTCGGATCAAGGGTAATCACGAAGCGTCCTTGTCCATGGGCATGAACGAGTTCTTTCAGTGTTTCGTGATCTTCGATAACGGCGTCGTCAGCTAATTTTGCGGTTGCTCTAATGCGCAGATCTGCATCACATTCAACAACCATCAACTTAACCGGACCATCACCGTGAATTTGCATAATCATGGTGCCATTAAACTTCAGATTGGCTGACAGTAAAGCAGAAGCTGCCATCAGTTCACCTAAAATGGTTTGCACGGCTTTTGGGTAGACTTTATGAGACAACATCTGTTGCCATGAAGATTCCAGTTCAACCAGCTCGCCACGGACGCCAGCGTTTTCGAACATGAATTTTTGTAAGGTGTCAGTCATTTTTTTACTTTTTCTAAAACGAGTAATTCTTTGTAACGCTCAAGCACTTCTTAAAACATACGAATCGCTGAATTAGTCTATGCGTTTGAGTTCTGTTTTATACAATTGACCACGCATGGCGTAGTTGTCGGTATTCCGGTGCATACCACGAATATCTTGCTCGGTCAGTTCGCGCACTGCCTTGGCTGGTGAGCCTATGATTAGTGAATTGTCAGGGAATTCTTTCCCTTCTGTCACCAATGCACCAGCGCCTACCAGGCAATTTTTGCCGATTTTTGCACCATTTAAAATCACGGCTTGTATGCCTATTAATGAGCCTTCACCGATGGTGCAGCCATGCAACATCGCCTGATGGCCGATGGTGACATTTTTACCGACAACTAAGGGATAGCCGGGATCAGTGTGTAAAATGCAGCCTTCTTGCACATTGCTATTTTCACTGATCGTAATTAATTCATTGTCTCCGCGGATGGTAGCATCAAACCAAATGCTGGCTTTGGCTTCGATTTTGACTTTGCCTATAATTTTGGCGGTGTCAGTAATATAAGCTGAGGCATCGATATCTGGTGCAATGTCGCCTAACTGGTAAATGGGCATATGAATTCCGTAAAATAGAGGCTGAAAAGGGGTGAGGCAAAAGCGCCCCAGCTTCGCTGTGTGCCAAGCGCGTGAATTGCATGCAGCTGAGCTGCTATTTTAACGCTGCCTTAGCACTTACGTCAGATTTAACAAAAAATGAGTATTTTGAAAACGGATTTTTAATGGAATTACGCGCTACCGCCTTGCAAGCTTTACTTGCTACCGACACTGATACCAAATGCGCACTATTGTCTGCCATTCCTGATGATGTGCTGGTTGATTGTGAGAAGCAATTCGCTGTACCAGTTGGCATACCTGGCCGCCCAGAGAAACCAGAACTGATTGCTCCAGGTAAAGTCGGTCGTCGCTCTATGGTAACGGTAGAAGGGCGTGCGATATTGGTTCACGCTCTGGCACATATCGAGATGAATGCAATCAACCTGGCGGCAGATATTTTGTGGCGCTTTGCCGAGATGCCAGAGAAATTCTATCGAGATTGGTTGAAAGTCGCCAAAGAAGAAGCCTATCATTTTCAATTGCTGGAAGCGCATTTGCGCACCATGGGATATCACTATGGTGCTTTTCCTGCGCACAATAGTTTGTGGGAAATGGCAGAAAAGACTACGGATGATTTACTTGCTCGTCTGGCATTGGTCCCACGCACTTTAGAAGCACGTGGTTTGGATGTCACTCCAGGTTTGTCGGCAAAATTAGCGCAAGCCGGAGACAAGGCGGGTGCCGATATCCTCTTGATTATTTATCGTGATGAAATTGGCCACGTGGCGATAGGGAATCATTGGTATCAAAGTCTGTGCGATGCCCAGGGAGTCGACACGATAACAACGTATTCACGTTTGGCAGCGCAATATCAAGCCCCTAAATTACGCGGACCATTTAATCTCGATGCGCGTAAAGAAGCGGGATTTAGTGAAGCTGAGTTGCAGGCGTTGGAAACATGAAAATCTTGTCACGAAGTTTTTTACATTGATTGATCTCGTTGTGCTCGGGAGCACCATTCGAAATTCTGCAGTCCACCCATTCAAATCGACCTCTACACCAAGCGGGATAAAAATGAGGCTCTTCTCGCTGATGCCAGTCTTAGTTTAGTTCGTACCATCGGGTGTTGGCCAGGCTTGCATCGTTAGTTCCACGATTCGTTCTAACGCTGTTAAGCTAGCGCCATCATGCGCTTGTACCGCCATGCCTTGTATCGCCATTGCAATGTACGCGGCTAGTGCGGAGGCATCTGTTTGCGCAGCTAATTCTCCAGCATCGATGGCGAGTTCCAGACGTTTCCGTATTGCTGTTTGCGCAGTCAGGCGAGCGTTGCGTGTTGCTTCGGCAATTGCTACATTATCAGTGGCACTATGTATATTCGCCGTCGAGACCATGCATCCCGCGGCATGCCCGATACTTGTAAATTGAAGTGCTGCGCCATTTAATAGCGTAACAATTGCCTCCTTGGCTGGGGTGGCCGCCGTAAGGGCGGCACTAAAATAGCTTGCGTGTTGTCTTTGGTAGTGCGCCAGCGTTTCAAGGTAGAGCTGGTCTTTGGAGCCGAAGGCAGCGTATAGACTGGGTGCAACAATTCCCATTGCGGCGGTCAATTGTGCGGTTGACGTTCCTTCGTAACCATGGCGCCAAAACAAATCCATTGCAATAGTCAACGCTCGTTCGCGATCAAATACGCGTGGTCTGCCCGCACTTCGCTTGGCTGCAATTTCTGTCATGGCTATTTCCTAAGATTAATTTATTTCCCGACAAGTGGTAATGTCAATTCCCTTATATTATAGCGTTCACTAAATAATTCTTGCGAAATTTATCGACAGCCTTTAATATGTAGTGATCACTATATAAATGTTGAGGAAAATCTTATGCTGACACGTCAATACGAATTAAGCCCCGGTAATCACTACGCTCAATTGAAAATTGGAACACGCGAACTACCTGGTCTGAGTCCGACGCAAATACTTATACGCGTAGGAGCCGCCAGCTTGAATTACCGTGATTTGTTGATTCGGAAAATGCAGGATGACAACCAGCCTCATCTTGTTCCTTTGTCGGATGCGGCGGGCACGGTCGTGGCTGTCGGCAGCGCAGTGGCACAATGGCGTGAGGGCGATAGAGTCAGCCCTGGTTTTTTTGCTGATTGGGTTGCTGGTGCGTTTCGTTTGCATCACATGGCTTCAGCGCTAGGTGGCGGACAAACCAATGGCGTGTTGGCCGAATACATCGTTGCAGATGAGGCAGCAATTGTTGCCGTGCCTGAGCATCTCAGTTTGGCGGAAGCGGCAACATTGCCATGTGCCGGTGTTACCGCATGGCATGCGCTGTTTGAACGTGGAAATTTGCAAGCAGGTGAAACGGTGCTGGTGCAGGGTACTGGTGGTGTAGCGATACTTGCACTACAGTTAGCTGGCGCACATGGTGCCAAGGTGATTGTTACGTCGTCTTCGGATGAGAAATTGGCTCGTGCTCGTCAATTGGGTGCATGGCAGACAATTAATTACCGGGAGCATGCTGATTGGGATCGTGTTGCGTTGGAGATGACGAATGGAACAGGCGTCGATCATATTCTTGAATTGGGTGGTCCGGACACGTATTCACGTTCACTTAAAGCCATCGGCTATGGTGGACGTATTGCACAGATAGGTGTATTGAGTGGATTTGACGCAGCACCGCACATCACGCCTATGCAATTTAAAAATGCTAGTATTAACGGCATTTGTGTTGGTTCGGTTGCCCACTATGCACGTCTGAATCAATTCATCAGTGAGCACAAGATCCATCCTCTGATAGACCAGTCCTTTGCGTATGAAGAAGCGGACGCTGGATATGCCGCACTGGCAGCTGCGGGACATATGGGCAAGTTGGTTATCAACGTTGACTAAGCAGGTGCTTTTACGCAATTTCACTCACGTTAAAGTGCCACAGAATTAACGAGTGAGACATTTTTTGCCTCACTCGAAATTACGTGCCAGAAGCTTATGTGTGTATCAGTCGGCCACCACCAAACGACCAGTTTTCCCACGCTGTTTCCTTAAAACAGACCATCACATTTTCTGTATTGAGACCAGCATTATTGAGGAGTTGCATCAACTCGGTTAATAGTTTTTTCTTCACCTTGGTGCTACGGCCGACTGACCAGAGAATCTCTATCAAAACGAAGTCATCGTTGCGTTCACTGGTGAGGTCCGGGTAACCGGGGTCAAATCGAAAATCCTCTGCATCGAGCTCAATCACGCGTTGGAATTTATCGGTCACAGGCACGCCCGATGACACTAAGGCGGTATGGATGGCGTCAAGTACCAGCGTCTTAAATTTTCCAGGCTTTGGTTTGCGAACAGTAATGGTCACTAATGGCATATTGATTTTCCTTCTGTTGGGTTGAAGAATTACAAACCTAACTCACTCAGGCTTGGGTGATCATCCGGGCGGCGTCCTTGTGGCCAGTGAAACTTGCGTTCTGATTCTGATATCGCGAGATCGTTGATGCTGGCATAGCGTTTTTGCATCAGCCCGTGTTCGTCAAATTCCCAGTTTTCATTCCCGTAGGAACGGGTCCAATTGTTATTCTGATCTTTCCATTCGTAGGCAAAGCGCACCGCGATACGGTTAGCTTCATACGCCCATAACTCTTTAATCAAGCGGTACTCGATCTCGCGTTCCCATTTATGGCACAGGAATTCGACGATTTGCGCACGGCCGCGCGGGAACTCTGCACGGTTACGCCATTCGCTGTCGATCGTATATGCCAGGGATACCTTAATCGGGTCACGACTGTTCCAGCCGTCCTCGGCCATGCGCACTTTTTGCATTGCCGTTTCTCTCGTAAATGGTGGTAACGGGGGGCGTGATTGGTTGGCTTGAGTCATGGCGATCTTCCTTTCTTGTTTTTAAAAATTACACTGTGGTGGTTTACAACTTTTCTGACTAGATATCTAGAACCAGTTTCTGAGATTTCGCCCTTGATACGCAAATACACATACTATGTTTGTGTTCTTCATTACTTAGTACCGAATCCCTATGGTCAGGTGTGCCTTCCAGGACTTTGACGCTACAGGTGCCGCAGTTACCAGCTTCGCATTCAGCATACACTTCTACGCCAGCGGCGCGAGCCGCATGCAAAACCGTTTCGTCAGCGCGTACCATGATCGTCTTTTTACTACGACGCAGCTCAACCCTGATTTCTTGATCCTGGTCGGAAATGATCGCGGCGAATCGCTCGAAATGTACCCGGTTTGCGGCAATCCCTAGTTCCTGGGCTGTTGCCACCACCGCATCGATCAATGTTGTTGGTCCGCACACATAGAATTCTGTATCTGGTGCGGCATCAGATAAGACGCTACTCAGGTTAAGGCGCAAACCTTGGTCGCTGGGGTAGATATGCATCGCAGACCCAAGTTCACGTTTTAGGCGGTCGCTGTATGCCATCTGCTTGAGGCTTCTCCCCGCGTAATGCAGATGGACGGATTGATCCTTAGCTTTCAATTCTTGCGCCATGGCCTTTATTGGCGTGATGCCTATGCCACCAGCGATTAAAATTGCGCTTGTGATATTGAGGTGCAAAGCAAAATTATTGCGCGGCAGATCGCATTGCAGATGCATGCCTATTTCGTAAAGCTGATGGACGGCGATGGAACCGCCACGACCATTTTCTTCGCGCAATACGGCAATCTCGTAGATATCCCGGCGGGATGGGTTAGAGCAGATCGAATACTGACGAGTTTCGCTAGTCCCATCAGCCAGCATCACTGGTACGCGTAAGTGCGAGCCAGCCGTTACTTTTGGCAGATCGCCACCATCGGGGCGACGAAATTCAAACGCTCGCACTCTGGGCGTGAGCTGACGGATGCCTGTGATAACCAGTTCTAAATTGCCATTACCCAGAGAAGTTGGCTTCGTGGAGATGGTTTGCGTGTGCTGTGCTGTTGCTTTTTTCAGATCATCGTTGAGTTGACGGTTCTGCTCTACCAGCTCCGCCATATAAGCTTGTACCTCTTTTTCGGTAAAGCGCGGCGTAATGTGTTGTGGGCAGTTCCACTCTATCGCTTCAACCGTGATGACGACACCGCGCTCGATGCGGGCGCGGTAGCTACCCATCTCGAGTTGCGCGATCAATTGGGGTTGATCCCGCTCATGCACGATCTTGGCTGTGCCCCATATCTTGAGGCGACGGCGGTTGGCATAATCCATTAATATTATTGAGATGCGATTTGTCGCATTGATGTTGCCTACGCTGATGTACTGTGCGTTACCAGAAAAATCAGCGTAGCCTATGTTTTTTTCATCGAGTACTTTTAAGAATCCCGCCGGACCGCCGCGATGTTGTACATAGGGCCAACCATTTTCTGAAATGGTCGCTTGATAAAAACTGTCGCGTGCCATGATAAACTCGGCATCACGCTGCTCGAGAAAATCACGTTTCTCCGCCACTTGTTCAAAACCACGATTCGCCTCCCGGCTGCCGTAAAGACTCTGTGCCGCTTTGACACTTGGGGTAAAAGTAATATCGGCAAATGCCCGTGCCATAGAGTTACTCCTCGGTACACCTGTTAAATGAAAGGACGTTCATTGGGTGACAGGTGCTTGACGTAAGTGGATTGAATTTACAGGCTGACTTTAGGGAAATCAATTTCCAGGCGTGCTGCTTTACCCAGTATGGTTGTTAATAAAGTCATTCCTACGTGGGTAATCACCTCAACAATATCTGACTCAGAATAACCAGCATCGCGCATCTCGACTAACTCAGAGGTCGTTACTTCACCTTGATGTTCGACCAAGGACTGTGCAAATCTTACGATGACCGCTGCTTTGGTATTGTTGCTGGTACCATTGCGGTTCGCTTCCATTTCTGCATAATCTAATCCTGTACCGCGGCCAATTGCAGTGTGGGCGGAGACGCAGTATTCGCAAGAATTTTTTTGTGCGACCGCCAAAGCAATACGCTCACGCGTCTGCGCGTCTAAACTGCCTTCGCCAGCAATGCTATGCAATCCTAAAAAGGCGCGCAAAGCAGAAGGGGAGTTGGCAAACACTTTGAGAAAGTTAGGTACCATGCCCAACTTAGCTTGAATTGCCATCAGCAATTCTTGTTGTTCGGAGGTGGCTGTGGCTGTAGTGACAATATTGATGCGACTCATAATTCTTCCATTCAAAGTTAAGAGGGGTGCTGTAAAGCGTAGGACGTACTTTGAAGTATTCCGAGAGAAAGGAGAATGCTCGTTTAAGAGAATTAATTATTTCGATATGCGGAATAATCGATTCAGAATAGCCATCAACGAAATGAGTGTGCGGCAAGCCTGATGAATGAATTGCCGCCGTCGGCGTAGGACGCACCCAAATCTTTTTGGTCGTGAACGAGCTCTGAAATATCGGAATTGAAATTCGAATACAAAAAATACTCTTTTGATTCAACCTTGAAGATTGCTTTTAAGTTAACGAAGAATGTCGAATAGTTTCTGTCTGGTGCGATTGGATGTTTCTTGAGTTACTGGCGAAAAAGCGAAAAAAAAGCTCTGAAGCCGGTATCTTCAGAGCCACATCTACTTATTTTTATGTACATCCAACACTGCGTGAGCAGCTTTTACTTGTTAGTCACCCGCTTTGATGCTGCCTATGCCTTCTACGGATTTTTTGATGGTACGCGGGTGTCCATAATAGGTCAGACTGCCGATGCCTTGTAAAGTTGCATTTAGTTTTTCAAATGCAGTCACGCTAATTGAGCCGATGCCTTCACCGCGCACGTCGACTTCTTGGGCGCTCACGTCTTTTGTATCAATCGAGCCCACCCCTTGAGAGCGAATTGTCAGGTGGCTGACTTTGCCATTGGCCGTCAAGCTGCCAGCACCTTCGTATAATAATTCAAAATTGTCGCTATTGAGATTATTGATTTTCGTTGATCCCGCACCTTGGAAATTGAATTTTTTTAATTCGGGAACGGTGATGATGATTTGGTCGGCATCTGTTATTTTGAGACGTTTACTTTTGTCAGAAATGGTTAACTCATTCCCAACCACGATAGTGCTAAATTTTTCAATGAATTGGGTATCGCCTCTAAGTGTGATCGACTGGGTTTTTCCAACTTCAACGATAATTTTGCAGGCACTTTGGGTATTAATGATGTTGAAGCTTGAGACGTTGCGGATTTGTTCGTCGGCGAGCACATTGGTGCTTAGAAAGCACAAAGTCAGGCTCATTGCTACAGTAGTCAGGATAGGGCGCATGCGTTTCACCTTAAATTTTTTGGAATATTAGATTAGCGTGTTCTGAACTTTCGAGTTCTTTCGTTTCAGAAGTGACTCGAGTATGGCCGATACGTGTCTGATTCACCATCGTCTTGCGACGAATTGCAAAAAACGCTATCTGAACTGTTTTTTAACTGCGGTTTTAGCTCAATTTGCCGTCATCAAACTGTTTTGCGTGTTTTTCAAAATGCAGCGCATCCATCCATATTCCATTGCGCAAAATTGATGCATGGGAGTGGCCATATTGAGTGAAACCGCATTTGCGTATCACACCTATCGACGGAAGATTGTTGGCGATGATCGTGGCTTCGATACGCCATAACTTTAATTCGGTCAATGCATGCTCAATAATTTTATTGACAGCGGTACTGGCGTAACCTTTGCCGCCATAGCGGGCGCTAAAGCGGTAGCCAAGTGAGGCTTTGAAATACTGTTCACGTTCTATGCCACGTAAAGTGATCCTGCCGATAATTTCTTCACCTAGCCAGACCAGGTAGTGAAGTTCTGTGCGAGCATTGGCTGTCCATTGCGCTTGTTCCAGACTTTTTCGTACGGCTTCTTTGGAATAAAACAGGTCACCGCGGCTGGCGATCCAATGTTCAAAATGCGCCCGATTCTCAAGTTCAAAGGCGAGTAATGCGTCGGCGTAGTCGGGATGCGCAGGGCTGATATGAAGTTGAACGTCAGGACTTTTGGCCATGAAAATAGGAAAAAGAAGTAGGGGAGCAACGGTAAGGTATTTTTTACTTTTCATCATAGCTCAAATACAACTTTTTTTGTTGAGCTATAAGCTAATGAATTGACAATATCTGCCGATAATATAGGGTAGGGTATCGTGTTGGCACTGGTCTGGTTAGATATTTAGCTCAAAGCATGTCCAGTGATGATCTCTTAATTCGTTTCTTATAACCGACTAGTTAATACGTGAAGTTTTGATTTCTTTTGAGGTTAAAATGACCTTGATTCAGCCGCGCTTATTGGCGCTTTTTTTAGTGTCTGTAATGACTTTTGTATCGGGTTTTTGCGCGGCTCAGGCATTGATTCCTGCGCGTGATTCGGGGCGAAGTGTACTACTGACAGGTTTTGCGGTTGCTCACCCTACACAGTTGATTGATATCGACGATATTGCACTGGGTTTTCCCAGAGAGCTGGCGCGGCGGTTGGAACAAGGTCAACAATTTTCAGTCAGAAGCACACCAGAGTTGTTGTCGTTTAATTGGCAATTAAATCCACCGACCCCCAAAATGTTGGCGCAAGTTGCGGAAACGTATAAGGCACGGTATGTCATCTCAGGAGATGTCAGAAATGCTGGTATTCGCATTCAGCCTTTAATGTTCGGTCTTTGGGAAAAGAAAATCCGTGCTTTAGATGTAGAGATTTACGTCTATGATGCACAAGCCGGAACCCTGATAGAAAGTTTTAAATTTACCGGCAGTGCCACTGGCGATGTGTTGGTTGGAAAAGATTATAGTTTCGATGGTGAGGCATTTCGTTTTACGCCGTTTGGAAAGGCGATCGATGATCTCATCGAACAGTCGGCACAAGCGATCAGTTCCAGACTGATCGTTCGTCCCTAGTTTGCAAGAGCTTTAATTAGCTTTGAGTTTGCCGCGTTCTGATTCTTGGCGTCGGAGTATGTGTCTTTGGATTTTGCCGCTGGTGGTCATGGGCAGAGCATCGATGAATTCGATTTCTTTCGGATATTCGTAGGGCGCCAGCTTGCCCCGTACATGGGCTTGCAAATCTTTGATTAGATCTGCATTTCCAATAAAGCCCTTACATAAAACGACATAGGCTTTGACGAGGTTGCCCCGATCTTTGTCTGGCTTCGGTACCACGGCCGCATTCGCTACCGCCGGATGTTGAATCAGGCAGTTTTCTATCTCTGAAGGGCCGATGCGGTAGCCGGCTGCTTTAAACATATCGTCAGCACGTCCTTGATACCATAAATATCCATCTGCATCGGCAATCGCGAGATCGCCGGTACGACACCATTCTCCGCTGTATTTGTTGCGTGTGGTGGCATCATTTTTCCAATATCCCATGAAAAAAACTGGGTCTGGATGACCGTGAACATCGTTGCGATTGACGGCAATTTCACCGATTGTGCCCAGCGGCACTTCGGCTCCTGATTCATTGATTAAAGCGACTCTGTGACCGGGATAAGGGCGCCCCATACTGCCTGCTCGGGCAGGCCAGCGTTGATTGCTGTTGCCAACGATGTAATTGACTTCGGTTTGTCCGAACATTTCATTTGGTGTGACGCGTAGCGCAGCCTGACACCAATTAAAAACTGCTTCGCCCACTGACTCTCCTGCGCTCATAATGGCGCGTAGCTTGAGTTTGTAGTGCTGACGCGGCTCAGGGAAAGCTTTCATCATCATTTTTAACGCAGTCGGGAACAGAAAAGTATTCGTGACCTTGTATTTCTGCAGGAGATAAAACGCGGTCTCAGCACTAAAACGACCTTGATATACGACGATAGGTTTGCCGAAATACAAGGTCGGCAGTAAGGCATCCATTAAGCCGCCGGTCCAAGCCCAATCAGCTGGAGACCAGAACACATCTTTTTCTTGAGGAAACCAGTTTTGTGATGCAACGAAACCAGTGAGGTTGCCGAGGATTGCTGAGTGTGGGATCAGGGCGCCTTTAGGATCGCCCGTGGTGCCGCTGGTGTAAATCAGGATGGCCGGGTCGGTGGCGCGGGTCTTTTCTCTTTTAAAGTTGCTTGACATGTCAGCGACATAGGTTTCCCATTCCAGTGCCGCGAAATTCTTAGGCACCTGGCGGCAATCGACGCCGATCACGGTTTTTAAATACGTGCATCGATCGGCGATTTGCATGTACGCATCGACCCCGCTTTGATCCAGAATCAGGGTCGTTGCTTCACTATGGCCTAAGCGGTACGCCAGTGCTTCTGAACCAAACAAAAAAGATAAGGGCATGATAATAGCGCCCAATTGCAGGCAGGCCATGATCGTGATCGCCATTTCTGGTCGTTGTGGCAAGATACATGCAACGACATCGCCGCGCTGAACCCCTTGCTGACGTAATAAGTTGGAAAGCTGATTTGATTTTTTATATAACTCGGCGTAGCTGGTCTTGCTGCAATTGCCGGCGCTGTCTTCATAAAAAATGGCGGTGCGCTTTGTCTCGTCGGCCCAACGGCGGCAGCAGACGTCGGCAATGTTCAAATGTTCCGGAACTTCCCAATAAAAATCTTGATATAGGCTCTGATACTGATCTTCTGTCGTACAGTTTGGAATTGATTCCTGCAGTTTCATCCAGTCTCCGTTATAATTATCGAACGGTCGTTCTATTATGTGTTATTTTATTTCTGACCATTGTTCTATGCTACTGCATATTGCCATAGCTTCGCACAATTGCTGATAGTAATTTCTGGTAGCTTCCGAAGAAAATTGTATATTGCCATGACATCCACTCATTCATCGATTATTTCTGCTTCGCGTTCTGAATTCATTCAGATTCGCGGCTTACAATACCATGTTCGTCATTGGGGGGAACCGGATGCACCAGTGATTTTTATGCTGCATGGCTGGATGGATGTATCTGCATCGTTTCAATTTATGGTCGACCATTTTACGCAAGACTGGCATGTAATTGCTCCTGATTTGCGTGGCTTTGGTCTGACTGATGCGCCAGGCACGGATGCGTATTGGTTTCCAGATTATCTCGGTGATTTGGATGCTTTACTAGATCATTATGTACCTGACGGTGCGGTGAATTTACTCGGGCATAGCATGGGTGCCAATGTGGTTGGCCTCTATGCAGGTACGCGGCCGGAACGCGTACGTAAATTGGTCAATCTGGAAGGTTTTGGTATGCCGACCACGCATCCAAAACAAGCCCCTGGTCGTTATCGCAAATGGCTGGACGAACTGCGTCAGCAGCCAGAATTGCGTACTTACGCATCGCAATCTGACGTGGCGGCGCGTCTGCAAAAGACCAATCCAAGATTAACCAATGAACGTGCAGCTTTTTTGTCTGAGTTCTGGTCGCGTGAAAATGCCGAAGGACGTTGGGAAATTCTTGGCGATCCTGCACACAAACAAACTAGCCCTTTGCTATTCCGTGTTGAAGAAGTGATGGCATGTTGGGAACAAATTACGGCTCCGGTGCTGTGGATGCAAGCCGATGACACGAACGTCTGGCATTGGATGGGACCAAAAGAAGAAGGGCAAAAAGAAATTGATCGTCGCCTTGCACACATTCCAGATTTGCAAAAAGAAATGATCATGGATGCCGGACATATGTTGCATCACGACCAGCCCGCATTGTTGGCGCAGTTGATTGAAGCATTTTTATTGAAATAATTTATTTCTTTATGCACTCAAGCATTTACACTCTTACCCAATACTTTTTGTAAGTTCAGTGGAAATTAAAGGATTTGGTTTGTCAGAGCATCGTATAGAAAAAAGCCAGCATGCAGAGGGCGAGGGACAGGGTTATCAACGTTGTCTGGTCATGGCAGGTGGGGGATTCCGGTTTGGTTATTACCTTGGGATTTATGCTGCTTGTCAGGAGCGTGGAAAAACGCCTGATGTAATTTTAGCCAGTTGTGGTGCGGCGATAGCTGGCACGATCATCCATCATTTGCCCGACAATGCGCAGCGTTTGACCTGGCTGACTTCGCCTCAAATGCACGCATTTTGGCGTGGACTGCAAGCCAATCCTGAAAAGAGTCTGCTCAAAGCAATAGGCGGTGTCGCCAAACGTGCTTTGTTTGCGAATGATGTTAGACGTATTCCGGATCTGTTTCAGGATTATCTGTTCGATATTCCGGCTGTGCTGCCTTTGCCTGACAATACTCATTACCTGGGCGCGCCGGATCTGGCAATCGTCGCCGGGCGATTATTGTTTTCTAAATCTGAAGTAGGTCAGTTGCGCGGCAATCGGAAATTGTATGCCGAAACTATTTTCTCTAATCATCGCGTAGCAAGCATATTGGATGGCATGTGTTCCCCGCTCGCTAGTGCCGAATGGAAACATAGTGCTGTCGCTGATCAATTGTTATTTGAGACGCAAACACCGGTTGCTGATGCGGTACGCGCATCAATTGCTGACATGTATTATTTCCGTTGTCATCAAATTGGTGAGCATCATTATATGGGCGGCGTGTTGGATCTTTTTCCCATAGAAATTGCTCGCAAATTGGGTCGCGAGGTGATTATGGAACGTAAAGGTTTGTACAATAAATTCATCGATGTACCCGCTTTGCGTTTGGTCATGGGCATACACGGCAATCAACGTTTGCATAAAGTATTTCAGCAGCAGGCGGATTATTGGGTCGATACGGCAGACATGGAGCAGGCGCTGGTCAAGCATCAAATTAGTAAGCAGCTATTCTGGCTGCGCAACCGTTTGGCTTTGCGCATTCCCGAGCGCCACGAAGACTTTGTTGAGATGATTAATTTGCAATGGCAATATGGCTATCGCAAGGCAATGTCGGCGTTTAATGCCAAATGAAATTCTCAACTTGTTAGAACCGCATTGAGCTGCCTTGAGCTCAATGCAGCTCAATGAAGTATTTACACATCTATTAGGATTGCATAGAGATCGTCGCTTCTGCGTTACACTTATACTTTGTAATGCAGCTTTTTGAACTTATATTCAACGACTAATTCCAGCGACTCATTTCTACAATACTAAGATGAACGATAAAACTTCCTACGGCTTTACCACCACTATTCTGCATAGCGACCGCCAAAAAGACATAGAACACGGGTCCGTCCATAAGCCAGTGCATACCTCGGTACTATTTGGATACAAGGATGCGCGTGATTTGGCGCAAGTGTTTCAAGGTAAGCAATCGGGATATCGTTATGGTCGTCAGGGCAATCCGACGGTTGCTGCATTGGAAGACAAAATTACTAAAATGGAAGGTGGAGCATCAACGATCACCTTTGCAACCGGTATGGCAGCTATTGGAGCAGTGTTTCAGGCATTGCTACGTCAGGGTGATCATGTGGTTTCATCCCGATTTTTGTTTGGGAACACCAATAGCCTGTGGCAGACTGCAAAATCTCAGGGCATCGAGTTAAGTTTAGTTGATGCGACCGATGTTGCTAACGTTGAGGCTGTGTTGACACCCGCAACGCGTCTGGTTTTTGTAGAAACAATTGCCAACCCACGGACTCAGATCGCTGATCTGAAACGTATCGGTGCATTGTGCCGTGAACGCGGTATTTTGTTTGTTGTTGATAACACGATGGCGTCGCCGTATCTGTTTCAGCCTAAGTCTGTTCATGCTGGCCTGGTTATCAATTCCCTGACTAAATCGATCGCGGGTCATGGCAATGTGCTTGGTGGCGCAATCACCGATACTGGATTGTTCGACTGGAGTGCCTATCCAAACATTGCCGATAACTTCCGCAAACAAGCCTCCGCGCAACAGGGTATGGCACAAATACGTGCCAAAGGCTTGCGTGACTTTGGCGCAACTTTATCGCCAGATGCTGCACATCAGATCGCGGTCGGCGCAGAGACACTTGCCTTGCGTATGGAGCGCGAATGCGCAAATGCCCTGGCGCTGGCGCAAATGCTGGAGGCGGATCCGCGCGTAGCGGCTGTGTATTACCCTGGATTGCCATCACATCCACAGCACAAGTTGGCAACTGATTTATTCCGCGCTTATGGCGCCTTGCTGAGTCTGGAATTAAAACCAGAAATTGATTGTTTTGATTATCTGAATCGCCTCAAACTAGCTATTAACGCCACCCATCTTGGTGATACGCGTACTCTGGTGATACCGGTGGCACACACAATTTTCTTTGAAATGGGCGCCATACAACGTGCAGAGATGGGTATTGCCGACTCATTGATACGGATATCGGTAGGGATCGAGGATACGCAGGATTTGCTGAGCGATTTCGCTGCTGCTTTGAGCGCTTGATAGATAACTCTGATGGGAATTGTGGTTCCAGGTAGTCTTGCCAATATAAGCAAGTGGGGCAATTCCCGTTATGTTTGTTGGTGAACTCGTAATAACTATTGGTGATCTGACGAAAGGCAATGATGTTTCGACTCTCATGGTGCATGACGATGCGCGATTGGCGCGCTGGTGAATTGCGGTTTTTACTGGTTGCTTTAATAGTTGCTGTCGCTTCTTTGTCGTCTGTCGGTTTTTTCGCCGATCGTCTGCGTAGTGGACTTAATCGCGACGCCCATCAATTGCTGGGTGCTGATCTATTGGTCAGTGCTGATCAGTCAGTCAATCCAGAATGGAAAACCGAAGCGAAGAAGCGTGGCTTACAAATAGCTGAGACCGTGGTGTTTTCTAGCATGGGGATTGCCGGTGAGGGCGATCACGCTTTGGCTAAGCTGGTCTCGCTCAAAGCGGTCAGTCAGCACTATCCTTTGCGAGGTAAGTTGAAGCTGAATCAACACGTGGGCAATGTTGATCGGGAAGTCTTCACTGACGATATCCCTGCACCGGGTACGGTTTGGATAGACCCCTCTTTGCAGATTGCGTTGAATCTAAAGCCCGGCGATAAATTACGTTTGGGTGATATGGCTTTTGTATTCACCCATACTATTGCCGATGAACCTGATCGCGGTGCCGGTTTTATGAATTTTGCACCGCGTGCCATGATCGCAGCGAGCGATTTGGCTGCGACCAATTTAGTGCAAAATGGCTCGCGCGTCACTTACCGTTTTCTAATGGCGGGTGCCAACAAAGAAATTGCGCAATTTCAGACGCATTTAGAATCACAGATTGAGCAGCAAAAACTTAAAGGAGTGCGACTGGAGTCGCTACAATCTGGTCGCCCTGAAATGCGGGCAACGCTGGATAGGTCAGAACAGTTTTTATCGCTCGTCAGTTTATTGTCTGCGATGCTGGCGGCAGTGGCGATCGCCATGGCTGCGCGCCGCTTTATGTTGCGACATCTGGATGCGTGTGCGATGTTGCGTTGTCTGGGTTTGACGCAAAATCAGGTCACGATGATGTACCTGTCAGAGTTTTTGCTGCTGGGATGGTTGGGTAGTATCGTCGGTGTCGCCGTTGGCTATGCTGCCCATTATGTGTTGCTCGAATGGCTGGGTAGTTTACTGGCGAAAGATTTGCCTGCGGCAAGTTGGCTGCCAGCCTTGCATGGTGTCGCCACTGGCTTGTTGCTGTTGGTTGGGTTTGCTTTGCCACCGGTTTTGCAACTGAGAAACGTTCCGCACAATCGCGTTATCCGACGCGAGCAAGATGCGCCGCAAGCCTTAACTATCGTCACTTATGTATTGGGTTTGTCGATGTTTGTCGGGCTGTTGTTATGGCAAACGGGTGATGTGAAATTAGGCCTGCTGACCTCTGCTGGTTTTTTAGTTGGCTTATTAGGGTTTGCGTTGATTTCGTGGTTGTGTGTGATGTCATTGAAGCGCGTGCGCAACGTGTTTCAGTCCACATCGTGGCGTTTTGCAGTCACTGCATTGCAGCGTCGACCAGGAGCCACCGTGATACAGATCGTGGCTTTGGCACTGGGTCTGATGGCATTGCTGTTGTTGACGGTGGTCAGAGGTGATTTGATCTCAGCATGGAAAAAATCAACGCCCGCTGATGCACCGAACCATTTTGTGATCAATATACAGCCTGATCAAAAAGACGAGATCGCGGCAAAGCTTGCGCCATTTGATCATCCATCTATGTATCCGATGATACGTGGACGTTTGATTGCCGTGAATGCCAAAGCTGTGACTGCAGAAACTTACGAGGAAGATCAGGCGAAACGCATGGTTGACCGCGAGTTTAATTTATCGGCAATGAATGAAATCCCAGCATTAAATCAAATTACCGCTGGAAAATGGTTTGATGATAGCAGTGCTATTGAACCTGAGGCGTCGGTTGAGATTGGTATTGCTAAAACACTCAAACTTAAATTGGGTGATCAACTAAGTTTTGACATCGCCGGACAGCAAGTTACGGCAAAGTTGACCAGCTTGCGTAAGCTCGACTGGGGCTCTATGCGGGTTAACTTCTTCATTGTCCTTAATCCAAAATCCATGGTCGATATGCCAGTGACCTGGATCACCGCATTTCGTTTGCCTGCAAATGATGCGCGTTTTGTGAATCAATTAACGCTCGATTATCCGAATCTGACGGTTGTAGATGTTGGTGCCATGATTAAGCAATTGCAGAGTGTGCTGGATCAGGTCATTAATGCAGTAGAATTTTTGTTTTTATTTACGTTGGCGTCGGGCGTTCTGGTGTTGTACGCTGCACTGGCGGGATCACAGGACGTCCGACAACGTGAAGCGGCGTTACTTAGAGCTTTGGGGGCGACCCGCAAGCAATTGTCCCACGCGCAATGGATAGAGTTCCTGCTGATTGGCAGTGTTGCAGGTATATTGGCGGCAAGTGGTGCGTCTGCTGTAGGCTGGGCGCTGGCGCATTTCAGCTTTAATTTTGAATGGAATTTTTCGCCACTAGTGTGGCTTGTTGGTGTATTTATTGGCGCGGCATGTGCCTTGTTTGGTGGATGGGTAGGTTTGCGCAATGTGTTAAATCAACCGCCACTGTTGAGCCTGCGTGAAAGTTGAACCGCTATTGGAATTTGAATTTAAATATTTTTGAAGGATAACTATGGCAAGCCATTCTGAAGACGCTTTGCGTTTATATGTCGATAGCCAATTTTGCAGTCCCTATGCGATGTCAGCTTTTGTCGCCCTGCAAGAAAAGAAACTGCCGTTTGAATTAATCACGTTAGATCTGGCAGCGAAGAAAAATCATGAGAAAGACTTTACCGAAAAATCCCTGACCCAACGTGTGCCAACTTTGCTGCATGGTGATTTTAGTTTGTCTGAATCTTCTGCCATTACTGAATATGTGGATGAAGTATTTGAGGGGCCTGCTTTGTATCCAAAAGACGCAAAGCAACGCGCAAGAGCGAGGCAAGTTCAAGCGTGGTTGCGTAGTGACCTGATGGCGATTCGTGTTGAGCGCAATACGCAAGTTATTTTTTACGGCAAAAAATTTGCACCTCTGTCGGAAGCGGCTTTAGCCGCAGCACAAAATTTATTTTTTGTCGTTGAAACTTTGTTGCCAGTCGGTCAGGAAAATTTGTTTGGTGAATGGAGCATTGCTGATACAGATATGGCCTTAATGTTGCACCGTCTTGTGCAACATCATGAAGCAGTACCAGCACGTCTCGTCGAATATGCACATCATCAGTGGCAACGTGCTTCTGTGCAGCAATGGTTGCAGCAAGGCAGACCAGTTTTGTAGAACATGTCGCACTAATGCGGCAGAGAAATTTCTTTTGTGAGTAGTAATGAATAATGAAATGAAGCACGAAATCAAGCAAGATACTAATCAAGATAATAAGCAAGCAGATCAGCAAGAACAAAACAATGCCGATGCGGAAGAAGAAAAATCGAATTTGTATGCATTGATCGGTGGCGCAGATAATCTGCGTCATCTGGTTGATCGTTTTTATGACTTGATGGAATTGGAGCCGGAGTTTGCAGGTATCCGAGCGATGCATCCGGTACCCATGGATAGTTCGCGCGATAAATTGTTCTGGTTTCTGTCTGGTTGGATGGGTGGGCCAGATTTGTACATCAGTCAGTTTGGTCATCCACGGTTGCGTGCCCGTCATTTGCCATTTGCGATTGCCAGCGCTGAGCGTGATCAATGGCTACGTTGTATGGCGTGGGCGATGCAGGATGTCGGCATTGAAGAAGGCCTGCAGCAGCATTTGATGCAGTCGTTTTACCAAACCGCCGATTGGATGCGTAATACGCCGGGTTGATTCTGCATACTTGCGTGCGCTGCCATACAACTGAAGGTTTCTGCTTTTTGAAAACATGACTACATTTGAACTCGTAATATTTGCGGCATTGCTGCTCGTCCTTATCTTGATCGTGATCATATTGATCCGTACCAGCAGTGCGCAAAAAGATCAGCAAAGTTTGGATTTGCAAACATTGCAGCACTTTCTGCAGACGTCGCAGCAACAGCAACTGTTGAGCGATGAGCGCACGGAGCGTTCGCTGCGCGAGCAAGTGCAATCAACTGCACTGGCGACGCGGCAAGAGTTGGGAACAAATTTTTCACGTTTGCAGCAAGGTATGGCGACGCAATTGACGAGCGTCGCTACCTTGCAAAAAGGGCAGATCGATGGTTTTTCTCAACAATTGGCAAAGCTCAATGAAAGTAATGCCCAACAGTTAGAGCAAATGCGTCTGGCCTTGATACAGCAAAGTCAGAATGCACGTGAAGAGCAGGGCAACAGTCTCAAATTATTTGCTGATACTTTGAACCAGACATTGGTCAACCTCACAGAATCCAACGCCCAGCGCATGAGTGAAATCCGCGCTACTTTGGAGCAAAAAATCCAACAGCTGCAAGCTGAAAATGCCAGCAAGCTGGAAGAAATGCGCAAGACAGTTGATGAAAAATTGCATGCAACTTTAGAGCAGCGTTTAGGTGAATCATTTAAGCTAGTCTCGGACCGGCTTGAAAAAGTCCATCAAGGCTTGGGTGAGATGCAGCAATTGGCGATTGGCGTCGGTGATCTCAAGCGTGTATTGACGAACGTGAAAACACGCGGCACCTGGGGTGAGGTGCAATTGGAGATGGTGCTGGAACAAATGCTGACACCAGATCAATATGCCAAAAACGTCGAAACTATTCCTGGCACTGGTGAGCGGGTAGAGTTTGCCATCAAATTGCCCGGCAAAGACGAGGGTAAAGCCCCCGTCTGGATGCCGATTGATGCAAAATTCCCGAAAGAGCAATACGAACGTCTACTCGATGCAGCGGAACGTGCTGATGCGGAAGGGGTGGCAACCTTTGGTAAAGAGCTGGAACGCGCAATACGTTCTGAAGCAAAAACAATTTCAGAAAAATATGTCTCGCCTCCATTAACGACTGATTTTGCAATTCTTTTTTTACCGACCGAAGGATTATATGCGGAAGTCATGCGCAGACCTGGTTTGGCAGACGATTTACAACGTACGTGCAGAGTGTCAATTGCAGGGCCATCCACTTTGTCTGCGCTGTTAAACAGCTTGCAGATGGGTTTCCGTACCTTGATACTTGAAAAACGCTCATCTGAAGTCTGGCAAGTACTGGGCGCGGTAAAGACCGAGTTCTCTAAATTTGGTGACGTGTTAGCTGCAACCAAAGCGACACTGGAAAAAGCAGCGAGAAACATTGACCAGGCAGAAGTACGCACGCGGCAAATGACGCGCAAGTTAAAAGATGTCGAAGCCTTGCCGGTGGATGCGGCGCAAAATTTGTTAGGTGCGGCAGAGCTTGGCGGTGATGCCGATTTATAATTGATAAATTTATTTGTCTGGGCGGTCACCTAACAGAAAACGCGCCCCGGCACCTTTGCTGGAAACTTGATCTTGCGGGTTGTAAAGCGCGCAAGATTTGAGTGAGAGACAACCGCAGCCTATGCAAGACGTTAATTGATCACGTAGTGCAATCAATGCATCAATGCGTTGCTGTAACAATGGTTGCCAGGCGCTGGAGAGCTTTTGCCAATCGGCTTTATTGGGTGTTCGTTGGTCGGGCAGTTGCTTGAGCGTGACTTCAATTTCTTCCAATCTTAAACCGGCGTTTTGTGCTGCGCGTATAAACGCTATCCGGCGTAAACTGTCCTTTTTGAAGTGCCGACGTTGACCAGCAGCAGTGACGCTTTCTAGCAAGCCCCGTTCTTCATAAAACCGGATAGCACTGGCGTTGATGCCAGCACGCTTTGCTAGTTCGCCTATAGAGATTAAATCTGACATGGGTTGACTCCTTTTAAGAACCCATTTTCTTATAACTTGACTTCAAGTTTACTTGAACTTGTACTCTTGTGCTGTATTCAAATTTATTGGGAGGAAAAATGCTGATCATCAATGAATCGGGTGTCTTACATAGTCTATTGGACGCAAATAAAAAATTCGCACTGGCTGCGAAAGGCACTACAAATCATTGTCCTATGGCTTTGGTTGCGCTAGCAAACATGGGGGCGAGTGATCAAGTATTACAGGAGTTCTTTGATTATTGGCGGGAAACCTTTGCCATTGATGTCACTGCGATGACATCCACCTTAAGTTTTCAATGCCATAATTATCGTCTATGCATAGGACAGGCTTCGTGTTTTTCTGAATTGCAGGCATATTTAACCCAACGAATGCTGGTTGAGGGCATCCGTGCAGTGCTTGCGGAGGTCTTAAATGAGATTCCCTTTGCCCCTGCTAGCGGTGCTTTTCACTCGTTGATCCGCTTAGCTTATGGGATCCGCGCGGAACATAAGGGGGAGGTGGCCGCTGGCTTGGCAGCAATGATAGTGAATAATTTTCCTATACGGTTGTCAACATTAAATTCTGAATTTGATGGGTCAATGGAAGGTGCTTTTGCTCAGCTTTCTTTGGTGTTCGGCGGTCGCAAATTTGCAGGTGAGATGATTACCAGTAAAATGCGTGCAGTGATGGCAGATAAAGAATTTTTATTGATGTGCCCGACACTGCCGCATTGTGATGATGCATTGGCAGGAATGCGAGCGTTGGCAATTCATTGTTATTTCCACACGCAGAATTTTACTGCCTTACATATGGTGACGGCATTGCAGGCATTTTCTGACCTAGCTACACTTATCCCGGAAATGTGGTTTTCACGAATGATGGGTGATCTTTGGGTCGCCTTGTGCGTCGCCTACGTGTCGATAGGGGCGCCAGCTTTGCCACCAGTTCAACCCGTGACCTTATTGATGAATAGTGATGTCCAGGGGCAGGGTGGTCTGAATATGCAAGATTGGGAGGGATTATTTGCGCTGGCACTTCGTTCTAAAGATGATCATGTCATTAAAATGACTTACAGTTGTTTTCTTGAGTATCAAATTGTGCCAAATCCTTTGTATCTTCAATCGGTCAGATTGATTCATGGTCTGGTGAATTGAATCAGTGAACTTGCGCACGCTAACAGGGGGGGGGCATGCGCAAGTTTTTTTATTATCAATCGTTAGTTGCTGCCGATATTGAAGTTTGCTCTCGCGAAGTTCGTCGCATTATCGCCAAGCAGTTTATGCGTGTGTGTAGTTGGGTGAAGTAAATCCCAAAATACAAAGGTATCCGCATTGGTGCAATTGCTGCGAGGCGACCATGCGTAGGTGTAATTCAATGTCGAGCTCGAACTAATATTGAGGCAGGATTGCGTTGTGTTATTCACGCCATATTTGGACGGATTATTTAACAGATCGGTAAATAAGCTATTGGCGTCAAAAATACGAATATTAATATTGTTCCCATAATTTGCCTTGAATGTCGCCACCATATCGGCCTGTTGCTGATTCAACTGTTCAACCTGTTCTTTGACAGATGCCGCATCGGTGCGTGTCGCGAAAACCGGAGCACGTGAGACATCCGGTAAATTGACCAGTAAGATATTTTTTCCGCCGGCCGCAATCAGATTAGTCAGTGCTTTTTGTTCCGCTGCGATAATTGTCGCTACCGTGCGTCCGTAATTGACCAGATCATTGCCGCCAATGAGTAATGTAAATAAGGTATTTTGCGGCTGATAGTTGGGTGCATTTCGGGTATAAGAAACCCAGGATGCTACTTGCTGACTTACATCGGGAATGACAAAGTAGGTGTCGGCAGCGGCACCTGCAACGGCCCAATTGTAGATAGGTAAATTGAGATTGGCCGACAAATAATCGAGCCAGTTTTTGTCATTGCTAAATCTTCCTGCAAAATAGCTGTTCTTGTTCGGCAGCACCCAATCAGTAGCGTTATACATGTTTTGCATGTCCGATAAGCTGTCGCCGAACGCTACGATTTTATTGATGCTGCCGTTCTGAGTGACTTGATCTAAGGTCCAGACCGTGTGGTTTAAAGATGCCGAGCTATCAGCGGCAGCATACATTGCAACAGGTGCCTTGATACCTTGTGAGGAAAGAGTGCTTTGGCAGACTGACTGCAAAGTCGCTTGAGTGGTGGCGCTGTAAAACATATTGTTCAGATCGACATTGCTATACCAGTAGCCATTGATACGGTAGTAGTCATTGCTGCTCGGATCGCGTCCCCATACGTAGGTGGTTGCTGGTGTCAGATTAGAAGCATTGGTGCGGTAAAAACAACGTAAGTAGGTGTAAGTGCTGTTGCCAAACGCGTAGCTTGAGGCGCTTGCCAAGGCTAACAGTGGAATGCAAAGGCTAAGTAAAAACGTTTTTAAGTATTTCATTTTGTCTCCAGAATTTTAAGGTGGGGAGCTCAAAAATCTCCCGTCATCGTCGCTTTTAACTTTGTTCGTGCCGATCTTGCTGCTTCGAAGCGGGGGTTTGCGTGAGTCCTCTGAGATATTGCTGGTTACCATGCTTTAAGTGCTTGTACCGCACGCTGTCGGGCATGATTTGAAACTATTGTTAAATGTTTTTCACTGCTGAGAATTTTCTACTGCGAACGATTGCTGCAATGTGATGAAGATGGCGAAGTGCCAGCATCTTTTTTGAATCGCGGAAAAGTTTCCGCGAAAAAATTGTATGTGTGAAGGGGAGGGGGAAGTTTGTTTTATTCTAGATATTTCACTCTAATTGCATTAAAACTTGCTAAATTCGTTTTAATGCGTTTATTTTTTAAATTTAGTTGAATTTGTCGTTGCGCAAACCTGACGTTGATTTTGGAGTGCGTAAATAATCACGCGCTTTTTAGCTATCTGTCGTGTCGGCCATCCGGTAATCATTGCGTCCGGATTTTTTGACTTCATACATGGCGATATCGGCTTTTGCTAAAACCTCTGCGGGGACGAAGCTAGCCCGATCGACAAAAGTTATACCGATACTGGTGCCTATGCTGGCCCAGCTTCCCGCACTGAGAGCAATTGGGGCAGCGACTTGTGAAATGATTTTTTTTGCGATTTCTTCAGCAATTGTTTGTTTTTGTAGATCGTGTAGCAAAACTATAAATTCATCTCCACCTACCCTGGCGATAAAGTCGCTTTTTCTTAAGGTCTTGTGCAGTATGTTACTGAACTGGATTAGAACCTCGTCTCCAGCCTGATGACCGAGTTGATCATTCACCTGCTTAAACTTGTCCAAATCAATCAGCATGATAAAGAAAGGGCTCCCGCTTTCATTTATATGTGCTTTTGACCGGCGCGCCATCTCTCGCTCAAAACCAAGGCGATTGTATGCACCGGTAAGATGATCAGTGATTGCTAATTGATTTGCATTTTCTTCCCGTAGTTTGCGTTCAGTAATGTCATTCATTAAACCTTGCAATTCGCCATTTTCGGTCGCATGGATAACCAGATGTATCCATTTTTTTTGTTTGCGATGATCGACCTCTACATAAAAATCGTCAGAGAGAACGCGCATTTCATTGATCGCAGTGTCAATCATCAGATGTAAACGCAGTTCTTGACCTTTCATGGTTTCGATGAGTGCGTTGCTAGAGTTCTCTTTTTCTACGCCTAGCATCTGTAGAAATGCGGGGTTACAGGACGTCAATATCGCGTCTTTGTTCATCTGGAAGATGCCTGTTTCTGCGTTATCGAAAATCGTCTGGAATTTTTTCTCGCCCAAAGCATGTTGGATTCTTAGTTCTCTTTCTTCCTCAAGGGTTCCGACTAAATCCGCAATCAGACGATTAACATCGCTGGTTAGTTGCCCTAGTTCATCGTATTTATTTTTTTCTGGTTGCGGAAGCAATTCGCCTTTTTCTGGACGCAGATTATGAAGTCGATCAGAAATTGTTTTGATTGGTCTGGTAATGATGGATAAAACAATATATGCAACTGCGGATGCCATAAGGATGGTCTGTAAAAACAAGAAAGCAGAGATGATCCGTGCTTTTGTTGTACTTTGATCATAAATTGCTTCCTGGTTGACTCTGACGCGGATATGGCAAACCTGTTCTGTTTTGTTGAAAGGGGAGTAAATATCGGTTTGAATGAAATCTGAATCTTTACTGATGGCACGACTTAGGTTATTGCTGGCATTTGGAAGGTCTTTTTTGACTTCGGAGAGCAGGGTCTTATTGTTGAAGATCCGGACTTCTTTAATATTTGTATTTTTTTGTAGATCGTTGGCAACATCATTGCTTAAATTGGTGTCAGACAGGTAGCATGCGACGGCTACGGTGTTCTCTACAGAATTGAGTAATTCTTTGATGTTAGAGATGGCATGTTTTTGTTCAGTACTTGCCAGGTAGAAATACGTAAAGAGTGAAAAAATACTTCCTACCAACAAAGCCATACCAAGCACGGCGCTGGCGCTACGAAAGACGATGCTGGTGCGTATCAGTTCTCTCATCTGGCTTAAGGCAAAGGATTGACGATGTAGATTAGTTTAACCCTTTTATCAATCTTCTTTCTATCTATGTATCCAATAGCGCCTTTATTTTCACTAACAATATTGAGTACGTCATCCATAGACCCTGCCTGAACGGGAGGGGACCCAAATCCAGAAAAGTGCAATCTTGCCCAATAGGAATTGATTTCTGGCAGGTCTTTTCCGGTCAAGGATGAGTAAAATTCTGCTTTTTCAATATCGCTATTTTTTAAATCTATCGGCAGGGCCATTAATCCGTTTGGAAATTTACAACTTTTGCCCATATATAAATTCACAATGTCCGTCTTACTTAATTTGTTAATCCCACTATTCGCATTGACAATGACGACCAACTCTGCCAACGCATTTCTCATCAATGCTATGGCAGTCAGGCTCATCAATAAATGCGTTATCTTTTTCATGTTGAGCTAAAAGATAAAGTTATAAGAGGCACTAATCAAATTGGCATGACCATTCCAGCCGGGCTGGACATTACGTACTAAAAGGTGATCAATATTATGAATTTGGTCGATTTGTACCTTGATATTGCTGCTATTGGTCAGGTCATAGCGAATCCCGGTCGTGAATGTTGTCTGATTATTTTCCTGGCCAATTACTCGGCGATTGATGCGATTGATTAATGTGACTGCTGATGGCGGCATGCCAGGTGTTGTTGTTATATTATTGCCGCCAATTGGACGGACTGCTGATAAGCTTGAGTACGGTGTCCACTTGTTGATCCTGTAACTTAAGGTTAAAAATCCTGCTCTTGAGTGGGGAATAATCAAACTATCTGAATGAATATCATTGAGCATGAATTGCCCTAAAAATGGGCTGTTGTCGTAGACAATACCAAGGGCCGTATAGCGGACAAGCTTATTTTGTAACGAAAGCTCACTCGCTATGGTTGATCCGTTTGGTATGAAGGTTTGATAGGCTGGTGACTGTAGTTTGCCCAATGTTGATGTTAAACGTGGATACTCGTTGGCAATTTGAAGGACGCTGTAAGATAGGCGAGATGTCCAGTAGTCTTGCTCAAATTCAACATGGCCACCTAAAAGTTTGGATCCCGCTAAGGAAAGAATTTGATTTGCATATCCAGTATTTAACTTTTCTCTGGCAATTCCTGAGAAAAATTTGGATGTTATTTTGCCATCTTCTAGGTTGTGGGTATATCGCAAATCTGCGCCATCGAAATACGACAAAATGAGGCTGCCAAAAAAATCGATTGGCGGCCTGATCCAAATATACGAATAGCCAACGTTTTTTGAATCAGCCAACATATAGGCGTCAAAGCCAAGACGGCCTGTTCTGATCGTCAGATTGTCATTTGGCAGGTATCTGAGGTATGCCCAACTTAATTGAGGATGGAATTGGTCGGGATTGCGACGGCTGATGACTTGAATTGCACCATCTAAGGTATCGGAGAATCGACCGTCAACTTGCAAGCCAAGATTACTGTCCATGCCAACATCTGTCTGACGAGTAAAGCCCACGCCATTATTTTGCGATAGGTTGCGAATGATATCGACTTGACGTGTATCGTTATGGACGACACCTAAGGTGCCAAATCCCGAGATGGAAACGTCATTGTTATTTGTTTGAGCAAAACTATGAGATGAGCACCAAAGTGCAGGTAAGGAGAGGGTGTAAAGCAGGATTAATCTGATTGGTGAAGCAAACATAGGTTTTTCCTATATATACTTGACTTGTTTTAATCGCTGTGAGTCTGGGTGTTAGTTTAGCGTACTATTGTGTTTGATTTGGAATGAAAGCGAAGTCGCCTGAAATATTTTATTTTATGCCACTTTGACTTTTTATAACAGGTAGCCTTGTTGTAAATTGCTGAGGCAAACGAAAAAGGCGCTACACATTTAGTATTGTATAGCGCCCATGAGAATGTCTTGTTTATTGTGTTCTGGTTGCTGAAGTGATGATGACTGGCGTCACTGGTACCGTTGGCAAACCTCCTTGAGCAGAGGTTGGTACTGCATCAATCGCTTGCATGACATTGAGACCGCTGAAGATAGTTCCAAACACTGCATAGCCACCGCTCGTAGTCGTTGCGTTAAAAATGGAACTGTTATCAACAACGTTGAAATAAAACTGGGAAGTCGCGGAGTTTGCGACACTGGTACTAGCCATACCTATCGTACCCGCAGTATTACTCAGACCAGTCGCTAATGTACTTTCCAGTGTAATCGCTGGGTTAGTTGGTGTTAGTGCTGTCAGGGTTGGGGTGTAACCGCCAGCCTGAATAACTTGCTTGTCAGCACGATGAAATATGGTGTTCGAATAGAAGCCACTTTCAACATAATTAAGGAAGTTGTCTACTGAAATGGGTGCGGCAAATGGGTTGAGTTCTACGACAATATTCCCCATCGTTGTTGCCAGTGTTACTTGCGGTCTTGCTGCCAAAGGAACGCTCATCGCTGCGAAGTACAGTTGATTGTTTGCAGTGTCCGTGATGGTCATATTGAATGGGCCAACATGGATAATTTTGCAGGTGAATGTGCGCGTGGTATTCGAGCCACCTGCAGACTCAGTCAGATTGGCACAACCCGGATTATTGATGTTAACGCCCTGCTGTAAATTTTGACCGTTAATGACCATCGTTATGGCCTGGCGATATTTTAGAACAGTCGGTGAAGTATTGAGGGTAGGGGAGATGCTAACACTACTAACCGTTGCTAAAACAGCATTGTTTGACGATTTTGAACCGCCGCAGCCGCTAAGAAATACGAGGGATGCGAAGGCACCCAATAACCACGTTGAAGCTTTCAATCTAATCTCCATATCTAAAAAACGAATTGTACTGCGCCTGCCATAAAAAATGCTGCATTTGTCGATGTATATCTTGTCACGTTTCGTGACGAAAATACTGGTCGACATAAATTTTTTACCTGAAAGGCAGTCCTATTGTATAAATTTTTTAAAATAGTCCTGTGAACTGAAATGTCGTCCTGCTGATAATCTCATCCGCCTATGTATGACATTTCAATTTTTTTCTCGCCAGTTTGACTCTTGGATTCTTTCAGGTCACGCAACTCTGAGTAGCGGTCTGTGCGCGATTGCCAGATTGAGGCAATCACATTGGCGACAAGTAAATCAGAGTGATTATCTTTGCTGCGAATAAGTGCGCGCAAATCATGCCCTTCTGTCGCAAACAGACAAGTATATAGTTTTCCTTCAGTTGAGAGTCTGGCGCGGCTGCAATTCTTACAAAAAGCGTTACTGACGCTTGAAATAAAGCCTATCTCTCCTTGATCGTTATTGTGTTTCCATCGCTGAGCGGTTTCACCTTCATAATTAGCCGGCAGCGAGTGTAGCGGCATGCCTGCTGCGTTCAGACGTTGTATGATTTGATGTGATGTAATGACATCGCTCGATTGCCAATGATTGGATGCGCCTACATCCATGTATTCAATGAAGCGCAATATGTGAGGGTTATTTTTAAAATAGCGCGCCATATGAATAATTTCATTGTCATTGACGCCAGCTTTGACCACCATATTGATTTTAATCGGCCCTAAACCAGCTTGATGCGCAGCATCAATGCCGCTTAGTACGTCGGATACGGCAAAATCTACATCATTCATGCGTTTAAAAATCGCATCGTCAAGCGAATCTAAAGAGACCGTAACGCGATTGAGTCCAGCTTGTTTTAAGCTCTGCGCTTTTTTCTTTAATAGTGAGCCGTTCGTAGTGAGCGTTAAATCTGGTGGGGTTCCGTCTGTCGTCCGTACCTCGGCCAGCATAGCGACTAAATCTTCAATGTTTTTACGTAGCAAAGGTTCGCCACCAGTCAGGCGAATTTTTTTTACCCCGTGGCTCAGGAAGATTTTTGCAATCCGTGTAATTTCTTCAAAGCTGAGCAGCGAACTGTGCGGCAAATATTCATAATCCTTGCCGAAGACTTCCTTCGGCATGCAGTACACGCAGCGAAAGTTGCAGCGATCGGTAACGGAAATGCGCAAATCGTGCAAAGGGCGTGCCAAAGTGTCTTTCAAATCACCGTTGGGTAGCTTCATTTGTGCGGGGATGGTGAGAGACTCTCGGTGTCTACGAATATCAATTAATGGAATAAATTTTTCCGTCATCTGGTGCAACTTGAAATAAGTGCTAAGTAATTCAGAACGATACCACGAGATTCAAAATCAGGAGTGATGCTCTGCATATTGAGCATTTTGCTATTTGTGGATTCTGAGCATATGGTGGCGTCGAATAGATACCTGGCTCGCTATTAGTTTACCGAAAATTGTCGTCTTCTCCCGGGCATAAAAAAAGCCGGCAGAGTCAAGGACTTTGCCGGCTTTAGATTGATGCAGATTAACGACGAGTTTCAACCAGAACTAAGGGTTCATCTGAAGCAGGTGGCAAAGGCTTACGCTCGCGTGGAACGCGTGGTGCTGGTACGTTCTTGCTTGCGCTTTCCTGTGCTGCGCGTAGTTTCTCTGGATCAGTGCTAGCCAATTGCAGGCCCGCCGCACTTAACATGTCGTGCATTTGTTCCAGCGGCATTGGTGCTGCAGTTACAACTGGTTTTGCAGTAACTGCTGCAGTTGCAGTTGTTTCATGAGCAACCGGAGTAGCTGCAACCGCTGCCACGATTGCTTCAACTGCCGGCACTGCAGTCGCTGGCTGCGCAACTTCGGTAACGGCAGGAGTCGCTGTTGCAACATTTACCACAGTTTCTGTAGGTGCTACAGGTTCAATGTGTGTTGCCGTAGTTGAAGTAATCGCAATCGTTGCAGCAGGTGTTTCTGCTACCGGGACTGCATCATGGGCGGCGTTTGTAGCGTTGCTGGCCACCATCACTGGTGCCGGCGTCATTGCTGCTACTGGCTCAAAAACCGCAGTAACGGGTGCTACATTGGATTCCACCGCTGCAGGTGTTGGCGCAGCTTCTGTAGTTACTTCTACAGCTACTAAAGTCGGTGCTACCGTTGCAGAAACTAAGGCGGAAGCGTGTGTGGCTACTGGAGTCGCATGCCCAGCTGTTACTTCAGTCATAGCAATGCTTTCTGAGATTGGCGCGCTACCAGATTCAATTGCCAACTCACCTTGCTCATTCATTTCGCCAGGTTCGCGTTCACGACGGTTGCGATTGCGACCACCGCGACGGCGACGGCGACGACGCTCTTCGCTTTGCTCCGCGTTTTCATCCGCGCCTTGCTCAAGGTTTTGTAGTGGCGCTTGTGCTGGCATCACTTCAACAGGCACCGGATCCTGATGCTTCTGGATCAAGTCTTCTGGCTTGGCTTCCGCTAGCAAGGCTTCTTTGCGTTCTTCGCGTTGACGTTGTTGGCGTTCGCGGCGGCCTTCTTGCGGCTCTTTCGGTTCGCGTGGTTCGCGAACTTGTTTCGCTGCTTTTGGTGGGCGTGGCGTTTCTGTCACTGGCGCTTTTGCAGTTTCAATTTTTTCTGCACTTGCCGCTGACGGACGATCTTCGCGTTCGTCGCGATCGCGGTTGCTGCGATTACGATTGCGTTGGTTGTTGCGTTGATTGCGGCCGTTGCGACCATTGCGGTCACGATCAGCAGATTTCTCTTCGGTCACGACAGGTGTTGCTACTTTTGTCGTCGATTCTTTCGATTTACCAAAGAAGAAGCTCATCAGTTTAGCAAAGAAACCTGGTCCGGTTGCTGGCGCTGGTGCGCTTACGACAGGTGCGGGCGTCTCTTTGCGTTCTACAATAGGTGCTGTTTCTGGTGTGATGCTTTTTACCATTGCTTCCTGGCGCGGCTTCACATCTTCTTTTTGGCGTTTGCTGTAACCGATATCTGTATCTACTTGTTCCGCCATAGCGTAACTGGCGTGATGTTCTTCCAGGCGAGGGTCGTCGTGTTTCAGTCGATCGAGTTTGTAATGCGGCGTTTCCAGATGGGTATTTGGAATCAGGATCACAGTGACGCGATGGCGCGTTTCGATTTTCAGAATTTCGCCGCGTTTTTCGTTCAGCAAGAAGGCTGCAACGTCTACCGGTACTTGCACGTGAATCGCAGCTGAATTTTCTTTCATTGCTTCTTCCTGAATAATACGCAGGACTTGCAATGCTGAAGATTCGGTATCGCGGATATGGCCGGTACCATTGCAACGTGGGCACGTTACGTGACTGCCTTCAGACAGAGATGGGCGCAGGCGTTGGCGAGATAATTCCATCAGGCCAAAGCGAGAAATCTTGCCCATTTGCACGCGCGCACGGTCATAGCGCAGCGCATCTTTCAGACGAGTTTCAACTTCGCGTTGATTCTTGGCGTTTTCCATGTCGATAAAATCGATCACGATCAAACCACCCAAGTCACGCAAACGCAACTGACGTGCAACTTCTTCTGCTGCTTCTAAGTTAGTATTGAGCGCAGTTGTCTCAATGTCGCCGCCGCGGGTTGAGCGGGCAGAGTTGACGTCGACAGAAACCAAAGCTTCGGTATGGTCGATAACAATCGCGCCACCGGATGGCAGTGGAACTGTGCGGCTGTAGGCAGTTTCGATTTGATGTTCGATCTGGAAACGTGAGAACAGCGGTACATCATCGCTGTAACGTTTCACACGATGCACCATATCTGGCATTACGTGGCTCATGAATTGCTGAGCTTGTTCGTAGATTTCGTCTGTATCGATCAGGATTTCACCGATATCAGGTTGGAAGTAATCACGAATCGCACGGATTACTAATGAAGATTCTTGATAAATCAGGAAAGCACCAGGAGAAGACTTGCCAGCGCCTTCAATAGCACGCCAGAGTTGCATCAGGTAATTTAAATCCCATTGCAGTTCATCAACATTACGACCGATACCCGCCGTGCGGGCAATCACTGACATGCCAGTTGGCAGGTCGAGTTTGTCCATGGTTTCGCGCAATTCCTGACGATCTTCGCCTTCAACTCGACGTGAAACACCGCCGCCGCGTGGGTTGTTAGGCATTAATACCAGGTAGCGTCCTGCCAGGGAGATAAACGAGGTGAGGGCTGCGCCCTTATTTCCGCGTTCTTCTTTTTCGACCTGAACAACGATTTCCTGACCTTCGCGCAATGCTTCTTTGATGGAAGTGTTACGAACGTCGATGCCTTCTTTGAAGTAGCTGCGAGCGACTTCTTTGAAAGGAAGGAAGCCGTGACGCTCTTCACCGTAGTTGACGAAGCATGCTTCCAGCGATGGTTCGATGCGGGTGATGACGCCTTTGTAGATGTTTGACTTACGTAATTCGCGACCAGCGGTCTCGATATCAATGTCAATGAGTTTTTGCCCATTGACGATAGCAACGCGCAATTCTTCTTGCTGCGTAGCATTGAACAACATACGTTTCATTTTTTTACTCCGTGACCTGATGGTCATCTTTTGCCGTTGCTTCATTCGGTGAAACAACGACTGTACTGGTGCCGGGATGTATGCCAGAACGGAGAATTTGAAGGGGGTGGAAATGCCTTTGGCGCAGCCGCATAACATTGAGTCAGCAATGGGCCAGCAACGATGCTGTATTGCAATGAACCTCAATCCTCTACTGCTTCGCGCTTGGCGCGTGTAATTTTTGCAACAAATTCGAGTGCACATGTCCCCCGCGTTCTCAGGCTTGGTTATATTTGTGCAATAACTAAGCAGAACGCCAGGCGATGCGCAACTTTGGTGTCAGACCATCTTATTTTGTTGTGTCTGACGGAATCGCCTTTATTACAAAAACTACCTAGACAAGCATGCTCATTAACAATTAAACCAGCATCTCTTGTCCAACTTATCCTTACATTTCAAGCTCTCTGATACAACCTCGTCTAACTTATGCCCGATAGCAACAATTGGTCGCTACCTTGGTACGCAAACGAGGGCGCATACACATCTTTTTCCATCATATTTGCAAACTGGCGAGGCTGATGGACTTGCCCCTGTGTAAAATAGCTGTTTATTTCTCTTACACTGCTAAAGCGTAATTGCTGAAGCGAAAATGATTATATATTCAAAATGAAGGACTTAGCGACAATTAATAGGGGTGAGCATCAAAAACAGATGCAAAATGTTCCCCACGAGCAGCCTTCAGCGTCACAGCCGAAAGTCCAAATGCTGACAATCTCTGAAGAAGAGGCTGGGCAGCGCATTGATAATTTCCTTTTGCGCATCTGTAAAGGCGTGCCAAAAAGCCATGTTTACCGCGTTTTGCGATCTGGCGAGGTGCGAGTCAATAAAGGTCGAATCGATCAGTTATACCGTTTAGTGGAGGGGGACGTTGTCCGTATTCCTCCTATACGTATGGCCGAGCCATCGACACAAGTAGTGCCTAAGTTAGAATTCCCGATTGTTTTCGAAGATAGTCATTTGTTGATTATCGATAAGCCAGCTGGTGTTGCGGTACATGGTGGATCGGGAGTTAGTTATGGTGTCATTGAACAATTACGTTCATCGAGGCCTGAAGCTAAATTTTTGGAGTTGGTACATCGACTAGACAGGGAAACATCAGGGCTATTGCTGATCGCCAAAAAACGCACAGCATTAACAAACTTGCATGAGCAAATGCGTGACGGTCTGACCGATAAGCGATATTTTACTTTGGTGTATGGTGATTGGAAGAATGCCCGTCAGCATGTCAAATTACCATTGCATAAATATACAACAGCTGATGGCGAGCGACGAGTCAGGGTGCAGGCAGACGGCATGGCTTCACATACTGTATTTTCTTTGAAGAAAAAATTTAAAGAATATGCATTACTAGAGGCGGAACTGAAAACAGGTCGGACTCATCAAATTCGCGTGCATTTATCGGCCAGCGGTTTCCCTATTGCCGGTGATGATAAATATGGCGATTTCCCTCTTAATAAAGCCTTGCAAAAAGCGACATCTGAGCGCGGATCATTAAAACGCATGTTTTTACACGCTCATCAAATCACTTTTACCCATCCTGAGACGGGTAAATTAACAACCGTGAATGCACATTTGCCAAAAGAGTGTGAGGACTTCTTGCGCAGCCTTTCTGGCGCCTGAAAGTCTTGATGGCTTACTAATGGTATTATCTCGTTATTGAATAGCAACTTTGATGCCTTTTTTGTAATTTTTACCAAATATTATTTACATAGGCATCGCACTTATAAATATGGCAAAAAAGCAATTTGATTTTATTGTTTTCGACTGGGATGGCACCCTCATGGATAGCACAGCCACGATCGTCAAATGTATACAGGCGGCAGCCCGTGATTTGGGTTTGCCTGTGCCAGATGATAGTGCTGCTGCCTATGTGATCGGTCTTTCGCTGGCAGAAGCAATGGCTGCGGCGCTACCTGATGTTGATCCTAAGTATTATCCGCGTATGGTCGAACGTTATCGCTATCATTATCTTGCTAAGGATCACGAACTTCCATTGTTCAATGGAGTGCGTGAAATGCTCAGTGATCTGGCTCAGCAAGGATATTTTTTGGCAGTGGCTACAGGAAAAAGCAGGGTCGGTCTGAGTCGTGCGCTGCACACTGCTAATCTGACCTCAGTATTTGATGCTACCCGTTGTTCGGATGAAACGTTTTCCAAGCCACATCCAGCGATGTTGCAAGAGTTGACGCGCGAACTCGGTCAGGAAATGCAGAGAACCTTAATGATCGGCGATACCACTCATGACCTTCAAATGGCAGCTAACGCTGGCGCTGGTGGGGTTGCTGTGGAATATGGTGCTCACGCGCCGTCGTTGCTTGCTGCTTTGAATCCTTTGTATTCGGCATCCAGTGTGCACGAGTTGCACCAGTGGCTCAATCAACATGCCTGATCGGAGAATATATGACGTCAATATCGATTTGTGCTTCGGATGAGTTAATTGAGGGGGGACTGGGCGTTCGTTTTCCATTGACAGCGGGGAGCGATGATGCAACGGGTTTTGTAATTCGTTATGCTGGTGCCGTGCATGGATATCTGAATCGCTGCGCGCACGTACCGGTTGAACTCGACTGGAATCCTGGTGAATTTTTGGAGTCTAGCGGCCTTTACATTATGTGCGCGACACATGGTGCAATTTATGAGCCCGAAACCGGACATTGTTCAGGTGGTCCTTGCCGTGGTAGTCGTTTGAGAAAAATACAAGTCAGTGAAAACGATGGCAAAGTCTTTTGGCATCCTGATGATTATATCCAGCCCGTCATTGCGTAATTATTGAAGGTTTTTATGGAAATGCAGAATAAAGATTTGCCTGCCTCAGGTGTGCAAGAAGTGGTTGGCCAAGCCTCTCATTGGGAGCGAGAAACTTTGGAAAAATTGGCCTTTGCAAGCTTGCAAGAGCAAAAATTACAACGTCGCTGGGGCATATTTTTCAAATTGGTCTTTATTGCGATCCTTGTATTTGGAGTTTATCGATTTGGTGGTCTGTTTCAAACGGAGGTCGACAACAATGTGCAGCACACCGCTTTAGTTGAAATTGACGGCGAGATTGATGCTGAAGGTAGTGGTAGTGCGCATGACGTTATCCCTGCACTTGATCGCGCGTTCGCGGAGTCAGGCTCGGTGGCCGTTATTTTACGCATCAATAGTCCTGGCGGTAGCCCTGTTCAGGCAGGCATGATTAACGACGAAATTGTGCGTTTGCGTGCGCAGTACCCAGAGAAAAAATTGTACGTAGTCGTGGATGAAATCTGTGCTTCTGGCGGCTACTATATTGCTGCCGCAGCGGACAAAATTTTTGTTAATAAAGCCAGTGTAGTTGGATCTATCGGCGTATTGATGGATGGTTTTGGATTCACCGGTCTAATGAATAAATTTGGTGTCGAACGACGCTTGATGACGGCTGGTGAAAACAAAGGATTCATGGATCCTTATTCACCAATGACGGAAAAGCAAAAAGCCTACTCTCAGGCAATGCTCAATGAAATTCATCAGCAGTTTATCGATGTTGTTCGCAAGGGTCGTGGTAACCGCCTCAAAGAAACACCTGAAACTTTTTCAGGTTTGTTTTGGGTCGGTAGTAAGGCCGTAGAGATGGGTTTAGCTGATGGTTTTGGAACAGTGGATTCTGTTGCACGTGATGTAATCAAGGCGGAAGATGTTGTCGATTACACCCAAAAAGACGATTTGCCAGAACGCGTACTGAAAAAATTTGGTGCTTCCGTCGGTAGTGCTGCGATGTCTACATTGACCAAATCCAGCAAGCTGACTTTACATTGATGCATTGAATTAGTTTAGTTAATTTTTTAAATCCTTCGTCACGCTTGATAGTTTTAATTATCTTCCACTCGTCGGGTAGTTGCTCTATATTGAGGGCGTAACTGGTTCAAAACGGGAGGTCGATATAAAATTTATTTCGTTTCCAAGGCGGTTTGCATCTGAGCCCCGGTTGTAGTTTGTTTTGCCGGTTATGTATGAAGTGGATGGAAGACAATTAGTGTTGTAACTCTCCGTGGAGTGAAGCGGATTAGAGGTCTCTAAGATTCCTCATCGAATAGTCAGAAACATGAAGAAACAAAAAGGCGGTAGTGCAATGCTACCGTCTTTTTGCTTTTTTAATTCCGAAACATGTTCTGCAATAGCGTCAATATCGTTTTGAAGAGCGATAGAGTTTGTTCGTAGCTTAAATGGTGTTGCGGCATATCAAAGATTGAATAAGCGTAATCGGTTAAGATAGTATTATTGCCAATTTCTATCCCTACTTTCCGTTCGTTTCTTATGGCGATCTCACTTTCTCATTTGTTGGAGATGTTGCCTTTTCACACTCAACGTGTAGAAAAGATCGATTGCTATCATTGCGGCGAAAAAATGCGCGAAACCAAAGCCTTGTATATCAAATTTAATGGACAACCAAGGGCGGTTTGCTGCCATGGATGTTTGGCAATATTGCATGCGATTGAACGCAACAAAATGGTAGGCGAGTATTTGCAAACTAAATTGGTGCAAACGGAAGTGCTATGAGTATTATTTCAGATTTTGATCATAAGCCCGATTCTGTCATCGCGAGCCAGCAACAAGAAAACCAATTAATTCAATCCGAAAAGATCAGCCTGTCCGGCATGCATTGCGCTGCCTGTGTGCAACTGATTGAATTTCGGGTTCGCCAATTGCCTGGTATAAATTTATTTAAAATTAATACCGCGACCCATAAGGCAGAGGTCGTCTGGCAGTCAGAAAAAAATAATATTAAAAATATCATTTCTGCGATTATTCATCTTGGGTATGGTGCATTGCCAGCCACTCAATCGCCCGGCGAATTTGAAAAAAAAGAAAGCAAGCTTGCTTTGTGGCGCTTATTTATCGCTGGTTTCGCCATGATGCAAATCATGATGTATGCGTTTCCAGCGTATTTAGTGCCAGTTCCGCAGGTTGATGGTGATCTGACGCCCGATCTTGATAAATTGCTCAAAATCGCCAGCATGTTGATTGCGGTACCAGTAGTCGGTTTTTCTGCTTTGCCGTTTTTTAAGGCAGCGTGGCGGGACCTGAGAAATCGTCATATTGGTATGGATGTGCCAGTGTCGCTGGGAATATTGCTGACATTTTTTGCCAGTGTCTGGGCAACATTTCGTGGCGGTGTCGTCTATTACGATTCTGCAATTATGTTTGTCTTTTTGTTGCTGTCCGCACGTTTGATCGAAAGCAAAGTCCAACAAAAGACAACGACAGCACTCAGGGTGCTTACGCAACTGGTACCGGTCTCTGCACAAAAATTGATAAGTTATCCGCAAAGTCGCGAAGTTTTGACGCTGGACGCGTCAGCTTTGCACATCGATGATCTGGTTTTGGTTGCGCCTGGTGACCATATTCCGGCAGATGGCATTGTGCTGGAAGGCCATAGTGAATGCGACGAAGCACTGATGACAGGTGAGTCGCGCCCTGTGCTTAAGACAGTTGGTGATAATGTGATCGCAGGTGCTATCAATACGAATGGTACTTTAATTATCAAAGCGCTTAAAGTCGGTATGGAAACGCATTTGTCGTCATTGATAGAGATGATGGAAACTGCAGCGACCGAGAAGCCGCCGATAGTTTTGTTGGCGGATAAACATGCAAGCCGCTTTTTGAGTATTATTTTGTTGATTGCATTACTGACAGGCATCTTCTGGACTTTTTTCGAGCCGGACCGTGCTTTGTGGATTGCGATTAGCGTCATTGTCGTGACTTGTCCTTGCGCCTTATCATTAGCGACTCCTGGTGTGATGTCTGCCGCTATCGGCCTGTTAGCAAAAAATGGTGTGCTTATAAAGAATGGTAAGGCGATTCAGACGATGGCTGAAGCGACGCATTTTGTCTTCGATAAAACTGGTACTTTGACCGTTGGCAAACTCAGAGTGGCGCAGCAATTGCTGCAACGAGATGTACCGCAGGCCGAGAGTATTGCATTTTTGTTGGCATCGGGCTCGGGGCATCCTGCTGCCAGAGCGATAGCCGATGCGTTGGCTGCGCAAAATGAAAATACGTCAGAAATGCAAGTGACGAACATGCATGAAGTGGCTGGCGGAGGGATAGAGGCGTTGATTGATAATCGCTCTTATCGCTTGGGTAGTATCGATTTTGCGCTTGGTTTGGCTTCAACATCCGGTTTAAAAGATCCACAGTTTTTTGAGATTCCAACGGCGATGCGCGAAGCAACAGTTTCCGTGTTGGCGGATGAGGATGGTGTGATGATGGTGTTCGCTTTGGCCGACACCTTACGCGTTGATGCCATTGAAACAGTCAAAAAGTTACAGGCGCGCCACAAAAAAATATTGTTGTTGTCTGGTGATCGTGATGAGGTGGTGCAAGCCGTTGCGCGTGATTGTGGGATTGACGATGCCAGAGCAAATCTTAGTCCCGCAGATAAATTCAATATTGTCCAGTCTTTGCAGGCTGAAGGGGCAATCGTAGTGATGGTGGGCGATGGTATGAATGATGGTCCCGCTCTTTCATTGGCGAACGTTGCTGTTGCGATGGGGCAGGGTGCACCAATATCTCAGACCCGTAGTGATGTGTTGCTGATGTCTAATCGTTTGAGTGACCTCGATTTTGGATTTGTCGTAGCCAACAAAGCATTTCGTTTAATCAGAGAAAATCTGATCTGGGCAATAGCTTACAACTTGTTTGCGATTCCGGCGGCTGTGATAGGTTGGCTGGAGCCATGGCACGCCGCATTGGGCATGTCCTTGAGTTCGCTGATTGTCGTATTGAATGCACTGCGCTTGTATTTGTTGCCGCAGCCTGAGTATGCAGTGACAGAAGTATTAATTTAATTATGGACATTTTATATCTCTTAATCCCACTAAGCTTAGTCTTAGTGTTTGCGATTGGTGGCGTATTCTGGTGGGCTATCAATAACCGCCAATTTGAAGAGTTAGATCAAGAGGGGCAACGCATTCTGGAGGATGTTGATGGCTGAACAGATTATTCATAGGAAATAATTTTTTTTGCGCTCAATTCAAAATCTGCATTGCTTAAGCCTGCTTGATTTATCTGTTGCGCCTGATTGAACTTGGAAAAATTACGTGCTATCGATTTGGTGTAGGCGGGGTCATAGTGCTCCTCCAATAAGCTTTGCACCACATTGGCAATATTCCCATCTAAAGCTTGCTTCTTCCAGAAACTTATTTTTTCGTTTCCATGCAAATGGCTGAGAAAGTTGAGTTGATGGTTGAGTTGTTGCGGATCTTGTACAAAATGTGCGTAGTCTTCCATTAGTAAATTTACTCTTTCTGACATGGGCATAGATATTGAAATGCAAGGGGACTCGCGTATCTTGCTCATAATAGCTTCCGGTACTCGCAAATTGCCAACTTTTTTGCTCTCAGCTTCAACGTAGATAGTACGTTCATGGTCTGCATTTTTTAATACATTCCAAATCCGACTTTCAAACATTTTTTGAGAGGGTTGTTTTTCGGTTGGAATATCGCCCAATACAGAGCCACGATGTTGCGCTAGTTGTTCGAGATCGAGAACTTGTTCGCCGAGAGATGTGAGCGTGTTCAATAAGCGACTTTTTCCACTGCCAGTTGTGCCACACAGAACTTTCCATTGCGCAGCATTTGCAAGCTCCGAAATCGATAGATTGACGTGTTGACGGTAGGCTTTGTAGCCACCTTGTAGCTGTGCAACTGGCCAGCCAATTTTCGAGAAAATAAACGCCATGCTGCCACTGCGGTTGCCGCCGCGCCAGCAGTAGATCAAGGGGCGCCAGGATTTTCCTTGTTGCTGAAATTGGGTATCAAGGTGGCGACCAATGTTCATTGCGACCAATCCTGCACCGAGCCGTTTCGCTTCGAATGATCCAACTTGCTTATACATCGTTCCGACTTGTATCCGTTCTTCATCACTCAGTACCGGGCAATTAATCGCTCCAGGGATATGGTCTTCAGCAAATTCGGCAGGACTACGGACGTCAATGATGCAATCAAATTGGGCAAGTTTTTCGGCAATACTGTCGAAATAAATCAGTTCGGGATATTTCATTGGCTTATTTCGTCAGTAAAGGCATTAACTGCGGCCAGACGTTATTTAAAATCAAAGGATGGGCGTTGGCGATAGGGTGAATTCTGTCGGCTTGGAAAAGATCATCCCGTTCGGCAATTCCTTCAAGTAAAAAGGGAACCAAATGTATCTTTTGCTCTTTGGCGAGTTTTGCGTAAAGCGAGAAAAAACTCTGGGTATATTCTTTGCCGTAATTTGGTGGAACTCGCATGCCAACTAGAATTACCTCCGCATTCGCCTTTTTGGCAGTTGTGATCATGGCGCGGAAATTTTCTTCTGATGCAGCAAGAGCTAAGCCACGCAAAGCATCGTTGCCGCCTAATTCAATAATTACTATGTCTGGTTTGAGTTTGTTGACCAGAGCCGGTAGTCTGGTTTTTCCACCACTTGTCGTTTCTCCACTGATACTAGCATTAATCACGGTAGAATTTGGGTTGGAATCTGCCAGTTTTTTTTCCATTAAGCTAACCCATCCTTGGCCGCGAACTAAGCCATATTCTGCCGACAAGCTATCACCAAGCACCAAGATAGATTTTGATGCAGAATGTGCGTAAGCGAACGGCATTAAGCTGCTCATCAACAGGAAAAGCAGGGCTCGAAGCATAAATTGACGACAGGATAAAAAAGACAGCATGACACATCCTAAAGTAAGCAAACAAACGGCAATAGAGGTTAATAACCTGGTCAAGCAAGTCGAAGACGCAAGTGGATATCTAAGTATTTTGAACGGTATTGATTTTACCGTGCAAGCAGGAGAAACGCTTGCAATTGTTGGTGCGTCAGGTTCCGGTAAGTCAACCTTGCTAGGTATTCTGGCTGGCTTAGACATTCCCAGTTCAGGATCGGTTCATCTGGCTGGGGTTGATTTATTTGCATTGAATGAAGACCAGCGTGCGCAATTTCGTAAAGAGAATTTAGGTTTTGTTTTTCAGTCTTTCCAGCTGTTGATGCATTTGACGGCGTTGGAAAATGTCATGTTGCCGTTAGAGTTGCGTGGCGATAAAGATGCAAAGCAAAAATCGGAAAAAATGCTAGAGCGCGTTGGTTTGTCTTCGCGTTTAAAACATTATCCGAAATTTCTCTCTGGTGGCGAGCAGCAACGCGTTGCGTTAGCCAGAGCATTTGTGACTGAGCCGCCCCTTTTATTCGCTGACGAACCCACTGGTAGTCTTGATGCGGTTACCGGTGAGGCGGTTATTCAGCTTATGTTTGCGCTAAATCGGGAACGCAATTCTACCCTTGTTTTGGTGACGCATGATCTTTCGATTGCAGCACGATGTGGCAGAACCTTGACGATTGCTGCTGGTCATTTAGTTAGCGATGAGCTGTCGTCCAGCGTTGTATCAACTTAGCTTGTGATCTCGCAGTGATTGAGGCTGATGCGGTGAATTTTTCCATCTTTATCGATGGATATCCAGCCGCCCCGAGGATTTGCTTCATCACAATCCCAATCTGGTAAAACATAACGATATTGCCCTTCATGCTCATGTAAAGCGGGGCGGTGTGTGTGTCCGTGAATCAGGTAGTGGCAAGCGGTGGATGCGAACAGTTGCTCAATTGCAGACGAATTGACGTCCATGATAGAAAGTTCTTTCTGGCTTTGTTGCATCTTACTGCTTTCGCGCATTCCCTGGACTATCGTTTTTCTTTGTGCAAGGGGGAGGGCAAGAAAATTGCGTTGCCATTCAACATTGCGAACTTGAGCGCGGAATTGTATGTAACCAATGTCGTCAGTGCATTGTTCGTCGCCATGGCATATGGCGATTTTTCTTCCCGCGACCATGATGACGCTTGGGTCTTGGAGTAGCTTTATTCCGGTCGCTGACGCAAAATCCTGGCCGATTAAAAAATCGCGATTGCCCGCAATCCAGAATAATTGGACTCCTGCTGCAGTTAGTTTATGCAAGCTTTGCACAACTTCAGCATTATATTTGTCGTGAATATCATCGTCGCCAACCCAATACTCGAACATGTCTCCCAGAATGTAGAGTTGTTCAGTTTTTGTTCCTTGCTCTGCCAGGAAATTCAAGAACGCACGGGTGGTTTTCGGTAGCGATGGGCTAAGATGGATGTCGGAAACAAACAGCGCAACCATTTTGGGTTGCGCTGCTGTTTGCTTTTCGGAATTTTTCACACTCAATCGAATAATGTTCTGAAAAAGCAGTTGAATTAATTAAATGACTTCAACTTTTTCGATGATGACGTCTTCAACTGGTACGTCCTGGAACATGCCTGAACGTGATGTTTTAACACCTTTGATTTTATCAACGATTTCTTTGCCTTCAGTGACTTTACCAAATACACAGTAGCCCCAGCCATCTTGGCCAGGATAGTCGAGGAAGCTGTTATTTGCCGTATTGATGAAGAACTGTGCTGTTGCAGAGTGTGGTGCGCCAGTACGTGCCATCGCGATTGAGTAGCGCTCGTTTTTTAAGCCATTGCTAGCTTCATTTTCGATTGCATCCAATGTATCTTTTTGGTTCATGCCAGGTTCAAAGCCGCCGCCCTGAATCATGAAGCCGTCAATGACACGGTGAAAAATAGTCCCAGCATAATGACCGGAAGCTACATAAGCAAGAAAGTTAGCAACGGTTTTCGGTGCTTTTGCTTCGTCCAGCTCAATCGTGATTGCGCCGTGGTTAGTAGTCATGAGAATGGCCATAATATTCCTTGGTAATGGGGTGAAAATAAGGGATGAAAATAAGGTATCAGGAAATTTATTTTATAACAGTTGCTGATTCTATGATGATGTCCTTTTTGGGGACATTTTGCATCATGTGTGAATCACTTGTTTCAACAGCTTTAATTTTTTCAACGACATCCATGCCTTTGATAACTTTGCCAAAGGGCGTATAGCCGGCAGTGGCAATTAAGGCTTGCTTTCGTGGTGCTTTGGTCATGTTGCCACGGTAATTAAATTCTACAGGATCGCCTGCAGGTAAAGGCTGATGATTTAAAAAATCATTATCTCTGACATTGATGAAAAATTGGGCTGTTGCCGAATTCGGATCTTCTGTACGCGCCATTGCAATGGTACCCAGATCGTTCTTCACCCCTTTTTCCAAAGCCAGCGCTGCCTCGGAGGCGATGGGCTTGCCAGTTGGTTTTTCTTTCATATTTTTATCGTAGCCACCGCCCTGAATCATGAAGTTATCAATTACGCGGTGAAAAATCGTGCCTTTGTATTGACCCGCTTTGACATATTTAATGAAGTTATCAACTGTTTTTGGTGCAGCCTCAGGGTAGAGCTCTACCACGATTTCGCCTACATTGGTTTTGATTGATACTTTAGGTAATTCGTCAGCGAATGTCTGTGCGGTACTCAGGCTCAGCATAGCACTGAGTAACAGCCCAATTAATTTTGTAGTTGCTGATTTCACTTTAACTCCTGTATTTAGACGGTTGTTTCATAAACAATTCGCCATTTGTTTGACTCTTTGAGCCAATACTGGCGCTTACGGACACTTGTTTTGATTTTGCCGGATTGTGTTTCCTGAGTGAAAGTACTTACAATAATTTCATCTTTTCCAGGATAACGGAAATGCGTGACATTCTTCAATTGTATGACGGGATTTGTCCAAGCTTCCCAATTTTGCCTTTGTTTTGAAAACCAGGCATTTAAATCTTCTCCTTGGAGAGATTTAAAGTTGCGCGAGTAATTGGCAAAGATGCGATTAGCATTTTTGCTTTCTATATCCAGTCGCCAGTCATCGAGTAACTTTGCGGCAAACTGGCGATCTGCAAGCCACTTTGCCTGATTTTCAAACTCTACCTGATCACTGATGATGACAGGTGTTTTACCTATATCAACCAAGGCAGAGATTTTTAAGAAATCAGGGTTAGTTAACACGACGCAGCCATCTGAAGCAAGCGGTGGACGGCTGAAATTGGCTGAGGGCATCCCATGTAACCAGATGCCGGAGCCACTGCGTCCATTAATTTTGTCCCATTCATTGGGATAATTCAGGGGAAGTGCGCCAGGGCCATAAAAATCAGGCAATTTCCCACCGGAGAGTCGACTGGTAATGTAATAGACGCCTAAAGGCGTTTTTTGATCACCTTCTTTGAATTTGTTGATCCCGAATCGGCCGTGACTTATGTAGTGGTCGCTCAAGAGTTTAGGTTGGCCACCAACATTTTCATAGAGATATAGTCGGGACTTATTGGCGTCGACTACCAGTACTTGCTTTTGATCGTCTCGGAGTTGCAGAACCATTTTCGGAATCAATGCCGGATTTGGGCGTTCGCGATAGGATTTGATACGCATTGCAGCTTCATCGCGCATTTCCTTGAGCTTGTCCGCCTGCGCATTTGCCCCGGCACCGAAGCTGGTAACTGGCCGTGCATGCATCATCAGCAAATCACCCCGAATCAGATGAGCTAATTGAAAATGCGGATAGGCTCCAATTAATTGATCTACCTTTTCCTGCGCCGCTTGTAATTTGTTATTGGAAAGATTTTGGTAAACCTCGATCAGTAACGTATCCGGATTGGGTGAGTCGGAGCTCATTTCAGATGCGGACGCTTTGCTTGCATGTGTCTTAGCCTCAACCATCGATGCTGGCAACAGCGTTGCCAGGCACGAAAGTAAGGTAAAGGCGCAGCTATGCTTCTTCGCAGCCAGTAATTTGGTCGAAGTATGTTTAAACGCAGAGAAAAACATCAGCTACCCGCGCGCTCCTGCTTGATTTGCCACTTGCCATCTTGCTTGATCATGACCAAAGTCTTGCGGCTATTTGCTGTCAACTGATCGGATGTGTAAATCTGGCGAAACTTAACGGTGGCTTCATTGTCATCAACGCTGACTTTAATGCTTTCGAGCTTTACGTTGATACGACCTTTACCTTCAATGCGATTGCGGCGTTCTTCAGCCCAGGACTTACGTGATTCGCCTTTCGGGGTCTGGAAATCTTTTGCGTAGTGCGTCAAATAAGCGTTGGTATCTTTATTGCTCCACGCCTTTGCCCAATTCTCTACCGTTTTGATGACTTCATCGTCGTCTTTGTCAGTAGCAGGAGCTGGTTTGGATTTTGTACTGACTGGATCAGCTTTGGCTGGGCTGGCCTCTGGTTTGCTTGGAGCTTCAGCTTTGACGGGGGGGGCAGGTGTTGCAGTCGGAGCTTTCGCGGGGGAAGCCTGAGCAATAAGGGTGGCTGGGGCAGGGTTAATTTTTGGGTTGACGCCACCTGAGTTGCCGACCAGATTTCTTACCATAGTCAGTTTTAGTTTGGCAGTGGCGTTGCCTGAATCTAATTGCAATGCCTTGTCATAGGCCTGACTCGCCAGCTTGGCATAGACGTCACCGAGATTTTCGTGCGCAGTCCCGTATGTAGGATTAGTGCGGATCGCCATTTCCAGCGAAGCACGCGCTTTATCGTATTGTCCCGAAGCCGCGTATAAAACCGCCAGATTGTTATATGGCTCTGGTAATTCAGGATAGTCGTCAGTCAGTTTAGAAAAAACAGTAATTGCTTCTGCTGATTTGTTTTGCTCAGTAAGAATGAGCCCCTTCAAAAAGCGCAATTGCGCATCTTTGGGCTTAGTAGTCAGCGCATTATCGACTTTTTGCAAAGCTTCAGTTGTTTGCCCGGCGCGAAGCAGTTTTCCTATATCGCTTGCTTCATCCGCGAAGGATGAGGTCGCGATAAGCGCTAGAGATAGAGTGGAAATAACAAAGATACTTCTAATGGTTTGGCGCATGGTGTTCTGGCTTAGATTTATCAGAGGTTGACTGAACATGAAGGCGGTAATGTTATACTGAAACTATAATAAAGTGCCATCTTATCAAATAAGTGCGGCACAATGGGCTTTTGATCATAGAAACATGCTACTGGGGCACACTATCATGTGTTTTTTGGGGAAAAAAGCCAAAATTATTTCCCAATTAGCTCTTTTGGGGGCTTGGAGTTCACTTAATTTGCTCTCAATGTGGTGCTTAAATTGTCCTGAGGTTAAGAACTCACGGTTTTACGGCCACCCAAATTGACGGAAAATAAGCGGAGTAGGGCGCAATTCTCGTCTGATAAAATTTTCGAGCATGTGAAGCTGGACAGAATGGTTGTTTTTGATATTTAATCTGCTCCGTTCAAATATTTTCTTGCAATTCTCCGTTTCTGACGGGGAGCGATTTGGAAATATAAATATTGGCAAATCTGACAGAGCAATCTGAGGTCTTAACTACTCTTATTGGTCTGTGGATTAATGAGAAGTTATGGCGCACGCTAACTCCTTTTATTGGCTTTTGCCTTAAATTTGCCTAATAAAGCTTTTTTTAACTCGTGTGGATTTAAGGGGGCACGATGACTAAAACGACATTCCTGAGTTTTGAGCAATCTATTGCTGAACTAGAATCAAAAATTGAAGAGTTGCGATTTGTTCAAGATGATTCCGCGGTAGATATCTCTGAAGAAATTGATAGATTATCTAAAAAGAGTCAGATGTTGACTAAAGATATCTATGCAAAGTTGACTCCATGGCAGGTATCGCAGATTTCGCGTCATCCTCAACGTCCATATACTATGGACTACATTAATCAGATTTTTACTGATTTTCATGAGCTCCATGGTGATCGAAGTTTTGCAGATGATTTGTCAATTGTCGGTGGATTGGCTCGCTTTAACGGTCAGGCCTGTATGGTCATTGGTCACCAAAAAGGCCGTGACACCAAGGAACGCGCATTGCGTAATTTTGGCATGCCAAAACCAGAAGGTTATCGCAAGGCGATGCGTCTGATGAAACTGGCTGAGAAATTTGATATCCCCGTATTTACGTTTGTTGATACGACTGGTGCCTGGCCAGGTATCGATGCCGAAGAGCGCGGACAATCTGAAGCGATTGGCCATAATCTATATGTCATGGCTGAACTCAAGGTGCCTTTGATAGCGACCATCATTGGTGAAGGTGGTTCTGGTGGTGCCTTAGCATTGGCTGTAGGCGATGCGGTGTTGATGTTGCAATATGCGACATATTCAGTGATTTCTCCTGAGGGATGTGCTTCCATTTTATGGAAAACCTCTGATCGCGCAGCAGACGCTGCGGAAGCCTTAGGTTTGACAGCGCACAGACTGAAGGCTATGGGTCTGATCGATAAAATCATTAATGAACCGCTGGGTGGCGCGCATCGCGATCCTAAGCAGATGTGTGCTCTGGTCAAACGCGCACTCGCCGATACACTGCGCCAGTTCCAAGGCGTAAAAACCAAAGATTTGTTAGCGGCACGTCATGAGAAATTAATGAGCTATGGCAAATTTAAGGAAACTAAGGTGTCAGAATAAGTTATTCGAATGACATTACGTAGTTTAAGTGGTGCACTGATGCATCACTTTTCTGAGGCCTTAAATTCGATTTTTTTGGAATCAGGAAAAGCCCCTCCTGAATGTGGTCTGGCTGTTGCTTATAGCGGCGGCTTAGACTCATCTGTTTTATTATCCCTCACTGCTGAATATTGTCGTTTGCGCGGCATCCCTCTTGACGCGTTCCATGTACATCATGGACTCAGTCCGAATGCGGACGATTGGCTTGTACATTGCGAATCAAACTGCCAGAAATTGGGTATCTCTCTTGCCTTCGAGAAAATTGTTGTCACCAACAATGAAGGTGATGGTATTGAGGGAAGCGCAAGAAAAGGTCGTTATCTTGCGCTTGGTAGAATGAGTGTTGCATCGAAAACTCAAATCTTGCTTTCAGCTCATCATCAGGATGACCAAGCGGAAACCTTGTTGATGCAGATGTTGCGCGGATCAGGTGTGGCTGGGCTCTCCGGTATGAATCGTTTTAATTTTGCACCCGGTTTATTTGGCACGCCATCGGTAATGATGATGCGACCTTTGCTTGATGTTTCTCGGTTGGAGCTCGAACATTTCGCGCGCGAAAATCAAATCTCTTACATCCAGGATGAGTCAAATGAGGACGGTCGTTATCTTCGTAATGCGTTAAGGCTTCAGGTGATGCCTGTTCTTGAGCAGATTTCGCCAGGATTTGCCGGTCGCATGTTACGTACGGCAAAGCATATGCAATCGGCGCAAAATTTGGCGGAAGCTTTGGCAGGGCAAGACCTTGCGCATTGTTTGTCGGGACAGATGCTGGATCTTGACCTCCAACGCATGCGCACATTAAGCGCCGAACGGATTAATAATCTATTTCGTTTGTGGCTTTCTAAGTTTGATGTGCGTATGCCATCTACTTCACGCCTGAATGAGATTTGCAAGCAGCTATTTGAGGCCAAAGGCGATGCCCGAATAACGATTTATCATGAGAAACTGGCAATTCATCGTTATCAGGAAAAAATCTACGCAGCGGATCGTGCGCGCGAAGCAGTTGACGACGCATTGAGTGTTGCGTTTACCTGGAATGGAGAATCCTCGATGCCATTTCCTGATTTTCATGGGACGTTACATTTCAGACGTGGAAGTCGCGGATTGAGTCCCGATTGGTTGCAGCAGCAAGCGCTTTGCTTGCATTTGCGGCGCGGGGGTGAGCGTTTGAAATTGGCAGAAAATAGATCAACCCGCGATATGAAGAGTCATTATCAAGCGCTGCGTATCCCATTTTGGGTGCGTCAACAATTGCCTTTTGTATCTATTGGTAGCGAGCTTGTATATGCCGCAGGGGTTGGAATGCAGTCGCAATACTGTTCGGAATCTGTCAATACTCAAGTGGGAACTCATTTAGTGCTTGACTGGGTTGCTGATTAGCCTGAATCACCATTGCTATTTGTTTGCGGCATGAAATAATAAGGTAAGTAAATGAAAAAAATTCTGAGACAAATCGTTTTAGATACGGAAACAACGGGTTTAAATGTCCGGGATGGCAACCGTATTATTGAAATTGGCTGCGTCGAGTTGATAGATCGTAAATTAACTGGCAATAACTTTCATCAATACATCAATCCAGAACGGGAGTCGGAGGAGGGGGCGCTCGCCGTCCACGGTTTGACTGCCGAGTTCTTGAGTGATAAGCCTAAATTTGGTGAGATATCAAAAGAGTTTTGCGAATACATTCAGGGTGCTGAGGTTGTTATCCATAATGCACCGTTTGATCTTTCGTTCTTAAATGCAGAATTTTCCCGCTTGGGTCTTGGTTTGTTCGGCGATTATGTCGAAACTGTTATTGATACCTTGGTGCAGGCAAAAGAATTGCATCCAGGTAAGCGAAATTCGTTGGACGCCTTGTGCGATCGTTATGAAATTTCTAATGCTCACCGCAAGCTGCACGGTGCTTTATTGGATGCTGAGCTGTTGGCGGATGTTTTCTTGGCAATGTCACGTGGGCAAAATAGCTTTGCCATTGATCTGGAAGAGGAAGTTGCGCCTGTTGTTCAGGAGTCGCAAGTGATTGATCTTCCTGTGGGTGAAGTATTGGTCAGGCCTGCAGATGAGGTTGAGCTAACGGAGCATGAAAATCTCTTGTCCGGGCTGGATAAGCAGTTACGTCAATCATGTATCTGGCGTACACCGGTTCAGTAAATTGCTGCATTCTTGTTTTTTTGGCTATTAAATCCCCCTCAAATGAGGGGGATTTTCTTTTTGGCGAGAGGATAGCTGTTGCGATTTTGCATAATTACATGTTGGAAGTAAAAAAAATCAAAAAAAAATTAAAGTTTTTCTGATCACCACCGTTAATAAAAGTAAGAAAAATATTTTTAAATTTTTTTAAAAAACCCTAAAGTTCCTGTTTTTTTTGCCGTTAATGATATTAAGAGAAAACACTAATTTGGTGTTTTTACATTTAAGTGTTTGATTTTGTTGGGAATTTTTCCGATATAGTGGAAAAAATAAAATTCAATATAAACAGCATATTTTTTATGTTCGTTATCAATTATTTCTTGTAGGATTTTTTCCTACGAGATTATTCCTATTTTTCTGGAATTAAATCCCGTGTATTGCCTATACACGGCGTTTTTGCGTGCGCTCACAATCTGTCTCACTGGCAACGGAATATGGCCTTTGAAAAATGGAACGGAGGGTGGGAACATGACACAGAACGATATGATGGCTGAAATTCGCGACGCAAACCTGAGCTACTTAATGCTGGCGCAGCAAATGATACGTGCTGATAAAGCTACTGCTATCTTCCGCCTCGGCATCGGAAAAGAGATCGCGGACTTGATCGAAGGTTTGAATAATTCACAAATCTTGAAATTGGCTGGTTCAAATATGATGCTGGCCCGCTTCCGGTTTGAAGATAGTTCAATTCTTTGTATGCTGACCAACTACAACAAAGAACGTGCACTCGCGCATTCACATGCGGCAATCCTGATGGCTGGACAACCAATTGAAGAAATTCATTGAGTTGTTTCGATATTCTTTTGGATGGAGGCTGTGATGGCTATTAAAAGTGTAGTGACTGAGGCGCATGAAATTCAATTGGCTGTAGATCTGGTCAATCTTGGCGCGAGATTGCAGTTGCTTGAGTCAGAAACATCTCTGTCTCGAGAACGTTTGCTCAAGATTTATAAAGAGTTGAAGGGCGTTTCTCCACCAAAAGGGATGTTGCCTTTTTCTACGGATTGGTTTGTCACCTGGCAGCCAAATATTCACTCTTCTTTGTTTATGAATATTTACAAATACCTCAATGAGCATGCCGAGGTGTTTGGTGTTGAAGCAATCGTCAAGGCATATCGTCTGTACCTCGAGCAAGTTGGTTGTGCTTCTGCTGATGATGCGGTACTTTCATTGACGCGTGCGTGGACTCTGGTGAGATTTTTTGAGGGAAAAATGCTAACATTTGCAAAATGTTGTGAATGTGGCGGGCATTTTGTTGCGCATTCTCTTGATTTGCACGATCATTATAAGTGTGGTCTTTGTCATGTCCCTTCGAGAGCGGGCAAGACTAAAAAGGCTGAAGACGCCGATTCTTCTTTGGAGATGGTGGCTTAATAATCTTTGGGAGGGGTCTTGGAATTAGCGTCATCCAACAGTCGCGAAAGCCATGTTCCTCCGGAGATTAAAAAAATAAATTCTCCGGCTGTACGCGCACTTCTCATTCAAGTTGCATCACTTGCCGTATGTGTGACGCTTGCCTTTGCAAGTAAACACTTGTTGGGCTACTTAATTCCATTCTTCGTACTTCTTGCGTTGCAATCCACTGCATCCTTAAGCCTTGCTTACGTCTGTGGGCTGGATTGGTGGTGGTGCGTCATCGAATTCTTTTTTCCTGTTGCAGTTGTTTTTGCACTGTATATACGGCTTCCACCGATAATCAGCTTGTTGTTGTTTTTTGTTTTGTTTCTGATTTTCGGTTCAACTTTTCGTACTCGCGTACCTTATTATCCATCAGAAGCTACTTTGCCAGCTGCCATCCTTGAGTTGCTTCCTGACGAGCAAGATGTCAAATTTTTAGATGTTGGTAGTGGTTTTGGTGGCTTACTTTTTGACTTGTCAAAGGCGCGTCCCCAATGGTCTGTCGCTGGTGTGGAGATTGCAATGTTTCCATGGTTAGTAAGCGTTGCGCTTGGGAAATTTTATGACATTAAAAATTTGAAATTTTCCCCGGGGAAATACGAAGACCTTGATTTTTCAAAATTTAATGTTGTTTTCTCTTATTTATCGCCGGTTGTCATGTCAGAAATATGGATGAAGGTGCAAAATGAGATGTCGCCTGGCACTCTTTTTTTAAGCTACGAATTTTGTGTTCCTGATGTTCCGGCCTTTGCTGAGATACAAACGGCGGAAAATGCACCTGTGTTGTACGTTTGGAAAATTTAATGTAGCAATGGGGTATTTAATTCTCTGAATCAACCTTTTTTAACTCTTATTTGTTGCATTTCGAGTGCCTCCTATGGATTGGACTGCTATGATAGGAGAAAGTTATTTAAGCGTAGATTTTCCTTCAAGGAGTAAGTTCCGTGTTAGTCATCGTTGGCTATATTGTCGTTATGGGTTCGGTGTTTGGCGGCTTCGCAATGGCCGGTGGCCATTTGGCAGTCTTGTTTCAGCCATTGGAGTTGTTAATGATTGGGGGCGCGGCTGTTGGTGCTTCCCTGGTAGGAAATAATGCCAAAAGTCTCAAGGCAACTTTGAAGGCTGTGCCAGGTGTTTTTAAAGGGTCCAAATATACCAAAGCTTTATACATGGAATTGATGACTATGTTGTTTGACGTCCTGACGAAGGTGCGCAAAGAAGGTTTAATGTCAATTGAAGGTGATATCGAGAAGCCAGAAGAAAGTCCGTTGTTTAGTAAGTACCCTGCGATTGTACATGATCATCATATGATGGAATTTATTGGTGATTATTTACGGTTGATGGTATCGGGCAATATGGACGCGTTTCAGATCGAAAATTTGATGGATAATGAGTTGGAAACTCATCACCACGAGGCTGCTGTTCCTGCTCATTTCATTGCAAAGTTAGGTGACGGTCTTCCGGCATTTGGTATTGTTGCTGCTGTGATGGGGGTGGTGCATACGATGGAGTCAGTGGGTATTCCACCTGCTGAACTGGGGATATTGATTGCGCATGCTTTGGTTGGTACGTTTTTGGGTATTTTGCTGGCGTATGGTTTTGTTGGTCCTTTGGCTGGGCTGATGGAGCAGCAAATGGATGAATCTTCTAAAACTTTTCAATGTATCAAAGTGACTCTGCTGGCAAGTTTGAATGGGTATGCGCCTGCCTTGGCGGTTGAGTTTGGTCGCAAGGTTCTGTATTCAACTGAACGTCCGACGTTTAGTGAGCTTGAAGAGCATATTAAGCAGTCCAAGTCAAAATAATATGACTGGAGAAGGTTAATTATGGCAAACGAAGAATTACGCCCCATCATTGTTAAGCGCATTAAAAAAGTGGCTGGCGGTCATCATGGTGGTGCGTGGAAAATCGCATACGCAGATTTTGTGACGGCGATGATGGCATTTTTCTTGTTGATGTGGTTGCTTGGTTCGACAGCAAAGGGGAATTTGCAGGGTATCGCTGAGTATTTTCAGACACCTTTAAAAGTGGCTATGGCTGGTGGTGATGGTAGTGGTGATAGTTCGAGCGTGATTAAAGGTGGTGGTAAGGATCTCAGCTTGCGAGAAGGGCAAAATCGCAAAGGAGACATTGAAGCGCAAAAGAAATCGTATAACCTGCAAGCAGCAGAGGCAGCGTTAGCAAAAGCAGATGCCGAGAGATTGAAGGGCTTGAAAGCGCGGATTGAGGCAGTGATTGAATCAAACCCTACCCTTAAACAATATAAAAAACAGCTCTTGCTCGATATAACAACTGAAGGTTTGCGGATACAGATGGTCGACGAGCTGAATCGTCCGATGTTTGCCTCCGCTAAAGCGGAATTGCAACCTTATACAAAGGAAATCTTACACGAAATTGGTAAGGCGTTAAATGAAGTTCCGAATAGAATTAGCTTGTCTGGACACACCGATGCTGCCCCTTATGGTATGGGTGAAAAAGGATATAGTAATTGGGAGTTGTCAGCGGATCGAGCAAATGCATCACGACGTGAGTTAATTTACGGCGGTATGGATGAGTCTAAAGTGTTGCGTGTAGTCGGCTTATCATCTTCTGTTTTGTTTGATAAAGATGATGCCTTAAATCCGATTAATCGTCGCATCAGCATTATTGTTATGAATAAAAAAGCCGAAGAGTCTGCATCACAGGATGGTGGATCAGTTGAAGTAACTAGCCAGGCAGATTCGAGCACGGAAGTTTCTGTCAGTCGGGAAAAGTAGTGCTTGAAATTATTTCATTGGCTTAGATTATGCGGATAGGATGCTGAAGATGTCCAAAAAGAAAATGTTGGGCTCCCACGTTAAAGAATTGCTGTCTGGCGTGTCAGACCATGGAAGCGCCCATTTGTCAGAAGTGGAGACAGATCTTGCGCAAACCGCATTGTTGCTTGGTGAGGCAATAGAAAAACTCGGAGTCAGTTTCCTAGCTTTGCATTCTGCTGTGTTGAAAGAGCAGGATGAAATTTCCATGATTATTGATGCGGGATCTATTTCTGAAGATAGCATTGATCGCTTAAAAACTATTCAACAAGAAATAGCGCAACATATCAATTCAGCTGTAACTTGCTTGCAATTCCAGGACCTTACTAGTCAACTTATTTCACGTACGATGCAGCGTTGTGAGGGGTTGCGTGAAGTGTTGACTGCTCTCGGTGTGGTTGGGGATGATCTTGCTACTGATACAGAAAGTGATGATATTGCCCATTTGTTGAAAGAGACGACGTTGCGTTTGGAAAAACAGAGTGCGGATCTGAAGGATTTGTTGAGAAAAGCGGTTCACCAAAAGCATCTGGATAGTGGTGATATTGAATTATTTTAGTTTGAAAAAACCCTCAAGGCATTTTGCCTTTAATTGGTAAAACGGAGTAATTATGGCCAAGACAATTTTAGCAGTTGACGATTCTGGCTCTTTGAGACAGATGGTCGCTTTTAGTCTGAAAGCTGCGGGATATCAAGTCATTGAAGCTGTAGACGGGCAAGATGGGCTTGAAAAGGCACGTAACCAAGTCGTTGATTTAGTTTTGACTGACCAAAACATGCCACGCATGGATGGTCTTACTTTGATTAAGTCTTTAAGAGGTCTGGCAACATACCAACGGGTGCCAATTCTAATGCTGACAACTGAGTCCAGTGATGACATGAAGGCAAAGGGGCGTGCTGCGGGAGCGAATGGTTGGTTAGTTAAGCCTTTTGATCCTCAAAAATTAACGGAAGTAGTAAAAAAAGTAATCGGCTAAGTAATGTCGCTTTGCATTTTTGTCGTGCCAATGTAAATCTCGGAGTTTAATAATGACGATTGACATGAGTCAGTTTTTCCAAGTCTTCTTTGATGAGGCGGATGAGCTTCTGGCAGAGAAGGAAAAATTGTTGCTTGCGGTCGATATTTCCGCTCCTGATCCAGAGGATCTGAATGCTATTTTTCGTGCGGCGCATTCAATCAAAGGTGGCGCGTCGACATTCGGCTTGAATGACATGACAGAAGTCACGCATGTCTTAGAGTCGTTGCTGGATAAAATCAGAAAAGGTGAAATGGCGTTAACGGGTGATCACGTTGACGCTTTTTTGATCGCCAAAGATATTCTTAAGATGCAATTGGACGGTCATCGCTTAGGGACGCCGGTTGATCAAGATGCGGTAGCGGATGTCAGGATGTTATTGCAGTCGCTGTCGCAGGACGTTCCATCGTTTACTCCGCCTCCGCCTCCGCCAGTCGAAGTCGTTGATCATGGCTCCATTGTTTATAAATCTGCTTATAGAATCGAACTACCAAATGTCAGTGAAGGTGATGCCAGTGCTTTGATGGCTGAGTTGGGTTTACTTGGCATGATATTACGCGGCGATGCTCATGCTGACAAGGTCGTCCTTCACTTGCGAACCAATGAAGGTAAAGATGACATTATCTCCATTTGCTCGTTTATTTTAGATCCGGATTGCCTTTCGATCACCGAAGAGGCATTGCCAGAACAAAGTGCTCAAAAGCAGGATGCGCAATCAGAAGAAGATTTGGGTTATGGGTTTTTCGAGCCCCTTGAATCGATGTTCCCGCCTCTTGAAGGTCAATCCGAAACGAACAATGGGCCGGATAATTCAAGTTCTTCAGTTTCTAATATCGTCAATCCGCTTGTAAATATTGAGAAGAAAGTCGCTGTAAAAAAAGAAAGTGAAAAAAGCCACACTTCTCAAGAGTCTTCTACGATCCGGGTTGGGATCGAGAAGGTAGATCAACTGATTAATCTGATTGGTGAGTTGGTAATAACCCAGGCGATGCTAGAGCAACGCACCCAGGATCTGGATCCGATTGCTAATGAGCGACTGCTCAATAGTGTCGCGCACCTCACGCGCAATACGCGTGATTTGCAAGAAGCAGTCATGTCGATTCGTATGATGCCGATGGACTATGTATTCTCGCGTTTCCCACGCATGGTCAGAGATCTGGCAACAAAACTCGGCAAAAAAGTTGAATTCGTTACTTATGGTGCCTCGACAGAGTTGGATAAGGGCTTAATCGAGCGCATTGTTGATCCGCTGACTCATTTGGTAAGAAATAGTATCGATCATGGTATCGAAATGCCTGCTGCACGGAAAGAAGTCGGTAAGAGTGAAACTGGTCGTCTTTCTTTGTCTGCTGTTCATCAAGGTGGGAACATCGTAATTGAAGTCAGTGACGATGGCGGCGGTCTGCATCGCGAAAGAATCTTAGCTAAAGCGCGTCAGAATGGTTTAACCGCTCCTGATTCGATGTCCGATCCCGAAGTGTGGCAACTCATTTTTGCTCCAGGATTTTCCACGGCTGAAATTGTTACTGACGTTTCTGGTCGTGGTGTCGGTATGGATGTGGTTAAACGTAATATTGCTGCGATGGGCGGCGTGGTAGATATACGTTCCGCAAAAGGTTATGGCACCACGATTATCATTTCTCTTCCTTTGACGTTGGCGATTCTTGACGGTATGTCGATTAAGCTTGGTGAAGAGATTTATATCTTGCCGTTAGGTTTTGTTGTTGAATCCTTGCAGCCCGCGAAAGAGGATGTCAAAGAAGTTAATGGTAAAGGCAAAGTAATTAAAGTCAGGGATGAATATTTGCCGCTCGTTCCGCTCTACCAAAAATTTGACTTGGAGCCGAAATTTTTAGACCCATCAGAAGGTATCGTGGTGATTGTTGAGGTCGATGGTAAAAAAGCGGCGCTGTTTGTTGATGATCTGGTTGGTCAGCAACAAGTAGTTGTCAAAAACATTGAATCCAATTACAAGAAAATCCCGGGTATATCTGGGGCTACTATCTTAGGTGATGGTGGTGTTGCTTTCATTCTAGATGTGTCGGCACTCCTGAGATCAGTTAAATGATATCGAAACAGTAACTTATTTATATGAAGGACAAGAAATGACGCAAGGTGCACAATCTATTAATGACCAAAATTCACACGGCGGACACGCAGAAGCAGATATTGCCGGGCATGAATTTCTCGCATTTACTTTAGGTAATGAGGAGTATGGTATTCATATTTTGAAAGTGCAAGAAATTCGTGGTTACGAGGCGGTAACGCGAATTGCCAATGCGCCAGAATTTCTTAAAGGCGTCATCAATTTGCGTGGGATTATCGTGCCAGTAGTTGATATGCGCATTAAGTTTAATTTGGGAAGTCCGACATACGATCAGTTTACGGTGGTCATTATTCTCAATATCGAGGGCCGTATCGTAGGGATGGTGGTCGATAGCGTGTCTGACGTGACGACTTTAATGCCGGACCAGGTTCGTCCTGCGCCGGAAATGGGGACAACATTTAACACTGAATTTTTGATTGGGTTGGGAACGTTGGAAGACAGGATGTTGATTTTGGTTGATATCGACAAATTAATGTCGAGTCCAGAAATGGGTTTGGTTGACCATTCAGTTTAGACCAGTGGCCATTGAACTTTTCTTTGGCTAGCTGAAGTAGTAACTTTTTTGGAGATAAGTGTATGAATTTGCGCAATTTAAAAATTGGTGCACGATTAGGAATCGGTTTTGCACTTATCTTGGGTGGAATTGTTGTAGTAATGCTTTTCGTTAATGCAATGAGTTCCTCTAATCGAACAGAAATGACTGAGCACCTCAGTCTGGCGAGTCAAAAGCAAGCATTGGCAAATGCAATGAAAAACTCCCTTTATGAAGCTGGTATCGCTATGCGTAATATCGGCATTCAGTCCGATGTCGGAGAGATGCAAAAAGAAGAGGGAAAAGTAAAAGCTCAGCGAAAAGTTTACCAGGAAGCAAAAGAAAAAATTTCTCTCCTCGGTCTGAGTGATGAAGAAAAAAGTATCTTGAGTGATGTAGAAAAGCTCGACAAGCAAAGTGAGCAACCGTTCAAAGATGCAGTTGGGCAAGCATTGGCATTTAATGGCGAAGGAGCCGTCAAGATCATTACGACAGTTCTTGAGCCGTTAAGCAGTAAGTCAATTGCAGGAATTAATAAGCTAGTTGAGTTGCAAGATGCTACTTCGAAAGATGTTTTTGAATCGTCGGCCAAGACGGGGGCAAGGCTCACGTATAGTTTATATTTGATCTTGCTATGCGCCTTGGGATTGGGTGCGTTTTTTGCCTGGATATTGACGAATAGTATTACTAAGCCATTGACCGAAGCGTTGGAATTAGCAGAGACAGTAGCAAGCGGGGATTTACGTAGCCAGGTCACGGTAGAAGGTAGTGATGAAGTCGCGCTTTTGCTAGCTGCGTTGAAAAACATGAATGATAGTTTGGCTGCTACTGTTGGTCAGGTTCGTAATGGGACTGAAACAATTACTGTGGCGTCTCAGGAAATCGCCTCTGGAAACGCCGACTTGTCTAGTCGAACTGAATCTCAAGCTAGTTCTTTGGAAGAAACGGCAAGTTCGATGGAAGAGCTGACTAGCACGGTACGTCAAAATGCAGATAATGCACGTCAAGCAAATCAACTCGTCGTTTCAGCATCAAGTGTGGCAGTCAAAGGGGGGGCGGTAGTCGGGCAAGTTGTCAGTACCATGGGATCAATCAAAGAAAGTTCTCGCAAGATTGTTGACATTATAGGTGTTATCGACGGAATCGCATTTCAAACCAATATTTTGGCCTTAAACGCCGCAGTAGAGGCCGCGAGAGCCGGAGAGCAGGGACGTGGATTTGCAGTGGTTGCTGCCGAAGTACGTAACCTTGCACAGCGAAGCGCCAGTGCGGCGAAGGAAATTAAGTCCCTGATAGGTGACTCTGTTGACAAAGTTGACCAAGGTAGTAAATTGGTTGATGAGGCTGGTAAAACCATGAATGAAATAGTCACTAGCGTCCAACATGTTGCCGACATTATGAGTGAAATTACTGCTGCAAGTCAGGAGCAAAGCGCAGGTATTGAGCAAGTTAACCTCGCCATTACGCAAATGGATGAGATGACCCAGCAAAATGCCGCTTTGGTTGAGCAGGCAGCAGCAGCGGCTGAAAGTATGGAAGAGCAAGCAATCGCCCTGGGTCAGGCGGTCAGCGTATTCAAAGTGAATGCGACGTCCCAAGTTAAAACATCTTTTGCTCCAGTTAAAAAGACTACCGTTAGTCAGAGTCCAAAAATAAAAGCGAAGGCGATCAGTTCAAATCTTTCTAGTGCAAAAGCATCAAAACCAAAAGCTGAGTCGGCTCCAGTGGGTGACGGTGATGCCTGGGAAGAGTTCTGATTTCCTTGTTTATTGCTGAGTTTAATCGACGGTAGAGTAGCGAAATTTGCTCTTGTCTGGAATTGAGAATAAGGAAAAAAATGGCGGCGAAAGAAAAGTCTGAAGGGTCTAAAGAATTTGAGTTTCATGCGCGTGACTTTGATCGTGTCAGAGATCTTATTTATAAACGAGCTGGAATTTCTCTCGCCGACAGCAAACAAGAGATGGTGTACAGTCGCCTAGCCAGGCGTTTGAGAGCGACTGGTATCAATTCGTTTTCAGATTATTTGAACACGCTTGAAAGAGAGCATGAAAGTGATGAGTGGGAAGCTTTTACGAATGCATTGACGACCAACTTAACATCATTTTTTCGCGAGGAGCATCATTTCCCTATTTTGGCGGAGCATGCCAAGAATAAGAAGGAGTCCTTGCAAATTTGGTGTTCCGCAAGTTCTACCGGTGAAGAGCCTTATTCGATTGCGATGACGCTCTGTGAAGCTTTTGGGAGCTTGCGCCCACCAGCTCAAATTATTGCTACCGATATCGATACCAACGTTTTAAATACGGCTTCAAGAGGTGTCTACAATATAGACAGAATAGAAAAATTATCTGCTGATCGTGCAAAAAAGTTTTTTCTTAAAGGTAAAGGTGCTCAAGAAGGCTTGGTTCGCGTCAGGCAAGAATTAAGAGATATGATTACTTTCAAACAGCTAAATTTATTAGAAAATAGCTGGGCTTTGAAGGGGCCATTTGATGCAATTTTTTGCCGCAACGTAATGATTTATTTTGACAAGCCGACTCAAGGAGCAATTTTGAAGAGATTTGTTCCTTTGATGAAGCCAGATGGTTTGTTATTTGCGGGACATTCAGAGAATTTTCTTTATGTGTCAGATGACTTTAAGTTGAGAGGCAAAACTGTGTACGAACTTGCCAGCTTGCATTCTGCCCATGGAAAGGGTGTCGCAAATCATGCGCACAAAGGTGGCCTATGAGTCAATTGAGTGAAGAGCACTTCGCGACGAATGTCTATTACGATCGAACATTTGACTGTGATGCAGCAAAAATTTTACCAGGTGAGTTTTATTTCACAAATAAGGATATGCTGATTGTCACAGTGTTGGGTTCCTGTGTGTCAGCGTGCATTCGTGATCGCGTCTCGGGTGTTGGTGGTATGAATCATTTTATGCTTCCCGATACGGGTGGTGATGCTGATAACCCTGTATCGGCTTCGATGCGATACGGCACCTACGCGATGGAGGTCTTGATTAATGAGTTGCTCAAGGCTGGAGCAAAACGTGAGAATATGGAAGCAAAGGTTTTTGGTGGTGGAAACGTTTTGCGCGGATTTACAGCGATCAATGTCGGGGAGCGAAATGCCAAATTCGTGCTCGATTATTTGAAGGCGGAGCGGATGCGTGTTATTGCTGAAGATCTGAACGACATTTATCCTAGAAAAGTCTATTTTTTTCCAAAAACAGGCAAAGTGCTTGTTAAAAAGTTGAAAGTTGAACACAACGATACGCTGAAACGTCGCGAACAGGATTATGCAAGTAGGCTGAAGTCGACGTCGGTTGGTGGTGAGGTGGATCTGTTTTGATCCAAACGCCATTGTTCCTAACAGCAGGCTCGTGAATACGGGGTTTTACAATGAAGATTAAAGTTTTAATTGTTGATGATTCAGCTCTGATTAGAAGTGTCATGACTGAAATCATTGGTAGTCAACCAGATATGGAAGTCGTTGGTGTTGCACCAGATCCACTAGTGGCTCGTGAATTGATTAAGCAAACCAATCCAGATGTGTTGACGTTGGACGTTGAAATGCCAAAAATGGACGGGCTGGACTTTCTTGAGCGTTTGATGCGTTTGCGTCCTATGCCCGTGATTATGGTTTCTTCGCTGACAGAGCGCGGTTCAGAGATAACGATGCGTGCTTTGGAGTTGGGGGCGGTGGATTTTGTTACAAAGCCTAAGTTGTCGATTCAGAGCGGAATGCTGGAATACGCAGAACTTATCGCGGACAAAATCAGGATTGCGTCCAAGGCAAGAATCCGTCCGCGAACGATGAGCGTTGCAGGTCAACAAAAGTCTACGCAGGATTCCTTGCCGATGGTAAGAAATCCTTTGACCAGTAGTGAGAAACTCATCATTATTGGAGCGTCAACGGGTGGTACTGAGGCTATTAAGAGTTTTCTGGTTCAAATGCCTTCAGATTGTCCTGGTATTCTCATTACACAGCATATGCCAGAAGGTTTTACCCGGTCTTTTGCTAAGCGACTTGATGGCTTGTGTAAGATTTCGGTATCTGAGGCAGCAGGGGGGGAGCGTGTGTTGCCCGGGCATGCTTATATCGCACCTGGACACTCACATTTATTGCTAGGACGTAGTGGTGCAAACTATGTTACCCAACTTGATACCGGTGAACCGGTTAATCGTCACAAACCTTCGGTCGATGTATTGTTCCGGTCAGCAGCAAGTTTTGCCGGTAAGAACGCGGTCGGTGTTATATTGACAGGTATGGGTAAAGATGGTGCTGCAGGCATGCTTGAGATGAAAAACGCCGGCGCATATAATTTTGCGCAAGATGAGGCTAGTTGTGTTGTATTTGGGATGCCTAGGGAAGCAATAGCGGCTGGCGCAACACATGAAGTTGCTTCTTTGAATGACTTGCCTGCAAAAGTGTTACATTATCTTGCAACGCAAGGAAGCCGTGCTTTAAGGGTTTAATCGATAAGAAATCATGCTTAACTGCAATTTCAACACCTTTTAAACTTAATTTGACCGATAATACTAATAACTGTAATTAAAGAAATAGTGGAGTGATTCATGGCCGATCAAAATCTGAAATTTTTAGTTGTAGATGACTTTTCTACCATGCGCCGCATCGTGAGAAATTTGCTGAAAGAATTGGGTTATTCCAATGTCGATGAAGCAGAAGATGGCGCAATGGGGCTCGCCAAATTAAAAAATGGCGACTTCGATTTCGTTATCTCCGACTGGAATATGCCAAATATGGATGGGTTGACTATGCTTCAGCATATTCGCGCTGATCCAGCTTTGTCAAAATTGCCAGTATTAATGGTAACGGCCGAAGCGAAAAAGGAAAACATTATTGCTGCGGCTCAGGCAGGTGCTAATGGTTATGTCGTTAAGCCTTTTACGGCTGCGACTTTGGATGAGAAGCTTTCGAAAATTTTTGAAAAGCTGGGTAAGCCTGCATAAGCAGAAATGCAAAGTACTGGGGTCAATATGGGTCAAAATATAAATCAAAATACTCAGCAAGAAGATCTCCTGTCAAGAGTCGGGCACATGACGCGGCTATTGCATGATAGCTTGCGCGGTTTGGGTCTGGATAAGTTGTTAGAGCGGGCAGCAGAAGATATTCCTGATGCGCGAGACAGGCTTGACTACGTGGCTCGCATGTCGGAGCAAGCTGCTCAACGCGTATTAAATGCGACAGACATCGCGATTCCTTTGCAAGAAGAATTGGATGTTGGTGCAAAAAAAATTAACTCGTCTTTGCAAGCATTTGCTTTGCAGCCTGCAACTCCTGAACAATATCAGGAACTAACGCAAGAGATGATCCAGTATTTGACGTTGGTAAGTAATAATAGTGCTGAAACCAAAGCCCATTTGATGGAAATCATGATGGCGCAAGATTTTCAGGATCTTACCGGACAAGTCATCAAGAAAGTAACCGTGTTGGCTCAGAATCTTGAGCAGCAGCTCGTGCAATTGCTTATCGATTATTCTCCAGGTGACAAGAAGAAAGAAGTGGCAGATGGATTGTTAAATGGGCCGCAGATTAATCCTGAAGGGAAAGCTGATGTTGTCGCCAATCAAAGTCAAGTGGACGACCTTTTGGATAGTTTGGGTTTTTAAAATTTTTGTTTTCGACAAATTATATTAATAGCAAAGTCGACATGATTGAAGATAATTTTATTTTACGCGAACCTTTACTTGATCCCAAGCAGCGAGTAATAGGTTTTCAGTTTTCATGGCTACAAAAAGATCCGAACGCCGAAACTAGCTTAGAAAACCTCAATCATTTGCTTGAGTTTGTTGCTGGTCACCTCAACGATGACGATAAAGGTTTTTTATTAGGTGACAGTCTGCTTTTTCTAGAGGCCGCACCTGAGCTGTTGCAGGCTGAAGGTTTGAGTTTATTTCCTCCTAAAAACACAGTGCTTATTTTGCATAAGAAGTATTTTGCAAATGAAGCGACTCTGGAGGCGGTTAAAAAACTACGCACGCTGGGCTTCGGAATTTGCTTACGCGGGGCTGAAATTACAACGCTGGAGCGTTCGTTTTTTGCCTACGTTTCGCATATAGAAGTAAAGCTAAACGCATCCAACTTTGCATCACAAGCAAAGGTTTATGCTAGCCTAAAGCAGTCAGCGGTAAAAATGGTCGCTCGCAACGTAGCAACCTGGCAGGATTTCGACGCGTGTTCCGCTTTAGGGTTGGATAGTTTTGTAGGTAAGTTGCATTTGACACCACGTCCGAGTTCTGCGCCTAAGGCGCTGAACTCGTCACAGACGACTATTTTGCAATTGATGGAGATGGTCAGAAAAAATGCGGATGTTCAGCAGTTAGAGTTGGTGGTCAAGAGAGATCCGACTTTGGCATATAAATTGCTGCGCTACATTAACTCTGCAGGATTTGGTTTGCGAACTGAAGTGCAGTCTTTAAAACATGCAGTACAAATGCTGGGATATAGTCCTTTGTACCGATGGTTGACGGTATTACTGGCAACTGCGAGTAGCAGTGGGTATTCGCCTGTTTTGTTAGAAACTGCAATCGTCCGTGGTCGCTTCGCTGAAGTGCTCGGGCAAATGAAGATGTCAAAGGCTGAGGCTGAAAATTTATTCGTGGCCGGTATGTTTTCGCTATTAGATCGCTTGCTTGGTTTGCCAATGCAAGAAGTTTTGTCTTCTATTCAACTTCCGGATGTTGTTACTGATGCGTTGATTTCAAGAGGCGGTATTTATGGCCCTTATCTGGCATTGGCTGAGGCAAGTGAATTAAATAGTACTTTGGTTGGGTCTTTGGCTGAATCAGTCAAAATATCGGCTGAGGACGTGAATGCCGCGCATTTGGCATCACTAGTTTGGGCCAAAAACGTTGCATCGGCTGCGTGATTGTTTGTAATGCTTGAATATGGCAAGCGTGAGCGCTTGCCATTTTTGTTTGGACTTACCCAAAAAGCAACTCAACGGAATGATGGTTCGTTGTTGTACAATTTGTACCGCACGACTGACAAGCTCGTTGAGGAAAATTTTGCGTAAGTCCTATTTGTTGTGGTCATTTTGTTGAATTGTTATTGAATGCAAGTACAGAAAACACCTCTATTTCCTGATATGCCACGTTGGTTGGTATGGGTAGTGGCTATCTATTTCGTAGGGTTTAGATTGGGTGGATATGCTGTGCTCGATAATAATGAAGGCTTATACGCCGAAATTTCGCGAGAAATGCTGCATTCCGGAGACTGGGCACAGTGGATCATCCCGCATCTGAACGGACTTTCCTACATGGAAAAACCACCCTTGTTGTATTGGTTGACCGCCATGTTTTTTGGAATGTTTGGTGAGGCGGAGTGGGTGGTCAGATTAGTGCCAGCTTTGTCGTGTCTTGGATGTGTTGGACTCATTTTATGGTTTGCGAGACAAGTGAACCGAGAAACTGCCGGTAAATTTGCAGCAATCGTTTTCGTATCCGCTTTGGGTGTGACCGCAATGGCGAGAACGCTGATGTTTGACATGTTGCTCACTGTGTTTTTAACCGGTGCAGTGATGCATGCTTATCTCTATCTCGAAAGCAGGCAACAGTCTTTACTGTACCGTACGATGGCGTTGCTTGCATTTGCGTTGCTAGCTAAGGGATTTGTGTCGCTGATATTGTTTTCAGCGATCATTGGGTCTTACATATTGATAAGTTCAAGCTCGATCGGTGATTTCTTTCAGCGTCTGGGTCTGTGGTTTAACTGGCGCGGATTGTTGGTATTTTTTGTTATTTCCGCACCATGGCATATCGCCGCCATGATGACAGAGCCGATTTTTGCCTGGTTTTATTTTATCAATGAACACATATTGCGTTTTCTCGGAAAGCGCGAACCACACGATTATTATGCAGGGGCATGGTGGTACTACATTCCACGGGTGTTGATATTTTTATTTCCTTGGTCGTTACTCTTACCAAGTTTGCTCTTCGCTAAGGGGCAAGTGCTTCAGGATAAGAAGCTACATTTGTTTCTCTTTATGGCATGGTTGATGCCCGTGCTGTTCTTTTCTAGTTCTAGTGCTAAAGCAAATTACTATTTGGTTGCGGTCATGCCCGTGGCTGCTATGCAATTGGCGTTTATGGTCGAAAGTAAAATAAAAGCAGCAAGCTGGAGGATGTTGGTACCCGGGATTGTTTTGATTGCATTCTGTTCGTTCGCAATTTGGTGGTTGCTCACTGCAAGCCACGACAGTATGAACGGGTTGTTAATTGGTGGCATTGACGCATCAAATTTTGTTTTGTATAGCTTGATCGGATTACTCATCGCTGTTCTGGTTAGTATGGTAGTGGCGTTTAGCGTGACAAGGATAGGGGTGTTTGCTTATCTGTTATTGCCGGTGTTGAGCTTGCCAATATTGTTGGAAACATTGACTGCATTGGATGATGTTAATTCAGCGCGTTCGACGATTAGCTTTTTGCAGAAAAATAATGCTGCATCTGAGGTTTATTTATTCCATGTATTTGAACAGCAATCCTCGGTTCCATTTTATTTAAAAAAGCCAGTTAAAATCGTTGAGAGTCATAGCAGTGATTTGTTTTGGGGAAATAAATTACATAAAAATAACATTGTCATTGATGATGCTGAATTCATGAAAGTGATGACGACTGGAACGGTATCTTTGCTTGTTGTGAAGCAAGATTTGGATGAATTCAAGCAAAAAAATTATTCCAAACAGTTCAAATTGATCGCACAAATCGGAAACACTTCCATTTTTTCAAATTAAGTCAGAGATTTGTGCTGATTTAATTCGCGCTGTTCTGGAGTGCGCCTTGGCATCAAGGTATAATCACGGTTTTCTCGTCCAACCTGCGATAGTTAGAGAGAAACTGTCTCGCGCTATTGCCCAATACCTCTCACGCCATGTTGATATTGTCAGGCTCTAATGCCCTGTCTGCTTTTCGTACTTCCAATCTTCTTAACCGTCTGCAAGAAGTTGATGCCAATATTGTTGGTGTCACTGCAAGATATCAACATTTTGTTGATGTCAGCTCTGCGCTTCAAGAAACTGAAATTGATCGCCTGAAAGCGCTGCTGGTGTACGGCGAATCATTCAGCGGAACCGAGGAGGGTGAGACTTTTGTCGTGATCCCGCGTCTCGGTACGATTTCTCCGTGGGCTAGTAAAGCGACTGAAATTGCCCTCAACTGCGGCATGCCTCAGATTCGCAGGATTGAGCGTGGTGTCAGTTATTTTGTACAAATGAAAACTGGCTTTTTTGGCGGCACGAAAGAGATCAAGCAAGCGAACCGTGATGTGATAGCTGCATTGTTGCATGATCGCATGACAGAAATGGTCTTGTCGCATACCAATGAAGCACAGGCATTGTTCAGTACGTTGGAAGCTAAGCCATTGGCATTTGTCGATATTCTGGTTGGTGGCAAACAAGCATTACTCGAAGCCAATACAACGCTGGGGCTTGCGTTGTCGGACGATGAAATCGACTATCTGGTTGATGCATTTAACACGGTAAAGCGTAATCCTACTGACGTCGAGTTAATGATGTTCGCACAGGCGAATAGCGAACATTGCCGCCATAAAATTTTCAATGCAGACTGGACCATAGACGGCGTCACTCAAGACAAGTCTTTGTTCAAGATGATCAAAAATACCCACGAATTACACCCTCAAGGGACGGTGGTAGCATATAGCGACAATTCATCGATTATCGAAGGCGCAACGGTTCAACGTTTTTATCCAAAGAATGGTGAGCAGGGCAGTGTTTATCAGGCATCTGAAGAACTGACTCACATTTTGATGAAGGTGGAAACGCATAATCACCCGACCGCGATCTCCCCATTCCCTGGTGCTTCCACTGGTGCTGGTGGTGAAATTCGTGATGAAGGTGCAACAGGTCGTGGTGCAAAGCCAAAAGCTGGCTTGTGCGGTTTTACGGTCTCCAATTTGCACATTCCTGGTCATGTACAAGCTTGGGAAAATGCCAGCGATTGCAATACCGGCGAAAAGTCTGCTGCAGTTTACGGTAAGCCAGATCGCATCGCATCTGCTTTGCAAATCATGGTCGATGGACCATTAGGTGGCGCGGCATTTAATAACGAATTTGGTCGTCCAAACCTGGGCGGTTATTTCCGTACCTATGAACAAAACGTTGCTGGTACCATCTACGGCTATCACAAGCCGATTATGATTGCAGGTGGTATTGGTAATATCTCCGCCAAACACACACTCAAAAATGATTTGCCGGTTGGTAGTCTGTTGATACAACTTGGTGGACCAGGCATGCGTATTGGTATGGGCGGTAGTGCTGCCTCATCGATGGCAACTGGTACCAATACGGCGGATCTTGATTTTGACTCGGTACAACGTGGCAATCCGGAGATGGAACGTCGTGCGCAAGAGGTGATCAATTCCTGCTGGCAAATGGGTGATGACAATCCGATTTTGTCGATTCATGACGTTGGTGCTGGTGGCTTGTCGAATGCATTTCCTGAAATTACGAATGATGCCAAGCGTGGTGCGATTTTCGATTTACGTAAAATCCATCTCGAAGAAAGCGGCATGGCTCCAAAAGAGATTTGGAGTAACGAATCGCAAGAACGCTACGTCATGGCAATCGCCTCAGAAAGCCTTGAATTATTCCGCAGTTTCTGTGAGCGTGAACGTTGCCCGTTTGCCGTCGTTGGTACCGCCACTGAAGAACGCCAATTGAAGGTGATCGACCCTGAACATAACAATTCTCCGGTTGATATGCCAATGAATGTATTGTTGGGCAAACCACCTAAGATGCATCGCATTGTTGAGCGTGTTCAAAAAGCATTTGCGCCTTTGGATTTGACTGGCATCGATTTGCGTGACGCTGCGCATCGCATTCTGAGTTTACCAACTGTTGCCGATAAGTCTTTCTTGATTACGATTGGTGATCGTAGCGTTGGCGCAACCACCGTGCGTGATCAGATGGTTGGTCCATGGCAGGTGCCTGTTGCTGATTGCGCAGTCACTACCATGAGTTTTGAAGGCTATCTGGGTGAAGCGATGTCCATGGGTGAGCGCACTCCGTTGGCCGTTATTGATGCACCAGCGTCGGGCCGTATGGCAGTGGGTGAGGCAATTACCAACATCGCAGCAGCACCAATCAAAGAAATTTCAGATATCAAACTCTCCGCCAATTGGATGGCTGCATGTGGTCAACCAGGGCAAGATGCAGCGCTGTTTGATACAGTGAAAGCAGTCGGCATGGAATTGTGCCCGGCGCTGGGTATTAGTATTCCAGTCGGTAAAGACTCTTTATCCATGCGTACTACATGGAAAGAAGATGATCAGAATAAATCGGTCATGTCACCGGTATCGTTGATCATTTCTGGTTTTGCTCCTGTCTACGATGTTCGCAAGACATTGACGCCACAAATTCGTCTCGATCAGGGCGATACCAGTCTGATTTTGATTGATCTCGGCCGAGGTAAAAACCGTCTCGCCGCATCTTGCTTTACGCAAGTGATGCAAGCAATCGGTGATCAAGCACCTGATGTGGATAGTGCCGAAGATTTGAAAGCCTTCTTCGCAGCGATTCAACAATTAAATCGTGAAAATAAAGTCCTGGCGTATCACGATCGTTCGGATGGTGGCTTGTTTGCGACGCTGTGTGAAATGGCATTTGCTGGCCGCGCAGGCTTGTCGATTAATCTCGATATTCTGACGATGGAAGCGGAACATGCAGCCGATCAGGGTGACGCTAAAAATTGGGCAGGGCAGGTTGCTGAGCGTCGTAACGATTTGACGTTACGCGCTTTGTTCAATGAAGAGCTCGGTGCGGTAATACAGGTTCGTACAGAACAACGTTCTGAAGTCATGGATGTATTGCGTGCACATAATTTAGGTGCATGTAGCCACATCATCGGCAAAGCACACCAGGGCGACAATATAGGCTTCATGCGCGATGCCAAAGAAATCTTTACTGAGGCACGGTCTTCATTGCATCAAATCTGGAGTAAAACCAGCTGGCAGATCGCGCGTATGCGTGACAACCCCGCTTGTGCAGATGCAGAGTATGCCCGCATTCTGGACGTGCAAGATCCAGGTATGCAGCCAAAGATCAGCTTTGATATGCAAGCGGATATTGCTGCACCATTTATCGCAAAAGGTGTTCGTCCAAAAGTGGCAATCCTGCGCGAGCAGGGCGTCAATTCCCACATTGAAACTGCCTATGTGATGCATAAATCAGGATTCGAATCTGTTGACGTCCATATGAGCGATTTGATTGCCGGACGTGTTAAATTAGCGGACTTTAAAGGTTTAATCGCAGTCGGTGGTTTCTCTTACGGCGACGTATTAGGTGCAGGTGAAGGTTGGGCCAAAACCATCTTGTTTAACAGCATGATGTCTGAACAGTTCTCAGCGTTCTTCCATCGCAACGATACATTTGGTCTGGGCATCTGTAACGGATGTCAGATGATGAGTAACTTGAAGTCGATTATTCCTGGCGCAGAAGCGTGGCCTAAATTTACCCGCAATAAATCGGAACAATTTGAAGCCCGCTTTGCAATGGTAGAAGTGCTCGAATCAAATTCCATTTTGTTTGATTGCATGGCGGGTACACAGACCCCAATCGCTGTCGCACACGGTGAAGGCTTTGCTGATTTCTCAACCACTGGTGACATCACTAAAGTGCAAGCGGCAATGCGTTTTGTCGATCATCGTGGACAAGCAACAGAGGCGTATCCATACAACCCGAACGGTTCTCCGCAAGGCATTACTTCGGTCACCAATGCAGATGGTCGTTTTACAGTCATGATGCCGCACGCGGAACGCGTATTCCGCTCCGCTATTCATTCATGGCATCCAGATGACTGGGCAGAAGACTCACCTTGGATGCGCGTTTTCCGTAATGCGCGTAAATGGGTGGGTTAAAGTTTTCACTTGCTAAGACAATGTAGTTTGTTGAATAAAAAAGCTCTCGCACAAATTGGCGAGAGCTTTTTTTGCAAAATCGAAATGCAAAACTTAAACTAGGTAACTTGAGATGTGCCCGTATATCAATTGTCCAGTTAATGGTGGTGAACTGGTGTTGATTGTTCGCGGTGATTGGCTCAGTTGTGCCCTGATTAGCCGGTCGACATTCTCCAATGCGGACGTTCAAATCTTTTCAAATTTTGGCATTTGGCAGCAAAGATCATAATGTAAGCTTTCGACCAATGGTTGCGGCCGCATCTCGTCGGCGCCAGATTCACCAAATGCCGACGCGCGTTCAAACGACGAATAAACTGCCTTATAGTTTTTTTGCAAAGACTTCAAAGCGAACAACAAAATACACTATTACTCGTGATTAGTTTGTAGCAGCAGGGGTGTAAAGCTTCAATAATTGCGCCTTGTATTCGGCGATTGGCTCTAGTCCTACCTGAGCGCGTCGTTCATCGAGATGAGCCTCGTCTTCGACTGGTTGCAATTCGACTTTGCCATCCTTGATTTCAGCCTGCGATCCATACCGTTGCTTCTTTCCTTCCACAATCAATACGCGGTCAATACTTAGTGCCACTGTCGACCAAGCGAGGCCACCACGTTCTGCCTCTGCCTTCAACCATGGTAAGCATTGCTCCAGCAACGGACCATCTTCATGTTGCACGATCAACCACGCGGCTTTAGCACCGGCAGTCCCAACTAATTCCGCGCCTGGCCAACCTTTAGTCGCAATAATTTCTCTCAGGCGCGCTACATTGCCTGTATCTACTTTTTTTGTCTCCTCCGAGTGCGACTGATCCTGTGCCTGAATCCAGTGCATACGGGCGTCTTGGTCTGCAGCTGCCATTTTTTCGAGTTCAACCGCTAGGGCAGGATCGCTGCCGCGTTCCCGGAAAATTGCGAAATCAACTTTCGCTTTAGGACTAGGGACTACGACCATTTTTCCTAATGAGCTCCAATCCGGTGCGATGACAGCTAACTGATATCGTCCAGGGGCAAGGCTGATCTGAAAGTGACTATCGTGCACTTCGCCGTAAAACGTATCACCGGCATCATTGCTCACCCTATTTGCCGCGACAATCAATCCCTCCGGGATTAGCCCTGAAGGCGCATGTATTTCTCCTTCAAAAGTCGATGCGCTAGTTCCCAGTTGAAAAATCTGCTTGTCGAGCGTCCCGGTTTCAGGTACCGACAAGAGTCCAAGAAAGGCGGAACCCAGCTTTGGAAAGGTCGCCGTTGCGCCATATGAGCCACCCGGGAGATCATTGAATTTGAAGTGGCCTTCCGCGTCTGTGTGCGTGATATGACGTACCCGGTGCCCATCAACCATCTGCGGCTTCTCGGGTGTTGCGGCAACAATGGCATTAGCAAGCGGTTTACCGTTTGGGTCTTTTACAACCCCGGTCAGCTCGCCTGCGAAGGTCGCGGTTGAGATAAGCAGCAAGGGAATCAAGGCAATCGAAACAAGACGGGGAACTGGATATATCATGAGGTAGCTATGTTGAAAAGTGGACATTGGTCATTACTTGTACTTCATGTGTGAGCTCTGTGAACTAAAGCTGCCCGGCAAAATTAATATTACATTATCGGATTGCGGCTTTGCCTGACTGACGGTTTCGTGCCGATTCCGAGCAATACTCCCTAACCGCGAATGACTCAAAAGTGGCACATTACTGGCAGTCGTCGTATGGAAATCGAAATTGTTTTCACGATAACAGTTGCGCGCGGTGTTGACAATCGGTGCTGCATCAGACCCGGGCTGCTAAAATGAAAAGAGGAGGGCGTGCCTCCTCTTTTAACGCGCAAGTAAAAAAAACTTATGATTTGCTATTGAGTATATCGACTTTAACCAGATTGTCATCCGGCGTTCTGTCTATGTACTTGTTGTCAGGGTCGATGCCAGCTTTTGCAGGCTCACCTTTGACAATAACCGTGAACGACATGTTTTTACGATCAATAAATCGACGTTCGCGTAACAAGGGGTTGCCATCTTTGTCGTCGACACCGATATCCATCCATTCATGCAATGGGACTTCTTTCTCAGCGCCTAATTCGTCTGCTTTGAACTTTCCAGCTTCGATTTTCATGCTGACTTCATACTTGCTATCGCTTAATGGCTTAGCAGTTGCGGACAGTGCACGGTTTTCAAACAAAATAATAGAATCAAACAAATCGTCGATCAGCGATTGTTTGTCGGCTGGTGTCACCTTACGAATCGCATCAACTAAGACTCGGCTATTTGGATAAGGTGCACCTTTCCCGCCATATTGATTAATCACATCTCTTAAGGCTTCGTTGACTTTATCTTCGCCAATCTGATCCTGCAGCAGATACATGACAACGCTACCTTTGCGATAGTGCAGGTATTGTTGATTTTCGTTTAAAGCTAAAGGCAGCTCTTTTTTGCGCTCTTGTCCGCGCCCCATGAGGTAACGGTCTAATTCAAATTTCAGGAATCGGCGCATTTTCGCATCACCATATTGATGCTTCATCACCATCAGAGCTGAATACTGTGCCAGCGTTTCTGAAAGCACGGTAGCCCCTTGCGTATTTCCGGCAAGAACCTGATGTGCCCACCATTGATGCGCTACCTCATGAGCAGTAACATAAAACGGATAATCAAGATCTTTTGGGTCACTATCGTCTACCTTGGCAATAAATCCTATCGATTCAGAAAAAGGAATCGTATTCGGAAAAGCCTGCGCGAAACCTTCGTACCTTGGGAACTCGATAATCCTGACCATGTTGTGTTGGTAAGGGCTATAGTTTTTGGTGTAGTAGTCGAGCGATTTTTGTACGCCTAGGATCATACGATCGAGGTTGTATTCGTGTCCCTTTTGGTAGTCAATCTCAATAGCAACATCGTTCCACTGTGCTTTTTTAACTTCGTATTTTCCCGATTGGAAAGCATAGAAATTCCAGATCGGTTTATCTAGACTGTAATGGAAGTAGCGACGTCCATCTTTGCTCCATTCGCGGTCGAATTTACCAGGAGCTATCGCCATCTGATCCGCATTGGTTGAGACGACAGCGTCAAAGTTGATCAGGTCAGCATCATTCGAGATATAGTTATTTTGGAGCGCTTTGACGTCGTCGCGTGCCGCCATGCGTTCTTTCTCTTTCAAACCCAACTTACGCCTATCCTTATCTTCAACCAGTTCGACGCCTGCTTGATAGCCGATGTGTGGCATCAATTGGCTATTGAAGAAAGTACCGTTATTGAGGACTGTTTTGCTTTGGCTCATGCCTAAGAACGTTTTTGGGTCAGCAGTAAGTTCAAAATGCAGTGCCATTTTTTCACCGGCCAGCAAGGGCTGCTTTAGCGTATAGCTGTAGAAGCCATGGGCGCGATCATTGATTTTTGTCGTGTTTTCTCTATCGAATTTGAAATCATTAATTTTGACCTCATCATCTTGCGTGATAAATATCTCATTAATCGTGGTGTTGCTACGATTCGTCAAAACATAATCACCGCTGATATGAGCGCTACGATTGTCCGGGAAAATATCGACATTCATTTTGACGTCGGTAATGCGCGGTTGCGGCACAGCTTCAAATTGCTTGTATTGCTTCTCGTAATTTGCCTGATCCGTTTGTTTGCCGTAAGTATTTTTGTAAGTATTCAGAACGTTATAGAAATAAAACAAAATGCTGCCCGTACCAATAAAGCAAATCGCACCAACGGCCGCAATAAAGCTTGTCGAGCTACCAGAATTTAACTTGGCAAGGCGAACCCGGCCGCGCCAGTCGGTTGTCGTTCCACGCACCCAGAACAACATTGAAGCTGCGACCAGAATCAGTGCAGCGCCAGCCCAATAGGCCTCGGTCCAACGGAAGCGAGGCAGGAAGTGGCCATAGCCGTTCATTGCGGAATAAGTGATGCTTGGAGTATTTCCGTAGACCAGCATAGGATGCTCAAAGCCAAGACCTGGTAAAGATACCTGTCCTACGTAATAGGCAATCATCAAGAAATAGCCAACGTATTTATTATTGACGATGACTTGAATTGCCATCGCTAACACGGCAACTAGCATGTAATCTGGCCACTGCATCAGGAATAATTGATACACGTATTCTGATATTTCGTAATTGTGATAACCCTTAATGGTTTGGAACGCAATCCCGAATACCATCAGTACAAACAGCAAAATGCCTTGCAATAAAATGAGTGAACTTAGCTTAGACAGAAATGGAAGTGCATTGGGAATGGGCAGGGTATCAAATAACTGTGATATTTTTGCATCGCGCTCACGCCATACCAATTCGCCAGCATAAAACGTGGTAATGATCAGCATAAAGAGCGCAAAGCTTCCACTTAGTACTTCCAGCACAGCGTAAGTCACAGGATAGGTCGATGTGCCGAACATTTTTGTAATAACCGGTGCGGTCGATGCCATAAACAGGATGCCGCACAAGGCAATCGCGATGAAGTAAATATTTTTTACGGTCTCACGCAGATTCAATTTTGTTTGTGCAACAAATATGTGCCACAAGCTCATTTTGGAGAAGTTGGTGTGCACTACTTGAACTTGTTTAATAACTGGTGCTGCTTGAGCTAATTCTTTCTTTTGCTTACCACTGATATTGGCGGCAGAAAAATTGAAACGCCAGAAGCATAGTCCCATCATGATGATGCCAAAGGCACCCCAAATCAGGCGATTGGTCAGATAGATGCCGCTTAGAGGAACCAATCGGGTGTTTTTGTCTGCGACACTCCAATATTCGGTGAGATGACTAATAGCTCTGGAACCAAATGGGTCAATCAACGCAGCAAGCGTCTTATTATCCAAATCACCGAGCAGGTGGCCAGATGCTAAATAGCCGATGAGTAAGAATACGCTTGCCACATAAACTGGCAACATGCGACGTAGCAGCGCACCCATCGTGAAAAACAAGGCGCCAAAAATCAAAAAATTTGGAATTAAAGAATAGAGATAAGGGAGTATGTAAGCCATCGGTTGATTCGGTCCAAGACGCACCGCTTCAAGGCCCGGTAAGTAGCAGCCTAACCATGCACCAAGCCCGACGCTGGAAAAAATGGCGATCAACGTCAAAAAAGCACCGAGGAAACGTCCAGATAAATATTGATATTTGTTAATTGGTGACGTGTAAAAGAAATGCCAGATATTGTTTTCGGTATCTTGCTGGATAGCGCGACCCATCATCGCGGCAACGATCACCGTTCCAAAGAAGCCTAAAAATGTAATGGTCTGCGAAACCGATGAAGGCGCGTTAATATATGTTTTACCTCCAAAGCTGACCGTTGCACCCGAAAATACTCCACCCGCTGCCGCCATCCACAGCATCGCCAATGAGAAAAACATGAGAAAGTAAACGTAGGTAGATATGCTGCGGAATTTTTGCCGCAGCTCAAAAGACATGATAGCTAACATACTCACTCCTTAAGCGACGCGGACATTGCTGTTGTGATTGACATGTACATCTGTTTTGAGAAGACCTGCCATCGCCGCGAAGTAGACATCTTCTAGGTTGCCATGTGCTTGAGTAAATCCGTCTGCAGGTTGGTGGTCAGCGTAGACGTGGATTAAAGTGCGACCTGATGTGAGGCGACTAGATATGACACTGTAATTCTGTTGGAATTGAGTAAGCTCGGATTTTTCTATGAAGCGCTTCCAGATTTTGCCTTGAATCGAATCAATTAAGGGTAAGGGCTGTCCTTTTAAAATCACTTGTCCCTTATTAATTACCGCCATGTTATTGCAGAGGTCGGCGACGTCTTCCACTATATGTGTGGACAGAATCACGATTTTGTCATTACCAATGTCGGACAGAAGGTTATGGAAGCGTACTCGTTCTTCCGGATCGAGACCTGCAGTAGGTTCATCGACGATGATCAATTTTGGATTGCCGATCAGTGCCTGCGCAATACCAAAACGCTGACGCATACCGCCAGAAAAACCGCCTACGTGTTTGTTTTTTACATTATATAAATTGGTCTGATGAAGTAGGGCTTCAACGACTTCCTTGCGCTCTTTTCGGTTATCGATCCCCTTAAGTAACGCAAAATGTTCCAGCAAATCGTAGGCACTCACTTTGGGGTAAAGACCGAAATCCTGTGGCAGATAGCCGAGTAGGCGACGAATGTCATCTTTATGGGTGCGGATATCAATGGCGTCCAGATGCGCCGTTCCCGAATCTGCATCTTGCAGTGTCGCGAGGGTGCGCATTAATGTTGACTTGCCGGCGCCATTTGGGCCGAGTAAGCCAAACATGCCGGCTGGGATAGTCAGGCTGATATCGTTTAAAGCTTGTACACCATTACTATATTGTTTAGAAAGATGTTGTATGCGAAGTTCCATTTTGCGTCCCTGGTTGTTATTTTGAAAAGATATCTCATCATCCTTATGGGATTTTGAGATGTCAAGAATTTAATCTAAAGTAATGAAGATTTCTACCGCGATAAGACGAAACTCATTTTTATGTGGATAGAATCCAAAAAAATCGTCATAGAATTCGAAGTTCTTGTATGAAATAACCAAGGAAAGTGATTCCTGATTTTATAAATGCCTCCACGGCTGAGTTGTTTGCGCTATAATTGCCGCTGGCGGGCCCCTGCGCATTGCGGCATGGCCAATCTGGTCAGGTCGGGAACGAAGCAGCCACAGTCATTTCCCGCAAGTGCCGCAGACCAGGCTCGCCAACTTAGTATTTGGTCTTTCCATCTCAATCTTCCTGCTTACTTTTCTGTATTGCGCTTCTGTTTTATTTCTCCCCTTAATTTCCCTTTGTTTTTCATTGCACTTCTCTAATTAGCTTGTCTTTTGAGATTTTTTAATTAATCTGATAAATGAATTTGTACATCTATTGTTTTGCAAATTTAGATCGGTACTTGTTCTCACAGTAAAATTTTCCAAGGGTATTGCTTGGGCATTATTTTACTTTCGACATACATTCAGGGAGGCAAGCATGTTACTTCTACGTAGAAGCATATTCATTAGTTTATTTAGCTTGTTGTTGGTTTCGCCAGTATTTGCAGCTGGCGATAGAGCTAGCCCAGATGAGGCAGTGGCGATGGTTAAAAGAGGTCTGAGCTATATTAAAGAAAATGGTAAAGAAAAAGCCTTTGTCGAGTTTGCCAATAAATCCAACAAGGATTTTCATGACCGTGATTTGTACCTTTTTGCCTATGATCTCAATGGCGTAAACTTGAGTCACGGAAATAATCCAAAAATGAATGGCAAGAATATGATTGACTTGAAGGTCGGAGATAAGTTTGTCGTCAAGGAAATGTTGGCGGTTGTGAAGAGCGCAGGGAAGGGATGGGTAGAGTATCAGTGGCCTAATCCCGTGACAAAAATGCTCGAAACTAAATCAACTTATGTAGAAAAAGTGGATGATTATTTTATTGGTTGTGGCGTGTATAAATGAAGTGCTGTCATCATGATCTTCCAAGAAATTTTATAAAAAAATCGATGGTAAGATAGCATTTTTTGCTGGTTTTAATTTCAACATAAGTTATATTTTTTCTTATTTCCACATCGAAACAGATCTTATTTGTTGATGTGATCAATAGCGGCGTAATGGAGTTGAAGGTGTTGCCGTGAGCTATATATCGTACTTTGCCATAATAGCCCTTAAGACGATTCCTTCATATTCATAGGAAGTGGCGATAAGCGCAAAATTGCCGAGTAATCCCCTATCAATAATAATTTCACCAACTTACCCAATACAATCATTGGGTAGTGATTCGCTTTGTGTGGTCGGTATCTTGGCCCCATATCTATGGACTGGGTCGGTGTTCGGTGTTGTTGCTGTTATCCAGTTCTCGTGGTGTTATTTCATTTCTTATGTTGGTTTGTTGGATATCAAGACCATTGGCAAATAAAACGTAATGATGTTTGAAATTATAAGTGCGGAGACTTGAATGAAAAATAGACGTCAAAAAAATAAGCAGCAAGTTAATGCTTCTGCTTTAAGTCAGCGCTTTTTTTCTTTTCTATCGCGACCGCTATTGCTGGCTGGCTTACTGTTGAGTATTCCGGCATTTTATTTGTTACTCGATGGTGAGACAGATTCGCTGCGTTTTTATGGACGTCTAAGCTACGCTTGTTCAGCATTATTGATGTCCTTGGATACCATGATTCAATGGCGCCGAAACCGCGTAGGACGTCATCGTAGTGGCAAAATGGCTCTGGATATAGGTATTATCTGTGGCTGTATTCTTAGTGCCTTGCCCGCACCATCTGATTGGGGCGTGGTGCAATGGTTGTTGCGACTTGCTTTGTGCGCAGCCATCGTGTTGCGCATCGCTACGTTAGTGCTGCAGCAGGTCAGGCCTGGGCATCTGGCGAAAATGATGTCCTTAGCAGTACTTATGCTGACTTCAGCGGGTGCTGGATTTTATTGGTTGGAACCAAATGTCAATACGTATTCGAATGGCGTCTGGCTGGCCTTTACGACTGTAGCGACAGTGGGTTACGGCGACATTGTTCCATCGACGCCAGCGTCTAAAATATTCGCGGTTTTTATTGTGCTTTTTGGCTACGCTATGTTCTCGATCGTAACGGCAAATATTGCGGCTCTATTTGTGGGGGAGGAAGAAGCGGCGCTTGAGCGCGAACTACACGCAGATATTCGCGCTTTAAGTCGCGAGGTGGCGGGTTTGCGTGAAGAGCTGAGAAGCCGTGATGCGCTGTATGCAAATTTGTTGCATGGATCTGGGCAGGTCGAGTCAACTCTGCAGAGCAGTCAACGATGAAATTTGATTGCTCCGCATTGAATGTACGTCTGCTGTGTTTGATTTTTTTTAGCGGGTTTTTAAGGTGTAGCTGGTTGTTGAAATGGTGGAAATGCACGGTAAAGGATGCTTTGTTGTAATTCAATGCTAACCGCACAATTGAGTGTGCCGTAGACCTTGCCTCCGTGCGCATCGTATCTGCTACGCGAAAAAGCATCGGCAATTGCAGTAGGTGCCAGTTCGTGCATAAGCAGGCTTTGTGCAGCAAGAACTAATTTTTGTGTAAATCGTCTGGCGTTCATTTCCTGGTGTTCTGGGGTTGCACTCAAATCAGTGGTGAGATCGCTTGCCATTTTTCTGACCGTCGCGGATGTTGATGCATTCAATTCGGCGATCAGCAATTGCATTCCTTCTGGGTCTCTTTCTATCGCTCGTAATACGTCCAGGCACATGACATTGCCAGATCCTTCCCAAATCGAGTTGACCGGGGCTTCTCGATACAGTCTTGCCATGGGGCCGGTTTCTACATAACCATTACCACCCCAGACTTCCATGCATTCACCGGTGAATTCTAATGCGCGCTTACAGATCCAAAATTTTGCCGCAGGTGTGAGGATGCGTTTCCATGCTTTTTGTAGCGGGTCATCTGGATGATCCAGGGCTTGCGCTAATTTCAGCATCAGATAGCTTGCAGCCTCACTTTCCAATGCTAGATCACAAAGCACGTTGCGCATCAAAGGCTGCTCGATCAGAAGTTTGCCAAACGCCTGACGATGGCGAGCGTGGTGCATCGCTTGGCTCAGTGCTTGACGCATCAGCGCGGCACTGCCGATCACGCAATCGAGTCGGGTCAGGTTGGCCATTTCGATAATCGTTGGAATCCCTCTTCCTTCGGCGCCGACCATGATGCCAAAAGCGTCCATAAATTCTACTTCGCTGCTGGAGTTGGATTTATTACCGAGTTTGTCTTTGAGTCTTTGTATGTGAATGGAATTTTTGCTGCCATCAAGTCTCCAGCGTGGAACAAAAAAGCAGGATAAACCTTTCTCTGTCTTCGCCAGTACCAGATGCGCATCACACATGGGTGCAGAAAAAAACCACTTGTGGCCAGTCAGCAAATAAGCCTCACCACGTCCTTCCTTGCCATTGTTGTTTATTGGGCGGGCGATCGTGGTGTTGGTGCGCACATCAGAGCCGCCTTGTTTCTCGGTCATGCCCATGCCGATCAGGATCGATTTTTTTTGTGCAATAGGTATATCGTTGGCATCATGTTCGTTACTAAATAACTTGTCCTTTAGTAGTGAAAAAAGCACAGGTTCATTTTTAAGCACTGGAATGGCAGCGAAAGTCATTGTCGTCGGGCAAAGTGAACCCGATTCAACTTGCGCTTGCATGAAATAGCCCGCAGCGCGCGCTACATGGGCACCTGCTTTGGGATTTGCCCATGGTGCGGCGTGCAGGCCTTGCTGGCGCAGTAAGCCAAGGAGTTGATGCCAGCTCGGATGAAAGTCGACGCGGTCTACACGCTCGCCGATACGGTTGTGGGTGTGTAGTTCTGGCAGGTGCCGGTTGGCAAGTTCGCCGAGTTGTAGTGTGCTGGCGCGACCGAGTAGTTCACCGGACTGTTGTAGTGTTTCAGTTTGCCAGTCGGCGCCAAAATAACTGACCGCATGCATTAATGCGCTGTCCTGAGTGAAAATATTGTAGTCTTGCAGCTCCGGAACCTGATTGCTTATTTCATGAGTGTGCCATTGCATGTCGTCTCCTTGAGTTGTTCTTATGTATTAACAATGTTAATGCTAAGTTTTAAATTCAGTGTAACGTTTAAATCTTTGCCGTATGTTCGTGTTTGTAATTCGAAAAAATATAAATGAATGATGTCGCGGAATCACTAAAATCAAGGCGCAGGCCGGTGCAGCAGCGTTCAATGTTGACTCAGGGAGCAATTCTGGAAGCTTTTGTTCGGCTTTTGGTTGAGAAGGGTTATTCCAGTCTGACCATGCGCGATATCGCTTTGGTGGCAGGTATAGGGGTAGGTACTTTGTATGAGTATTTTCCTGGTAAGAGATCGATTGCTGCGCATTGTATGCAGCAGCGTTTTTTGAATGTAGGCGTATGTATGGAGGCTTGGATAGTAGAAAGGCAGGGCAGGCCATTACTTGAAGGGATGCAGTATGTGCTTGATCGTTTGATTGAATTGCACGCAAAGCAAGTTGAAGAATGGTCAGCCTTGATTTTATTAGAGAGACAAATCTCTGATAGGAGGGCTTTTAATGCTTTGTATCTTAAAATAGCGGATATTTGGGGGATGCTATTTCGCGCTAGTTGCGATCTTGATCAATATCCGGGCAAACTGCCAGAGTTGGTGCATGCGGCGGTCTATGGCGTGTTATATCAAACTCTAATGTTGTCGCCCCAAAAGTTGAAAAATCCAGAATTTTCTATGCAGTTAAACGCTTTGGTGATGGGATATTTGCAAATTCCATCATGCTGATCACTTTTCCGCTTTCTGAATAGGGTAAAATCTCAGAATGTCTTATCAAGTTCTCGCCCGAAAATATCGTCCCAAAAGCTTTGAAACGCTGGTGGGGCAAGAGCACGTGGTCCGTGCTTTAACTCATGCGCTCGAGCAGCAGCGGCTGCATCACGCCTATTTATTTACAGGAACACGTGGGGTAGGTAAAACGACCCTGTCACGGATACTGGCTAAATCTTTCAATTGTGAAAAAGGTATCACTGCAAACCCGTGTGGCGTATGCGATGCTTGTACAGCAATTGATGCGGGGCGTTTTGTTGATTACATAGAAATGGATGCGGCGTCAAATCGCGGCGTCGATGAAATGGCGTCCTTGCTGGAGCAGGCGATTTATGCACCGTCGAATGCACGTTTTAAAGTGTATATGATCGACGAGGTGCACATGCTCACCAATCACGCATTCAATGCAATGCTGAAGACTTTGGAAGAGCCGCCTGAACACGTCAAATTTATTTTAGCGACGACCGATCCGCAAAAAATCCCGGTGACGGTGTTGTCGCGCTGCCTACAATTTAACCTCAAGCAAATGCCGCCTGGCCACATTGTTGGTCATCTGGAAAATATTCTCGGGCAAGAATTCATAGAATTTGAGCAACCTGCTTTGCGCTTGTTGGCGCAGGGTGCGCATGGCTCTATGCGTGACGCTTTGTCTCTGACAGATCAGGCAATCGCATATGCCGCTGGCAAAGTCAGTCTTGAAGCAGTGCAGGGCATGTTGGGAGCATTGGATCAGTCCTATCTTATTCGCTTGCTGGACGCCTTAGCTGTCAATGATGGTAAGAGTTTGCTCGATGTCGCGGACGAAATGTCGGCAAGAAGTTTGTCTTACAAAGCGGCCTTGCAGGATTTGGGTACCTTATTGCATCAGATTGCTGTCGCACAAATGGTACCGGCTGCTGTCGGGGATGACTTGCCTGAACGCGAGCATGTATTGCGACTGGCAAATACGTTTAGCAAAGAAGAGGTGCAGTTGTTTTATCAGATTGCGGTACACGGCCGCAATGAATTGGCTTTGGCGCCGGACGAATATGCTGGTTTTAGCATGACCTTGTTGCGTATGCTGGCATTTCGGCCTGTCGAGGGCGGGGCTTTAGTTTCAGTCAATGATGTCGGTAGCCCACCTGCGCTTAACGTCAATCGCGGAACCGTTGTGCCAGCAAACGCAACTGCTCCATCTACTCGTGTTGCAGCGCCGGGGGCGTCAGCCGCATTGTCGGTATCAACGGCTGCTAAGGCCGTGGTTACCCCAGTAAATGCGGCGGCTCCTGTAGCCACTCCTGCTAGTGTTGCAAAACCTGTGAGTCCGGCGATGGCCGCTTTGGCAGCCGCACGGGCTGCAAGTGCCAAAAGTGCGGGGGCAAAACCTGCCACAGTAAATCCGGAACCTCTTGAAAGAGTTGAGCCTGCTGTTGCTTCTATGGCTCCTGCCATCGATGTACAAAAAACGCCGGCACCATTGACTCCATCAGCACCAACGACACAAGCGACGCCATCGGCACCAGTCTCGAGTGAATCTACGATAGCGAGAGCCGTTCCACCTGCGCCAGTGATGAATCGTGTCGCTCCAGTTACGGTGATGTCCGAGATGCAGCCAGTCGAGATGGATGACATGCCACCACCCTGGGATGAGGATGTATTTGAAGCCTCTGCGCCAGCTACAGTTCCGGTAGCCAGGCAGCGTCCAGCTGTGATAACTTCTCAAGCTGAAACTTTGACGGACCCCGTACCGCAGCATTTGGCTGAGATGCCAGCAGTTGAGCCTGTCAGCGCTGATCGTAGCTTATGGAGTGGCGTGGTACCTGCCCTGGAATGGGATGGGCAATGGCCAGTGCTAGCTGCTAGTTTGCCCGTACGCGGCGTGGCGCAACAATTGGCACAGCAAAGTGAATTGATAAACTGCAGGCAGGATGGCAATGCATTTGTATTTGAAATTCGCGTACCTTTGCCGACGCTGTTGTCCGCAGGTAGCGTAGATAAACTGTCTGCTGCGCTATCGGATCGTTTCTCGAAAACTATTCGGGTGGAAACAAAAATCGGTGCGGTCGAACTCACCGCCAATGCGAGGGCGGTTGCTGAGCGTGAAGTGCGTCAGCAACAGGCAGAGCAAGCGATTCAGAATGATTCGTTTGTCCAGACCCTAATGCGCGAATTTGGTGCTGCAATTGTGACCGGTAGTGTTCGTCCAGCTTAATGCAGATCACTTTATCTATTATACAAACCGAATAAACCGAATTAAATTTAATTTATTCCTTTCTTTTCAGGAGATATTCTTATGATGAAAAACCAACTCGCAGGATTGATGAAGCAAGCTCAGGCTATGCAAGACAACATGAAAAAAGCCCAGGATCAATTGGCTTTGATTGAAGTTGAAGGTCAGGCTGGCGCCGGTTTGGTTAAGGTTGTGATGACTTGCAAAAACGATGTAAAACGCGTCACTATCGATCCATCCTTGTTGGGTGATGATAAAGATATGCTAGAAGATTTGGTTGCAGCTGCTTTTAACGATGCGGTACGCAAAGCAGAAGCGACTTCCCAAGAAAAAATGGCTGGACTGACAGCGGGTATGCCGTTACCACCTGGCTTTAAAATGCCATTTTGAGCGTCAAAAACGTGAAAAAAAGCGGTAGCCTTGAAAATCTATCTGAGGCTCTGCGCCGTTTGCCCGGCGTTGGGCCTAAGTCTGCCCAGCGCATGGCGTATCATCTTCTGCAACATGATCGTGAAGCTGCATCAGCCTTGGGGCATGCGTTACTAAATGCGGTAGATCGCATTCAGCATTGCGCCGCCTGCAATACCTTTACTGAAATCGATGTTTGCGAAACTTGTCAGAATCAAGAACGTGATACACATCTGTTATGTGTGGTCGAGACTCCTGCAGATCAGATGATGATAGAGCAAACTTTAACCTACAAGGGTTTGTACTTTGTCTTGATGGGGCGCTTATCTCCTTTGGACGGTATTGGACCTAAAGATATTTATCTCGATAAGCTTATCACCCGCGCTACCAATGGCACAGTCACTGAAGTCGTGTTGGCCACCAATTTCACTAACGAAGGTGAGGCTACTGCGCATTACATCAGTGAAACTTTGAAGGCGCGCGGATTAAAAGTGAGTCGTCTGGCGCGTGGTGTTCCTGTTGGTGGCGAACTTGAGTATGTTGATGCTGGAACCATTGCGCGTGCGATGTTGGACAGACGAGCTACCTGAGCCGGCTGTTCTGTTTAATGTGCGCTGAAGTTCAACTTATTCCTAAATTTATCGCAATTTTTTGTCAGGCTTATCCCTATGGCAGCGCAAAAACATGGTCCTTTGGCAGGAATTAAAGTTCTCGAATTAGGTACGCTGATTGCTGGGCCATTTTGTTCGCGAATGTTGGCAGAGTTTGGTGCTGAGGTTATTAAGATTGAATCGCCGGAAGGTGGCGATCCCATACGCCAATGGCGTGTTCTAAAGGATGGTACGTCTTTATGGTGGAGCGTACAGGCGCGTAACAAAAAGAGCCTGAGTCTCAATATGAAAAGCCCCGAAGGACAAGAAATTGCACGGCGCCTTGCCTTAGATGCCGACATCATCATCGAAAATTATCGCCCAGGTGTTTTGGAAAAATGGAATCTCGGTTACGAGTCCTTAAAGGCAATCAATCCAGCGACCATCATGGTGCGGCTATCTGGTTATGGACAAACAGGTCCGATGCGGGATCAACCCGGCTTTGGGGCAATTGGCGAAGCTATGGGAGGTTTGCGTTATGTCTCTGGTCATCCTGATCGCCCACCGGTAAGGGTTGGCATCTCCATTGGCGATTCTGTTGCAGCTTTGCATGGTGTGATAGGTGCAATGATGGCACTGCGGCACCGCGACGTGACCGGTGGTCGTTGGAACGGTAAGCGCGCTGATCAGTGCGTTGCGGGGCAAGGGCAGATGGTTGATGTCGCCTTGTATGAATCGGTGTTTAACTTAATGGAATCGTTAGTGCCTGAGTTTGATGTCGCTGGCGTCGTGCGTGAACGCACAGGAGGTGCTTTACCTGGTATTGTTCCGTCCAATACATATACAACCAAAGATGGTGAAAATATCGTTATTGCCGGAAATGGTGATGCAATTTTCCATCGTCTGATGAAGGCAATACAGCGCAATGATCTGGCGGACGATGTTCAGTTGATGCGTAACGATGGACGTGTTCCACGTACTGCTGAAATTGATGGTGCGATTCAAGTTTGGTGCGATACCCAGACAATAGACTCCCCTTTGTCAATATTGCAGGCTGCTGATGTTCCCGTCGGTAAAATTTATTCTGTGCGTGACATGCTGTCCGATCCGCAATTTTTGGCGCGGAATATGTTTGAGCAGCATCATTTTGAAGATGGGACGGCGGTTAAAGTACCAGCGATGACACCCAAGATGTCCGAGACACCTGGCGTTACGCAATGGCTAGGTCCGAAGTTGGGCCAACATAATGAAGAGATTTTGCATCAGCTTGGGTATACGAACGAGCAAATCGCAGAATTCGCTCATAAAAATATCATATGAATCCACATGCTATGCATTGAGCGTAGACGACGATGTTTAATATCTTTAAGTAACCAGTAAGGCTGAGGCAGGAAAATGAATCGACAGCTTCTTAAGCAATTTTTGATTGCCCTTATATTATTTTTATTGGGCTATTTTTCGTTTAATTACAATTTGTTTGCTGCGGAAATGGATTCCTTATTGCCGCAGCAAACAACTCTTACAGGTTTATCATTAGCCCAGTGATTTAATATATTCCCTGATGCCTGTAAGCAGCATTTCAATCGACATGGCTGCAAGGATTAAGCCCATCAGGCGTTCAAACGCTGTCATGACCTGCGCACCCAAAACGCGTTGCATGCGTTCTGCGCCAAGTAGAACAACCAGCCAGACAATTGCGACTGCAGTTAATGCACCAAGATGAACTAAGATCTCTGAACTGTTATCAGAAGAAAATAATAAAACGGTCGCAAGTGAGGATGGTCCCGCCAAAGCAGGAATAGCTAGAGGCACGATAAAAGGTTCGTGATTTTCCTCGGTGCCACCAAAAACGCCACCTTCCTGAGGGAAGACCATGCGCAGCGCAATTAAAAACAAAATGACACCGCCGCCAATGCGTATGGATACTTCTGATAACTGCAACGCAGTTAAAAAGCTTTTTCCAAAAAACATAAACAACAGTAGCAAAATGAATGCAATCGCGCATTCGCGCACGATCACACGCCAGCGGCGTTCAGGTGAAACGTGGGATAAGGCACTCACGAAGATTGGAACGTTGCCGAAAGGATCCGTTACTAAAATCAACAGTATCAGTGTCTGCAAAAAATCTTTGGCCATGAATTTCTTTTTCTAAAAACGGTGAGCCAGCGGCTATTCAGATGTGAATGCCAGTATCAGCATTGCATCACTCGGACTCATCATTGGTGTTGATCGTGATAGGGGGCAAATTTTGACGCAAAATAAGAGGAAAATAATTTCGTTTATTGTCAAAAATACCGTAAAAATAAGCATATTGCAGCAAAAAACCTGCCATTTTCGTGCTTAAAACTCGTTAATGTCAATTATAGTGCATCTTAGTGCTGACTAACGAAATGCATTACTGAACGCAGCGCGAAGAATTAGCGTTATTATCTTGCACGTCAAGACGCGAACGATCGTCTTATTTTAAAGTGCGGGTTGATAATTCGCATGTCGAATCAGAATTTTTATGGTGTTTCATATGGACAAAGCAAGCGAGCGCCCCGATACGCCTTGTGTTGCGGTTTGTTCTACAACTTTTGATGACGTATGTCGTGGTTGTGGAAGAACGGTGGTCGAAGTGGCAGAGTGGGTGTTTATGAATCAGGAGCAAAAAGAAGTTGTGTGGCAAAGGATACTTGCTGAAGGTTATCCGCGGCGAAATAAATAAAAAAGTGATAAGTTTGTTCCTTTTTTTTTTGTGTGCAGAATTCGGGTTGGAATAAAAGCAGATTGAAGTTTAAATAAAAAAATGCATTAAACGGAGACTTGAGAATGACAGAAGAAAAAAAATCAGGAAGGCGTCGCTTTATCTTGGGAGGTCTCGGCGTCGCAGGTGCGCTGATCGTCGGTTGGGGTTTTATGCCACCGCGTCAACGTCTGCATGGGGCGCATGATCTGCCCGTTGACCAAAATGAAATCGCCTTAAATGGTTGGATCAAAATTGCTAAAGATGGCATGGTCACAGTCGCTTTGCACAAAAGTGAAATGGGGCAGGGAATACATACTGCCTTGCAAATGTTAGTGGCTGAAGAGTTAGATGTCGCCATGTCGCAGATAAAGACGATGGCGGCACCTATCGATAAAATTTACGGCAATGTAGCTATGTTGGCAGATGGTTTGCCGTTTCATCCGGATGATAACGGCACAATCAAGCATATTGCGCAATGGATGACCTCTAAAACCGCGCGCGAACTTGGATTGCAAGTCACTGGTGGGTCGTCTAGTGTTAAAGATGCGTGGTTGCCAATGCGTGAAGCTGGTGCAGCAGCGCGTGCAATGTTGGTTGCCGCCGCGGCAAAAGAATGGTCCGTACCAGTGGGAGAGTGCCTCACTGAAAACGGCGTTGTTTTACATTCTTCTGGTAAAAAACTCTCCTACGGTGAATTGGCTGCAAAAGCAGTTGAATCGCAGCCAGGTCTTGTAAGTTTAAAAGATCCTAAAAATTTCCGCATCATTGGTCGTCCGCAAGCGCGAACAGACACGACGGCGAAGGTAAATGGTACTGCACAGTTTGGTATTGATGCACATCCTGAAGGGATGGTCTATGCTGCATTGAAATTGAGCCCGACAATTGGCGGCAAGATCAAGCGTATCGATGCTAAGTCAGCATTGGCAATGGCGAATGTATTAAATGTGATTGATCTCTCCAAATCGCTGGATGATCGTTCCGTTTCTGGCGTTGCTGTGGTGGCTAAATCTTACTGGGAAGCCAGAAAAGCAATAGGCGCCGTTGTTGTTGATTGGGATGCAGGAGTGCATAGTCAACTTTCAAGTGAAACCGTGTTTAAAGAACTGGCGCAAAAACTTGATGCAGAGGCTGGTTTTACTTATTACCAGCAGGGTGATGCAGAGGCGATGCTTGTTTCAAAGGCGGCGACAAAAACGATCTCAGCAGAATATCGGGCGCCATTTCTTGCGCATGCAACGATGGAGCCGATGAATTGCACTGCGCAATTTAAGAATGGTCAATTGGAGCTGTGGGTATCGACGCAAGTGCCAAGCATTGCTGTCGACGTAGCTGCGAAATTGGCCCGAATTTCTGCGGAAAAAGTGCATTTGAATATGTGCTTCTTAGGCGGTGGCTTCGGCCGCCGTCTGGAGGTGGATATGGTGTTGCAAGCTGTGGCGATCGCCATGCAGACCAATGGTTTGCCAGTCAAGTTGATCTGGAGTCGCGAAGAAGACATGGCGCACGACATGTATCGACCTGCAGCGATGGCGCGTTTTAATGCTGCGCTGGATGACAAGGGTAATGTCGTTGCTTACCAGAATAAATCGGCTTCTGGTTCGGTAACACATCAGGTTTTGCAGCGCACTTTCGGTGTTCCAGGGGCAGGGCCTGATAAGACAACGGCGGAAGGCGAGTTTGATATGCCTTACCAATTTGCGAATCAAAAAATTTCTCATGTGATTGTGCCGACACCAGTGCCACTCGGTTATTGGCGTTCGGTGGGGCATTCTCACAATGCTTTTTTTAAAGAAAGTTTTATTGATGAGTTGGCTCATGCTGCTGGTAAAACACCGGTTAGTCTCCGACGCGAACTGTTGAGTAATAACCGACGTCACCTGGTAGTGCTGGATGCGGCGATGAACAAAGCGGGGCAGGCACCTGAAGGGCGTGCGCACGGGATTGCTTTGCACCGTTCATTTGGTAGTATCGTAGCGCAGGTGGCCGAGGTCTCTGTGCAAAACGGACAAATTCGCGTGCATAAAGTCGTTTGTGTCGTTGACTGTGGGATTGCAGTCAATCCAAATATCATTACTCAGCAAATGGAATCGGCGATTGTATTTGGTCTGAGCGCTGCGCTGCATGGCGAAATAACGATTAAAGAGGGTAAGGTTACCCAAAGTAATTTCCATGACTATGCAGTGCTGCGTATGAATGAGACGCCACAAATTGAAGTCGAAATTATCAAAAGTGCGGAACCGCCCGAAGGAATAGGTGAGCCAGGCGTGCCGCCAATTGCACCGGCGGTGGCTAACGCGGTGTTTGCTTTGACCGGTCAGCGCTTACGAAGTTTGCCATTGAAATTAGCTTAGTCTGTGGCGTCAATTTGTAACATTGCGTGGACGCTAATAGATACTCTGGATGAGTATATTTTTTTGCTCTTATATTGTCCTTATATAGTGCTGAGTGTAGATTGAATATTCTAAATTAATGGGGGAGTATCGTCACTTATGGTTTTTTTTGTTATTTTTAAGTAACAAATACTAGGTGTGCTATATTCCCGATTTATACTTCCGTGCGCACTAAGTACCGGATGATGTGGCTTATTTAAATTTCATTTTTAATAGAAGCGTTTATGTTGAATTCTGAATCTATTGCAGTATCCAAGTCCTACACCCACCAGAAGCACCAACGCTCGCGTGGTTTCACGTTGATCGAGATTATGGTTGTTGTGGTAATTATGGGAATCTTAGCTGCGTTGGTAGTGCCAAAATTAATGGGTCGTACCGATGATGCGCGTATTGCTGCTGCAAAGCAGGATATTTCTACCCTCATGCAGGCATTGAAGTTATATCGTCTTGATAATCAACGCTATCCAACAACAGAGCAAGGCTTGCAAGCTTTGATTTTGAAACCGAGCTCTGGTCCGGCTGCAAATGGATGGAAAACCGGTGGTTACATCGATAAGTTGCCAAAAGATCCTTGGGGTAATCCTTATCAGTACCTTTCGCCTGGGCTGAAGGGTGAGGTTGATGTGTTTTCTTATGGTGCTGACGGTCAGGCAGGTGGTGTTGGAAATGATGCTGATATAGGTTCCTGGGACTTATAAAGTCTGATACATGAAAACTCGACGCCGCAGGCAACACGGCTTTACGCTTCTGGAGTTGCTCGTAGTAATGGTAATTGCTGGAGTGATGCTTGGTGTGGTCAGTTTTAATGCTATGCCGAGCCAGCGGCAGCGATTAGAAAATGACGCTAAGCGTATTGCGTTGCTATTGCAGTTGGCACGAGATGAAGCTATTTTGCGCAATACACCGGTGGCCTTTGATGCTGATCAATACGCTTATCGATTTCTGGTACGTGAGGACAGGGTGTGGTCGCCGCTCAAGGATGATATGTTGCGCGAGCGTGATTTTGAATTGTCGCCTGTCGAGTTGCATATTGAACCTGCCCAAAATCAGACTGGCGTCAGAATTATTTTTGGACGCGAACCAGTTGATAAGCCCTTCGTGCTGACGCTTAAAGTGCCTGATGGCAGTGTCAAAATTTCGGCTGATGGTATCGGTCATTTTTCAGTGGAATAAGATGCGCCTGAACATTTCTCGTCAATCTGGATTTACCTTGCTTGAAGTTTTGGTAGCATTGGTGATCGTTGGGACAGCATTGGGGGCGAGTTTGCGTGCTGTTGGTAGCCTCACTCAAAACAGTAACGATTTGCGCGTCTCCTTGATGGCAACCTGGTCTGCAGAAAATCGTCTCGCGCAAATTCGTCTTGCGCGTGAATGGCCGCCTTTGGGTGATAGTAATTTTGATTGTCCACAGGCCGACTTGCATCTGGTATGCGAAGAACATGTTATTGCCACGCCCAATCCCTCTTTCCGACGCGTCGAGGTACTTGTGTTCGAGAACAATAAACCTGATCGACGCATCATCAAATTGACGCAGGTGGTTCCGAATGCACTGTAAGTCGCGGCGCTTTAGTCAAATTACCGGGTTCACTTTAATTGAATTGCTGGTAGCAATTACCATTTTGGGAATAGTTGCCGTACTCGGATGGCGTGGATTAGATTCTATTGTTCGTGCCCGCCAGACTTTAAACGGTGAAATGGACCAAACACGTGGGATACAAATTGCGTTTGCGCAGATAGAAAATGATTGTGCTCATGTGATGGACGCTAATATGCTTCCGGGAAACAGCGTATTAACCGCTGCGGGCAGTAAGTTAATGATCATTCGGTCTGTGTTCGAAGATAACCTTCCAATACGTTTTCAGGTGGTTGTTTTTAACGTGGTTGATGGCGTACTCTCCCGGCGTGAATTAAGCCCTACTCGCGAGACAGCAGTGTTATTGGCTCAATGGCAAAGTGCTGCCGAAGATTTAGATGGGACGCCTTCAATACCGTTGCAAAGCAAAGTAGAGTCGTTTTCTCTGCGTACCTGGAAAGTCGGAGAAACTGGCTGGCGCATGAATGGCGACAATGTGGTGAATGCTGGTGATACGGCAACTTCTGCGAACCCTGTCATTCCACCTAATCCAGCTAATCCTGCAAACCCTTCAGGTGCAAGTGCAAAGAGCGCGACCTTGGCAGGCGTTGAGGTTTCTATGCAGGTACAAGGTCGTGAGGCTCCTATGACGAAAATTTTCTTGTTAGGGGCAAACTGATGCGAGAATTGATTCAATCTACCCGGCAACTTGATCCTCGCTATCCAATGCGACAAACCGGTGTCGCCGTTGTTACCGCATTGTTGTTGACTACGTTGGCTATCACTATTGTCGCTAGTTTGTTTTGGCAGCAGCAAGTGCAGGTTCGTTCAATTGAAAATCAGCGAATGCAACTGCAGAAAAAATGGATTCTACGCGGTGCGATTGACTGGGCACGATTGATTTTGCGTGAAGATGCGCGCCATTCAACAGCAGATTATCTGGGTGAGCCTTGGTCGGTAAAACTCGAAAACACACGCCTTGATCAATATGTGGAAGATGGAAGTACCGATGCTAAGGACAGTGATGCAACACTCTCAGGTCAGATCGTCGATGCGCAAGCATCCTATAATCTGAATAACCTAGCCACCAATGGTAAGGTCGATCCAAGAGAGATTGCAGTGTTTTCGCGATTATTGACCAATCTGCGTCTGCCCGGTGGGTTGGCAGCCACTGCTGCAACCGCCATTGCTCAAACTCAACCAAAATTAACGCAAGCCTTAAATCCTGATTCCACTGGTGCAGCTACTAGCACGAGTAATGGAGCAACTCTTGCTGCGAACAATCCTGTCAATAATCCTGCCAGTGGTGCCGTCGAGACAAATACGACATCCTCTAGTAGTAATACTTCAGTACAATTCTTGCGATTTACTCAAGTTGATGATTTACTTGCGGTTCCGGGATTTACGCCGGATATGTTGAGGAGCTTGCGACCTTTTGTCGTTGTTTTGCCCAGGACCGGTGGAATTACGCCAGTGAACGTAAATACCGCGCCAGCTGAGGTGATTTCTGCAAGAATCGATGGTGTAAGTATGGGAGACGCAGCACAAATGATTGCAAGTCGGGATACCGCTTTTTTTGCAAATGCCGCGGACTTTACGCATAGATTTAGTGATAAAACAAAAAATATTGGCCCTTCAGACGTTGATATTAAAACGGGGTTTTTTATAGTAAACGGAAAAGTAAAGATGAGTCGCTCTGCACTAGATGTCAGTGCGTTGGTGTCGAGAGCGACTGATGGAACAACAACGGTACTTTGGGTAAGAGAAAATTAAAAAATAATGGCAAGCACACTCTATATTTCTTTGCCCTCAAGGGTGGCGGTTCAAGCGAAACCCGATTGGCTCTCGCAAGCGCTGCCTTTTGCTTTGTTCTCAGCAGAAGGTCAGTTGTTACAGCAAGGCCATAAAAATTTTACAGAATTAAAATCTCTGGCTTCCGGTGCACGCCAACTGAGCTTGCTTTTTGCAGCGAGCGACGTCAGTTTGCTGAGCACTCAAGTACCGCCTATGTCTGCCGCGAAATTTAAGATGGCACTTCCGAATTTGCTGGAAGAGCAGATCGCTGGTGATCCCTCTGACGCAGTTTTGGTTGCGAGTCCTGTTGCAGATGGTACGGCCACCATCGCCGTTGCTGATCGCCATTGGGTTGAACAATTGGCGGCAATGGTAAAAGATTGGCCAGTAAAGAAAATTACCGCGTATCCCGCACAACTTGCGATCGCCATTACAGGTGAGCCTCAACAGGCCGTTGCAGTTTTAGAACGCAAGGATGGCGCCTTGAGCTTGTTGTTGCGTCAAGCTTCACTCCAGGGTATGGGTTTAAGTCTGGCAGAGGATGAGCAGGAAAATGCGATCAGTATGCTGGGCATGCTTGCGCCAGAGTCTCATATAGATTTGTATGTCTCCGCAAATGAAGTCGATAGCTATCAGGCAAGTCTCAAACAACAAAATTTGGGTGAGCGTTTCGCTGTCCAGGCAATTGGGTGGGTAGTCAGAGTTGGTGGTATCAATGCGCAGACACCGGATTTAATGTCTGATATATCCGATATTCATAAGCCTGCCATCGATTGGTCGCGTTGGCGTTGGCCTTTACGTCTGATGGCAATGATTTTGCTCGTCAATATTATTGCACTAAACCTCGAATGGTTTAGTTTGAAACGGTCTGCAAAAAGCTTGAATGACGCTTTAGTTCAGACATATAAAACTAGTTTTCCGAAAGAGACAACGATTCTTAATCCGCTCGAACAAATGCGTCAGAAAGTGAACCTTACAAAAAAAATGGTGGGGCAATTTGCTGCCGATGATTTTGTCGTCTTGTCTGCTCAGTTTTCGCATGTGTGGGACAGAGTGATGCTTGGTAAGCCAACGGCGATTGTGTCCATTGAATATAAAGAGCATGGTTTGGAAGTGAAAGTAAAATCAGTTGCTGCTATACCGGTGGAGCCGTTGAAGGCGGCATTGGCAGAGCAATCTATGCGCTTAAAAATCACCTCTGATGGTGTGTTGCATGTGACTCAGGGCGAGGTGAAAGAATGAAACATCAATTAGTCCAACAATTTGAATTGTTTTGGAGTGAGCGCGATCAGCGTGAGCGCAAAATGTTGTCTTCTGCTGCCGTCGTCATCGTTTTGACTTTGGTGTATCTTATATTCTTAGATCCAGCCATCAGCGGTAGGCAAAAATTGCAAACGCAAATACCTGTTTTGCGGCAGCAAGTGGCTGAAATATCGGCCCTAAGCGGTCAGCAAATAAAATTAGCCGCCAGTTTGTCGCAGATCGTTGAGCCAGTGACGAAGGACATTGTCGAAGCAAGTTTGTCGGCTCGCGGTATCAAAACACAGTCACTCAGTGTAACGGACGATATTGTTAGAATTCAAATTCAGACAGTGGCTTATTCTAATATGATGGATTGGTTGCTTGAGTCGCAACGAGCATCAAGGCTGACTGTAGAGGAAGCGAAAGTTGTGGCTTTACCAGAAAACGGACAAGTGTCGGCCACGTTAATTCTGAAGCAGCAGCGCGGTGGGTTGTAACATGGTGTCTCCGGGTTCGGTTTCAATGAAAATTGTCTGGGTAGTGATTGCGATTCTAAGTGTTATTGGCACAGTGTTTTGTTTTCTTCCAGCTAGTTGGATGGGCGTGTTGATAGAGCGCCAGACTCAAGGGCGCTTGAGTCTGTGTGATGTACAGGGTTCTTTTTGGAATGGTTCTGGTTTTATTGGCGTTGCGGCAGGAATTAATGATCCAGTGACGCCATTGTTTCCGGGACGTTTCTCCTGGAAAATTTCGCCCTTAATTTTATTGACGCAGTTAGATATGGAATTGCAAAATTCGCAGGCTTTATCCATTCCTGTGAAGCTTACTGGTAATTTTTCTGAGTGGCATGTAAGCCCATCCGTGTTAGTTTTACCGACTGAAAGATTGGAAGGTTTAGGCGCGCCGCTTAATACGATAGGGCCGTCCGGTAAATTGCATTTATCGTGGAATAATTTGCAGTTCGTCAGAGATGGGTCGATATTGAATGCGCAAGGGCAGTTGCAATTAAATCTCTCAGAAATGGCGTCAAAGTTATCGCCAGTGAGACCCTTGGGTAGTTATAGAATGGCTTTTGATTTGCAAGGAACAAATGCAAATATCAATTTGGTCACGGAAGCTGGGCCAATGATGCTGAGTGGGAGTGGTGCCCTAAAGGCGGGCCACTTTCAGTTCTCTGGCAAAGCCTGGGCACAAGAAGGACAAGAAACAAAGTTGGCAAATTTGTTGAATTTGCTGGGGCAACGCCGTAAAGACGGCGACAAAGATGTCATCGCGTTAGAGTTCAAATGAAAACATTTCCATTAAAAAGCAAGGCAGCTATGATCCGCAATTCCTTCCGTAAACCACTGCATCACTTTTCCGCGATCACTGGTGCGGCTGTGTTGAGTGCAGGTTGTATTTTTAGTGCTGCAGCCCTGGCGCAGGCGCCAGACAAGAACACAGCTGATTTAAATTTTGTTGGTGCTGATATCGAATCCGTCGTTAAAGCTATCGGGCACTATACAGGGACCACTTTCATTATCGATCCTCGCGTAAAAGGACAGGTGAATCTGGTTTCCGAAAAACCGCTGACGAAAGATCAGGCATTTAAGCTACTTACTTCGACTTTACGTTTGCAAGGCTATGCAGTGGTCTATGCCGATGGATATTACAAGGTTGTTCCGGAAGCAGACGCAAAATTGCAGCCAGGACCAACGCAATCGATACAGAATGAGAGAGGGGAGCCAGTTAAAGGGGATCAGGTAGCAACACAAATCTACCAATTGAATTATGAATCTGCGGCAAATATTGTGACGGTATTGCGTCCTCTGATTTCGCCAAATAACACTATCAATGCAAACCCAGGTAACAATACCGTCGTTATTACAGATTATGCAGATAATCTAAAGCGGCTGAATAAAATTATTGCTGGTTTGGATGTGCCTGCAACCGTTGATTTGGATGTTATTCCAGTCAAGCATGCAATGGCGACTGATATTGCGGCGATGGTCAGCAAGTTGACTGAAAATAACGCGGGTCCTGCAGATGCCGGAAAAGCAGTGTTGATGGCCGATCCGCGTACTAATTCATTGTTGCTTCGTGCACCTTCTCAAGCGCGGGCGAATTTGATTAAATCCCTGATTACTAAACTTGATCAGCCTACTGCCTTGCCCGGCAATGTTCATGTTGTGTACTTGCGTAATGCGGAAGCTGTGAAATTGGCGCAAACACTGCGCTCTATCGTTACTGGCGATACCAGTGAGCCACAATCCAATAGTGGCTTATCAAATACAGGATCATCACCAAATGCTAATACTGGTTCTGCGCAAAATGGCTTTAGTATTGGCGGAAACAGCACAGGTACGAGCAGCGGCTCGTTACCCATCAGCAGTACTAGTAAATCTGGTGGTGGCGGTAACAGCGCAGCGGGATACATACAAGCGGATGCGGCAACGAATACACTCATTATTACGGCCAGCGAAGCGGTTTATAAAAACCTGCGGACGGTTATTGATCAGCTTGATGCCCGTCGGGCACAGGTATATATCGAAGCATTGATCATTGAAGTTAATGCGAATAAAGAAAATGATTTTGGCGTTCAATGGGCGGGTCTGTCGGGGAACTCGAATAGTAGTTACCGTGTTGGCGGCGGTAGTATTTTTTCTACCGGTAACAATAACCTCGCAAACTTAGCGACCAATTCGTCTCTTCCAAGCAATGGTTTGTCTCTCGGAGTTTTCAAGCAAATCGGTGGTAAATTGACTCTTGGTGCATTGGCTCATATGGTCGATAGTGGTGACGGAACAAATATCTTGTCGATGCCAAATCTGGTTACTTTGGATAACGAAGAAGCAAAAATTATCGTTGGCCAAAATGTCCCATTTATCACTGGTCAATTTACAACTTCCGCTGCGACCGGTTCCGCTGGGGTTAATCCATTCCAAACGATTGAACGTAAAGACGTCGGTTTAAAGCTTACTATCAAGCCTCAAATTTCTGAGGGTGGTACAGTGAAGCTTGCCATATATCAAGAAAGTTCAGCGGTGGTTGCAAGTTCTGCTACCAATCCATCTGGTCCGACAACAACGCAACGTTCGATTGCCACTAATGTGTTGGTTGAAGATGGTTCGATTTTGGCTCTGGGCGGTTTGATTTCTGACACCGTTGGAGATACAACAGAAAAAGTGACAGGTTTAGGTGATATACCGATTATCGGCAATTTATTTAAGTATCAAACGGCAACTCGCAATAAAACAAACTTAATGGTGTTCCTGCGCCCGACGGTGATACGTTCTGCTGAAGATAGTAATAACGTTTCCGTTGATCGTTATGACTACATGCGTACGCAGATGCCAGTGCCAAAAGGCGGCAGTGCCGCTGCATTGTTACCAGAAATGGAAAAGGGCAAACTGATGACGACGCCGATGACGATTCCGGTTCCGGTGGCGAAGACGAATAATCCAGAAAGTAAATAAGCCATGTTAGAAAACCGCTTGTTGCCGTACGGGTTTGCGCGTGATTTTTTGGTACTTGCAAGTCGCGATACGTCCTTGCCAGATGCACCGGTTGAGATATCTGTTTCTCAGAAAACGGCTCCAGCGGCTATTGCTGAGGTTGGTCGAAAATTTGGAAAAATCAAGCTTAATGTGCTCACTCCTGAAGCACTCAACGACTTGATCGCAAAAGCTTATGCGGGTTCTGGTGGCGATGCAGCTGATGTCGTTGGTGAAGTTGAGTCTGATCTTGATTTGGCAAAATTGATGCTGGATATGCCCGCAATCGAAGACTTGCTTGAGTCCGCAGATGATGCTCCAGTCATCCGAATGATCAATGCCTTATTGACGCAGGCTTTGCGCGATGGCGCATCTGATATTCATATTGAGCCGTTTGAGCAAATTTCAGTCGTTCGTTTCCGTGTCGATGGTTCCCTGCGTGACGTGGTTCGCCCACGTAAAGCGATTCATGCCTCCCTGATCTCTCGTATCAAAATCATGGCGCAGCTGGATATTGCCGAGAAGCGTTTGCCGCAAGATGGTCGTATTACACTGCGTATCGGTGGTAAGCCGGTGGATGTACGGGTATCAACTTTACCAACTGGTCACGGAGAGCGTGCTGTATTGCGTTTGTTGGATAAAGAAGCGGGGCGTCTTGATCTCAGTAATTTGGGGATGAGCGATGATGTGTTGCAGAGTTTTGATAAACTGATTTCGCAGCCCCACGGTATTGTGTTGGTGACCGGACCTACTGGGTCTGGTAAAACAACGACTCTTTACGCGGCTCTGTCACGCGTGAATGCAGGTACAACCAATATTCTGACGGTCGAAGATCCAATTGAATATGAGTTGGCTGGTGTAGGGCAAACGCAGGTCAATGCGCGCATCGATATGACGTTTGCGAAAGCCTTGCGTGCCATTTTACGTCAAGATCCTGATGTCATTATGATTGGTGAAATTCGCGATCTTGAAACGGCGCAAATCGCGGTTCAAGCGTCGTTGACTGGTCATTTGGTGTTGGCGACCTTGCATACTAATGATTCTGCAGCTGCGGTAACGCGCTTGCTGGATATGGGGATAGAACCCTTCCTGTTGTCTTCCTCCTTGCTCGGTGTAGTAGCTCAGAGACTCGTGCGTAAATTGTGCGTACATTGTCGTCGTGAGGAGGGCGGAAGATGGCATGCCGTCGGTTGCGAACATTGCGGACACACAGGCTATCAAGGGCGTCTGGGGGTGTATGAGCTATTACAGACCACTGAAGAAATTCGCGCACAAATTCATCATCAGGCTTCTGAGGCTGAGATTCGGGCCGCTGCCCAGCATAATGGCATGAAAACCATGCGCGAAGACGGTGATCGCTGGATTAAAAACGGTGTGACAACGCAAGAAGAAGTATTGCGCGTAACTAAGGAATAGAGACTGTGCCTGCATTTCGATATGAAGCAATAAACGGCGATGGGGTTACCAGCAAAGGGGTACTTAACGCCGATAGTGCTAGAGCAGCGCGCAGTGATCTGCGAGCTCAGGGCTTAGTTCCTGTGAGTGTTGAATCCATTCTTAATCAAGCCGATGCTGGTGGCGCAAAGAAACGAGCTTTGTTTGCGGAACGCTTATCTAGTGTTGAACTCGCTTTATTTACGCGCCAATTAGCAAGTCTGTTGGAAGCCGGGCTGCCATTGGAGCAATGTCTTTCTGCTTTGCTTGAGCAATCTGAACGTACTTTTATCCGCGATATCATTGCCTCCATTCGGTCTGAAGTAATGGCCGGTGCTGCTTTGTCAGATGCCTTAAAACAGCATCCAAATGATTTTGCTGAAATCTATTGTGCTTTGGTTGCTTCCGGCGAGCAGATTGGCCATTTGTCGCGCGTGTTATCGCGTCTGGCGGACTATATTGAACGTCGGAATGCGTTGGTGCAGAAAGTTAAATTGGCTTTCACGTATCCAGCTATCGTGACGGTCGTGGCATTTGCGATTGTTATCTTCTTGCTGACCTACGTGGTTCCGCAGATTGTTTCAGTATTTGCTAATACCAAGCAAAAATTACCGTTCTTGACGGTAATGATGCTGGCGATTTCTGATTTTGTGCGCGCCTATGGTTGGTTGGTTGCATTGATTGTTGTTACTGCTTTTGCTTTGTGGCGTACAGCCTTAAAAAATCCAGACGTTAAAATGCGTTGGCATAAGTGGTTGTTGACTGCACCGGTTTACGGAAAGTTTGAGCGTAGCTTAAATACCGCGCGATTTGCTAGTACTTTAGCGATTACTACGGGTTCTGGAGTGCCAATTTTGCGGGCATTGCAAACCAGCCGTGAAACGCTCTCTAACGTCGCTATGCGTGAACAGGTCGAAGACGCAACAGCAAGTGTACGTGAGGGTGTTGGACTTGCCCGTGCATTAGCTGCGCACAAGCATTTCCCACCGATGTTGATACATATGATACGTGCCGGTGAAGTGACTGGCGAACTGCCCGCTATGCTGGAGCGCGCTTCGAGTGCGCAGGAGCAGGATCTTGAGCGACGCGCGTTGACTATCGCAGGCTTGCTTGAGCCGGTATTGATTCTGGCTATGGGTGCTGTCGTGTTGTTGATTGTGTTGGCGGTGTTGATGCCAATTATTGAAATTAATCAGCTGGTACGCTGATAAGGAATGAAATGAAGCGCTTGCCTCTTTTGTGTAGCTTTTTAGCTTTTATTTTGTTGTGCGTGTCTTTGAGTTTTTGGGGGATACGGGTATTTAAGCCTGCTGATCGCAGTGTCGCGCGACCAGCGCTGGATAATAATATTGAACCCGGAGCAGGGCAGTGGGGTGGTATTTTCGGAGGTGCTCAGGCTGATCAGGCTATTGCCAGTAATTACGAGCTTAAAGGGGTAATTATCGCCAAGAAATCGAATGAAAGTCTGGCGATCGTTGTTGCCAATGGAAAGCCAGCGCAAACTATTCCTCTCAATGCTGAAATTGCTCCAGGTATTATTCTTAAAGAGGTGGCGGATAAATATGTCATGATCTCGGAGTCCGGTGTGATGCGACGTGTTTCCTTGCCGGAAAACGCGATAATTAATGTGATTCCAGGCTCTGTAAGAGTGCAACCGGGTGATATGCCACCAGTCTCACCGATTGCACCCATTGCTTTTCCTGCTCGCTCGAACCAAATTACCCCTTCACCTGGGAATGCGCCAGTTCAACCCATGATTAGCGCTGGATTCCCTACTGCTTCACTTCCATCGATGGGTGGCGGAACCGAAAAATGAAGGGCAGTACAGCGTTTCTACCTATTGAAATACAATTAGCGCTGAGAACAGTGCACGAATCCTGGCGCGATCCTGTTGAACTTGGGTTGGCTGCAATGCACGCCGCTGACCCCACATATTTTGAGCAACTCTGTTCGAATGGATTTTTGCCGACCGACGGAAGATTATTTGCGGCATTCGAGCTACCAATCGAGGATGTTAGATATGTATTGATTGGCGAGGGGCCATATCCGCGCGAGGATAGCGCTACTGGTGTTTGTTTCATGGACGGTGCAGTGAAACAAATCTGGTCCCCTGATGGGGCTGGCTTGTCTAAAAAAGTTAATCGTGCAACTTCTTTGCGTAACTTTATAAAAATGTTATTGGTTGCTGATGGTCGGCTTGATGAAAGTGTCACGAGTGGTGAAATAATGCGTGGTATTGCTCAAACTGCATTGGCACCAGATTCCGGTTTTATTCAGACATTGCCTGAATTGCAGCAAAATCTACATAAAAATGGTTTTCTTCTATTAAATGCTTCACTGGTTTTCCGTACCTCTGTGGCACCCGCCAGGGATGGTAAATCATGGCAGATTTTCTTGCAGACTATATTTGCAGCATTACACTCTCATTCTGTTTCATTTGGAAAAGTGCCATCCTTGATTTTGTGGGGTAAGATTGCTGAGCAACTCCAAAGAATTCATGAGACTTCGTTATTTCCGCAAATTGTGGCTGAACATCCTTACAACCTGAGTTTTATTAAAAATCGCACGATGCAGAATTTTTTCAGGCCTATGCAATTGCTAAAAAGTTGCTCAAAGGAAAAATTTTGTTAGAAATGGTAAGCTTTTAGTGGCTTAGTGTGGGGCTTTGTAGAATAATTTGGCGTTAGTGTTTGCGTGATTTCACCGGACAGATTTTTGCCTAAGTGGTTTATGTTAAAAAAAATTGAAGTGACACAATTAAGAATCGGAATGTACCTCCATGAGCTATGTGGTTCGTGGATAGATACGCCATTTTGGAAGAAATCCTTCGTTCTTGCTGATCCAAATGAATTGGCAGAAATTCAAAAGACAAAAATCCGTGAAGCATGGATAGATACCAGTAAGGGATTGGATGTCTATCAAGAACAGGAGTCGGGGACTGTTGAACCGGTTAAACCCGAAATTCCTGTGCCAAAACCAGTTGTTACACGTCAAACCGGACCGGTCTCTATGGGTGATGAGCTAGGTCGCGCGTCAATGATTGTGAGTAAATCAAAAGAGGCTGTATTTTCCATGTTTAGCGAGGCACGCATGGGGAAAGCCGTTGATGTCGGTAATGCTAAGGAAATGGTTGAAGAGATCGCGGACTCAGTCATGCGTAATCCTGGTGCCTTGATTGGTCTGGCTCGTCTGAAGACCAAGGATGACTACACTTACATGCATTCGGTGGCCGTATGTGCTTTGATGGTCTCGCTGGCAAAGCAATTAGGATTAAGTGACGAGGAAACTCGCGAGGCAGGTCTGGCAGGATTGTTGCATGACATCGGTAAAATGATGATTCCTGCCGAGATTTTGAATAAACCCGGAAAATTAACCGACGATGAATTCGTTGCTGTGAAAGCGCATCCGGTGGCAGGTCACAAAATGTTATTAGAAGCAAAAGGCGTTAGCGCTGTGGCGCTTGATGTTTGTCTGCATCACCATGAAAAAATGGATGGAACCGGATATCCTTATGGATTGCAGGGGGAGCAGATTAGCTTGTTGGCCAAAATGGGTGCGGTGTGTGATGTCTATGATGCGATTACCTCAAATCGACCGTACAAGCAAGGCTGGTGCCCAGCGGAGTCAATACGCAAGATGGCCGAGTGGAGTAAAGGTCACTTCGACGAAAAGATATTTCAGGCCTTTGTGAAAAGTATTGGTATTTATCCGGTTGGGACCTTGGTTCGGTTGGAATCCGGGCGTTTAGGTGTCGTGGTTGAGCAGCAAGTTGGTAAGTCGCTGCTCGCCCCGAAAGTCAGGGTATTTTTTTCCATCAAATCAATGTCGTATATTGCGCCGGAGTTGCTTGATCTGGCGGGTCCTGGTTTGCAAGATAAGATAGCTAACCGTGAGGATGTGTCGAAATGGGGCTTAAAAGATATTAACCGCTATTGGTTGGGTGAAGCGGCGCCATTTTGATCTGCAATTCAAAGTCACAAAACTCCGTCTTTGTAAGACGGAGTTTTATTTTTTGAGGAGCCATTTATCTCTCGGGACGAATCACGATTTTTCCGGTAACTTTGCGTGCTGCCAGATCATTGAGTGCCTGCGCGGTTTCGTTTAAGGCGTAACGAGCAGAAATATGCGGCTTGATTTTTCCTTGGTGAAGCCAGCCGATTAATTCTTTCATCGCGGCCAGATTATTTTTGGGCTCGCGTTTAGCAAATTCACCCCAAAATACGCCGACTAAAGAGGCGCCTTTGAGAAGCATTAAATTGAGTGGTAGTTTAGGAATTTCACCATTTGCAAAGCCAACTACCAGATAGCGTCCGCGCCATGCAATTGAGCGGAACGCCGGTTCGGCATAGATGCCGCCTACTGGATCGTAAATGACGTCCGGTCCTTTGCCTTCGCTGGCCTGTTTAATCGCTTCACGCAGATCGACATTGCTGTAATTAATTAACACGTCCGCACCGTGTTGACGGCAAATTTCTAATTTTTCGTCAGTAGAGGCTGCCGCAATGACTTTCGCACCTAGTGCTTTTCCTATTTCTATTGCAGCAAGGCCAACCCCACCTGCGGCACCTAATACCAGCATCGTTTCACCAGCTTTAAGTTGTGCCCGATCAACAATTGCATGGTGGGACGTCCCATAAGTAAGCGTAACCGCAGCTGCCGTATCAAAATCCATTCCTGGAGGCATAGGCATGACGGCGTTGGCGGGTGCAACAACCTGTTGTGCAAAAGCACCGTAGCCGATGAAGGCGATGACTTTGTCGCCTTTTTTCAGATGAGTAACTCCATCGCCAACGGCATAAACTTCTCCGGATAGTTCGCTACCAGGAGTGAACGGCAGTTCGGGCTTAAATTGATATTTATTCTGTATGATCAAGACATCGGGGAAATTGACGCCTGCGGCCTTGACTTGTATTCCGACTTCACCGAATCCCGGTGTTAAATCTGGCAAATCCATAATTTCCAAGGTTTCAGGAGCGCCCCACGATTTACAAACAACAGCTTTCATTTATCGCCTCCATTTTTAAATAGTACGACCGTTTAATTTTTTGATTATGCCGCAAAAAAGTCACATCGGCAGAAATTTGTTTTTGCGCTTCGGTTAGAATGTGGATTATGAAAATCTTAATTAGTAATGATGATGGTTATCTGGCTCCTGGCATCGTGATGCTGGCATCTGCTTTAGCTGAATTTGCTGATGTGACAGTGGTGGCTCCAGATAGTAATAGATCGGGTGCATCGAATGCGTTGACCCTTGATCGACCTTTGACTGTGCAACGTGCCGCGAATGGTTTTTATTTTGTGAACGGTACGCCGTCGGACTGTGTGCATATTGCGCTGACCTCCATTATGAAAGAGATGCCTGACTTGATCGTTTCTGGTATCAACCAAGGTCAAAATATGGGAGACGATACCCTGTATTCGGGGACTGTGGCAGCTGCGACCGAAGGTTTTTTATTTGGCATCTCTGCGATTGCCTTTTCCCAAGTCAATAAGGGGTGGGCGCATCTGGATGTTGCAACTAAGTATGCGTCCGATCTGGTGAAATTTGGTTTTCCTGAGTTGCCGCGACCTTATTTGCTGAACGTCAATATTCCAAATCTTCCGCTGCATGAAATTAAAGGGATACGCGCCGCCCGTTTGGGAAAACGCCACGCTTCGGAGCCAGTCATTCCTATGTTGGATCCACAAGGAAGGGAAATATTTTGGATCGGGCCTCCGGGGGGGATCCGTGATGGCGGTGAAGGTACTGATTTTGACGTCACTTCAAAGGCATATGTTGCAGTAACGCCATTGCAAGTGGATTTGACTAACTTTAAACATCTGGACATGCTCGCCATGACTTTTGAATGACGACGGCAAAAGAAAAGCGTTTTCCACTTCCTTTGTCTTCGGTCGTAGAACGTAAGGATAATGCAGGGCGCAATCGCATCGCTACCAGTGTTTCTACGCAGACAGCGATGCAAAATTTAGGGCGTGATACGAATTCGACACCACGTACAAATCCGGTGTCAGCTTGGAATTCTACAAAAGAACAAAAGCCTGTCGTGCTTAATACCTCGGATAGTCCTTTGGTCTCCGAGGCTGTCAGGCGCGCGATGGTCGCCAGGGTGGCTCAGCAGGGAGTGAAAGACACTACTGTATTGGAGGCATTGCGAACTATACCGCGCCACTTGTTTTTAGAGTCTGGTCTTGAAAGTCAGGCATATATAGACGCTTCTTTGCCTATTGGCCATCATCAAACTATTTCGCAGCCATATATCGTTGCCCGAATGTTAGAGATTCTGCGTAATGATGTGAAGCTCGACAAGGTGCTTGAGATCGGTACCGGTTGCGGCTATCAGGCCGCAGTCTTATCTTTAATTGCTAAGGAAGTGTATTCCATCGAAAGAATTAAGGCATTGCACGAGCTGGCAAAGAATAATTTGCGGCCTATGCGCATTGCCAATATTCGTTTGCATTATGGCGATGGGATGCTTGGTTTGCCTCAGGCCGCGCCTTTTGACGGTATCATATTGGCTGCAGCGGGTATGGAAGTGCCGCAAGCGTTATTGGTTCAGCTAAAAGTCGGCGGGCGACTAATTGCTCCTGTCGGTGGTCGGCACCAGGTATTGCAACTCATTGAGCGGGTTTCTGAGCATGAGTGGAGCAGCGCAGTTGTTGAAAATTGTCATTTTGTGCCTTTACATTCTGGCGTCGTCTGATTATTTGGGGTAAATGTGGTTATTGATAAAAGTAAAAATTCTGGTCTGGAATTCAAGGGCAATTTTGTAATGAGAATGAAAAAAATAGATGACGTTAAAAACCTTGTTGGCCTCGGTTGCATAAGTTTTTTGATGTCTGCTTGCACGACGACTCCCAACAAGGCGCCAGTTGTTGAGCGTGCCTCAGTTCCGGTAACCGAGGCTAGTGTTGTGATTCCGGTTGCGAAACCAGTTGTCCGACCACCAGAGATTACTAAGGGAAGCTATGTTGTAAAGCGTGGCGATACTCTGTATCGAATTGCGCTAGATCACGGGCAAAGTTATAGTGATTTAGTGGTGTGGAATAGCTTGAAAAATCCTAACGATATCAAGGTTGATCAGGTGTTGCGAGTCGCTCCGCCAGATGCGGCTAATGGTATCCAGGGTGTGCAAACAGTCGCTGTGTCTGGTACGTCTATTGATGTAAAACCTTTATCGCAGCCTCCTTCATCGAGCAACAAAAATAGCCCTAAGGGTGATAAACGTCCTTATTCAGAGACTGTACTGGCTGAATTGCAAAAACCAGAGAGTGGCACACCTACGGTTGTTAAAAACGACGTTGTAAATCCTGTTGTTCCATTAAAGTCAGCGGAAAAGGCGCCCGATAAAGTTGTTGCAGATAATGAGGCGGTTGATTGGATGTGGCCAGTGGATGGTAAGGTGTTGACTGGATTTGACGATGCAAAAAATAAGGGTTTGGATATTTCGGGTAAGATGGGGCAAGAGGTGCTGGCAGCCGGTGCTGGGAAGGTGATGTATGCTGGAAGTGGAATCCGTGGCTATGGTAATTTAGTAATTATTAAGCATAGCAGTAGCCTGCTTTCGGCGTATGCTCACAATAAATCTATTCTCGTAAAAGAGGGGCAAGCTATTACTAAAGGGCAAAAAATTGCAGAAATGGGAAATTCTGATAGTGATACTGTTAATCTGCACTTTGAGATTCGTCTGCAGGGAAAACCAGTTGATCCTATGAGATATTTGCCGGCGCGTTAATTTGCTTGTTATGCATGCTGTCTGGATGCACTTTGTCACATAAATAGTGTTGTAAAATGATTAAAATGTGGTAATAATTTGCCATTAACGGTAGTAGAAATTTGATGATCACAGGCAGTGTGCGGTTATGAGGTATTTCCGAGTTTAATCATATTTACTATTCAGACAAAATTATGCAAAAAAGTGCGATCAACCAAAAGTTGGACGTTTCCTCCTATGAGGAGGCGGAGGCATTGTCGATTGAAGTAGATGATGGTATTGATGTGGATGCACTGACGGACGCTGCTGAGGTGGGTGCTGATACTGATGATCGTGAGGCTCAGGCAGTTGATCCTGTTTCGCTTATTGTTGCGCCAATTGATGAGCTGAAAAACGTATTGGCGGCTGAGCTTTCGACCGATACGACGCAATATTATTTGAATCAAATTGGTACCCGGCCCCTTTTTGATTCCAAGGAAGAGTTACACTTTGCTACTTTAGCTAAGCAAGGAAATTTCGAGGCTAGGCAAAAAATGATTGAACACAACCTTCGCTTGGTTGTGTCAATTGCGAAGCACTACATTAATCGCGGCGTTGCTCTTTTGGATATGATAGAAGAGGGTAATCTTGGGTTGATGCATGCGATCGATAAGTTTGAACCTGAGCGTGGCTTTCGTTTTTCGACCTATGCGACCTGGTGGATACGACAGAGTATTGAGCGGGCCATCATGAATCAGGCGCGCACAATACGCTTGCCAGTGCATATGGTGCGTGAGCTCAATCAAATCTTGCGTGCTAAATACCATTTGGAGTCGCAGCGACGAGATGGTCGGGATGCTAATTTGGAAGATATCGCCTTGTTGGTGGATCGGCCGGTTGACGAGGTTCAGGATATTTTGGCCTTGTCAGAACATGCGACGTCGCTCGATACTCCTTTGGATAATGATCCGCAATCCAGTTTAATGGATATGTTGCCTGGTGATAGCGATGATGGTCCTGATATTCGCGCTGAGCATCATGAGATGACTGTCTTGGTGCGTGATTGGTTGGCAAAATTGCCGGATAAGCAACGTATTGTGGTCATTCGGCGATTTGGTTTGGATAATGATGACCCTGCTACCTTAGAAACATTGGCTGATGAAATGGGGATAACCCGTGAGCGGGTACGTCAGATCCAGCAAGAAGCCTTGATTAAATTGAAGCGGTCGTTCTTGTCTAGAGGTGTAGGTAGAGACTCTCTAATCTGAAGAGGTGTTCACTTATTTGCGAATAGCGCGGGTGAAACGCCGCAGTTCTTTTATAATTCCGCTTTTGATCTTTATCTTTTACATGGCGCGACTGAAGTTGGCGCCGATATTCCCATGAATAAAATAGAAATACGTTCTTTTGATATGGACGCGCGTGGTGTTGGTCATTTGCAAAATGAAGATGGTACGCAAGGAAAAGTGGTGTTTGTTGAAGGTGCATTGCCAGGTGAATTGGTTAGCTTTAGTTCTTACAAAAAGAAGCCAAGTTGGGAGGTAGCAACTTTATCTGAGGTGCATCGGACTTCATCGCAAAGGGTGGATCCAAAATGTGAATTCTTTGGTACTTGCGGCGGTTGTTCTATGCAGCATCTTGAGCCTGATGCACAAGTGGCAATGAAGCAACGCGTTTTGGAGGATAACTTGTGGCACATCAGCAAGGTAAAGGCTGAAACCATGATGCGCCCAATTTACGGTCCAACCTGGGGTTATCGCTATCGTGCGCGTCTGTCAGTGCGCCATGTGATTAAAAAAGGCACGGTGTTGGTTGGTTTTCATGAGAAAAAGTCGCGTTATGTGGCGAATATGGAAACTTGTAAGATCTTGCCGCCCCACGTTTCGGCAATGTTGATGCCTTTGCGTGAGTTGGTTGCCTCTTTGTCTATCATTGAGCATTTGCCGCAAATTGAGTTGGCCATCGGTGAAGGGGTGACTGCAATGGTGTTGCGCATCATGGCGCCATTGGCCGCAGATGATGAGGTGAAGTTAAAAGCTTTTGCTGATCACCACAAGGTGCAATGGTGGTTGCAAACGAAAGGTCCTGAAACTGCCGAGCCATACTACCCTTCAACTAGCGATCTGCATTACCTGCTACCAGAATTTGGTGTCAAGATGCCGTTTAAGCCTACCGATTTCACGCAGGTGAATCATCATATTAATCGTGTGCTAGTGGCAAAAGCGTTGCGCTTGCTGGATCCGCAAAAAGATGAGCGTATTGCTGATTTATTTTGTGGTTTAGGTAATTTCACTTTGCCTATTGCTACACTTGCAAAACAGGTAGTTGGGATTGAGGGGAGTTCTACGCTGACTGATCGTGCGCTCGAAAATGCTGTTCACAACGGTTTATCTGAAAAGACCTCATTTAGCACGCGCAATTTGTTCGAGGTGACGGCGGAGGATTTTGTTAAGCTGGGTAAATTCGATCGCTTTTTGATTGATCCCCCTCGTGACGGTGCGATGGCGGTGTGTCAGGCTTTGGTAGATTTAACGCAAGTTGCGCCCGACCTCAAGCCTAAGCGACTGGTCTATGTATCTTGCAGTCCATCAACTTTGGCACGCGATGCCGGCATTTTGGTCAATGGCGCTGGTTATCGTTTGAGTTACGCAGGAGTTGTTAATATGTTTCCGCATACCTCCCACGTTGAGTCTATGGCGGTCTTTGATTTGGTTTCTTAAACTGGCAAATATATGCTTGGTATTTTTACGGTCTTTCTTTAAAGACATGTTGTATCAAGTGTTTCATGCTAAAATCTAGGGTTAGATGAATTCTAGAGTTTTTGTCTTAACCCTTTCTTTTTATTGGAGTTTTCAGATGGCTATCGAACGTACATTATCTATTATTAAACCTGACGCAGTTGCAAAAAACGTGATTGGTCAAATTGTCAGCCGTTTTGAAACTGCTGGTTTGAAAGTTGTTGCTGCTCGTTTGACGCAATTGTCCCGCGCTGAAGCTGAAGGCTTCTACGCTGTTCACGCTGCACGTCCATTCTTCAAAGATCTGGTTGATTTCATGATCTCTGGTCCAGTATTTGTACAAGTATTGGAAGGCGAAGGCGCGATTTTGAAAAACCGCGACCTGATGGGTGCAACTGATCCTAAGAAAGCTGAAAAAGGCACAATCCGCGCTGATTTCGCTGAATCTATCGATGCAAACGCAGTTCATGGCTCTGACGCTGCTGAAACAGCTGCTGTTGAAATCGCTTATTTCTTCCCAGTACTGAACGTGTACTCACGTTAATTTGTATTAAGTAGTATTTAAAGAAATTGAAGTAATTGATGCCCCGTCTCGCAATGCTGCGATTCGGGGTGTAAGAAAGAAACACATGACGGCACTCATAAATTTATTGGATCTAGATCCGGAACAGCTCGTTGCGTATTGTGGCGAATTGGGTGAGAAGCCGTTTCGTGCAAAGCAGTTGCAACGATGGATACATCAGTTTGGTGCAAGCAGTTTTGATGAGATGACAGATCTCGCAAAATCCTTGCGCGAAAAACTTGCTACCAGAGCGGTGATAACTGCTCCCGCGGTGATTAGTGACCACACTTCGCTCGACGGTACTCGTAAATGGTTGGTAGATGTGGGGCAGGGAAATGCTGTTGAAACGGTGTTTATTCCTGAGGAAAATCGGGGTACTCTGTGTATCTCTACGCAAGCCGGATGTGCGGTAAACTGCCGCTTTTGTTCCACCGGCAAGCAAGGATTTAATCGTAATCTGACTGTGGCGGAAATCATTGGTCAGCTATGGATGGCTGAGTTTGAGTTGCGTCGTACTAAAGGCATCCCTATGGGGCCTAAGGGTGAGCGCCAGATTACGAATGTAGTCATGATGGGTATGGGTGAGCCCCTGTTGAATTTTGAGCCTACTGTTACCGCGTTGCGCTTAATGCTTGATGATAATGCCTACGGTTTATCTCGTCGTCGTGTGACGCTCTCCACAAGCGGAGTGGTGCCGATGATGGATAAGTTGTCGCAAGAATGCCCGGTGGCGTTAGCTGTGTCTTTGCATGCGTCAAACGACACTCTGCGCGACGGTTTAATTCCGTTGAATAAGAAGCACCCGTTGTCAGAATTAATGGCTGCATGTAAGCGTTATCTCGCGTTTGCGCCACGCGATTTTGTGACGTTTGAGTATTGTATGCTCGATGGCGTGAATGACACTGATGCGCATGCGCGTGAGTTGATACAGTTGGTGAAAGATGTTCCTTGTAAGTTCAACTTGATTCCGTTTAATCCATTTCCTGAATCTGGCTTGAAGCGTTCTGCAAATCCGCGAATTAAAGCGTTTGCGCAGGTCTTGTTGGATGCTGGCATTGTTACGACAACGCGTAAAACACGTGGGGATGATATTGATGCCGCCTGTGGGCAATTGGCGGGTGAGGTGAAGGATAGAACCCGTGTGCAAGAGCGCATGCAAAAGATGGCCGAGTATCAGAAGAAGTTTGGTGAGAATTTTGGTAAGATCGTGGAGATCACTCAGTGAAAATTTTTGGATCGTATCGTTGGATGGGAAGAGTTGCTCTTCTTTCTTTTTTTCTTGTTTTGTCTGCTTGTGCCTCAAAACAGTTGGAGGGGCCTTCGGATGATTCAAATCTTTCTGTTGAAAAGCAGGATGCACAAAAACGTGCTTCTATCAGAATGCAACTGGCAATCAGTTATTACCAGCAAGGGCAATATAAAGTTGCTCTTGATGAGATCAAGCATGCGTTAGCTATTTCCCCTGATTTAGTCGATGCCTACAGTGTTCGAGCCTTGATATTTATGGGTACTGGCGAAAAAAAATTAGCTGAAGATAACTTTTTGTATGCATTGAAACTTGCTCCGGATAATCTGGATATTGCGAACAATTATGGTTGGTTTTTGTGCCAGAATAAGCGCGAAAAAGAGGGGCTGGTTTACCTCCAGAAAGTGCTCCAAAGTCAGACTTATGCTTCTTCAAAAGCATACAACGCTGCAGGTATGTGTAGCTTGAATATGGGTGATAATGCGGCGGCCGAAAAATATTTTATGCAAGGGTTTGGGGTTGATCCGGCGAATTCAGGTTTAAATACTAACCTGGCAAGAACTTTATTTTTACGTGGTGAATATGCAAAGGCCAGGTTTTATATTGGTCGCGTCATACAGCAGGATGTGCTGACACCTGATGTTTTGTGGCTTGCCATAAAAATTGAGCATAAGTTGCGTGATGATGCTGCATTAAATAGTCTGTCTGCGCAATTGCGAAAGCGTTATCCAGACTCCCCTGAATTTAGTCTCTTGCAGAGAGGTTTGTTTGATGAATGAGGTTGGCTTAAATCCTTTATCTGAATCGATGGCTTCTGGTTTAGTTGAGGAGAAACCAGTTGAGCTTCTTGATACTGCTGGTGCGAAGTTGTCTGCTGCACGTCAGCAATTGGGATTGAGCCTTGAGCAAGTGGCAGAGCAGCTTAAGCTATCGCATAGACAAGTTCTGGCGATCGAAAGTAATGAATTTGATAAATTACCCAAGATGGTGATTGTCAGGGGCTTCGTCAGATCATATGCAAAATTGCTGCGGGTTGATCCTGCGCCGATCATTGCTTGTCTTCCGGGGGAGGTAAGTTCCGTTGAATTAGATACGGATTTGCGGCCAACTCTAGCGACGCCTTTTCTTGAGTCTAAATCTCATTTTCTCGGCAGGGCCGAGAATCATAACAAGAAGTACATGTTAGGTGCTGGCATTTTGGCTGTTGCTGCACTCTTGTTTGTTCTTGCGCAGCATTTCGAGCAGGCGGAATGGTTTAAATCATTGTTTGCACATTCAGATGCTGCGAAACCAGTAGTGGAGCAGGTTTCTGCATCACTTCCTCAAGTTGATAATGTGACGCTGCCAGCGTCTCAGATCGACGTGTTTCCACCGGATGTCGTTGCTCAGGCAGGCACGGTGGTAGAGCGTGTTGCTGCTTCCGAAGCGGTGGTAACACAGACGGCGTCACCACCAACGCCAGCGCCGGAAGTGAAAAGTGTGCAGTCAAGTGTGATGCCTGCGACCAATGTCGTGGCTCCTGCTTCCAGTGTGCCTGTTGTCGCGTCGAGTGGTAGTGCGTTATCTGCGAATAATAAGTTGCATCTGAAGTTTCGCCAGGATTCATGGCTGCAGGTGAAAAAAGAGTCTGGTGAGGTAATTACATCTCATTTGGCAAGGGCTGGGACTGAAGAGTTTTTTGATGTGAAAGAGCCGGTTCAGTTGAGATTGGGAAATGCGCATGGTGTTGATGCGGTCCTACGCGGCGTTGCACTTGAAATTGTCCCTCCTAAAGATACGAATGTCGTTAATTTAAGCGTGAAGTAAGCATGAAACCATTTTTATCGGAAATCGCTTCCGGGCCTTTGGCAAGGCGTTCTAGTCGCACTGCAAAAATTGTCTATGGCAAGAAAGAAGTATTAATCGGCGGCAATGCTCCAGTCGTTGTGCAATCGATGACAAACACGGATACTGCTGATGTCATTGGAACTGCGATTCAGATTAAAGATCTGGCGCGGGCCGGCTCTGAGTTGGTGCGAATTACAGTTAATAATCAGGAGGCCGCAGCGGCGGTGCCTGCAATCCGTGAACAGCTCGATCGTATGGGCGTGGATGTTCCGTTGATTGGTGATTTTCACTATAACGGACATATATTGCTTAGGGATTATCCCGAATGCGCCCAAGCATTGTCTAAATATAGGATTAATCCCGGAAATGTGGGGCAGGGGGCGAAACGCGATACGCAGTTTGCGCAGATGATAGAAATGGCATGTCGATACGATAAGCCAGTGCGCATCGGTGTTAACTGGGGAAGTCTGGATCAGGACTTGCTGGCGCGGATTATGGATGAGAATGCATCATTGGCTGATCCAAGAACTGCTCAGTCAGTGATGTATCAGGCATTAATTACCTCAGCCATTGAAAATGCACAGCGTGCAGAAGAGTTGGGTTTGGGTAGTGACAAGATCATTTTGTCGTGCAAAGTGTCAGGCGTGCAGGATTTGATTGCAGTTTATCGTGAACTTTCTGCGCGTTGCGATTATCCATTGCATCTCGGCCTGACTGAGGCGGGCATGGGAAGTAAGGGAATTGTTGCCTCGACAGCAGCGATGGGTGTTTTGTTGCAAGAGGGGATAGGCGATACAATACGTATTTCTTTAACCCCTGAACCAGGTGGCGATCGTTGTCGTGAGGTGATTGTTGGTCAGGAAATTTTGCAAACCATGGGTTTGCGAAAATTTACGCCAATGGTAATCGCTTGCCCGGGTTGTGGTCGTACGACGTCGACAGTATTTCAGGAATTGGCAGACGATATCCAAACGTTTTTACGTGATCAGATGCCAGTCTGGAAGAAGCAGTATCCTGGTGTTGAAAATATGAATGTCGCCGTGATGGGGTGTATTGTGAATGGTCCGGGTGAATCAAAGCACGCAAATATCGGTATTAGTTTGCCAGGTACGGGTGAATCACCAGCTGCGCCAGTGTTCATTGATGGCACAAAAGCGATGACCTTGCGCGGCGATCGCATTGCTGAGGAATTTCAAGCTATCGTGTTGGATTATGTGCAGAAGCGTTACGGAAGTGCTGCAGAAGTTGAGAGTAATTAAACTAGGCTGACCATGTCGGAAAATAAAAAAATAGAAAAAATCGTTGGTGTTAAAGGGATGAATGACCTTCTTCCATCCGACTCTGCTTTGTGGGAGTTGTTTGAGAATACGGTGCAGTCAGTTTTAAAGAGTTATGGTTTTCAACAAATTCGCACACCTATCGTTGAAGCTACTCCATTGTTTTCACGCGGCTTGGGTGAAGTTACTGATATCGTCGAAAAAGAGATGTACTCGTTCGAAGATTCAATGAATGGCGATAAATTAACGTTGCGACCAGAAGGTACTGCAGGCATTGTGCGTGCCGCTATCGAACATAATTTGGTCTACGATGGTCCGAAACGTTTGTGGTACACCGGCCCTATGTTCCGCCATGAGCGCCCACAGCGCGGTCGCTATCGCCAATTTCATCAGGTGGGCGCTGAAGCTTTGGGCTTCAGTGGTCCTGATATTGATGCAGAATTGATTATGCTATGTCAAAGGTTGTGGGATGATTTAGGTCTGCAAAATGTGCGTCTGGAATTAAATTCCATCGGTAACGCGGCAGAAAGAAATGCTCATAGAGTAGCCTTGATTGCTTATTTTGAGCTGCATACGGACATGCTTGATGCTGAAGCACAACGTCGCTTGCACTCAAATCCATTGCGAATTCTGGATACGAAAAATCCAGCGATGCAAGACATGGTTAATGCTGCGCCAAAGTTGCTTGATTATTTAGGTGAAGAGTCCCTTGCTCACTTTGAGGGTGTGCAGAAGATCTTAAGAGCTAATAGCATTCCATTTAAAATTAATCCGCGTCTGGTGCGTGGAATGGATTATTACAATCTGACAGTATTTGAGTGGATTACCGACGAACTTGGCTCTCAGGGTACGGTTTGTGGTGGTGGGCGTTACGACTCGCTCTTTGCAACCTTTGGTGGTAAGCCTACTCCGGCATGTGGTTTTGGTATGGGTATCGAGCGTCTGATCGAATTGATGAAGGCAGCTGGCGATACTCAGCCTTCAGCGATTTGCGACGTATATCTGGTGCATCAAGGTAGTGATGCGCAAATGCAAGCGTTTGTCTTGAGCGAGAGATTGCGTGATGCAGGTCTTGATGTTGTGTTACATTGCGCAACTGCGACAGGTGTCGGTAATTTCAAAGCGCAAATGAAAAAAGCAGATGCAAGTGGCGCCGCTTATGCCGCCATTATCGGCGAGGATGAACTTGCCAGTAATAGCGTTATTATCAAAACCATGCGCTCTGATAATCAGGAAAATAACCAAATCAGTGTGCCATTTGATACTGTAATTGATTATTTGGTTGACCAAATTGTCGGTGCAGAGTCAGATGCGGATTGTTGCGATGACCCAAATCATATTCATATTCACCATTAATAAAACATAAGAACATGGCTTACGATCTAGAAGAGCAGGAACAACTTGCAACCCTTAAAGCAATCTGGAAACAATATGGTAATTTGATTACCTGGATTTTAATTATCGCATTGTCCGCCTACGCAGCATGGACTCAGTGGAGTAATTATCAAAGCAATCAATCTGGTCAGGCATCTCAGTTGTATGAGGAAATGCAAAAATCTGTGGCAGCAAAAGACGATGCGAAAGTACAACGTGCTGCAAATGATTTAAAAGAAAAATTTGCGAGTACTTCGTATGCATCGATGGCTGCTATGGTTGCTGCTAAAAGTGCATTTGATGCAAATGATCTGACATCTGCAAAGTCGCAATTGCAATGGGTAGTTGATAAGAGTAAGAATGATGATTACAAAGCGATCGCAAGGATTCGTTTAGCCGGAATAGCCTTGGATGAAAAAAATTACGAACTGGCTATGACGCAACTTTCCGGAGAATTCCCGGTGGATTTGCAGGCCGAGGTTTTTGATCGTAAGGGGGATGTTCTGGTTGCACAAGCAAAAATTGATGATGCACGTAAAGCATATCAGGCTGCCCTTGAAAAAATGACAGATAAAAATTCGGCACGTCAATTGGTGCAAATCAAACTGGATGCGATAGGCGGTTCTGCGGCTGATGCAGTTGTCGTAAATAAATAACAGGAGTTGTTCATGCAATTTTCCGCCAAATTAATTTCGGTGGCTGCGTTTTGTCTTTTGGCGGGATGCTCATCTTTAAACCCATTTGCTTCTAAGCCTGATCCAAAAAAACTCCCAGCACCACTAGTGGAGATCAAGTCAACGATTGCTGTTAAGCAGGCTTGGTTGGTTTCGATTGGCTCATCAGCAAATTATGTTTTTAGTCCTGCGGTGGACGGTTCTAGTGTTTATGTGGCAGCTGCAGACGGTACGTTGGCAAAAATTGATGCTACTTCTGGTCGTTCCGTTTGGCGTATTAATGCCGGATTTAGTCTGACTGCAGGCGTTGGTGCAGGATTGGGTTCTGTTGTGGTTGCTGGTGGGAAAGGGAATTTGTTCGCTTTCGATACTGATGGTAAATTACGTTGGAAAGTGCAAGAATCGTCTGAAATCCTTTCAACTCCTGCGATTGGTGCAGGGTTGGTTGTTATACGTAGTAATGACAATCGGATTAGTGCTTATGATTTAGAAACTGGTGCGAAAAAATGGTCCGTCGAGCGTCCATTGCCGCCGCTTATTTTACGAGCAGTGCCCGGCTTGTTGGTGGTCGGTGATCAGGTTATAGTGGCTTTGCCTGGCGGGCGCATGTCTTCTTTGGCGCTTAAAAATGGTGGCTTGCGTTGGGAAGCTGTTGTTGGTGAGCCCAAAGGTAATACTGAGCTCGAGCGTGTTGCTGATGTATCCGGTCTGCCAGTGGTGGTGGGTAAGGATGTTTGCGCGACGTCGTACCAAGGGCGAGTTGGTTGTTTTGACTTAAACACAGGTTCGCCACGCTGGGTAAAAAATATTTCTAGCGAAGTTGGTGGGAGCGCAGATGAGCGTTTCATGTTCGCATCAGATAGCGTTGGCACTGTAAATGCATTTAATCGTGATGGCGGGTCTAGTGCCTGGCGTAATGATAAGCTTGCTCGTCGTCGTTTATCGGCCCCTATTTCCTTTGGTCGCAGCGTAGCTGTGGGCGACTTTGAAGGTTACGTTCATTTTCTCTCAAGAGAAGATGGTTCTTTCATTGGTAGAGTTGCTACCGATGGTAGTCAGATTTTAGCTGCCCCGATTGTGGTTGGTTCAAATCTGATTGTTCAAACAAAATCAGGATCAGTGGTTGCTTTTGCAGCCGAGTAATACAAATGAAGCCGGTTATCGCACTTATAGGCCGACCTAACGTCGGCAAATCCACGCTGTTCAATCGGCTTACCCGTTCACGCGACGCATTAGTGGCAGACCTTCCTGGTCTGACTCGCGATCGCCATTATGGTGAAGGTCGTGTTGGGGAGAGGCCCTTTTTAGTTATTGATACTGGAGGTTTTGAGCCAGTTGCCAAAGAGGGTATTTTGCATGAAATGGCTAAGCAAACCAAGCAAGCCGTTGCTGAAGCTGATGTCGTTATTTTTATTGTTGATGGTCGTCAGGGTTTGACGCCACATGACAAGACCATCACCGATTTCTTGCGAAAATCAGGCCGCTCTGTGATGCTAGTTGTCAACAAAGCTGAGGGCATGAGATATTCTGCCGTTACCGCTGATTTCTACGAATTGGGCATGGGGGATCCTTATGTGATTTCTGCAGCTCACGGTGATGGTGTTGCTGATTTGGTCGAAGAATCACTTAACATTGCTTTTGCTCAACGTCCGCCAGAAATGGAGGAGCCAGTTGATGTTGTTCGTGGTATTAAAATAGCCATTGTCGGGCGTCCTAATGTCGGTAAATCGACTTTGGTTAATACCCTGCTCGGTGAGGATAGGGTCATTGCGTTTGACATGCCGGGCACTACTCGTGATTCAATAGAAATTCCGTTTGAGCGGGATGGTAAGCATTATTCTTTGATTGATACGGCGGGTATTCGTCGTCGTGGTAAGGTCTTTGAGGCAATCGAGAAGTTTTCTGTCGTTAAAACTTTGCAATCCATCTCTGAGGCGAATGTTGTGTTGCTGCTGTTGGATGCGCAACAGGATATTTCCGAGCAAGATGCCCATATTGCTGGCTTTATTCTGGAGTCTGGTCGTGCATTAGTGGTTGGTGTCAATAAATGGGATGGACTGCAAAGTGATCGTAGGGATGAGATTAAATTTGATATCGAACGTAAGTTGAATTTCCTGACGTTTGCAAAGTTCCATTTCATTTCTGCTTTAAAATCAACTGGTATTAGCCCATTGATGAAATCGATTGATGCTGCCTATGAAGCAGCGATGGCTAATTTATCGACCCCTAAATTGACCCGTGCTTTGATTGAAGCTGTTGAGCATCAACAACCGAAGCGCAAAGGATCAATACGTCCGAAATTGCGTTATGCACATCAAGGCGGTCAGAATCCGCCTATTATTGTGATTCACGGTAATGCATTGGAGGCGGTCGGTGATGTGTACAAGCGTTATTTGGAAAAACATTTTAGAGAGACGTTCTCATTGACGGGGACCCCGCTGAGAATTGAAATGCGTTCTGGTAAAAATCCGTTCGATAAGTCTAAGTAAAGAAAAATAAGTTCTTGAGAAACATATTAATGTTGATTTTTTTCGGTTAAAGAAAATCGTATTATTAAGTTTTCGAATAAAATTCAATTACAGTTGTTTTGTAATTACTATGGGATTACTTGAAATATTTCAAATAATCCCCAACTCCTGATCACAACAACACAATGGAGCTGTTATGAGCAATAAAGGGCAACTTTTACAAGACCCGTTTCTGAATGCACTGCGTAAAGAGCATATTCCCGTGTCTATCTACTTAGTTAACGGTATTAAGCTGCAAGGTCATATTGAATCCTTTGATCAATACGTGGTTTTGTTAAGAAATACCGTGACTCAAATGGTTTATAAGCACGCTATTTCTACGGTGGTTCCGGCACGTGCTGTTAGTATTGCTACTGAGTCTGAGGCTGAGTAATTTTTTGATTCCTTCTATTTTTTGTATATGTCCTTGAGCATGCGCGCAGCCTTGGTAGGCGTCGATTTTGGCAAGGACGATTTTGCAGCTGGCTTGGAAGAGCTTTCTCTGCTGTCACAATCTGCTGGGGCTGACCCTATAAGTGTGGTTACGTGTAAGCGTTCCAGACCGGACGCAGCGTTATTTATTGGCAGTGGTAAAGCAACTGAAATTGCAGATATCGTTGCTGATGAGAAACTTGATCTGGTTATATTCAATCATGCGCTTTCGCCTGCTCAGCAACGTAACCTCGAGCGACACCTGAAGATCAGGGTGGTTGATCGCACGAGTTTGATTCTGGATATTTTTGCGCAACGGGCAAAAAGCCACGAAGGTAAAGTGCAAGTTGAGTTGGCTCAGTTGCAACATTTGGCTACGCGCTTGATTCGTGGTTGGACGCATCTGGAGCGTCAAAAAGGCGGTATAGGTTTGCGCGGGCCGGGCGAGACGCAGTTGGAAACAGATCGTCGCTTACTTGGTGAGCGAGTAAAAATGTTGAAGTCGCGCCTTGAAAAGTTACAGCAGCAGCGTGAAACGCAGCGTCGTTCACGTGATCGTAGCAAAACCTTTTCAGTATCTCTGGTTGGCTATACCAACGCGGGTAAATCAACCTTGTTCAATTCATTGACGAAGGCGGGCACGTATGCGGCCAATCAATTGTTTGCTACGTTGGATACTACTTCACGGCGCCTGTATCTGGGTGACGCGGGTAGCGTGGTGATTTCTGATACCGTTGGCTTTATTCGCGAGTTGCCGCATCAATTGGTAGCCGCTTTCCGCGCAACTTTGGAAGAGACTATACATGCGGATTTGTTATTGCATGTTGTTGATGCTAATAGTCCTGTCCGGGCAGATCAGGTAGAGCAGGTGAATCATGTTCTGAAAGAAATTGGCGCAGATCATATTCCGCAATTAATGGTTTGCAATAAAATCGATCTGGCGGCTCTCGAGCCGGCGGTCGTACTAAACGAGTGTGGTAAAATTGACAGAATCTTTCTGAGTGCAAGAACAGGTGCTGGCTTGGACCTGTTGAGACAGTCCATTGCAGATTTTGCTATCCAAAAGGCGTCGGAAACAGCAGGAGTAAAGATTGCTCCTGATGAAGCTGATGCAAGATTTAATATCCTGTAGCTCAACCTTCTATTCATTGGAAATCAAGAGAATGATTGGTTCATTTCTAAAAAGAATTGGTGTGACTTTGTCATTGAACGATCCTCAATGGGGCCGTGGCTCCAAGAATAGCAATCAGGATGACAAAAAATCTCCTGATACCCCGCCCGACCTAGAGCAAATCTGGAAGGATCTGAATCAGCGCTTAAACCGCTTTCTGGGTCAAAAAGGCGATGGCAGCGGTGGTAATGGTGGTAATAGCTTTAATTCTGACCCTGTAAGTGCGAAGTTGGGCGTCGGGGCTATCCTGCTTGTCTTCTTATTTGTCTGGTTGGTCAGTGGCGTATTTATCGTCCAAGAAGGTCAGACTGCGGTAATTACGACATTTGGTAAATATACGCATGTTACGGGTGCTGGTATGAACTGGCGTTGGCCTTACCCTATCCAAAACCACGAAATCGTAGATGTATCGCAGGTGCGCACGGTGGAGGTTGGTTATCGTTCAAATGTCAAAAACAAGCAGGCTCGTGAGTCTTTAATGCTCACTGATGATGAGAATATTGTTGATATTCAGTTTGCCGTTCAGTACAAACTTAAAGATGCCGTTGATTGGTTGTACAGTAATCGTGATCAGGATGAAATGATACGTCAGGTTGCGGAAACTGCGATTCGTGAAATCGTCGGTAAGAGTAAGATGGATTTCGTCTTATATGAAGGCCGCGAAAAAGTAGCGTCTGACGTAGGCGCTCTTATGGAGCAGATTTTGAATCGCTATAAGGCTGGTGTGCAAATTGCAAACGTGACTATGCAAGGTGTGCAGCCTCCTGAGCAAGTGCAAGCAGCATTTGATGATGCAGTTAAAGCAGGCCAGGATAAAGAGCGTCAGAAAAATGAAGGTCAGGCGTATGCGAACGATGTGATTCCTAAAGCGCGTGGCGAAGCATCGCGACTGTTGCAAGAGGCTGAAGGCTATAAGTCGCGTGTAGTCTCAAATGCAGAGGGTAATGCTTCTCGCTTTAAGCAAGTGTTGAATGAATATCAGAAAGCACCGGTTGTTACCCGTGATCGTATGTATCTGGAAACGATGCAACAAATCTTCGCGAGCACTAGTAAGGTGATGATGGATACCAAGTCCGGGAATAACATGGTGTATTTACCTTTGGATAAAGTGATGTCGCAAAACGAAGCCGCATCTGCCAAGTCGAATGTGGCGACCCAGGTTCCGTCTGCAGTCCAATCTTCTGTGTTGAATGAGCAAATCCCAACGATAGAAATGCGTAGTAATAAAGACGAAAATAGATCTCGGGAAAATCGTGATTCCCGCGACAGGGAGGTACGTTAATATGAATAAGATTATGTCTTTTCTGGCGATATTTGTTGGTCTATTGTTAGTTGCTTATTCAACTATATTTGTTGTTAATCAAAAAAACTATGCCATCGTTTTTGCATTCGGCGAGGTGAAATCGGTCATTAGTGAACCCGGTTTGCATTTCAAGTTGCCTCCGCCATTTCAAAATGTATTGTTTCTGGATAAGCGAATTTTAACCATTGACGCTGATGAGGCTGATCGTTTCATCACTGCTGAGAAGAAAAATATTCTGGTTGATTCTTACGTGAAATGGCGTATCTCTGATCCTAAGCTGTACTTCGTCAGTTTTGCTGGTGAAGAACGCGGTGCGAGAAATCGGCTGTCGCAAATTGTTAAAGCGGCACTCAATGATGAAATTACCAAACGTACCGTACGTGAAGTGATATCGGGTGAGCGCGGCAAGGTAATGGAAGCGATTCGTAGCAAGGTGACTGAAGAAGCACGCCAAATTGGCGTGGAAATTGTTGATGTGCGCCTCAAGCGTGTTGATTATGTTGAACAAATCAATAATTCTGTGTATGACCGTATGAAAGCTGAACGTTTGCGTGTGGCAAATGAGCTTCGTTCGACCGGTTCAGCTGATTCGGAAAAAATTAGAGCGGATGCAGATCGTCAGCGCACCGTGTTGTTGGCGGAAGCTTATCGTGAATCTGAAGAAATGCGCGGCGCAGGTGATGCCGAGGCTTCGCAGATTTATGCCAAGGCTTTTGGTCAAAATCCGGAATTTTACAAATTTTACCGTAGCCTTGAAGCATATCGTGCAAGCTTCAAAAGTAAGAGTGACTTCGTGGTGGTGGATCCAAGTTCAGACTTTTTTAAATATTTTAAAACCCCTGGGGTATCTAGTGGTGGGGCTAATGCAGTAAAATCTAAGTAATTCAGAAATCATCTCCAGCAAATAGCGATCTGTACCAATTGTGGTACGGATCGCTATTTGCTGGATGCCTGTCGTAAATACGTATTTGTTAATTTTTTTTGATTGTTTTTCATGCCGAATTGGCTTCTCCCCGAAAATATTGCTGACGTCCTGCCTTCTGAGGCACGTAAGATCGAAGACTTGCGCCGAGTTTTTCTTGATCACTTCAGATTGTATGGCTACGAGCTGGTAATGCCGCCATTGCTTGAGTACATCGAATCCTTGTTGACTGGCGCTGGTCAGGACATGGATTTACGCACTTTTAAGTTGGTTGATCAGGTTTCCGGACGTACCATGGGCCTGCGTGCAGATATGACTACCCAGGTGGCTAGGATTGATGCGCATTTGTTGAATCGCGCGTCGGTGACTAGACTTTGCTACGCTGGCAATGTGTTGCACACTAAGCCTTCTGGTTTGCATGCAACCCGTGAGCCAATACAAATTGGTGCTGAGATCTATGGTCATGCGGGTTTAGAAGCTGATGCTGAAATCCAGGAATTGGTATTGGCGAGTCTGGCATTGGCTGGAATTCGCGAAGTACGTCTGGATTTGTGTCACGTGGGGGTTTTGCGCGCGATTCTCGACCTTGATTCCGAGGCAAAGAAGCAGGAAAATGTTTTATTTTCTTTGCTTGAGGCGAAGGATTTGCCTAGTATAGACATCGTTAGTCGTGAATTGTTGCCGGAGGTACGGGCGGCTCTGATGCTGTTGCCAACTTTGTATGGTGATGTTTCTATTTTGAAGATCGCAAGAGAAAAACTGCCTGCGGTGAATGGCATTATTAATGCGCTTGATGAGTTGGAATATCTGGCTAGCTTGGTGGGGCCTGCACAGGTGACCATTGATTTGGCTGATTTGAGAGGCTACCACTACCATAGTGGCGTGATGTTTAGTGCTTTTGTGCATGGCTTGCCAAACGCGGTGGCACGTGGCGGGCGTTATGATCATGTGGGTGAGGCTTTTGGTAGGGCACGTCCGGCGACCGGATTTTCATTGGATTTGCGTGAGCTGGCACGATTGATGCCAGTAGCTGAGCGCAAGGATGCGATTCGTGCCCCGTGGAGTCGAGACGTTGGTTTGCGCCAAAAAATAGCAGAATTACGTAATGAGGGGGAAGTGGTAATTCAAAATTTCCCCGGGCACGAGAACGAACAAGACGAATTCGACTGCAACAGAGTGGTCGTATTCGATGGTGATCAATGGATTCTTCAAAATGTAGGTTGAGTGATGTCAAACAATAAAACTCCAAAAAATGTCGTTGTGATCGGAACCCAGTGGGGTGACGAAGGTAAAGGTAAAATCGTCGACTGGTTGACTGATCACGCACAAGGTGTTGTGCGTTTTCAAGGTGGTCACAATGCTGGTCATACTCTGGTTATTGGTGGTCAGAAAACGGCTTTGCAATTGATACCATCGGGTATTATGCGTGAAGGTACTGCTTGCTATATCGGCAATGGTGTTGTGTTGTCAGTTCCTGATTTACTCCGCGAAATTGATAAGTTGCAAGCGAACGGCGTTGAAGTTGTCTCTCGTTTGAAAATTTCCGAAGCTTGCCCAGTTATCTTGCCTTACCACACGGCATTGGACGCGGCACGTGAAGTGGCTCGTGGCGCCGCAAAAATCGGTACGACGGGGAAGGGTATTGGTCCAGCCTATGAAGATAAAGTTGCGCGTCGCGCTATTCGGGTCGCTGACTTGCTTAATGCCGAACGCTTTGCTGAAAAATTAAAAGAAAATCTGGATTACCACAATTTTGTGCTGACCAATTATCTCAAAGCACCAGCGGTTGATTATCAAAAAACGCTCGATGATGCTCTGGCTCTTGTGCCACGTATCCGTCCTATGGTTGCGGACGTGTCTAGTGCCCTGTATGCAGCTCATAAGGCAGGCGCCAGCTTGTTGTTTGAGGGTGCGCAGGGTAGTTTGCTCGACGTTGATCATGGTACTTATCCGTTCGTGACATCAAGCAACTGCGTTGCGGGTAACGCTGCTGCGGGTGCAGGTGTTGGTCCTAACATGTTGCATTACATTTTAGGTATTACGAAGGCCTACACGACGCGCGTCGGTTCTGGTCCGTTCCCATCTGAATTGCCGACCGATCAAGGCGTTGGCAAGCATTTAGCCAGTGTCGGTCATGAGTTTGGGACTGTGACGGGTCGTGCCCGCCGCTGTGGCTGGTTTGATGCAGCTTTGTTAAAGCGTTCTGTCCAAATTAATGGTGTTTCAGGTATGTGTCTGACTAAGTTGGATGTGTTGGATGGTATCGAAACATTGAAGCTATGCACAGGCTATAAGCTGGGTGATAAGGTGGTTGATATTTTCCCGGTAGGTGCTGAAGAGGCTTCTTTGTGTGAAGCGATCTACGAAGAAATGCCCGGATGGTCGGAATCGACTGTTGGGGCTAAGAGCATGGAAGAGTTGCCTCTGAATGCTCGCAATTACATTGAGCGCATTCAGGCTCTCGTTGGGGTGCCAATTGATATGGTGTCAACTGGCCCGGACCGCGAGGAAACTATTGTATTGCGCCACCCGTTTGTTTAAAGAAGGAAAAATAAAAATATGAATACACCTGCCTCTACAGATAAAGATTTGTGGGTTTCCTGGGATGCGTATCACCGCTCCATTGAGCAATTAGCACTCAAAGTGCATGAATCTGGCTGGAAGTTTGATCAGGTATTGTGTCTGGCGCGCGGTGGTTTGCGTCCTGGCGATATATTCTCCAGAATATTCGATGTTCCTTTGGCAATTTTATCTACCAGTTCGTATCGCGAGGATGCGGGTACAGTTCAGGGGTCTTTGGATATCGGTAAATATATTTCCATGACCAAGGGTACCTTGCAGGGTCGTGTGTTGGTGGTGGATGACCTGGTTGACTCGGGCGTCACACTGGAGCGCGTATTGCATCACTTACGTGAACATTTCCCAGCAGTGACGGATGTGAAGTCGGCGGTAATCTGGTATAAAGCTTGCTCATCTGTGGCTCCTGATTATCACCTTGATTATCTGGCGACAAATCCTTGGATTCATCAGCCGTTCGAAGAGTACGATAGCATTCGTCCTCATCAATTGAATGCCTGGTTGAAAAAGGGTGAATCTGCATAAATTGCATTAAAAAACGGAAGCGAATGGGCTTCCGTTTTTCTTTGGGTGCTTGTTTTGGATTAGATGTATTTGGTTGGCGCTAGGTGTGTGTGGCTTGAGATGCGCGGATGCAAAAAAGCCCGTTGACGAATCAACAGGCTTTCGAATGCTGTGGTGCCCACGGAGGGACTCGAACCCCCACACCTTGCGGCACATGGACCTGAACCATGCGCGTCTACCAATTCCGCCACGTGGGCAACGGAAGGCGTGATTATAGATGAAATGCACCTTGTTTGGGGGAATATTTAAAATATTTAGATTTTTATTTTAAAAGGAGGTCTGGATGCGGATGAGGGTGATTAAATGCAAAAAAGCCCGTTGACGAATCAACGGGCTTTCAAATGCTGTGGTGCCCACGGAGGGACTCGAACCCCCACACCTTGCGGCACATGGACCTGAACCATGCGCGTCTACCAATTCCGCCACGTGGGCAACGGAAGCCAGCATTATAGAGCGTTTGCTTGTAGTGTCAAGAGTTCACCTGGTTCTTGTTGAAGAATTGTTAGGCATTTGACGTTTGCTCCGGTAAACTAGGAGGATGTCTTGTATAGTCAGGGCGTGATCTAACTTTTAAAGAAATTAACATCATTTGAATAAGCATTTATACCCCATTCCTAGCCGCGAAGAAATTCTGGGCGTCCTTCGTACGAATAAGGCCAAACTGACTGCAAACGATATTGCAGAAAAGTTAGGCGTGAAACCCGAGGAGTTTGATGGCATGACGCGACGATTAAACGCGATGGAAAGAGACGGTCAAATCAAGCCTGATCGTTCTGGTCACTATACACTCGCTAATCAAGAAAATTTTATTTCAGGAAAAGTAAATAGCCATCGAGATGGTTATGGCTTTTTGATACCTGATGACGGTAGTGATGATTTGTATTTGCCCGAGCGGGAAATGCAAAAGGTGTTGCATGGAGATAAAGTCACGGCGCGCGTTGTAGGCACTGATCGCCGCGGGCGCCTTGAAGGCAGCATTATCGAGATTCTGGAGCGTGCCAACACGCATGTGATAGGTCGCTTGTTGAATGAGAATGGAGTCTGGGTTATCGCTCCTGAAGATAATCGTTTTAGCCAGGATATTTTGCTTGCAGGTTCCCCGGGAAAGGCGAAAGCCGGTCAGGTAGTCAGTGTTCAGCTTACAGAGCAGCCTACCCGCTATGCACAGGCCGTTGGAAAGATAGTCGAGATACTCGGTGATATTGACGACCCGGGTATGGAAATTGAAATTGCTGTGCGTAAGTTTGGTGTGCCACACGTGTTTTCTGAGGCAGCGCAAAAAGCTGCTGCTAAATTACCTTCAGAAATTCGTCCTAAGGATTTGGAAGACAGAGTTGATCTGCGCGATATTCCACTTGTGACCATTGATGGCGAAGACGCGCGCGATTTTGATGATGCCGTTTATTGTGAGCCGGTAAAAATCGGGCGCAGTAAAGGATATCGTCTCTTGGTTGCGATTGCCGATGTGAGTCATTACGTGGCTCCAAATGACGCGTTGGATCAGGATGCTTTGTTGCGTAGCACTTCCGTATATTTCCCGCGTAGAGTTATTCCTATGCTGCCCGAGAAGTTATCGAATGGTCTTTGCTCGCTCAATCCTGATGTCGATCGTTTGACGCTGGTTTGTGATATGGTAATTACACAAGATGGTGTTGTGAGTGCCTATCAATTTTACCCTGCAGTGATTCATTCCGCTGCACGATTTACTTACACTGAAGTGGCAGCGGTCTTAGGTAACACCAAAGGGCCAGAGGCGGCGAAGCGTTTACCATTGGTGCCGCATTTATTGCATCTATATGAAGTGTTCCAGGCGCTGTTGAAAGCGCGCCATGTGCGTGGTGCGATCGACTTTGAAACAACTGAAACCTATATCGTTTGCAATGCCGCTGGCAAGATAGAAAAAATTATCCCACGCACACGTAACGATGCGCATAAGCTGATTGAAGAGTGTATGTTGGCGGCCAACGTCTGTGCGGCAAACCTGTTGGAAACCTATAAGCATCCGGGTACCTATCGTATTCATGCGGGACCGACTAAAGAAAAGCTGACGCAGGTCAGAAATTTCTTGAAACAAGTTGGTTTGTTTTTAGGTGGTGGTGATTCACCTTCTGCTTCTGATTACGCGGCATTAATGGATAAAATTAAAGGCCGTCCAGATTCGCCATTATTGCAAACAATGTTGCTGCGTTCTATGCAGCAAGCAGTTTATAGCCCAGATAATATCGGTCATTTTGGCTTGTCATACGAAGCGTACGCGCACTTTACGAGTCCGATCCGCCGTTATCCTGATTTGTTGACGCACCGAGCGATTAAGGCAATATTGCAAGGTAAAGTCTATGAACCGAAAGGGATAGATCTGAGCCTTTTGAACACCTCTATTTCGAACTCGGCACGCAAGCAGTTAATTGCTGATAAAGCAGCCGGTAAAAAGAAAATTGAGAAAGATCCAACGATTTGGGACTCTTTAGGTACGCATTGTTCTGCCAATGAGCGTCGTGCTGACGAGGCGTCGCGCGATGTTGAAGCTTGGTTAAAGTGTTATTTCATCAAAAATAAATTGGGTGAAGAATTCATTGGTACCATTTCTGGCGTGACCCAGTTTGGTATTTTTGTTCAGCTTGACGATATTTACATTGAAGGTTTGGTACATATCACGGAGTTGGGCGCTGATTACTTCCAATTTGATGAGGCACGCCACGAATTGCGCGGTGAACGTACTGGTAAGCGTTACCAACTCACCGATAAGGTCAAAGTTCAGGTGAGTAGGGTAGATCTGGATGCGCGTAAAATTGATTTAAGTATCGTGCAACCAGCTGGATCCAGTGCGCCATTATGGAGTGGTGCGGCAGAAAAGGCAAAGAAGCAAATACCTGGCACTCCGGTGAATAAAAGTGCTAAGGCTGTAAAAAATGCATCCAAGCCTGTTGTTGCAAAAAAGAGCTTTGCTGCAGAACGGCAGGAAAAATATAAAGGGGCATCCTCTGATGCCAGAGTGAGTAGTGTCAAGCAAAAAGGCGCTGCGAGTGGTAAAAAAACAGTGTCCGCTACTGGAAAAGCGACAGGGAAACCTGTAAAAAAAAGACGTTAAGCTAAAGACCTTAAGATCGAGATATAAAGATCAAGACGTTGATTAAGTTAAGCTGAGTTACATTAATAAAGAGTAATATGAAAAGTAAAATGATTTTTGGCTTCCACGCCGTCACTTCAAGAATTCGTCATGAAGCATCAACAGTGGAAGAGATTTACGTTGATTCGGAACGTAACGATCGCCGTATGCAAGATTTGCTGATCGCCGCTAAAGCGGCTGGTGTTCGCATTATTCATGCTGACGATCAACGCTTATCGAACATCGTGGGGACACGCCGCCATCAAGGTGTTGTGGCTAAGGCTGGTGAATTGTCACTGGCGCGCAATCTCGACGAACTATTGGATGCCATTGATGGGCCACCGTTACTGTTGGTGCTGGATGGAATTACCGATCCACATAATCTTGGTGCCTGCCTGCGTGTAGCTGACGGTGTTGGTGCTCATGCCGTTATCGCACCGAAAGACCGTGCGGTTGGTTTGAATGCTACTGCTGCTAAGGTGGCAAGCGGTGCTGCCGAAACTGTGCCGTATATCACGGTAACCAACTTAGCACGCACCTTGCGTGAATTGAAAGAGCGTGACGTTTTATTGGTCGGCACATCTGACGATGTGGATAGCAAAACTATCTACGATGTTGATTTCAGCGGCGGTTGCGCCATTGTGATGGGTTCTGAGGGCGAGGGTATGCGCCGATTGACACGCGAAACCTGCGATGTGCTGGTAAGTGTTCCAATGTATGGAACGGTTGAAAGTCTGAATGTTTCGGTTGCTTCGGGTGTATGTTTGTATGAAGCGCGCCGCCAGCGTTTGCCTAAAGCGGTCTGATGATTATCTGAATTCAGTCGTATTCTCATGAAAAAAAATGCGCTTCGGCGCATTTTTTTTAAATACGCTACTATCTTGCTGTACCTCATTTTTCATAGTTATCCCTATGTTCAGTCGTTTCCGCGAAGATATCGCGAGTATTATTGCTAAAGACCCCGCCGCCCGTAATGCTTGGGAAGTGATCACCTGTTATCCCGGATTTCAGGCAATCGTCATGCACGGCTGGGCAAAATGGTGCTGGGTGCGTGGTTTTAAGTGGTTAGGACGTTTTATTTCACATATTGCAAGGGTTCTCACAGGTATAGAAATTCATCCTGGGTCGACGATTGGTCGCCGGGTATTTATCGATCATGGCTTTGGCGTGGTGATTGGTGAGACGGCAGAAATCGGTGACGATTGCACGATTTATCAGGGAGTTACTTTAGGTGGTACTTCTTTATCCCGTGGAGCCAAAAGACATCCCACGTTGGAAGCGGGGGTCATCGTTGGTGCTGGCGCTAAAGTGTTGGGTAGTTTTACCGTTGGTGCGGGTGCGAAGATAGGCTCGAATTCTGTGGTGGTGAAGCCTGTTCCCGCTGGTGCTACTGCGGTAGGTAACCCAGCCCATATTATCAAAAAAGAAGTCAGCTCGCCGGATGTTGGCGGGGCGCAATTGTTTTCCGCTTACGGTGTTACGCAAAACAGTGATGACCCGATTTCTAAGGTCTTGCATAAATTGATTGATCATGCAGTATCGCAGCAGGAGCAAATTGAAAAGCTGACTGCTGCGATTGCAAGTGCCGGTATCACCTGTGAAGTGCAAAGCGATAAGTTAAATGCCGAGCAAATCAATACGCTGGTCGATTAATTGGCCAGACGTTGATTATCCACGAATGCATTGAGGCAATGACGTATTGCCTCAGGTAGTTCGCTGGCGATCATACCTATCGGACCGACGCCCGCTTCGACCAATGTATCGGCGGCGGCGCCATGAAGCCATACTGCTAATTGAGCGGTTTCAAAGCTATTCAAGCCCTGCGCCAGTAGTGCACCGCAAAGACCTGCTAGCACATCACCGCTGCCGCCAGTAGCCAAGCCAGGATTACCTGTCGTATTAATTCGTAGTCGTCCCTCAGGATCTGTGATAATCGTTCCTGAGCCTTTAAGTACTACAACACATTTGAATTTGTCTGCAAGGAGCAAAGCTGCCTTGCAGCGATCTTGCTGAACCTCTTTTGCAGATATGTGTAGCAGTCTTGCGGCTTCAAGTGGATGAGGGGTTAGTATGCTTGACGCAGTTCTGCCCATCAATAAGTCATTTAATTCTTTGTTAGCTGCGATGAGGTTAAGAGCATCAGCATCAATAACTAGTGAGATCTCAGACGATAATGCTTTGCTCAATATAGTCTTTGCAATATCAGAATGTCCCATACCCGGACCGATAACAACGATCTCTTCCTTCATTTGAAGGTGCTGAGCGTCTTTGTACATGATTTCGGGGTGCAGCGTGTCGTAATCGATTGCAGGGTGCAGCAAACTTACATTGACTTTTCCTGCGCCTGAATACAACGCCGTACGCGCCGCTAATACACTTGCACCCAGCATGCCTTTGTCGCCGCCGATGACAATCACTTCACCATAGCTACCTTTGTGACTGTTCTGTTTTCGTTCAGGTAATTGAAAGTTAAATCTGGAAGCATGGTTCAATAAAAGTTTGCTTTCTTCAGTGACTGGCGACTGTATCCCTAGATCATTGACAATCACTTCTCCGGCGTAATCTTTGCCATCGGCGGTATGTAAGCCTGGTTTATTCGCGATGAAAGTGATAGTTGCATCGGCTTTAACCGCAACATTTTTATCAGCGTCGTCTGTCACTAAGGTTCCAGTGTCGGCATTTAAACCGCTAGGAACGTCGATGGATAAAATAAATATCTGCTTTTTGTGAGCTAGTTGATTGACGCCGTTGATCACCTTTTCATAGCTGCCTGAAATAGTTCTTTTTAAACCAATTCCAAATAAGCCATCAATGATGATGCTAAAGTCCAGCTTGAGCAGATCGTCCAGAGCGTCGCTATTTTTGAAAATCACTTTTCTCGAGAGTGCTTTGTCAAAGGCTTTTTTCCCATCGGCCGAATATTTTTCTGGGTCGGCGCATAGAATGACGATGACGCTATAACCGTCTTTTGCTAATTCCGCAGCGGTAGCGCAGGCATCTCCCCCATTGTTGCCGGGGCCCGCCAGTATTAAAGCGGGAAGCGCTTTTTTCTTAATTAACTGTTTGGCTAAATTGGCAGTTGCTTTCCCCGCTTTTTTTATGAGGTTGGCGTGTGGAATCTCGTTGATCGTATTTGCTTCCAGATCGCGGATGGTCTGAATATTGAGAAGATGCAGATCGGCCAATGTGATGGTATTCATAGGTCTCGTAAGATGAGGTGGATCACGGTATTTGATGTGGTGGCGATTTACCTAAAGTTTGCATGGTTTCTATACCCTGCTGAAATAAATTTTCAATTGGGATAGATAGATATGGAAGAATCGCCGCTAATATTAAAAAACCCACAGTGATAGTAATGGAGAAACCAATACCGAAGATATTTAATTGAGGTGCCGCGCGGGTCAGAATGCCGAGGGCAACGTTGGTTAGTAACAGCGCTGCAATCAAAGGTATGGAAAGTCTCAGTCCAGCAATAAATATTTGCTCACCCCAAATAGCTAACCTGTGAAAATCAAAGCCACTTTGTAATGTGGTGGAAATCGGTATGCTCTTAAAACTGTCCATCAACGCCAACAGTAAGGCATGATGCACATTTAGTGAAAAGAATAGCACCGTCGCTACCAGCACTAAGAATTGCGAAACTGCCGAAGTATTTCCCCTCGTTTGAGGGTCGAAGAAAGAGGCAAAGCCTAATCCCATCGTCATGCCTGCCACCGTTCCAGCCATTTCAATGGCGGCAAATACGAGGCGCATCACAAAGCCCATACCAAGTCCTATGACAAATTGTTGCGCCAGTATCATCATTCCGGAGAAGGAGAGGGCGTCTGCATTTGCGAAGGGGGGGGGCGTTGGAGTAACGATAAGCGCGATAATAATTCCGAATCCGAGCTTTATCCTGAGAGGAATTGTTCTGTTTCCGAACGGGGGAGCAACTGCGATGAGTCCTAAAACTCGGGTTAATGGCCACAGGAAAGCCATTACCAGATCAATCAAGTCTTTGCTTGCAAACGAGATCATGAATTTTTCATGAAAGTATTAACCTGCCATGGTCGCGATGCTGGAAAACATCTGCTTCATATAGTCAGTTAAGACGCTCAGCATCCATGGTCCGGCAATAATTAAGGTGGTAAAAATCCCGACCAATTTAGGAATAAATGAAAGTGTGCTTTCGTTAATTTGAGTCGCCGCCTGAAAAATGCTGACCATCAAACCTATCAATAAGGATACCAATAAAAGTGGTCCTGCCAGCATGAGCGTGACTTCTATCGCTTGTCGCCCCAAGGTCATAACATATTCTGGAGTCATAAATACCTCAATAAAAGCTCTGTGCCAATGAGCCTATGATTAATTGCCAACCATCGACTAAAACAAATAACATGAGTTTAAAAGGAAGTGAAACGATGGAGGGAGACACCATCATCATGCCCATAGACATCAAGACACTTGCAACGACCATATCGATAATAAGAAAAGGAATGAAAATCGCAAAACTTATTTGAAATGCAGTTTTTAATTCGCTGGTGATATAAGCGGGAATCAATATTCGGAACGTGACGTCTTCAGGACCTTGTAACTTAGGCGAGTTAGACATTTTAACATACAGGGCAAGATCGGCTTGTCTGGTTTGCTTCATCATAAATTGCTTTAACGGCGCCCCACCTTTTTCCATGGCTTCAGTCATCGTGATTTTATTTTCTGAAAATGGTACATACGCATCCGTATAGATTTTATCCAAAACTGGCCCCATCACGAATAGGGTGAGGAATAGGGCTAAGCCAATCAAAACCTGATTTGGAGGGGATGATTGCGTACCCAAAGCTTGTCTGAGCATGGAAAGAACGATGATGATTCGGGTAAAACTCGTCATCATTAACAATACAGAAGGCAGGAAACTCAGTGCAGTCAGAAACACGAGTGTTTGAATGCTGAGTGAATAATTTTGACCCCCGCCTGGCGCAGGCGTGGACGTGATCGCTTGCAATCCACCCGACGTTTCAGCGTGAGAGAGCAAAGGAAGGCAAAAGCAAAGAAAACAGACTAATTGGAGAATGTGAGGCAGTGGGACGCGCAGTGTTTTCATGCAAATTATTTTATTTCGTTAGGCGCGTTATTGCGCTTGTCCATGGTTCGTTTTAACCAATCTTGAAAAGCACCCGCCGCAGGTGACTGTGTTGTTGGCGGCAAGTCTCTTTTTGGAATGTTTCCCAGGTTACTAATGTTATTCGCTGTAACGCCGAGTATCATCCACTGTTCGTCTATTTCAACCACCAGCACACGTTCTCGCGTGCCGACATTGATGCCACCGATGATTTTCAAAGGAAGCTTATTTCCCGCTGCGACAGGTCCAATTCGTTTTAATAGCCATGCTGAACCGAACATCACCAGTAATATAAAAACTAAAGCACCGGTGATCTGTAAAAATCCAACGCCAGAATTGACTGCCGATGTGTCAGCGGCAGACGAAGGCGGGGAGGCGCAGATAAACAAAAATGCCGCAAAAATTTTTAGTAAGGTGGTCATCATTTATTGAGCTTACGAATCCGTTCCGCAGGTGTGACAATATCCGTTAGACGAATACCAAACTTATCGTTCACCACAACTACTTCGCCCTGCGCAATTAGACAGCCATTAACCAAGACGTCCATCGGTTCGCCGGCCATACCGTCAAGTTCGACAACGGAACCTTGCGCCAATTGCAGAAGGTTTTTAATTGCAATTTTTGTTCTGCCAAGCTCAACGGTTAACTGAACTGGGATATCCAGAATGAAGTCGATATCGTTGTGTGTTTCGGTGGGGGAACTTTTTGCACTGAAATCATTAAAGATGGCAGCACTGACTGCTGGTTCACTTTTTTGACTTGCTACCGCTTCTGCTTTTTCTTGTTCAGCAATGGCGGCACCCCAATCGTCTTCACTTATTGGCGTATCTGCATTGTCATCCATGATTTTCTCCTTGAGCTACTTCTTGTACGCTGGAATTGAGTAATTTTTCCACGCGTAAAGCATATTGTCCGTTAAAGACGCCATATTTGCATTCCATAATAGGCGTGCCATCGACTTTGGCTGAAACGATTTCTGGCACATGCAGTGGAATAATGTCCCCAGTTTTCATGTTCAGTATATCTTCTAAGGTCACTCGGGTTGTGCCTAAATCTGCGACAATTTCCACTTCTGCAATCTGGATTTGTTGCGTCATCAGTCTGACCCAGCGTTTATCTACCTCTAGTGTCTCACCTTGTAAGCTACTGGTCAGCACGTCGCGAATTGGTTCTATGGTCGAGTAGGGCATGCAAAAATGCATTTCGCCACTCACCGGACCTAACTCTATGGTGAATGTGGTCGATACGACGACTTCGTTTGGTGTTGCGATATTGGCGAACTGAGTGTTCATTTCTGAGCGGATGTACTCAAACTCGATCGGATACACGGGTTCCCATGATTTTGCGTAGGTCTCGAAAATAATATCCAGAATACGATGAATAATTCTTTGTTCTGTTTGCGTAAAATCACGACCCTCAACCCGCGTATGGAATCGCCCGTCGCCGCCAAATAAATTATCTACCAACAGAAAAACCAGGCCAGGATCGAGTACGATCAGTGCTGTACCGCGTAATGGCTTCATGTGTACCAGGTTGAGGTTGGTAGGTACGACCAGATTGCGGATGAATTCGCTATATTTTGATACGCGTACAGTGCCCACTGAGACCTCGGCACTGCGCCGTAAAAAATTGAAAAGACCAATACGTAAAAGTCGTGCAAACCGTTCATTGATGATTTCCAATGTAGGCATGCGACCACGAACGATACGTTCTTGCGTGGCAAGATTGTATGTCCGTACCCCGGAAGTATCCTCTTGGGACTGAGAATCATCCTGGTCTCCCGTTACGCCTTTTAGAAGGGCGTCGACTTCTTCTTGGGAGAGGAAATTATCGGACATGTTTTTACTGAATAACGAAAGAGGTGAAATATACAGCACCAATCTTTTGCGGTTCGGCTTTCGCCGCAAATGGTTGGCTGACCTTTTCTATAATTTCCTGAACTAGTTTTTCCTTGCCTTCGACAGAGATAATTTCTGACGCTTCTTTGCTTGATAATAACAATAACAAACGGCTACGCACCTGAGGCATATTTGCTTTGATTAAATTTGCTTGTTCTTCGCCCTCAACTTCTAAGGTCATTGTTACTTGCAAGTATTTGTCGCCACCTTCAGATTGCAAATTCACTGTGAATGGCTCCAGTGGAAGGAAGGCGGCCGCTTTTGCAGGCTCAAGCTTTTGTTCTTTTTCTTTATTTGCCGAATGCTTCTTTGATAGAAAAATAGCTGCCCCGCCCCCCACACCAGCCAGTAACAGAACTGCAGCGGCAATGATGATGATTAGTTTTTTCTTTGATTTTCCAGCAGGGGCGGCATCGCCATGCTCTGGAGCTGCTTTCGCAGGTGCTTTCGCCATGTTTATCCTCTCGGTGGGCTATGTTAGCCACGATATTCCATATTATCCACGAAAGAAGGTGTTATACAACTGAGGAAAAGAAGGGTAAATCTTCCTTATTTCAGGCATGTCGTCATAAGTAAGGCTCAATATCAGCAACCTCGTTATGCTTTAAATCCTCAGTAATAAACCTTCCGTGCTTATTCTACATGGTTGAGAGGAAGTTTTTCCAGTGTGGCATTCAAGCGAAGGTATCCACTTCCCCAATTTTTGATGTAAACACGCGGGTTGGCGATGTTAATGCTGGAGTGATCTCACCGGTTATCGCACTCGAACGCGAGTTTGTTGTCTGATGTTGAGAACTTGGTTGGTAGCCGCTACCTTGTTGACCCTGACCGGAGGATTGCGTGTTGACAGAAAATCCAGATAATTGGATGCCTGCGTCGCTCATCATTTGGCGTAGTTTGGGTAAAGACGATTCGAGCGCTTCTCTGACCTCAGGTTGCGCACACATAAACGATGCGCTTGCATGCTCATTACTCACCTTTAAGACGACTTGTAGCGGTCCCAGGTCGGGTGGATTTAAGCTTAATTCCGCAGAATGGATACTTTCCCCAACCATCCAGAGTACCTTTTGCCCAATTGCCTTGTCCCAACCCGTGCTGCCAAATGCTTGTGTGATCTGACCGTTATGCATCAAGCCGGAATTGGCGGCAATTTGTGCAATGTTGGGCAATTGTTCATGTGGCGCAATGGCTTGTGGGGCAACAGGAATCACAGGGAGTGCATCTTTATTCAGTGCACTATTGGCACTTCGCGATTCTTCTAAAGGATCTCCGTTTATAAAAGCTTTGCCCGTCGATGCAGCTTGCGTTGCACTGACTGTCAGGTCCTCTTTAGTCTTTGCTGAGGCGTCATTCTTTGATGCTTCGGACAATGTTTTGGCGAAATTGCTGTTATCGGTGTTCAGAGGTTCTGTTGTTTTTGGAGCGTCGTTCCCTGGGGTTTGGTCTGATTTTAAGCTGGCAATCATTGCCGTACTCGTCTCAGAAGTTGTGGCTAATTTAGTGTCTGAAACTTGTGTAGTTTGATCGATTGGATCGCCCCTTGCAACTTTACCAAGTTCAGCAGGATTTTTAATTTGGTTGGCAAACTGCGCAATGGCTTGTGAAATTGTCGTATCAGCGTTTACCGCGGAACTTAAATTGGGATCAAGCGTTGACTTTGCACTAGCAAGGGTGTTGCTTTCGTCTGTTGATGGACTATTGTTTGCTGCGAGTTGATTGGGAACCGAAGCCATGGCACCGAATAGAAGCATGAGGGGATTGTCTGGGTCATGCTTATCTGCACTTTCATCCTTTTTCGTGGCTTGATCAACTTTAGATAAGGATGGCGATGTTGCTGGTGTGGATGGGCTTGCATTTGCAGATGCGCTTGAATTAGTAGCAGATTTACTTTCTGTCTTTTGCTTATCATTGCTGACAGGTTTGCTATTTCCGCTATTTTGGTCCGGACCTTGAGTCGAATTTGCTGAACTCATTTCCCTATTAAAATGCGCATTAAACGAATTTTCCTCGCTAGCTGACGGGCTACTTTTAGGTGGCTGGTTCGTCGCGGTTTGATTCAGCATTGCGCTTACAATATTTGCCGTTTTCATAAAATGTGCCACTTATCTTCTTAGTAAGGTTACGACTTGTAAAAATAGGTGCGAGCTGCAAAATCATCGGTTTGTTTTTGGTCGCGCTTGGCCTCTTTTTGTTGTAATGCAGACTTTGCGCGCTGATCCAAAGTGTTATATGAGAGTCGTTTTTTCTCGCTCGCTTGCCATGATTCTTTGGCTATTCCTATCCTACGTTCCGCTTCTTTGACAACAAATCGTTGTCCATCGACTGCACTATCAAGTTTCTCGAGGAAACTCATGAAATTACCGTATTGACTTGCACTAATCCCTTTTGATGCATTTTCTTTAAAACGGACGTCATAGTCATCACGATATTGAATGAGCAGGTCGAGTTTGGCGATTGTTTCTTCGTGGTAGCGAATCGCTTTGCCCAATTTTTTCGCTGCTTCATCCGTCTCTCGTTCAGCGATTTCAATTAAGGTATCGATGGGGGATTTGTTTGCCATATGTTCCTAAGTATAGTGCGGTCTTTTGCGTTCTATCATTGGAATAGAGCACGAAGTCCATCCATGCTCTCGCTTATGGTGAATTTTTGTTGGATATCTTGCTGAAGAAAGGCGGAGATCCTGGGCTGTAAACGTATTGCTTCATCCAATAGCGGGTCTGATCCGGGTGCGTACGCACCAACGCTGATCAAGTCGCGACTTCGCTCATATCTTGAATACAATTGTTTTAAGCGCCGCGACAATTGTTGGTGTTCGGGTGTCGTAATGCTGTGCATGGCACGGCTGATCGATTGTTCGATGTCAATAGCAGGGTAGTGACCGCTTTCAGCCAAGGTGCGATCCAGAACGATATGTCCGTCTAGGATAGCGCGCGCTGCGTCTGCGATAGGATCTTGTTGGTCATCGCCTTCAGTAAGTACTGTGTAAAAGGCGGTGATTGAACCTCCACCTTCTTTACCATTGCCAGCTCTTTCAACGAGGATAGGTAGCTTTGCAAAAACTGAAGGAGGATAACCTTTTGTTGCTGGCGGTTCACCAATCGCGAGTGCGATCTCCCGTTGCGCCATCGCATAACGGGTTAGTGAGTCCATAATGAGTAAAACGCTGTGGCCTTTGTCCCGGAAATATTCCGCAATAGTTGTGGCATAGGCAGCACCCTGCAGACGCATCAATGGTGGTGCATCAGCAGGAGCGGCAACCACCACTGAGCGTTCTAGTCCCTCTTTGCCAAGAATTTGTTCGATAAACTCTTTAACTTCACGTCCACGTTCGCCAATCAATCCGACCACAATGATTTCTGCTGTGGTATATCGTGCCATCATGCCTAGTAGCACACTTTTACCTACCCCGGAACCTGCAAATAAGCCAAGTCGCTGACCACGTCCAACGCTCAGCATGCTATTAATGGCGCGTACGCCGACATCCAGCGTCTCGACGATGGGGGCGCGTTCTAGTGGATTGTAAATTCTGGCACTTAAAGAAGCGGAGTCGGGTGTATTAAGTGGCCCAAGCGTATCTAATGGCCGACCATTTCCATCCAAAACGCGACCAAGCAACTGGTAACCGACCGGAAGCTTTCTACTGCGATCGGTGACCTTTTTATTATTTTTATCAAGGACTGTCGCGGCTTGTGCTGGGAAAACTGGGGCCCCAGGCGTGACACCTTCTAAGTCGCTGTGAGGCATCAGAAACAATCGGTCGCCATCAAATCCTACAACTTCTGCATCAACAATTGCACCGGAGCTTAAATGAATAATACAAGCACTTCCAACCGGCAGCCTCAATCCAACCGCCTCCATGACTAAGCCTGTTACTTTGGTGACTCTGCCAGCAGTCAATGGTTCGCTGGTTTCCTGTGCGAGCTCTTTACTATCAGTGAGCAAAGATTTCCAGCTTTTCGTTATTGTTGATTCCATGATGTTTACTCAGAAACTGCAATATTTGAATGCAAAAATTCGGTGAGTCGGTTCCATCTGGTTTCTATGCTGGCGTCGACAAGATTGTAAGCCGTTTCAATTTTGCAGTCGCCTCTTGAAAGTTGTGCATCACTGACGATTTTCCAGCCATCTGAATTCAGTACATCACCCATGGTATTTTTGATGGTGGTTGCATCCAAGGGATTAAGCAAGATATTAGCTGGCTGTTGTATTGATGGGAGTTGTGCAATTGCATCCTCTACAATCGGTAGTATTGCGTTGGGATCAAGTGCCAACTTTGTCTTCAACATATTCTCAGCGAGGCTAATGGCGAGTTCGAGTAATTCCTGGCCTGTGTTTTTACCAGCAGCATCGATTTCCAGAATGAAATTCCGTGCGAGATCTTGCATTGACTGGATTTCAGGTTTCATTGTGTCTTCTGCGGCTTGTAAGCCTTCCGCCTGACCCTCGCGTAAACCTTTTTCATAGGCTTCCTGATATCCCGTAGCATATCCTTCGTTATGTGCATCTGTTTTGATCTGATCAATTTCTTCCTGGCTGATCGTTGGTACCGGAGTCTCAGGAATCAATTGCGCCTGTGTTGCTGCAATGTGACTAGGACGAGTTTCCCCAAAAGATGCCAATTCCCATCGTTGGTAAGCAGAGACATCTTTCTTTAACATGGTGTTAGACATACGAGTCTTCACCTTTTGAGCCGAGCATGATTTGACCTTCGTCTGCTAGTCTGCGCACGACCAGCAAAATTTGTTTCTGTTGAGCTTCTACCTCAGAGAGGCGAACGGGTCCTTTTGATTCCAAATCTTCACGCATCATCTCAGCTGCACGTTGCGACATGTTTTTGAAGATTTTTTCACGCATATCTTGATTGGCACCTTTGAGTGCAATAATCAGTGAATCTGACTGAACTTCGCGTAACAGAAGCTGGATGCCTTTATCGTCGATCTCTAAGATGTTATCGAAAACGAACATTTCATCCATGATCTTCTCAGCCATGTCGCCATCATATTTACGCAGATTGTCCATGACGGACGCTTCATTTTCTCCGCTCATGAAGTTCAAAATTTCAGCGGCAGCGCGCACGCCACCGATAGATTTTTTCTTCAGACTTTCATTGCCAGTCAGTAATTTGGTCAGGACGTCGTTAAGTTCCCGCAGAGCTGTTGGTTGAATGCCATCAAGGGTAGCGATACGTAGTACTACGTCATTGCGCAATCGTTCGGTGAAATTATTTAAAATTTCGCAAGCTTGATCACTTTCCAGATGTACAAGAATGGTTGCCACGATTTGTGGATGTTCATTTTTGATCAGTTCAGCGACTGACGGTGAGTCCATCCATTTTAAACTTTCAATCCCGCTCGCGTCTTTACCGCCAAGTATCCGGTTAAGCAAGGATGAGGCTTTATCGTCACCGAGTGCTTTGGTTAAGACATTTCGGATGTACTCGTCTGAATCAAGTCCTACTGACGAGCTGATATCTGCTGCAGCTTTAAAGTCATCTAACACTTTAGAAATTCTTTCATGCGGAATAGCACCTATCGTTGCCATTGCAGCACCAATTTTTTGTACTTCTCTAGGGCCAAGGAACTTCATTACTTCGGCTGCACCGTCTTCACCGAGTGCAAGTAAAAAAGTTGCTGCCTTCTGTACGCCTTCGTCACTCATTATTTACCCATGTCTTGATTACATTAGCCACAATTCTAGGATCATCTTTTGCAAGTGTTCGGGCCATCTCTAAATTCATTTCGTAACTTTGTGATTGTTTCACAGCCTGCATTGCCTCTTCGCTTGAAAGATTAACTACTGTAGCACCCCCATCTTCCTCAGCAGCTTTTTCTTCAGCCTCAATCCGTTCTTTTTCGGCTTGCTCTTGCTTCTCTTTTTCCGCCTCTTGATCTTTACCCATGATCTTATACAAGATGGGTTTTAGATAACCAAAGAACAGGTAAGCAAGAACGGCGGCGACTAAGGCATATTTCCCCAGTTCCTTTGCCAGCGCGATATTGTCCGGTTGTTTCCATAGCGGTACTTCCAATATAGTTTCTTTCTCGGGTCCAGCAAAGGGGCTGTTTACAACGTTGAGTGTATCTCCGCGTTCTTTATTGAAGCCCATTGCTTCTTTGGCGAGGTTTGTAATTTCATTTTTCTCAACGTCTGTTAGTGCGCGGGTCGTCACTTTGCCGGATTTATCGGTTTCCGTTTTATAGTTGAGCACAATGGCCACCGAGATGCGTTTTACGCCCCCCATGTTTTGTTGTGTGTATCGAACTGTTTTATCAACTTCGTAATTGATCGTTGCATCTTTCTGCAAGAGCGCAGCATTAGATGCCGCGGAAGCGGTAGCATTTTGTCCGGTGCCTACGATTGGTGCAGTTGCTGGAGCGGGCGGTTGATTGGATAGCGCGCCCGGGATGCCAGAGGGATTGTTGTTCTTATTGTAGCTTTCACTTGTTTGCTGACTGCGTATCGTCGATGCTTCCGGTGGGGAATTAGGGCGATAGCTTTCAGCAGCCTGTTCGCTTCTGGAAAAATCAATGTCCGCAGTTGCTTCTGCGCGAACATTACTTTTACCTACGATAGGTGTAATGATGGACTCAACACGTTTGACGATATTGTCCTGAAAGTCTTGAACATACTTGATTTGTGCCGGATCTAAATTGTTGCTGCCAGATTGCTTGTTTGGGTCTGATAATAAATTGCCGTTTTGATCGACTATAGAGACGTTTTTAATTGATAGTTCAGGCACGCTGCTGGCGACCAAATGCAGAATGGCGTTAACTTGCGCCTGATCTAAAATTCGTCCTGGATAAAGATTAAGAAGTACAGATGCTGTTGGGTTCTGTTGATCTCGAACAAAAACGTTTGGCTTGGGTATTGCTAAGTGGACTCGTGCAGCTTGTACTGAGGACACAGATTGAATTGTCTTTGCCAATTCTCCTTCAAGAGCGCGTTGGAAATTTACCTGCTCCAGGAATTGAGAAACGCCGAGTTTTTGATTTTCCATCAACTCAAACCCAACATTGCCCCCTTTGGGTAATCCTTGTGTTGCTAATTTAAGCCTTGCATCATGAACTTGATTGGCGGGCACTAAAATTGCCGTGCCAGAATCAGAGTACTTGTAGGGCACATTCATTTGTTGAAGAGACGCGACAATAGCGCCTCCGTCTTTGTCATTGAAATTGGAAAATAAGACACGATAATCAGGTTGCTGACTCCATAACCAAATTCCTACCATGATCGCCAATATTAATGCCGCACCAGCAGAGAGGAGGGCAGTGCGAACCCCAGGTGTCTGCGGTAGGCCAAGAAAACGTGGCAATTCCACAGCGGGGGTTGTGTCCAAGATGGTGTTTTCAGCTGTTGCCATAAATCACCTTATCAATTTTGGGAGTGTGAAGATGTCGTTGCATATACCTAAGCCAATGTGGTTTTTTCCTTGTTGTTTATTTTGGACCTGTTTTGCAATTTCAATCTTCCGATAAAAGCCCGTTTATCGGCTCTTATTGGGCAAATGCACATTGCCGTCAATGGTAATGTAATGCTTGTGATAATTTTAGGTTGGTAGGAGGATATATGGGTATTGCAGGCATAGACCGCAGTCAGATAGATGCGATGGTTGCACAATTGAAAACAGTTGCTGCAAAAATGGAGCAAAGTTCGGGTGTCGCACCCCATGTCATGGGCGCGGAGTCACCGAATACTTCAAAGTTGAATTTTGCTGACGCACTAAAAGCGTCGTTGGATCACGTTAATAAAGTGCAAACTGACTCACAAAAACTGGGGGAGCAATTTGCACTCGGTGATGATAAGGTGAGTCTGGCCGACGTGATGATATCTATGCAGAAGGCCAGTATTTCATTTCAAACGACTGTTCAGGCACGAAATAAGCTAGTGACTGCCTATAACGACATCATGAACATGCAAGTTTAATTTTGATGTTCAAGTAGCGAATTAGCCTATGCCAGTCATTTTGGCATTACGTTCTCTTTCTAACTTCATAATATATCTTTGAATGTTAGAGAGAACTGAATTAGATAAGTTAATAAATTGACATCCAATCCGACGATTGGATTTTCCATTTAACAGAACCAATTCTTGATGATTTCTAATTTGCAAAGTAATGTCTACCAAGCCGACAGTAGGAAGATCTAATTTGCAATGCTCGAATGTTTTTCCAGCAGAGCAATCGAGTACTTTTTTCTCATCAAGTATTGCAACTCCACCGCAGCTAATGTCGACCAGGCTAAATTTGATGATTTCTAGTTTTCCATCAATATCTACTGGCATGCTCACCTTGATCGGAGTCGATAAAGGTGTATTGATTCTATAGTATTCACGGCGCTGTAACCTGATCAGGTTTGGTGGAATCGCAAATTGCAAAGCAGGGCGATTTTCAAAATCGATCAGTTCTAAGTTCGCACTAGAAAATTGGATGCCAATTTTATCCAATAAACCTTCGAACGAAACGCGTGGCGCTTCGACGATTCTTTGATTAGCAAGTTTTCCCGGCGCACTATCGACGATCATCAGATTGTTTTCTTCATCGATATCCAAAATGGACGTAATAAAAACTTCACTACCACTATGGATTAGCATACTGATAAGTTGATTGCTATCACGCAGCCCCTTGAGTAAAGAGATAATTTCTCTTCGGGAATCTACCTGATAAGGACTTTGGTTTTCGGTCCCCAGTGTTGGTGAAATTTGCATAATTCAGCTTAATTATTTTTCGTCAAAGTTTGTTGGTACGAATGAAATGCTGGGAGGTAAGTCTGTTTTATTTGCCCCAATATTGTCTTCTGATTTTTCTTTGTCAATATGGTAAAGCCAAGCAAGAAGTTCTGCAACCACACGGTAGAGCGTGGGTGGAATATCTTTGTCTAAATCGACCTTCATTAGTAATGATACCAACTCTTTTGACTCATGAACATGAATACCGCATTCTTTTGCTTTGGCGATAATAGTTTCTGCAACCAAACCTTTGCCTTTGGCAACTACTTTTGGGGCGCTGGCGCCGGTTTCATAGGCAATGGCAACGGCATTTTTATTTGCGGTGTTATTCGTCGTTGTCATGGTATTTGACCGTAAAGCTATCTAATGTTGTGCCGATTGCGTTCATACTGATTGCAAATTCAGGGGCGTGTGCCCTCAGCGCTTTTTCTGTTGCTTCTAAGTCAGTATCAATTGTTACGCTTAGATGATTGCCGGATAACTGAATTTTTGTTGCCACAGCCCCAAGTGACGGCAGCGTAAAGCGCACTTCACTTTGCCAATATGTTTCATTGTTGTCTTTGGGTTGGTTTGGTTTTTTTTGAGGGTTGTCGCGTCGGATTTCAAATTCTATCTTTTGTCCGGCAATGAGTTCACCCTGCCAGCGCAGACTATTGTTTTCCAGTGTGTGAAACTGCTGTTGAATAATTTGCGTTAGTTCTTTGTAGGGGCTATTTTCGCCAGTTTTTAAACCTGCATAGCTATTATCAAGTGTAGGAAGTTGTGATTGAGGTTCCAATGACAAGTCGACAATTGTTTTTTTTCCTTCGACCCAGTCGGCTAAGTGCGATTCATAAAACACACCACTGGTTGAAATCTCTTTATGTAATAACGTACTCACTTTTTGTGTATCTTGAAGCTCAGTGAGTTCGGTTAGCATTGGCTTGGAGGTGCTTGCATGTAAGCTTTGTCGGTTTTCGCTGGGTCTCAGCAGGATGTCGATGAGCTTGCTGAAGTTGCTCAATACAGTAACGCTACTTTGTTGGCTGCCTAAGTTTGGATTGTTGTTTGTGCCTGCTTGCTGGTACTGAGCCGCTTTTATTTCGCTGGCGGCGTTCGTCAGAGATTTTCCAGTTGTCAGGGTTGACGTTTCGGTGGCTTTGCCTGCTTCCTCTGGAATACTAGAGGGATTAATTCGAATGTCGACGATGTCACCGATCTGACTTTCTTTTTGCAAAGAGATGTTTGCGACTACTTTTCCAATTTGAACCTGATAACTTCCATCAGCTAGTTTAGCCAGAACTTGTCCTTTGACATCTTTGGCGTCACCTGGCTCGCCCAGATTTAAAAGTAGTTGCTGCTTTGCTGATTTTGCTAGCGTGGTTAGGGAACTCGCCTCAATAGTTCCGATGAGGTTATTAGTGCTATCAAGGCGGTTCGACATGTTTTAGAAGGTTTTTGCGGCTCCGTAAGCCTGGTTCAGCTTACGCGATGTACTGTTGCTTTTAATAAGATCCGCTAACTCAGCCATCCAGGGTTCCGTGATGTCGCGAATTTCTTTATCATCCGCCAGAATTTTTTTAATCATGCGAATTTTTTGCTCTCTCAATTCTGGTGTGAGAGGAACAGGTATTTCATTTTTTTGAATGATCGCAACGGTCGAGCTGCAATTGGATTCCAATTGGCAAAGTAGCTCCCAATCTCGCTCACGCGCCGCACGCAGCATCTGATCGGTAATGACTGCCACATTTTCATATAAAGAGATAAGTTCTATGCTTTCCATGCTGAATCAGGCCTCAAATGCGTGGGTTTGTTTTGATTGTAATGGGTCGATATTCATTGCTTGTGGAGGTGTAGCTTGTACTTGAGCTGCTGGATTGATTGCCTCCCAGGTCGTTTTTAAATCGCGTAACAAGCTTTGAACTTCTAGCATTTTTTCTTCTTTGTTTCCTGCGTTCGCCAAGAGCAATTCGCGGCTCATGTATTCATAAAGTGCATCAAGATTAAGCGCAATTTCTCCACCTGCATCCTTATCCAGGCTGGCTCTCAATCCATTGTCAATAATAGATATGGCGTGCGAAATGGATTTGCCTTTTTTTGCGATTTCATTGTTTTTCATTTGCTGAATCGCATTGCCAATCGCAATGATTGCGCCGTCGAACAGCATAACAATTAGCTTGTGCGGATCGGCCGCCATTACACCGGTTTCCTCACTAATTTTGGTGTACGCATTTGCGCCGTATAATTTCGATGAGCCAAACATACTTAGTCCTTTACGATTGACTAAAATCATTTATTGGTAGAGCCATTAAGGATGCCAATTTGTGACGTTAAAAAACTTGATCTGGACTGAAGGCTGGCAACTAAAGTATCAAGTGCACTATACTGCGCTTGATACGCGGCCTGTTTTACTGTTAGTTGGGCGTTCAGCGTATCAGTCTGTTTTTTTAAATCTTTTAGCGTATTGTTAAATCCTGAGATTGCGTTGGGAATTAATCCACCTGTACCGATAACGCTATTAACGACGCTATTTAGTTTGTAAGCAAAGCCTTGGGAGAAATATACCGTTCCACGGGATCCGGTGGCGCCGCCATTTACAATCACCTGCAAACCGTCTGACGCAGAGCCACTTGCACCAGTAAGAATTTGACCGTTACCTGTCGCAACTATGCCATTGAGTGTGCCAGCAACATCTTTACCCGCGAAGCCTGCAAATGCTGTACCAGTTAATGCTGAAATATTGGTGCCAGTTCCGTTTGCGAGACTAATAACGGATTTGCTGCCATAGCTACCGGAACTTAAGTTGAGATAACCATTACTATCAATCGATGCGACTACTGATAATCCACCCGCTGATAGAGTAGATGTGCCATTTATCGAAGACTGTACCAGTGACGCTAGTTGTGTCGCATTATAAGTGCCGGCGGGCAGGTTCACAGACGCGGAAACACCATCCAAGTTAACATTAATCGCAGTGTTTGCTGCAATTGTGGTCGTCGTGCTATTTAGATTTAGATTGCCGACTAACGAACCCTGGGTAGCAATTTGCGTTATATTTAATGCATAATTGCCGGCCTTGGTATTTGCTGTTGAACCTACTTGTCTCGTAAGACTGTCGGTCGATTGACCTACTGCTGCAAACAAACCACCGACATCGGTAAAGTTATTTGTCAAAGCGGTCTGTAGTTTGCCGGCATCCGCGGCGAGAGACCCATCTTTTTGAAACGTAATACCGATTTGTGCAAGGTAGGTAAAATTACCACCAAGCCCGGTGACTGCATTACTAAGGGTGCTGCGGAGTTGGTTCTGTACCGTAGCTACTGTTGGATCGCCTAATAGAGCACCCGCAGCCTTGGTAGTTGTGTTATACGACGTGAGCTGTGCAATGGTGCTGTTAATATTGTTATAGGCCGTAACGAAAGAATTTACGGCAGTGGTTACTGCAGTAGTGTTTGCCGCAATACTAACGGACGTGGTACCAACCTTACCTAATTTTAAGGTTACACCTTGGATGGAAGAGCTCACGCTATTTGTGTTGCTGGAAACCGCAATTCCGTTAATGGTTAGATTTGCACTTTGACCAGCATTAATCTCTTTGAAATTCTGTGTGCCAGATGGGTCGTTAGAAAGCAATCCCTGAAGGGCAGTATCACCACTGACACTAATTTTCATGCTTGAGGTCGCACCTGTGCTGTTTGAGGCGAAAACAAGGTGGTAAGGTGTTGCACTTCCATCGCCGATAATAGATGCCTTGACGCCTATGTTCGCATTGTTAATGGTATCGCGAATACCTTGCAGAGAATTATTACTACTATTGATTGTAATTGAACCTGTTGATTGAGTTGCATCTTGGGTGAACGTAGCGCCTGTATACACCCCATTGCTCGAAGTTCCACCGCTGATGGTACCGAACTGAAAAGTGACAGTAGTACTTTGACCAGTGCCTATTGTGTTGGTTGTGGACGTTTGGCCTGCGCTGGAGATTGATTGTCCTTGTGCTAGCTGAGTCACATTCACATTGTAGGTGCCGGCAGTTGCTACACTGGATGTCGAAGCACTGACAATCGCGTTATCACCAGAGGTGGCAGTTAGGTTGCTAAAAGTTGCAGGGTTGCTTAAGGTCGTTAAGGAACTTTGAAAGGCACTGATTACACCACTGAGTGCGCCGTAGGCGGTTACATCAGAATTGTAACTGGCTTGCTTTTGTTGGATTGCAGTCAGAGGTTGACTCTCAATAGCCATTAATTTACTAATAATGCTATCCAGAGGCAATCCTGAAGCGACGCCGATTGAAGATACGGACACAATAGTTCTCCTTTGCTAGCCCTTACTGTATCAAATCTGGCGGGGTTCCAATTTGTATGACAGAGGGGTATTTCCCCGCTATATTTAAAAATAAGCCTTAAAACTTATGTACATTCCTATAAACATCGGTCTCGTTCTACTTTAGCTTACTTCAGGCTTCCTGCTTAATAAGCAATCCCTGTAATTTATCCAAAGATTGAGAAATTTCAAGTGCTTGTTCCGTTGGAATCTGGCGCAGTACTTTATTGGTGCTTTGATCGACGATTTTTACCACCACGCGCTTGCTACTTTGGTCGACACTAAAACGTACATCTTGCCCGCGATCTTGTAGGGTTTTATTGATATCGCCAATTGCTTTATTTAATTGGCTTGGGTCAGTCGGCTTTTTTGTCTCAGTTTCCGATGTTACTGCAGGCGCTGAACTCTGAGCTGTATTTGTATTACTGACAGGTGAGGCTGTGCCTGGCGTGGCAGTATTTTTATCGACGGCGATCAATCCGGGAGGCGTTGCGCTTCCTATAGAAGGTATGTCCATGATCTTGTCCTTCAATGTAATATTCCCCTGATCAACGATGATCAGGGGAATGTTCTACTTCATTGGCTTTTTAAGCTATTAATTAACGTAACAGAGCGAGAACGCCGTTAGGTTGTTGGTTAGCTTGAGCCAGAATCGCAGTACCAGCTTGTTGTAATACTTGAGCACGTGTCATATTTGCTGTTTCTGACGCAAAGTCAGCATCTTGAATACGGCTACGAGATGCGGCTAAGTTTGTTTGTGAAGTCTGCAAACTAGTCACAGCTGAAGTAAAGCGGTTTTGGAATGCACCCAATGATGCACGTGAACCATTGACTGAGGATAATGCTGCATCGATCGTCGCCAAGGCGGAGGTTGCACCTGAAGCACTGCTTAAATCAAGGGAGGACAAGCCAGCACCAACCGTTGTTGTCGCTGTAACAGCAGTTAAACTCAAACCAACGCTAGTTGCTGCAGTACTTGCGCCTGCCGCTGTTGTTGTTGTTGCTGCTGCAAAACCCGAACCTGCAAGACCATTGGCAGTAGCAACTGTAGTGATTGAAGCGCCTGTTAATGAAGTAAGCTTGATGATACCAGCTGCGGATGTTGTGGCAGATACACCGGTTTTTGATGTAATGGCGTTGATTGCGTCTGCTACGTTTTGTCCCTGTTGGCTTAAAGTTGCGGCACCCTTGACTGCTCCAATGTCGAAACCATTAATTGTCAGGTCACCAGCAACAAGATTGGTTGATACTGTTGCTGCTGCGCCACCAACAACTTGGGTCTGAGCACCATTCGCTACTTGGATACCATTAGAGTTAGTTGATGTGAGAGTTAACTTGGCGGCAATCGTAGTAACGCCGGCTGTAACAGCTGCAAAACCGGTAGTCAGACCAGTGTTGACATCATTTGCACCTGCATTCCCAGATTTTTCGATGGTAATATTTCTACCATCTGCTGCGTTCAAGCTTACAGCGCCACTTGTGGTGTCGTAGGTTGCTGTCACGCCAGATTGAGTTGATACTTTATTGATTGCAGCTGCAACGGCTGCGGCATGATCTGGTACTGCCGTACCACCTGCAATTGCGCCAATATCAACGCCATTAATTTTAATATCGCCAGCAGCAAGTGCAGCAAATGTAGTGGCTGTTGTACCGCCAATTACGTTCGCTTGAGCTGTCGCGGTGATGCCTGTGCTACCTGTCGATTGGTTGATTGCGGCAGCTTTTGCGATTGCACTACCAGTACCGTTTTTGAAGGAAACACCATCAGAAGCTGTTCCGCCGATACTTACACCATTGAGAACCAAGCTACCAGCGCCAACAGCGTCAGTGGCAGTTGCTGTACTAGCCAGAGATGATGTATAGCTAGAACCGGAGCCAACACCCAATGCACTTGATTTTGCGCTTGAGATTGTACCGATCGTGATTTGATCGTTAGAAGTACCGTTAGCGCCAACCTGGAAAGTTTGGTTAGAGAAAGAGCCATCCAACAAGTTAACGCCGTTGAAGTTTGATGTGCTAGCAACGCGGTTGATCTCTGAGATCAATTGGCTTGCTTCGTTATTCAGAGCCGCACGATCAGATGCGCTGTTTGTGCCATTGGCTGCTTGTACGGCCAAGTCACGAATACGTTGCAAGTTAGAACCGATTTGAGATAAGTCGCCCTCAGCAGTTTGCGCTAAAGAGATACCGTCGTTCGCGTTACGTGCAGCTTGGTTTTGACCGCCCAGCTGTGAAGTCATACGTTGAGAAATTGCCAGACCTGCAGCGTCATCTTTTGCAGAGTTAATACGCAAACCGGAAGACAGACGTTGCATCGCAGTTTGCAGCGAAGATTGAGACGTGTTCAGGTTGTTTTGCGCAACCATCGATGCGATGTTGGTATTGATGAATGAAGACATTTTAATACTCCTTGCCTAAGTTATTTAAATCGGGGTTTAAGCCTCAAACTTTGGTCTGTCCTGATGACTGTTGCACCGCCGTTGTTTAGGGTTACGGTCAAGTCTTAAAAACGTTTAGGACATTTCTGCAAATAAATATTATTTTTTTTGCTTAAGTTTTTAAATTTTCCCCGCTACACGGCAGCATTTTTAAATACTTTAGGGCTTAACGCACATTCTTTTATGGGTTCGTATTGACCTTTTTGGAAGGCATTGGCAACTTTTTAGTCGATGAATTACGGAGAGTGTTGCTTCTTAAACATCTGAGTCATGATTGTCTGGCAATGCATCCGCGGATGATATCTACCTTGAATTTAGTGTCCGTCATGTGGTTTGAACCCATTGTCCGATGAGCCATGTAAAATGATCAGGCGGATGTAAACAGAAGTCGATATATTTGCGTATTATTGAATGTACTCTCAACAGTGTTCAACTGGAGAGATTATCTTTTGCAGTTGCCAAGAAGCTCGCTTTATTGAAGTATTCACGGAAAATTAATTCTTCGTTGGTAGGATCAAATTTCATGTACCCCACATGCAAGCGTGAAGGGATTTTTCTTTTAAGTAATGCCGGCGGACTAATCCGCCATCGCAACCCGATTTTTCCCTGACTGTTTCGCTGAATACATTGCTTTGTCCGCTCGTTTGATCAAGGCTTCTTGTGTCTCACGTGGCGCGCGCAGTGCAACACCGGCGCTGAATGTGATGAATAAGCGTTTCTCATCAGCCGTAAAGAAGTGCTTAGTCAACTCGCGTTGCACTCTTACCATTGCCTGCGATGCTTCCTCAAGTTGAGTTTCAGGCATGATAATGACAAACTCTTCGCCACCATAGCGTGCAATGACGTCAATAGAGCGCAGGGTTTGCTTTACGATACGTACCAGGTGTATCAGGGCCTCGTCACCCGCTGCATGTCCATGAGTGTCATTGAGTTTTTTGAAATTATCCAGATCCAATAGAGCGACGCATAATGGCGTATTGCGACGGTCGGCGCGATCCGCTTCGCGTTCAAAAATATCATCCATGCCGCGGCGGTTCAAACTACCGGTTAATTGATCTTCGCGGACTAACTCGCTCATTTGGGCAAGTTTGTTTTCGAGGTCTTTAATCTTGATTTCGGCTTCGACGACTTCTTTTTGTGCGGCAACAATGATGTCGCGTGATCTGACGGCCTCAGATTGAACGGTACGTGTTTCTTCCAGAATATTGCCAATGATGCGGCTCACCTGACCGGTATCTTTCGCTGTGCTAATCTCAATCGCGTAATCATCCATTTTGTGCTGATACGCATCGGTGCTGTGAACCATGACGTCAAGTCTGTCGACGAACGCTGTCATCATGTTTTTGACTGAATTTTTCGATTCAACCAATGTGTTTTTGAGTGCACCTTGCTTGTAGATAACTTCTTTAAGGCTACGCGTCGCTTCTTGCAATGCCCGGTGGTCGATAGGGCCTGCAATCAAATTTTGTACGACTTCAATCTGGCCTCGCAGCCAATTGTCATTGTCAAGTAAGTCGTGAATGTTGGACAGGAGCAAATGAAATAGTCGCAACAGCAATTCTTGTTGTTCTGCGCTATCGCCACTTTGTAGTTCGATTTGGAAGCACAATTGCTTGAGGCGTGAAGCCAATAGATTGAACGAACTCTCTGATTCAGCTTCTTTTACTGCCATTCCTAGTGCTTCAGATTCACTAGCCAGAGCGGGTGAGGTCGGTTTTAGTACGGCACATAGTGCGAGGGATAAAGTCCGGTAGAGAAGATCCTTGAGCAATTTTTGACGTGGGTCATCGACAGACGGTAAATCAACTAAAGGGATAGAAGTACTATTGCTTGGCGGCGCCGGTATCGGATCTACCAGGCTCATTGTTTTTGGCGCGGGCGCTGCAGGTGGCGGCGGTGCCGTAATGTGCTCGGTTAAAAGCTCCAATGTTTTGCTGTATTCTTCCCAATTGCCGCTCTTTGCGGCACGACTAAAACGATAGCCAAAGGTTGAAAGTTCTCCTTTGGAATTTTGCAGACTTGTCGCAAAGCTAGATAGCAAGTTTTCTGCCGCAGACGGCTCAGCGGCAACTGGATCATCGATTTTTGCAGGTGAAATTGCATTTTGACTGGTAGTCGTGATTCCCGCAATTTCATTATATAGTTTCTGATATGCATCAGGCGTTGGCGCAACTCGCTGTATTGCCAATTGACGAAACGTTTCACGAGCAATATCAGTTGGACTTTTAAGTTGCGGGTTATTCGGTTTGTTTGACATTTTGCGCCGCCAGCTAAGGTTGATGCATCTAGTCTACCAGCTGATTCTTAATTGCGTAATGTGTAAGCTCTGCGTTGTGACGTAATTTCATCTTTAAGAGAATTCTTGAGCGATATTCGCTAATGGTTTTTACAGATAAAGACAAATCTTTGGCAATATCGCTAACTGATTTCCCTGAGGCAATCATCGTCATCGTTTGGAACTCGCGATCAGATAAAGTTTTGTGTAACGCGTCTTCATGCTCCTGATTCAGGTTGTTAGCTAATTCTTGAGCCAATTGTGGACTGATATATTTAAGACCGCTTGCGACCTGGCGAATCGCATTTACAAGGTCTTCTTTGCTGCATTGTTTGTTCAAATATCCCGAGGCGCCAGCTTTGAGTGATCGAATTGCATATTGATCTTCACGATAGATCGAAAACATAAGCACTTGAACTTCAGGTTTCTCGGCTTTGATCTGCTTTAACACTTCGATGCCGTTTTTGTCACCTAAAGCGATGTCAAGCAGCATCACTTTATAATCGTGTTGTCGTGACAAGCGGATAGCATCGAGCCCCGATCCTGTCTCAGCCACCACGCCAATATCTTGCGTAGCGCTGATAATACTTTTAATGCCTTCCCTTACCACTGTATGGTCGTCGACCACGATGAGTTTAATCGAAGAAAATTCGGTCATGCACAATTCCATTTCTATGTCATATCAGTACTGTGGCATACAATGTGCCTGCCGCACTATATCTTGAATGTCCCTAGAGTAATGCCGATCTTTTTATGATTCAGCAATCTTCGTTTTTTTTTACTCATTTGCTTCGTCATAATAAAATTATCTGGCATTAGCTCTCTGCCTATACAAATGATGATGTTTTTCATTTCCTAGCATAGGTGAAGCTCAAAAAACATTATTCTATAAGGGATGCTATAGATACGGTGAGAAGATGCGAATTTATTTGATCTGCTTGAATAGAATGTAAAAAATGAGTAAAGCGTTTGTTAAAGAATCAGAGTCGGACGACGAAGATGATGTTTCTGCACCGGCAATACCTGCTGGGGCAAAAAACTATATGACACCTCAAGGCCATCAATCCATGAAGGAAGAATTTTTGCGCTTGATTGATGTTGAGCGTCCGGAGGTCGTTAATATTGTCTCTTGGGCCGCCTCAAACGGTGATCGCTCAGAAAACGGTGATTATATTTATGGAAAACGACGTTTGAGAGAAATAGATCGGCGTATTCGTTTTTTGAGTAAACGCCTTGATATTGCTGAAGTTGTTGATCCGCGTGTGCATCATGGGTCGGATCAGGTTTTTTTTGGCGCTACTGTGGTTTATGAGAATTTGAATGGGGATGAAGTGACTATTACCATCGTCGGTGTGGATGAATTTGACCCATTGCAAGGTCGTATCAGCTGGATCGCGCCAGTCGCCAGAGCACTGACAAAAAGCAGGATTGGTGATACGGTGATTCTTAAGACGCCCAACGGTGTTGATGAGCTGACGATACTTGATGTGATCTATCCGGAATAAGCGAATACTAGGCTATTCTGCCATGATGTCTGATCGGAGCGTTGCAGGTTGGGCTGATGCTTGTCATCGGCGTGTCGCTTATTTCAGGCATCTTGTTGTGCATGCTGTTAAATTTTGGTGAACGCTATGGCACTTAATTCGATGCTCATTAACCATCCGCTGCGCATTCCTCTCGCTGCTGAAGTGCATTCCAGACCATCTTTGCGTTTGCAGTCGCCAGAAATGCTGACGCATATCGCAGTATTTGCGCGCAGTGATGCCAAAATTGCAGGGGATAATGCTGAAACGCAATTGTCGATATTGGCTGATTTCTGTCAATATTTTGGTGTCGCTTGTCCTGGCGTGGAGGCAAAATATTTTTTCCATGATTTTGGTCACTTTCGATTGAAATGGGAGTGCCATACGGAATTTGCTACCTATTCTTTTTTGGAAAATGGTGCTGAAGAGCTCCAAGGGGTGAGTAAGTCGGTTTTTAGCGTGGATGGATTCGAAAAAAATCCCTTGCGCCACGTGCCCCAACAATGGTTGTCAGCCCTTGATGGTAAAGTCATGGTTGCTGCACACATCGCTTTATTACCCGCCCAATTATATGGGCGCGGAGACGCGGCTGCGATGCGTAGTGTTTTTGACGGTGCGTTATTGGTCGGTAGCGAAGTCATTTCTCGTGGCGAAGTCTGGACAGATTTTTTAATTAAGGCGGATGGTTTTAGTCGCTTTATTGTCAAAGATTTTGGTTTTCTTGAGCAGCAACCTGGTCGTATCGTACAAAGAATTTTAGAAATTGAAACTTATCGGATGATGGCTTTGCTCGGCTTGCCTCAGGCGCAAGCGGCGGTGCCAGTTTTAAATAGCATAGAAAATGAATTGGTAAAGTTGACCTCTGATATGGTTGTAAGAGGTGGTGTAGACGGACTTGGTGAATTGTCTGATACCGATGCCGAACAAGATGTGCTGCGACAAATCATAGGTCTTGCTGCTCGGCTTGAAAAATTAGCGCTGGAAAATAGCTACCGTTTTTCTGCTTCTAAAGCTTATTTTAGTCTGGTCAATGCACGCATTGAAGAGTTGAGGGAAGTTCGGATTGAAGGCATTCCAACGATTGCCGAGTTTATGGATAGGCGTCTTGCTCCGGCGATGCAAACTTGCGAGTCCGTCGTCCACAGGCAAGAAGCATTGGCGGCAAGGATAGCCCATACCAATGATTTATTGCGCACTCGGGTTGGGATTGTTCAGGAGCAGCAAAACCGGAGAATATTGCAAAGTTTAAATTTACGCGCTGCCCAACAGCTAAGGCTGCAGCAAGCCGTTGAAGGTTTGTCTGTTGCTGCCATTAGTTATTATCTCGCGGGTTTGGTGCTTTATTTGGGCAAAGGCTTAAAAGCGATCGGGGTTGCGCTCAATCCAGAGTTGGTGACGGGATTGTTGATTCCTGTGATTGCTGTTGCTGTGTGGTTAAATTTGCGGCGTATGCATAAAAAATTAAATTAGAACGATGAACCGCTTCAATTTGAACATTGCCAGATCTCAATTTGATTGGGTTGCGGATAGGATTGAAGGGTTCTGAAATCAGGCGCCAATTTTCCATCAGATTATCAGATTATCAGATTGTTAAATTATTAGATTGACGTGGTGTAATTATTGATATTGATTCCAGTGCATCTTGCGTTCGTCATTTGCTTCTTTGAGTAAATGGCGAGCGTGATCTTTTTCAGCTTCGGTCGCATTTGCTTTATCAGTCAATTCCATGGCTAACGCTTGAATAGCTGGTGGGAAATCTCCTTTTGCTGAAAGCTCTAACCAATGATGAGCAAGGGCAGGGTCTTTAGTAATACCTTCTCCACGAGTATAGGCGTTTGAGAGTAAAAACATGGCTTGTGCGTTGCCTTGTTCGCTTGCTACCTGTAACCAATGTATCGATTGTTCCAAATTAAGCGGTACGCCTTCCCCATATTTACACATGCGAGATAGCATGAAGCTTGCTTTATCATTATTTTGGCGCGATGCGCCTGCGTACCATTTCCACGCTTCAGTATAATTTTGCTTTAATCCTAATTTGGATTTGTAATTTGCTTCTGCGTAAAAGAATTGGGCGCCAGCGTCGCCACCTTCGGCTGCTTTTTTGAACCAATCAGCCGCTTCTTTTTGTTTGTCTTTATTTGCTGCAAGTGTTATCGCTAATTCTCTTTGCGCAATTGCGTTTCCTTGCATTGCCCAGGATGTCAACGTTCGGATCGCGTCTTGTTGCTGGCTCTGCAACGCTAGTATTCCCATGGATTCAATTTCAGCGTTAGTCGGATTTTGCTTGACTGGTGGGTTGCAGGCGCTGATTGTGAGTGGAATGAGTATTAAAGCTATTAAATGTAAAATTGTTTGCATTATCTGTAGAACTAAAATAAGCGTGCCCTCAAATAAATGAGAGCACGCTATGATCACTCAATTTAAGTCATGAGCAGAGTACAGTCTTTTTTAAGCTTATTTGCTTAAATCGATTCCGTATCGCACCCGGCCTTTTGCGTCTGGCGTTGAACCTTCACTGATGACGTTCGAAGGTGCGAGTGATGTTTTTCCTGGAGCGGAATTTAAATAGACTGCACCTGCGGTTGGAAATTTAACAAAGCTCCAGCTACGATCAGAGCCGTTATTTTTCTTGGTAACAGTCTTCAGAGTAGAAATATACTTGCTGACAACCGCTTGGTTAGCATCTGGCGAGCTGATGATCGTTTTGCTGCCATCGATACCAGGGAAGCCGCCACCGCCACTTGCACGATAATTATTGGTGGCAACAATGAAGTCGTCAGTATCTGCGACCGGTTTTCCTAAATATGTCAATGAAGCAATGCGGCTATTTACAGGGTTTCTGACGTCGATTGTGTATTGCAAAGCATTGCCAGTTGCATAAAATACGTCGTAGTTGTACACCGGAAATACTTCGGTTAACAGGTTCTGATCTGCTGTTGAGCTAGGGTTGATCTGGGTAAATTGGCTAGCTGTTGTTTCTAACCATTTTTTCAGATCTGAACCTTTGATCTTCACAGCTTGTACAGTGTTGTTGCCATATAAATACAGGTTACCTGGATCACGAACTTGCAGTGTGACGGGTGCTGCTGAACTTGCTTTTGGTGCTACGTCAGTAAAATCAGATAATCCATTGCGACCTGCTTTGAATGGCGCTGCGCAAGAGATAACTGGGATCGACTTATAGCTAGCAAGCGTTGCATCTTTTGAGTTTGCAATGAAGTTCTTTACATAGTCTATCTGTGCTTGATTAACGATTTGCAGTGCGCTGGAATCACCCAACATCGCAAAGTAAGTTTGCATTTCAAAATCAGTAGTCGCGCCTAACGATTGCGTTGCATACGCGATAGTGGCCTGATGTTCTGGGTCGATCAAAGCTGTAATTGCTGGGTCAGCGGCCACTGGATTAATGCCATCAACATATTTTAAGCCACGGGCTTCGACATTTGTCTGATCCTTTTGAATTACCCATTTGCCACCTTGGTATTTCAACACCATTTGGATAATGCCCAAGCGTTTGCCCCAGCTTTCAGCCATCACAGCAGGGATGCCGTTGACCAGGCCTTTAACGGTATCGACACCTGGTAAGTTCGCAAGTGTCGCGTCAATTACAAATGGCTTTGCTGGGTTCGCAGGCGCTTCTTTTGGCAATGGGAATGCCAGGTGGGAGTGTCCAAGCATCAAGGCATCAATGCCGGTTGTACTCAGATAAAGGCTACCATTTTCCATTTTTGGGCTGTATTGAGCCGCGTCCAGACCGCCATGTGACAGAGCGACGATAAGATCGGCACCTTTGCTGCGCATTTCCGGAACGTATTTATTCGCTGATTCGACAACGCCATTTACGGCAACCTTGCCAGCTAAATTCTGTTGATCCCAATCTAAGATCTGCGGTGGAACGAAGCCCATAATGCCTACGTTCAGCGTCACACTTAATGTTGTTCCGTCAGGAGCGGTTGCGCTGAATTTCTTCGGAATGATGGAGTATGGATTGAAAATTGGTGCTTGTGTTGTGGCGTTAACCACGTTTGCTAACACAACTGGGTAGGATGGTGCGCCGCAGTTGTTTGGTGCCGTGATGCCTGTTATGCCAAAGTTAGTATTGGTGATTTGACTTAGAAAGCCCAAGCCGTAATTGAACTCATGATTGCCGACACCACCACCGTCAAATTTGAGGGCATTCATGACTTTATGAATACCCATTGTGCTGTTGCAAGGTACTGGTGATGCGACCGCTTGATAGTCACCTAACAGAGTACCTTGAATATTGTCGCCATCATCAAGTAAAACATTGTTCGGATTTTCCTGGCGGGCACCACTGATCAATGTAGATGTGCGCTCCAGACCGAATGTTGGGTCGTCCTTCAAAGCGTAATAATCATAACTACGTACATTTTGGTGCAAATCCGTTGTTTCCAAAAGTGCCACTTTTAACGTGGTGCCTTCTGGAATTTGCGGGGAGGGGGTGCTGCTTCCGCAAGCTGCGAGGGCTAGAACGGTAAGTGATGGCAACCACGTGGTGTTCTTCATATTTTCTCTTTTAGTAGGTGCGCAATCGTTTGCGCATTAAGTTAAAATAATTTTTTTGAAAATGAATTGCTTCAAATACATGAAAGCTGCGCAATTATCTGCATCTAATGTTTCAGCTTGATGACAAAAAATAAGTTATTTTTGATAATAGAATAAAATGTTAAAAAAGTTTAAATGATTTTTTAATTTCAAAAAGGTACTTTAAATAGCGTGAATATTTTTATTTGAAAGCATTGTAAAGTTTCTGCTTTTTTACCAGCAATTTCTACTGTTCACCTCTATAATCCGGCATCAGTCTTTGTTGACTAAATTTCAGAATCTTCCTTTTTTTTACGGTAATTTTATGTTTCGTGTTCGCAACTTAAGTCGCAAAGTCGGTTGTTTAAAAGATTCGCGTGGTCGTTTATTTGCGTTGCGAATTAGAGACCTTCCTCAGCAAATATTGGCGATTTTTTCGCCGCTCAAGGTGTCCGCTCGCTTGTCCGCTTGTGCATTTTTACTTGTCCTTAGTGCTTGTGCCAACGCACCCGAGCAGGTTGCTGCCCCAGTTATACCAGCGGTGACGCCAATAAAAGCCCCAAGAACAGTTAAAATTGGCTTGGCTTTAGGTGGTGGGGCGGCGCGTGGATTTGCGCACATAGGCGTGATCAAAGCACTCGAATCGCAAGGAATTTATCCTGACATTATTGTCGGCACCAGTGCGGGTAGTGTGGTTGGCTCTATGTACGCCGCGGGAAATAATGGTTTTGCTTTGCAAAAGATGGCATTGGAAATGGATGAGGCAACGATTTCCGATTGGTCGTTGCCTATGTTTGCCAAATCAAGCGGTGTGTTAAAAGGCGATGCTTTGCAGGCATATGTCAATCGTATGGTTGGACAGCTTGCTATAGAAAAGTTAAAAAAGCCTTTCGGCGCAGTCGCAACAGATTTATCAACGGGTAAGGCGGTTTTATTTCAGCGTGGAAATACGGGGGCGGCTGTGCGTGCATCTTCAGCGGTGCCAGCTGTTTTTCAGCCTGTTGCTATTGGTGGTAGGCAATATGTTGATGGTGGCTTAGTGGCGCCAGTTCCAGTGAAATTCGCACGGGATATGGGGGCTGATTTAGTGATTGCGGTGAATATTTCTCAGCAACCAGAAGGTCAAAATGGCAGTAGTACGATAGACATTCTATTGCAAACGGTAACCATCATGGGGCAGAGTATCAATCAATATGAGCTTAAGCAGGCTGACGTAGTGATACGACCAGAATTGTCTAATATGAAGGGTAGTGATTTTGCCGGAAGAAATTTAGCAATATTAGCGGGCGAGCGTGCAGCTATGGCTGCAATTCCTGAATTGAAGCAAAAGTTGAAAGCCATGCAGGAGCATTGAGGGTGATGCTGTAATGTGATAGCTTGAGTTGGCTAAAAGGAGTTGTTACATTCCCCGATTAGATTAGATTCGATTTGGATCGTACGTTTTACTGTTTGCTTGCATCTTCATTGATGCGGCGTGCGCCGTTAAAACGCTTTTTCCAGTACGCGAGATCCATGCTCTCAACCCGAACCTGTCCACCTGCAGAAGGAGAGTGGATAAATTTATTGTCGCCCAGGTAGATTCCTACATGTGAAAAGCCACGTTTTAATGTGTTGTAAAACACCAGATCGCCTGGCTGTAAATCTTTTTGGTCAACATTTTCGCCGACGCGGCTGATTTCGGCGGCCGTGCGTGGTAAGTTTTCTCCTACGGCATCTTTGAAAACGAGGCGCACAAAGCCACTGCAGTCGAGCCCGTTTTCAGGTGTATTGCCACCACGTTTGTAGCGTATGCCCATGAAATCCATCGCCTTCAGTGTTAAATCGGAGGCGCGTTGTCTGATTTCTTGTAATTTGCTATAGGCGGTAGAGGATTCCGGGAATGGGTTGTCATTTGCCCATGCTTGGGTGCTGGCGGCGACTTGAAAAATGGCCGCGATAAGGACTAATTTGGCATTTCTTTTTATTTGGGAAACGTTTGTTAGCATCTTTGCACTCAGGAAATAAAACCGCTTCACTTTAAGCGAAGTTTTAAACAATGTAAACCTTTAGGTTAAATAAGCCTTGTTTAAACGTATAGATTTAAAGTAATTTATTTTAATTAAAACACTTTTTACACTCAAGTTTTTGGTCATCGCGTACAATCGCCGCACCGTTAAAAAGGGAGCTAATGATGCAAACTAAACCTATACTTACCCTCGAAGATGTAAAAAAAATTGCTGCAGCGGCTGAGGCTGAAGCGCTGGCAAATAACTGGGCGGTAGTTATCGCTATTGTGGATGATGGCGGTCATCTGATGTGGTTGCAACGTTTAGATGGTGTGGCGCCAATTTCTGCGCATATTGCCCCAGCGAAAGCAACTACTGCTGCGCTTGGTAAGCGCGAGTCAAAAATTTATGAGGATATTATTAATAATGGTCGTTTTTCTTTTTTAAGTGCGCCATTGATTGAAGGTATGCTCGAGGGCGGTGTTCCGGTGATGGTTGATGGTTATTGTGTTGGGGCAGTTGGCGTGTCTGGTGTGAAGTCTGCGGAAGATGCTCAAATTGCGAAAGCTGGTATCGCCGCTTTAGGACTCTGAGAGTAGTGGGTTGATATAGGGTGGGTTATCATTTCTGATTGTGATCCACTCTCCGGTGTGATGTGTTCTTTGAGTTTAAGTGTCCGACCTTTAAATTTGGCTCTGATTTTGACCTGTTTTCGATTGCCTGGTAGGGGTTTTTGGGCTATAATTCGAGGGTTTAACTAATTCGAAATCTCGCCGTAGCGCCTACCCAATTCCACATCGCTCCATCATCTTTTTTCAGGTCGCACGGCATCCGTTCGGCTTGTGTGAAAAACGACAGCTTGGGGCGTCGCAGCGGCGGTAACAATACAGGAGTTGCCCTTGCTGCCCATTCCGCAGTCCCTTCTTCGTTCCGGTCAGAGTACCGCTATTTTAGCTCTCGCCGATGGAACAATATTTACTGGCTATTCTATCGGTGCTACCGGTCATACAGTTGGTGAAGTTGTTTTTAATACTTCCATGACAGGCTATCAGGAAATTCTGACTGATCCTAGTTATAGTTCTCAAATCGTAACGCTGACTTACCCGCATATTGGTAATACTGGCATTAATTCTGAAGACGTTGAGTCTGAAAAAATTCATGCGGCAGGTTTAATCATCAAAGATTTACCAATGCTGGTCTCCAATTTCCGCTCCGAACAATCCCTCTCTGACTATCTCATTTCCCAAAATATCGTTGCAATTGCTGGTATTGACACCCGCAAATTGACGCGTATCTTGCGTGAAAAAGGTGCTCAGGGTGGTGCAATACTGGTCGGTAAAGATGCTGAAAAAGCGATTGCTCTGGCAAAATCTTTCCCCGGCTTGTCAGGCATGGATTTAGCAAAAGTGGTTTCCTCTACCCAGTCCTATGAATGGACTGAAGCTGAGTGGGTGCTCGGTCAAGGTTATGGCCAACTGTCGAACCCACAATTCCATGTTGTCGCTTTTGACTTCGGTGTTAAGCGTAATATCTTGCGCATGCTGGCGGAACGCGGTTGTAAAGTTACAGTGTTGCCTGCGCAGTCTAGTGCGGCCGATGTGTTGGCGTTAAATCCAGATGGCGTATTTCTGTCGAACGGCCCCGGGGATCCTGAGCCATGCGATTACGCCATTGCTGCGGCAAAAGAATTGATAGAAAAAGGCATTCCTACTTTCGGTATTTGCCTTGGTCATCAAATCATGGCGTTGGCTTCTGGTGCTAAAACGCTGAAGATGAAGTTTGGTCATCATGGTGCAAATCATCCGGTACAAGATCTGGATACTAAGCAAGTGTTGATCACTTCGCAGAATCACGGTTTTGCGGTGGATGCTGCATCTTTGCCAGCAAATTGCCGGGTGACGCATGTATCTTTGTTTGATGGTTCTTTGCAGGGTTTCGCTCGCACCGATAAACCAGCGTTCTGCTTCCAAGGCCATCCTGAAGCATCGCCAGGTCCGCATGATATTGCGTACTTGTTTGATCGCTTTACGGCACTGATGAGTGCAGCAAAATCACAGGCTAAAACAGGAGAATAATAAAAATGCCAAAACGTACCGACATAAAAAGCATCTTAATTATCGGCGCTGGTCCTATCATCATTGGCCAGGCGTGTGAGTTCGATTACTCTGGTGCGCAAGCGTGTAAAGCGTTGCGTGAAGAGGGATATCGCGTTATTTTGGTCAATAGTAATCCAGCGACCATCATGACGGATCCGGAAATGGCTGATGTGACTTACATCGAGCCAATCACCTGGCAAGTGGTTGAGCGTATTATTGACAAAGAACGTCCAGATGCGATCCTGCCGACCATGGGTGGTCAGACGGCGCTCAATTGCGCACTCGATCTGCATCGTAATGGCGTGCTGACAAAATACAACTGCGAATTGATTGGCGCTTCACCAGAAGCCATCGATAAAGCAGAAGATCGTCTCAAATTCAAAAATGCGATGACCAAAATTGGTCTTGGCTCTGCGCGTTCCGGCGTTGCACATTCCATGGATGAAGCCTGGACAGTGCAAAAAGATGTTGGCTTCCCAGTTATTATCCGTCCTTCATTTACAATGGGTGGCACTGGTGGTGGTATTGCGTACAACCCAGAAGAATTTGAAACCATTTGCAAGCGCGGTCTGGAAGCATCCCCAACCAACGAATTGCTGATCGAGGAATCTCTGATCGGCTGGAAAGAATACGAGATGGAAGTGGTTCGCGATAAGGCGGATAACTGCATCATCGTTTGTTCTATCGAAAACTTGGATCCGATGGGCGTGCACACGGGTGACTCGATTACCGTTGCTCCAGCGCAGACGCTGACAGACAAAGAATACCAAATCATGCGTAACGCCTCTTTGGCGGTATTGCGCGAGATTGGTGTGGATACTGGCGGCTCTAACGTACAGTTCTCGGTTAATCCTGCTGATGGTCGTATGATCGTCATCGAGATGAATCCACGCGTATCGCGTTCATCCGCGCTGGCATCCAAAGCAACTGGTTTCCCGATTGCGAAGATCGCTGCCAAGTTAGCAGTGGGCTTTACGCTCGATGAATTACGTAACGAAATCACTGGCAGCGCAACGCCAGCATCGTTTGAGCCATCGATCGATTATGTTGTAACCAAAATTCCTCGTTTCGCGTTCGAAAAATTTCCGCAAGCAGATAACCGCTTGACTACCCAAATGAAATCCGTTGGCGAAGTGATGGCGATTGGCCGCACCTTCCAGGAGTCCTTCCAAAAAGCCCTGCGCGGACTGGAAGTCGGTGTTGATGGCATGAATGAAAAAACGCAGGATCGTCAAACACTGGAAAAAGAATTGGGCGAACCAGGCCCAGATCGTATCTGGTACGTTGGCGATGCGTTTGCGCAGGGCTTTACTTTGGATGAAGTGCATCAATTGACGCACATTGATCCATGGTTCCTGGTACAAATCAAAGATATCGTTGATATCGAATTGTGGTTGGATGAGCAAGAGTTGGCTAGCATCGACAAAGACATGATGTTGAAACTGAAACAAAAAGGTTTCTCTGATCGTCGCCTGGCAAAATTATTGCGTACGACAGATACCGTGATTCGTGACATGCGCCGCGCAATGAACGTGCGTCCGGTCTATAAGCGTGTTGATACCTGTGCAGGTGAATTTGCGACGAACACAGCCTACATGTATTCCACGTATGAAGATGAGTGCGAATCACAGCCGACTGATAAGAAAAAGATCATGGTATTGGGTGGTGGTCCAAACCGTATTGGTCAGGGTATTGAGTTCGATTATTGCTGCGTTCACGCCGCATTTGCGATGCGCGAAGATGGTTACGAAACCATTATGGTCAACTGCAATCCAGAAACTGTTTCCACTGACTATGACACCTCAGATCGTTTGTACTTTGAGCCGTTGACATTGGAAGATGTATTAGAAATCGTCGACAAAGAAAAGCCAGTCGGTGTGATCGTTCAATACGGTGGTCAGACGCCTTTGAAATTGGCGCTGGATCTGGAGGCGAACGGTGTACCTATCGTTGGTACATCGCCAGACATGATTGATGCAGCTGAAGATCGTGAACGTTTCCAAAAAATGTTACAAGACTTAGGCTTGCGTCAACCACCAAATCGTACTGCACGTACTGAGGCAGATGCCTTGGTATTGGCGCAAGAAATTGGTTACCCATTGGTGGTTCGCCCATCTTACGTACTTGGTGGCCGTGCGATGGAAATCGTGCATGAGCAGCGTGATCTTGAGCGTTACATGCGCGAAGCAGTTAAAGTTTCTCATGACTCGCCTGTGTTGCTCGATCGCTTCCTGAATGATGCAATCGAAGTTGACGTTGATTGCTTGTCTGACGGTGAGCGTACGTTCATTGGTGGCGTGATGGAGCATATCGAGCAAGCTGGTGTGCACTCCGGTGACTCCGCATGTTCACTGCCGCCATATTCGTTGTCACAAGAAACGATCGCTGAACTGAAGCGTCAGACTGCTTTGATGGCAAAAGGCTTGAATGTTGTTGGTTTGATGAATGTGCAGTTCGCGATTCAGCAGCAAGATGGTAAAGACGTAGTGTTCGTGTTGGAAGTGAACCCACGTGCTTCACGTACTGTTCCCTACGTTTCTAAGGCAACAGGCTTGCAACTGGCGAAGATCGCGGCACGTTGTATGGTCGGTCAATCCCTTGATTCTCAGGGTATTGGCGCAGAAGTTGTGCCGCCTTACTTCAGCGTCAAAGAAGCGGTGTTCCCGTTTGTGAAGTTCCCTGGTGTTGATACGATTCTCGGACCTGAGATGAAATCGACTGGTGAAGTCATGGGTGTTGGCAAAACCTTCGGTGAAGCTTTCGTTAAATCCCAATTAGGTGCTGGTGTAAAATTGCCAACTTCTGGCAAAGTATTCCTCAGTATCAAAAACAGTGACAAGCCGCGTGCAGTCAAAGTGGCAAAGGATCTGGTTGAGTTGGGCTTCACTGTGGTTGCAACTCGCGGTACCGCAGCGGCGATTTCAGCAGCTGGAGTTCCGGTGACGATCGTCAACAAAGTGGTTGAAGGTCGTCCGCATGTGGTTGATATGATCAAAAACAATGAAATCGCTCTGGTAATTAATACGGTAGAAGAAAAACGCAACGCGATTGTTGATTCGCGCGCGATTCGCACATCGGCTCTGATTGCTCGCGCAACGACGTTCACGACTATCGCTGGCGCTGAAGCAGCGGTGGAAGGTATGCGTCATTTAAGCGAATTGAATGTTTATGATTTACAAGGTCTGCATAAGACTTTAAACTGATAAAAAACACAGTGTCGGCAAATGTGAGTTTGTCGATGTTGAATCTTTGATACAGAGGTCACATAAGGCATCGGTCAGGCTGGTGTTGGATGTGACCTCTGTATTTTTACTTTTATAAGTGTGAATGAAATGAGTACAGTACCTATCACCAAATTCGGTGCAGAATTGTTAAAAAAAGAATTGCACAATTTGAAAACCAAAGAACGCCCAGACGTGATTAATGCAATCGCTGAAGCACGCGCGCAAGGTGATCTATCAGAAAATGCTGAATATGATGCTGCAAAAGAACGTCAGGCATTTATTGAGGGACGAATCGCAGAGCTGGAAGGTAAGCTGGGTTCCGCACAAATCATCGATCCAACAACCTTGGATGCGGAAGGTCGGGTAGTGTTTGGTTCTACTGTGCACCTCGAAGACTTAGAGAATTCGCAAAAAGTCAGTTACCAGATCGTCGGTGAAGACGAGGCGGATATTAAATTGAGTAAAGTATCAATCACATCTCCGATTGCACGTGCATTGATTGGTAAATATGCGGGTGACGTCGTAGGTGTGCAAGCGCCAGCGGGTGTTCGTGAGTATGAAGTATTGGATGTGCTGTACGTCTGAGTTTAAATAATCCGTGATGAAGTTTGTCTCATCGCGGATTATTGTCTGGCAAAACCGGGCACATTGAGTGAAGTTAATTTCAGTTCCCGACCATTTTCATGGTCGGGTAGTGTTACAGTGCGGGTCTGCGGCTACATTGCAGCGTCACTGCTGTAAAAATCAGGAATTCCCTAAAGCTGATTTTTTGGCGCTTGTTTGGCGCGGTTTTGCGCGTTTGACGTTGCCGCCTTGAGTAACGCGTTCGTTACCTTTTACCATGACTTTAGATACTGTTGGCTTTTTAGTGCCACTTGGACTAGGCTTGACGATAGTAACTTCGCGCATGCCACGACCTTTTTTGACGAGCTTGGTTTCTTTGGTGCCTTCAATCTTTGGACGGTAAATCACCAAAAGTTTTCCGATATGTTGCACTGGTGCGGCTTTGAGCTCTGCGCAGATGGTATCGTACATCGCGATACGTGCTTCGCGGTCGTCGCCGAAAACGCGAACTTTAATTAAACCATGGGCATTTAAGCCGGCGTCAATTTCTTTGATGACGGAAGGTGAAAGTCCTGCTTCACCAATCAGGACGATAGGTTTCAGGGCGTGAGCTTCGGATCTGAGTTCGCTTCTTTCGGCGGGAGTGAGTTTTAACATAATTTTTCCTTGTGCATCCAACGGTTGCACGATAAATACATCCCCTGACGTCAATCAGTCAGGAAATGCATAGTTTTCCTTTAAAAGCAGTATTTTACGCGAATGGCAAAGAATAAATTCAATCAAAATTGGGTTCACGATCATATAAATGATCCTTATGTGAAACTTGCACAAAAAGAAGGCTACCGCGCGCGCGCCGTTTACAAGCTAAAAGAGATTGATGAGTCTGAGAAACTTATTCGTCCAGGACAGATTATCGTCGATTTAGGGGCAACACCGGGTAGTTGGTCTCAATATGTACGAAATAAGCTCGCTGGTAAAGAGGGCGGGGGTATCGACGGCGAAATATTTGCACTTGATCTTTTACCTATGGAGCCTATTGCTGACGTTCAATTTATTCAGGGGGATTTTCGTGAGAACGAGGTTCTTGATCAATTGGAGTCTAAACTAGTCGGACGTAAGCTTGATCTTGTACTATCAGATATGGCGCCGAACTTATCTGGTAACTCAACGGTGGATTCTGCCAGAGTCGAGTACATCATCGAATTAGCTGTCAGTTTTGCTAAGGCACATTTAAAGCCGACTGGTTCGTTGCTTGTGAAGTGCTTCCATGGACCTAGTTATAATAATATTATTAATATGTTCAAAGATGAGTTTAAAGTTGTCTTGAATAAGAAGCCTAAGGCGAGCAAAGATAAATCGTCAGAGATATTTTTGCTTGGCAAAGGGTTGAAACATCCTGAGTAACTGAATGATGAGCGCACTGCGGTGTGTGGGGGGGGTCTCATTTATTCGACCCTGAAACACATCTCTATGTGTGATTTTATTAAGTTCCATATTTTTACTCTTGATAATCCTCAATGTTGCCAGCATATGCTGGCTAGCAAGCTCTGCCTATTGGGGGTAGAATGACTGATTACAGTATCAAATGGCGTAACCTGCGCCCAAGGAGTTCTCGTGAATAATATGTTTTCAAAAGCGGCTATATGGGTAGTTGTTGCCATGGTGCTTTTTATGCTTTTCAAAGAGTTTGGCGGAAAAGCCGGTACCTCTGGTATGGCCGCAGTGCCGTATTCCGAGTTTTTGGACGAAGTTAAAGCGAAGCATATTAAAGAAGTGACGATCGACGATTCTACCCGTACCGTAACAGCAGTAACGACTGAAGGTAAAAAAATCAAGTCGCAAGGTACTATCTTTGATCGTGGTTTGGTTGGTGATTTAGTTGCTAATGGAATTAAGTTTGATAGTAAACCTGCGGAAGAGCAATCGTTCTTATCGCAAGTGTTTATTTCCTGGTTCCCAATGCTGTTGCTGATTGGCGTCTGGATTTTCTTTATGCGCCAGATGCAAGGTGGCGGCAAGGGTGGAGCGTTCTCGTTTGGTAAATCCAAAGCACGTATGCTGGATGATGCGAACAATAATGTGACTTTTGCTGACGTTGCTGGTTGCGATGAAGCCAAAGAAGAGGTAACTGAGGTTGTTGATTTCTTACGCGATCCGACCAAATTCCAGAAGCTCGGTGGACGTATTCCACGTGGCGTATTGATGGTTGGTCCTCCTGGAACAGGTAAAACATTGTTGGCACGTGCGATCGCTGGCGAAGCCAAAGTCCCATTCTTTACTATTTCCGGTTCTGATTTCGTCGAAATGTTTGTGGGTGTTGGTGCGTCACGCGTTCGTGATATGTTTGAAAATGCTAAAAAGCACGCACCTTGTATTATTTTCATCGATGAGATTGATGCTGTTGGTCGTCATCGCGGTGCCGGCATGGGTGGCGGTAATGATGAGCGCGAACAAACACTGAACCAGATGTTGGTTGAAATGGACGGCTTTGAAGCGAATTCTGGCGTCATCGTAATCGCTGCAACTAACCGTGCTGACGTACTTGATAAAGCCTTGTTACGTCCAGGTCGTTTTGATCGTCAGGTTTCGGTGGGTTTGCCAGATATTCGTGGTCGCGAGCAAATCTTGAATGTTCACATGCGTAAAGTACCCATCTCTGCTGACGTTAAAGCAGATATTCTGGCCCGTGGTACTCCAGGTTTCTCTGGCGCCGATTTGGCGAATCTGGTGAATGAAGCTGCACTGTTTGCTGCGCGCCGCAATAAGCGTCTGGTAGAAATGATGGACTTTGAAGATGCGAAAGATAAAATCTTCATGGGACCTGAACGCAAATCAATGGTCATGCGTGAAGAAGAGCGTCGTAATACTGCTTATCATGAGTCTGGTCATGCCGTTATTGCGAAGCTGATGCCTAAAGCCGATCCAGTACACAAAGTGACGATAATGCCACGCGGTTTTGCGCTCGGTCTGACGTGGCAGTTACCTGAGCATGATCAGATCAGCGGCTACAAAGACAAAATGTTAGAAGAGATTTCTATTCTTTTTGGTGGTCGTATCGCTGAGGAGATTTTCGTAGGTCAAATGTCGACTGGTGCATCAAACGATTTCTCTCGTGCCACCAAGTTGGCGCGCTCTATGGTGACCCGTTTCGGTATGTCGGACAGCATGGGAGTTATGGTTTACGAAGATAATCAGCAAGAAGGTTATTTTGGTATGGCTTCGAAAACCATTTCGGAAGCGACACAGCAAAAAGTCGATGCTGAGATTCGTTCTATTCTCGACACCCAATATGCACTTGCGCGTCGATTGCTGGAAGAGAATCGCGATAAAGTTGAGGTAATGACTAAGGCCTTGCTGGATTGGGAAACCATCGATGCTGATCAGGTAAACGACATTATGAATGGCGTCGCTCCTCGTCCTCCTAAGCTCGGGCAGTCTACCGGTCGATCTTCATCGGACAATAGTTCTGGGGGCGTTTCTCCGAACGCGACTGCACCAGCCTGATTTTTCATGTTTCTGAGTTAAGCTTTTAATATAAGGTGAGGAGCGATCCTCGCCTTTATTTTTTTTATGACTGATTATTTTCAATGTGGGCGTTATCGCATTCCTTTGCGAAACGATGATTGTAAGCCGCTGGTGATGGGTATTTTGAACGTCACGCCGGATTCATTTTCTGATGGTGGCAAGTTCCTTGATTTGGATAGTGCATTATCGCGCGCCGAACAGATGATAGAGGACGGGGTTGATATTATCGATATCGGAGGAGAGTCCAGTCGCCCGGGATCTCAGGCTTTGTCACTTGATGAGGAATTGCGCCGCGTCATGCCAGTAATTTTTGCTTTGCGCGATTGTGGCAAAGCCTTGTCTATTGATACGTATAAGCCAGAAGTGATGAGAGAAGCCATATTGGCTGGTGTGGATATGATTAATGATATCCAAGGCTTTCGTTCACCGGAGGCAATTGCTGCTGTTGCTGAAAGTGACGTTGGGCTGTGCATTATGCATATGCAAAATGTGCCTTCGAATATGCAGTCATCTCCAGCATATGTTGATGTAGTTACGGAGGTGAGGGGCTTTTTAGGCGATAGAGTAAGGGATTTGTTGGATGCCGGTGTTCCGCGGCAAAATTTATGTGTCGACCCGGGCTTTGGTTTTGGCAAATCGTTGTTGCATAATATCGCGCTATTTAAAGATATCCCTAAAATGGCGCATCAATTGGACTTACCGGTGTTGGTCGGCGTATCAAGAAAAACAATGATCGGTGAAATGACCGGTCGAGTAACTGAAAAACGTTTGGCTGGTAGTCTTGCGGCTGCCTTATCCGCCGCAAATATGGGAGCAAAAATTTTACGGGTTCACGATGTTGCTGAAACTGTGGATGCGTTAAAAGTTTGGCGAGCAATGCTCGTTTGAAAAAAGAGAATTGGACATTAAAAATGACAAGAAAATATTTTGGTACTGATGGTATTCGTGGCAAAGTTGGTGTTGCTCCAATTACTCCTGACTTTGTAATGCGTTTAGGCTATGCCGCAGGCAAGGTGTTGGCGCAAACCGGTCAACCTGGAGAGAAACGCCCAACCGTATTGATTGGCAAAGATACGCGTATCTCTGGTTACATGCTTGAAGCCGCTCTGGAAGCTGGTTTTGCTGCGGCAGGTGTTGACGTGATGTTATCTGGTCCTATGCCGACACCTGCAGTAGCTTACCTGACACGCGCATTGCGCCTGTCGGCAGGGGTGGTTATCTCCGCATCTCACAACCCTTATTACGATAACGGTATTAAATTTTTCTCTGCACAGGGAAATAAACTTCCAGATGAAGTTGAGCTCGCTATTGAGGCACAGTTGGATTTACCGATGGAATGCGTGAGCTCCGATCATTTGGGTAAGGCACAGCGCTTACGTGATGCGAATGGTCGTTACATAGAATTCTGTAAGAGCACCTTCCCATCGGAATTAGACTTGCGCGGCATTAAAATCGTTGTCGATTGCGCGCACGGTGCAGCGTATGATATCGCGCCACATGTATTTCACGAGCTCGGTGCGGAAGTTATTGCTATAGGCAATACGCCAACTGGTATGAACATTAACGATAATGTTGGTGCAACTTCACCTGATGCACTCTCAATTGCGGTGCGCGCTAACCATGCAGATTTGGGGATTGCTCTTGATGGCGATGCGGATCGTCTGATTATGGTCGATCGTCACGGGAAAATTTATAACGGCGATGAATTGCTTTATCTGATGGTGATGGATAGGCTTGCTATCGGTTCGGTTCCTGGTGTGGTTGGGACATTAATGACGAATATGGCCGTTGAAATTGCCTTAAAAGATTTGGGTGTGGGTTTTGCCCGCGCCAAAGTCGGTGATCGCTATGTGCTGGAGCAATTGCGTGAACGTGATTGGTTATTGGGTGGTGAAGGTTCTGGTCACTTATTGTGTCTTGATAAGCATTCAACCGGTGATGGCATTGTCTCTGCATTGCAAGTTTTGTCTGCTTTGCGCCGCAGTGGTAAAACTTTGGATGCGTGCTTTGATAAGCTGCAACTATTCCCGCAGGTACTGTTAAATGTCCGCGTCTCTCCTGGCTTTGATTGGCAGAAAAATGTTCTTTTGATGCAAGAGAAAGACAAAGTAGAGGCTGAGCTATCTGGTCGTGGTCGCGTATTGATACGTGCCTCCGGAACCGAGCCATTGTTACGCGTGATGGTTGAGGCGGACGACGGCGAGCTTGCTAGCGCCAGTGCGCGTCGTTTGGTTGCTTGCATCGAAAAAATTTAGCAGATATTAGCTTCAGATCGCAGTCTATTCTTGAAACTGGGGCTGTAAACATGTAGTATTCAGCCTTCAGTTTTCTTGCTCTGATAGAGTGCGAAATAAAACTGACCATAGCTCAGTTGGATAGAGCACGAGCCTTCTAAGCTCGGGGTCGCAGGTTCTTATTACAGGTTGATCCAAGTGCGTATTACAATTGTGATGAAATAAATTCCGCCCTTAGCTCAGTTGGATAGAGCAACAGCCTTCTAAGCTGTAGGTCACACGTTCTTATTACAGGTTGATCCAAGTGCGTATTACAATTGTGATGAAATAAATTCCGCCCTTAGCTCAGTTGGATAGAGCAACAGCCTTCTAAGCTGTAGGTCACACGTTCTTATTACAGGTTGATCCAAGTGCGTATTACAATTGTGATGAAATAAATTCCGCCCTTAGCTCAGTTGGATAGAGCAACAGCCTTCTAAGCTGTAGGTCACACGTTCTTATTACAGGTCGATCCAAGTGCGTATTACAATTGTGATGAAATAAATTCCGCCCTTAGCTCAGTTGGATAGAGCAACAGCCTTCTAAGCTGTAGGTCACACGTTCGATTCGTGTAGGGTGGACCAAAAATCATTTAAAATCAGAGACTTAGGATTTTAGCTTTTGTCTATGATTATTTCTTTTTATTACTTTTGTTAAACAAAAGTAATTTCCTCCTTGAATCTCCTCAAAGCGTTGACTATTCTTCCCTGGTGCACATTGAAGATTGAATGGGATTCAATATGGAACCGAAGGGCATTCGAAGTAAGAAAAATGTCACTCTTATTGTTTACGAAAAAGAGGGGCGAACCGCTTACAAGCTGCTTGGTCCAAGCGGCGAGGTTCCAGCATTTACTTTCTTTGCTGATAGTCTAAAAAATTGCTCACTCAATACTCGCAAGGCTTATTGCAGAGATTTGGCCAGTTTTTATGAGGCGAATTCTAGGATGAAGTGCAATTTATGAACGGTATCGGTTAATGAGGGCAAGATGCGATAGCATTTGTGCCTTTTTGACCGGCCAGTCGAAATTGCATAATGAACTACACACATCTCACCCAAA